>JAZNPN010000062.1:0-4019 GCA_045589715.1 Clostridia bacterium | reverse complement strand
AAGGCTGCTTACACTATAAAAGGTCTCTTTGAAGTTACGATTCCCAATATAATTACAGCCAATTATCGCAATAGACGCTGCTATCATAACAAAAATCAAGCTTATTAAAAAGAGTTTTAATACTCTTATATTTCTCTTGGTTTTTGTTGTTAGTGTATATCCTTTCATAAAATAAGCTACCTTTCTTTATTTTTTCAAAAGTTTATTGTATAGGTCGAATGTTGCGTTTGCAACATCATTCCAGTTATATTTACTGAGTATAAATTCGTCAGCACCATTTTTAAGTTCATTAACAATTTTTTCGTCATCGCACATTGACTGCAGTTTTTCTGACAGATCTTCCACATTGCTCTTTCTAAAATGCATTGCTTTATTTTCTGTAACCAATGTATTTTCAGGAATGTCAGAACATAAAACTGCATTGCCGTAAGCAAGAGCTTCTAAAAGGCTAAGGGACATTCCTTCAATATCAGAAGGAAGAGCAACAACATAAGCATTGCTATATATTTCATTTAATACATCTCCTGATATAAAGCCTGTAAAAATAATATCAGGATTTTGCAATGCTTTTGTTTTCAGCATCTCTACATATTCGTCTGTATCGCTTGTATCGCCTGCGATAACAAGCTTTTTATTTGTTTTTATACTGTTATACGCATCAATAAGATAATGAACGCCTTTTTCGGCTGTAAGTCTTGATACAATACAAATATAACTGTTTTTTGAAAGTCCGTATAGTTCTGTAATTTTCTGTGCTTCTTTTTTAACAGGTTTATCTATTCCATTATGAATAAGTACAGTATCACGATTATATGTTTTCTTAAAATACTCACGGGCACTTTCACTTAACACAATTATGCTGTCTGCGCATTTTACCATAACACGCTCTCCGAATTTTATATACTTAGAAGCAAATCCCTTGCCCCATTTTTCTCTTTGCCAATCAAGTCCATGAACTGTTGCTACGCATTTTTTTCCAAACATTTTTGGTATCCACATAGCAGCACAAGGACCTTCTGCGTGAAAATGTACTATATCAAAATTCCCGAAAGTTGCACAAATTGCCGCAGTAAAGGAAGCAACCATAGCAGAGAGTCCTTTTTTATTGATAGTCCATGCATTTTTTAGTGTTACACCTTTATATTTTTTGTCTTTCACCGTGCCGATATATTCATTTTCCACCTTATCGGATGTACGATTATAACAAGTAACATCTATGCCTTTTTCTGTAAGTATCGGGCATAAAGAAGTAAGTACATTTTCAATCCCGCCACGCCTTGACGGAATAACCTTATGTCCAACCATTGCAACTTTCATATTTCTATCTCCTATCTTCCGGTTCCGCTAAGCATAACAATAGGTGTTTTAAGCATTATAAGTAAATCTCCCGGAAAGGTTCTGTTTTGTATGTAATCAAGGTCCATTTCAACCCACTCCTCAAAGGGAACATCATTTCTGTTTTTACTTATCTGCCATGTGCAGGTAATTCCCGGAGTAACAAGTAAACGAAGTTTCTGATAATCGGTATAATATTCAACCTCTCTCGGGAGCGGAGGTCTGGGGCCAACTAAGGTCATGTCGCCTTTGAAAACATTAAAAAATTGCATCAATTCATCAAGAGATAGCTTTCGTAGGATTTTTCCGACTCTTGTTATTCTCGGATCTTTTTTGATTTTAAAAACAGGACCTTCCATTTCGTTTTTATCCTTGAGCTGTTCCAAAAGTGCCTCTGCATTAGGACGCATTGTACGGAATTTATACATATAGAATTCTCTTCCGTGTCGTCCCACTCTTTTTTGTTTAAAGAATGGTCCTGCACTTGGATCATCAATGCATATAACAACTGCTATTATTATCATCAAAGGAAGAAATCCAAGCAAAATAATAGTAGCAAAGAATATATCAAAGAGTCTTTTCTTTCTCCAATAAGACAAATATGATTTTTTAATCAAGGCCTCTAATTTGACTCTTGTTTTTTCATCAACCTTTTCACTTTCAATGTAAGGCATTTTGCAATCCTTCTTTCATTTCTTTTATTCAAAACTTAAAATTTATAAGTGTTTCATACTCAATTTTGCGCCAGGGAGAAAAATAAAATTTCCCAAAATCCTGCCTGGTTCCGCAAATCAGATTTTCTCCGTCTTCTATATACCCGGGATGAAATCCAATCTCTATATTTTTATTATGTTTTTTCGCAAGCTTCAAATAGTGCGGAAGCAGTTTTTTTATTCTCACTTCATTTAATTTCCCTGAAAACATTATCCCCATAAAATATGCGGATTGTATTTTTGACTTTTTTAATTCCTTGCGGTTTACCAAAGTAAAGGTTTTTAACAGCCATTGCTTAACCAATCCTACGGGATGATATTCAGAATATAACGAGGGCGTGTAAATGTATGGCGAAAGCGGCTCATTGGGAATACGAAGATATGAAACTTTGAGCCCCTCTTCTTTTATGACTCGCATCAGGGTTTTAAAAATAAGCGGTATCATATGCGTATGCTGATGACTATCTATTGAAACTGAAGTGCTTTCACCCATAGCATTTTTCCAGAATTTAATCTGGCTTTGTATTTCTGTATAAACTTGCTTTTCAAACTCCTTCCTTCTATTTGAAATAGAAAGAAAGAACAAACCTATAAAAGAATATTTAAAGTATCCGTTGTCCGATATTAGTAAATCAACATCATTTGGCGCAGAGAGCGGGCGTCCCTCAACTAGGTTGATATGCAAAGAGAGCATCGCATCTTTATTCGATAATCGCTTTTTAAAATCCAAGACTTTACCGTTTGGCAAAACACTAACCTTGTTTAAAGCCCCGTTTTCAAGACAATTTTCTATGCGCTTATTGCTATCAACAGATATACCATAATCGTCCGCGCAAAAATATATCATATTGTTTACCTCTTAATCCCCAAGTTTTATAACAATAACATTATCAATTACTGAGATTGAATTTTTTGCAGGCCAGTTATATAAACTGTCTGTATCAATTCTTTTCAGAAGATTTGATTTTTCTTCACCTGAAACAAATTTATAATCTTTTTGGCAATAATCATTTAACGCACTGCATAAAACGCTTTGACCAACTATTTCATCATCTGCTCTTAAAATATACCGATCTGTTGTTGCCGTGATATCAGGCGGCGACACTGCGCTGTAAGCCTCAGTCTCGGGAAGAGAGCCTAAAACTAAGATTGTGTCGCATTCTTTTGTGCCTTGTGTCTGTTCAATGCGGTCTGCAATGCGGATTAAAGTGCCATAAGACTTTTCATAAGTCATATTCAGTTTATGATAACTGACATTTGCAATTATTATCTGATTAAATATAAGTAAAGCCGAAATGCCAAATATTGCCCATGACTTTAAAGCATTTTGTTCTGAATTTTCGTATTGAAGAATAAAAAACAGATAAAATACCAGAAATCCCATTTTCATCAGGTTATGATAATCAATACTGCTGTTAATAAAGCTAAGTACACTCGCTCCCATAGGTAGCAAAATCACAAAAACGGCAAGCATCAGAATTTTGCCAATAGTTAATTTATTTTTAATAACATCTGCCAAATATAATATAAAAGTCAAAACAAACATAATAGCGTTTATTATGCCAAACACATTTACTCCTTTAGAAAAATCGAAGAAATAGCAGATAAAAGACTCTTTGATAGTGTATAATGCACCCACTATGTCAATGCCCTTCAAAGAAGTTGCATTGTCAAAACCCTGATACTCTAAAAGTGTCGTCCCCGTAATTTTGAGAAGAATTGCCATCACCAGATAATACAGCGCCATACCCAAAACACCTGTCAGCAAAAACTTTAAGCATTTAATCGATAGGTTTTTGGTGTCTATATTCTTGTAAATTACATCAAGAATCAAGCTTAAAATCAGCAACATTATTGTAAGTGTTATGTATGCCTGATATATTCCCGCAGATAGTGCTGTCAATACCAAGGAACCGATGTAGCATGGCTTGTGCTTTGTAAGAAGCATCGCCGCAACACAAGAAAATAGGA
>JAZNPN010000061.1:0-29466 GCA_045589715.1 Clostridia bacterium | reverse complement strand
TATGTTATAGATGGTGTTGAATATGACGTTGCTGTAAACGCTTATCAGCCTTCACCAATTAAGCTTGGTTCTGCAGGTCTCTTCTATGTTGACGCTTACGGCAAGATCGTAGCATACAACAAGAATGGTACAGCTTTAGCTTCTGACAACTATGCGTATGTTCTTGCTGCTACAAGCTCAACAGACGATTGGGGCAAGACAAATGTTAGAATGCAGCTTCTTGCAAAAGACGGCAATGTTTACGAAGCATACCTCGCTTCAGAAGTAGAAATCGCTAACTATGCTGATTTATTAGTTGAGACTCCTGTAGGAAACCCTGTTACACACTACACAGTAGCAGAATTTACAGGTAACTATGATGCAGGTACAGCTAAGTTCGAAGTTGAGAAATTTGTTACAACACCTAACACACCACCAACACCACCGACTGCAACTGGTGCTATCGCTTTTGCTGCAGCTATCCAGAACACACTTATCACATACGAAGCTAACGCTAATGGTGAAATCGACACAATCGGTGTAGCTACAACAAACGCTACACTTGCTGAAGACAACGCTTGGTTGTTCAAGGGTAATGCAGATGCAGTAAACAACTCTTATGATGAAGAAGATAAGGAAATCGCTATTACTGATGGTAAAGGCACTGGTACAACGGCAGACGATGTTGTTAAAAATTATGCTTTAACAGAAGATACAATCGTATTCTTCATCAACGAAGCTGGCGGTGACCTCACAGGTAACCCCACAAATACTGCTGATAAGAATAAGTCAAAGGTTGCAACAATCAATGCAATTGGTACTATGGTAGCTAATGACTACGCTGCAGTTTACGATGTAAACGACAATGACGAAGCAGCTGTTGTAGTTATCTACGACATGATTGGCGGTATCTCAGCTTCTACAAATGTTGCAGTTATCGACGCTGTTGGTAAGGCAGTTGTAGACGGCGAGAAGGTTGACACAGTTGACTTCTTCATGGGCGGCGAAAAGAAGACCGCTTATGTTGACAAGAATGCAACTGTAACATGTACTCCTGGTACTGGTATTGAGGACGCTACACAGGGTGATGTTTGGAAGTTCGCTTTCAATGCAGATGGCACAGCTATCGTAGCTGCTAAGGAATGCTTCAACTTCACAGGCCGTATGTATGATACAGGCAAAGCTACTGTGACAAACCTCAATGTATTTATAGGCGGTGCAGTTGCTGATGTAGCTCATGAAGGTTATGCTATTAAGCGTAACTTATCAAACAAGAGAATTGCTTATGCTACAGGTGCAGTAACACCAAAATTAGACCACACAGCTTGTGCTCCAGATGGATCACACACATGTAACGGTGGTGCAACTGTTTGTGAAGGTGTAACTGTAATAGACCACACAGCTTGTGGTGCAGCTAATACATCTACATGTAATGGTGGCATAACTCCTTGTGCAGGTGTAACTGTATATGTAGATAACACTAACCTTGCAGTAGAGGCTGATACAATTAAGGTTGGCAATGCAAATGTATATGTTTACGAGCCTGCAAAGATTGCTAACAAGCTTTATGTAGGCGATGTTTCTGATGTTAATGTAGAAAAGGATGTAATCGAGAAGACAGGTTTACAGAAGATTACAAACAGCGACGGCGATATCATCGGAACATCTGATTCTGTAGTTGGTTTGCTTGACTATGTTGTATCTTTCGAATATGACAACGATACAATCGATGTAGTTATCTACAAGCCTGCTGATTTCGGCGTATACAATGTTCAGTAATAACAATCCAATAGGATTTTAAAGAGAGACCCTCGGGTCTCTCTTTTTTTGTGTGCTTGAAAGGCGTATAGTTTTTTCGCAAATTTATATTGATTATATTCCAAAACTTTGATATAATCATATATAATGGAAAATTGACAATGAAAAATTGAAAAGTATCGTGGATTTTCGCTTTGCGAAAATCAATGATTTTAATGGCTTGGAGACTAATATGGATAATATAATAGAAATAAAAAGTTTTGATTTTGCTATTAGGATTATAAACCTGTATAAATATTTAGCGGAGAATAAAAAGGAATATATTTTATCAAAGCAGCTTATAAGAAGTGGTACATCAATAGGTGCAAATATTGCGGAAGCAGAACAGGCACAGAGTAGAGCTGATTTTATTTCAAAGCTTAATATAGCACTTAAAGAAACTGCAGAAACAAAATATTGGATAAAGCTTTTGCATGCAACGAATTACATTACAGATGCAGAGAGCCAATCACTTATGAGTGACTGTATAGAGAGTGAAAAACTGTTAGTAACTATAATCAAAACATCAAAAAATACAAGCTTTTCGCAATAGCGAAAAGCATCAGTAACTTTCAATTTTCAATTTTCCATTTTCAATTAACAAAAGGAGTTTCCTATGTTCGATTATATAAAAGGTATACTTATTCAAA
This sequence comes from Clostridia bacterium, assembly GCA_045589715.1. GTDB lineage: Bacteria > Bacillota > Clostridia > Monoglobales > Monoglobaceae > UMGS1820. The sequence continues at coordinate 27,040 of JAZNPN010000061.1, read as the reverse complement.
AAACCGATACTTATGCCGTGATTGAGGCAAACGGCATTGGTTATCGTATATATTCTACCCTCTCCTCTCTTTCTCAGCTTGGCGAGGCGGGGGATACCGCAAAGCTATACATTTACTTAAATATTAAAACTACCGCAGATGTTATTGCACTTTATGGCTTTACAACGCCTGAAGAGCGCAAAACCTTTGAAATGATACTCGGCGTGTCAGGCGTTGGTGCAAAAACTGCTGCTGCGCTCCTTTCAAACATATCTACATCAAAGTTTGCGCTATGTGTGGTAACAAATGATTCAAAATATTTATCAAGTCATACACCAGGACTTGGTCCAAAAGGCGCACAGCGCATAATTTTAGAGCTTAAAGATAAATTTAAAGGAATAGAACTTGATAATATTTCAGCAGAAGAAGTTTTTGCGCCCGAGACTGATGCCGATAATGAGGCGATTTCTGCTCTCGTTGTTTTAGGTTATACTAAAACCGAGGCAGAGCGTGCGCTTCAAGGTGCAACAGGAACTGTTGAAGATATGATAAAATACGCGCTTAAGCGTTTAATGTAAGGAACTGATAAAAATGGAGTTTGATAACGAAAACAGGATTGTCACAACCTCCGAGGTTAAGGGTGACAACGAAATTGAATATAGCTTAAGACCGAAAAGTCTTTCTGAATATATCGGGCAAACCAAAGTCAAAGAAAACTTAAAGGTCTATATTGATGCTGCAAAAAAACGCGGCGATTCCCTTGACCATACACTTTTATACGGCCCGCCGGGACTTGGCAAAACTACCCTTGCAGGAATAATCGCAAATGAGATGGGCGTAAACTTACGCATTACATCAGGTCCCGCTATTGAAAAGCAGGGCGATTTGGCGGCACTTCTTACCAATCTTTCAGAGGGGGACATATTATTTGTTGACGAAATTCACAGACTTAGCCGCAGCGTAGAGGAAATTTTATATCCTGCAATGGAGGACTATGCCCTTGATATTATAATCGGCAAAGGTCCGTCTGCCCGCTCAATCCGTCTTGATTTGCCGCATTTTACCCTGATTGGCGCAACAACCAAGGCGGGGGCGCTTACTGCACCGCTTCGTGATAGATTTGGCGTAATTTTGCGTCTTGATTTATATAACAAGGAAGAACTTTCGGAAATAGTGACCCGCAGTGCTGACATATTAAAAATCGGCATTGACAAAGAGGGCGCAGGCGAAATCGCTTCACGCTCCCGCGGGACGCCCCGAATTGCTAACCGCCTTTTAAAGCGTGTGCGTGACTTTGCGGAAATTGAGGCAGACGGCAGAATTGATGTAAGTGTTTCAAAAACGGCGCTTACCCGTATGGAAGTTGATTCTCTCGGCCTTGATGCCATAGATAAACGAATGCTTATGACCGTAATCCGTTTATATAACGGAGGACCGGTCGGACTCGAAACCTTAGCCGCAACAATCGGCGAAGAAAGTGACACTATTGAAGATGTTTATGAGCCTTACCTTATGCAAATCGGCTTTTTAAGCCGAACGCCAAGGGGCAGAGTTGTAACGCCTCTTGCGTATGAGCATTTTGGTATACCATATGATGTAAATTGAAAATTATTGACGCTTTTCGCTTTATGAAAAGCAAAAAGAAAAGAGGAAGTAAAATGGACAAGAAAAAATTTTATATAACTACCGCTATTGCGTATACATCAAGAAAACCCCATATAGGAAACACCTATGAAGTCGTTTTAACCGACGCTATTGCAAGATTTAAAAGATATTTAGGCTACGATGTATTTTTCTTAACAGGCACAGACGAGCATGGGCAGAAAATTCAACAGCTTGCAGAGGAAGCGGGCATTACACCAAAGGAATATGTTGATTCTGTTGCAGGCGAAATTAAAGAGATATGGGATATGATGAACACAAGCTACGATAAGTTCATCAGAACCACAGATGATTACCATGAAAAGACAGTTCAGAAAATATTTAAAAAGCTCTATGACCAGGGCGATATCTATCTTGGCTCTTACGAGGGCTGGTATTGTACTCCTTGTGAATCCTTCTGGACAGATACGCAGTTAGTTGACGGCAAATGCCCCGACTGCGGCAGAGAGGTTCACAAGCAGAATGAGCAGGCGTATTTCTTTAAAATGAGCAAATATGCTGACCGCCTTATGAAGCATATCGAGGAAAATCCCGAATTTATTCAGCCTGAATCAAGAAAGCGTGAAATGGTAAACAATTTCTTAAAGCCGGGACTTCAGGACCTTTGCGTGTCAAGAAGCAGCTTTAATTGGGGTGTTCCCGTAGACTTTGATGATAAGCATGTTATCTATGTGTGGCTTGATGCGCTTACCAACTATATAACAGCACTTGGTTACACTTGTGATGAAAAGAGTGAGAATTACAACAAATACTGGCCCGCTGATGTTCATATTATCGGTAAGGATATTTTAAGATTTCACACAATTTACTGGCCAATATTCTTAATGGCGCTTGGAGAACCGCTTCCAAAGCAGGTGTTTGGTCACCCCTGGCTTTTAAACGGCGAAGATAAAATGAGTAAATCTATCGGCAATGTAATTTATGCCGATGATTTAGTCAGAAATTTCGGTGTTGACGCAGTAAGATATTATCTTCTTCATGAAATGCCCTTTGCTCAGGACGGAAACATAACATTTGAAACGCTGATTTCAAGATATAATTCTGACCTTGCAAACACTCTCGGCAACCTCGTAAACCGCACAGTTTCTATGATAAATAAATATTTTGACGGTGTGATTCCCGCAGTTTCAGAAAAGACTGATTTTGATCAGGACCTTGCAAGCGTTTGTATAGAATCGGCTAAAAAGACTGCCGAAAAGATGGAGCAGTTAAAAGTTGCAGATGCTATGGACTCAATCTGGACAATCGTCAGCCGCGCCAACAAATATATTGACGAGACTATGCCCTGGGTTCTTGCAAAGGACGATGCGGGCAGAGAAAAGCTCAAGACGGTTATGTATAATCTGATTGAAGCTATCCGCTTTATAGCATCGCTTATAGGTTCATTTATGCCCGATACGCAGACGGCAATTGCAAGTCAGACAGGAATATGCGAGCTTTCGTGGGAAAGCCTTTTGGAATTTGGTAAAACTGAGGCAGGAACAAAGGTTACAGAGCCTGTACCTATGTTTGCACGCCTTGATGCAGAAAAGAAACTCCAAGAGCTTCAAGAAGAATTGGCTCAGGAGCCTGAAATAAATATTGAGCCATACAAAGAAAATATCAGCTTTGAGGATTTTGAAAAGCTTGATATCCGCGTGGGTAAGGTTGTAGTCTGCGAGCCCGTGCCCAAATCTTCAAAACTTTTAAGATTTGAGCTTGAGGTTGGGTCAGAGCGCCGTCAGATTTTGTCGGGAATTGCAAAATATTATAAGCCCGAAGATTTAATCGGCAAGAATGTATTGTTTATTGCAAACTTCCCGCCGAGAAAAATGATGGGTCTTGAATCAAACGGAATGATTTTGTCCGCAGAATTTGAGGATAGTCTGGTTGTAACAAGTACGCTTTCGGATATTCAGTCAGGATCACAAATAGTTTAAAAAATTACGCCATCTTAAGATGGCGTTATTTTGTTATTATATTGTGCATTTTTGTGTTATTCTCAAGGGCGTATCTCACTGTGTAAGCTGTGCCGCCTCTGGGGAGTGTCATATAAAATATGCAACTTGCGCAGTTGTCAATCATAAACCGATTTCGCTTGTGCATACAGTCGGGCGTGTATTCTTTCGATACATAGATAACTTTGTCAGCCTGTGCCTTTATGCTTTCGTATTTTGTTTTATCAAAGGCTTTCCAGCCTTTTGTCTGATTTTGACAAGGCAGAGCAAGGATTAGCCGAAGCAAAGGGTTTTTATCCCGTGCTTTAAGCACCGCTTCTGCGGCAAGAGTATCAAAACCGAGCGCCCCGCCCGTGACAAAGTCGCACACGCCCTGACTTGCAAGTTCCTCTATAACAGAACTTAATTTATGGGGTAAAATGTCAATATGCTCTTTTTTTATAATTCTGTGTCCTGTAAAGCAACAGCAGTTATCTTTTGGTTTCATATAAATGCCTCATTTCCTCAAAGAGTATATCATAATATCCAGAAAGTGTCAAACAAATGTAATATTAAGAGCCTTGATTTTTTTGACAAAGTATGCTATTATATAGGTAATGTGGGGGACTTTCAGCCCTATGATACGACAAAACTATGAGGTGAAACCAATGCAGAAACGGATTATAAAAGCAGTTATCTGTATGATAATCGCGTTTGCTTTAGCTATAATTCCTATGGCTTCTTTTGCTATGGAATTTTCAGATGTTCCAATTACTGCATCTTATTATAAAGCTGTGGACAAGCTCAGCAATGAAGGTGTAATTCAGGGCAGAGGTGACGGTGCGTTTGCTCCGAATGATATGACGACCCGTGCAGAGTTCTGCGCTTTTGTTGCGCGTGCCAATAACTTTAATCAGTCATATTATAAAGCGACGAAGCTGCCGTTTACCGATGTAACGAGCGGGAATTGGGCAGAAAGCTATATTTCTTACTGCTACGAGAATGGTTATGTAAATGGTATGGATTCAACCAGCTTTGCGCCGACTGATAATGTAACTTGTGAGCAGGCCGTTAAAATGGTGGTTTGTGCATCGGGTATCGGGGACGAATCGCTTTCAAAGGTTGGCCCCAAGTGGTACTCAGGCTATATCAATGTTGCAAAAAAGAATAATCTTTTAGACGGCGTTGAGGTGAAAATCGGCGAGAGTGCAAGCCGCGCATTTGTTGCACAGATTGTTTATAATTCTATGCTTATAAAGGGCGAGGATAAAGACAGTCAGGCAGTTGATGTAAGCGGCGGAAATACGGGCAGAGAGAATGAAAAGGCGCCTACTGTCAGCTATGTTGAAGAAATATGGGAGCCGACATCTGAAAAAGACCTTTATCAATACTACGGCAATACCGAGGATATGAAAGAGGATGAAAATAACGGAAACTATACTCTTCCCGAAGAAAAAGAGGACGATTATGTATATGTTCCAAGGGGTTCTTCTGACGGAATGTTAATCGTAATTGACGCAGGACACAATTACAGCACAGTTGATACGGGTGCGGTAGGTAATGGTCTTCGCGAACAGGATATTACATATTACATAGCAGAAAAACTTGAGCCGTTGCTTATTGCAAATGGATTCCAGGTTATTATGACAAGAGAATCACTTAAGGAAAATGTTTCAACCGAATCGGTTTCAGCAAGTCTTAAGCGCAGATATGAGATTGCTAACCGTGCGGGCGCCGATTTGTTTGTGTCAATCCATTGTAATGCAGGCGGCGGCACGGGAACAGAGACATACTACTGCACGGGTTCGGGTGCGGGCAAGGTGTTTGCAAAATTTGTGCAGGATAAATTGATCGATAGCGTGGGTCTTACCGATCGTGGTGTAAAATCTGCAAGATATGCAGTTCTTCGCAATACTGCTATGCCGTCAATTCTGGTAGAGACAGCATTTATTGACAGTGCTGCCGATGCAAAATATTTAGGAAGTGAGAAGCACCAGCTGGAGTTTGCTGAAGGTATCGCAAAAGGTATCTGCGAATATGTCGGCATTGAATACAAAGAATAGTATTTGCCGGCAGCACTGTTTTGTGCTGCCGGCATTTATATAGGAGGCTACCATAATGAAAAAACCTGAATTGCTTGCGCCTGCGGGCAGTCTTGAAAAACTTAAAGCGGCTATAAATTACGGAGCGGACGCGGTATACATCGGCGGAGAAGAATTTTCGCTTCGTGTTGCGGCAGAAAATTTTTCGGTTGACGATATCAAATGCGGCATAGATTACGCTAAGGCGCGGGACAAAAAGGTTTATCTTACAGCCAACATTATTCCGCACAACAGCGATATTGATGAGTATGCTAAATATTTAGACGAGGTTAAGGATATAGGCGTAGATGCGGTAATTCTTTCAGACCTTGGAATGTTTAATATAACAAAAGAGGTTGCGCCAAATCTTGATATTCATATAAGCACTCAGGCAAACAATGTAAATTACAAGAGCGCCGAAAGTTGGTATCAAATGGGCGCAAAGAGAGTTATTCTTGCCCGCGAAATGTCACTTGATGAGATTGCCGAAATCCGCAGACGGACAAGCCCTGATTTAGAGCTTGAGGCATTTATTCACGGCGCTATGTGCATATCTTATTCGGGAAGGTGTCTGCTCAGCAATTATATGTCGGGCAGAGACAGCAATCAGGGGGCTTGCGCGCACCCATGCAGATGGAAATATTTTTTAATGGAAGAGCAAAGACCGGGAGAATATATGCCCGTTTTTGAAAATGAAAGAGGGACATTTATCTATAATTCAAAGGATTTGTGTATGATTGAGCATATAGATAAACTTATGCAGTCCGGGCTTTCCAGCTTTAAGATTGAGGGCAGGGTTAAATCTGAGTTCTATGTGGCAACAGTTGTGGCGGCATACAGACGGGCAATAGATGCCTATCTTGAAAATCCTGACGGCTGGAAGTTTAACCCCGAGTGGCTTGACGAGCTTAAAAAGGTAAGCCATCGTGACTATACGACAGGATTTTATTTCGGCAAGCCCGGCGGAAAAGAGCAACACTATGCCAGCAGTTCGTATATTCGTGAGTATGATATGGTAGGCGTGGTTGAAGACTTTGATGAGAAAACCTCAATTGCAAAAATCGTGCAGAAGAACAGATTTTTCAAAGGCGATGAGGTGGAATTTATCTGTCCCGACGGCACATTCTTTACCCAGAAAATTGAGAAAATTACAGACGAAAACGGTGAAGAAATTCCTGTTGCCAATCGTCCGCAGAGTATCGTTTATATAAAGACGGACAAGAGAGCCGAGAAAAACGCTTTTATGAGGAAAAAAAGATAATCGTTACAATTTTGTAAGAGTTTTACATCTGCGTTTATGTTGACTTTTTTGACGATAGATGTTACAATAAGTTATATAATTTTGTAAATTATCACTCATTCATATAAGGAGGCAATAAATATGACAATTACAAAAAGAATTTTAGCTATCACAATTGCATTTGTGATGATATTGTCATCTGCAGCTGTTTTTGCTGACGATACAACATCAGGGACAACTTTTTCTGATGTTAAAGGTGACGAGTCATTCGCCAATGCCATTGTTACGCTTAATCTTATGGGAGTAATCAATGGTTATCCCGACGGAACCTTTAAACCGGAAGAAAATGTTACAAGAGCAGAATTTACGGCTATGCTTATAAGAACGCTCAATCTTGCATCAGTTGGCAGTTCTTCAGCTGCAGAGCTCCCATTTACAGATATTGATGATAGTGACACAAGTATCAATTGGGCAATTCCCTGCATTAACACAGCTTACGGTATGGGAGTAATCAACGGATATGAGGATCAGACCTTTAGACCAAATGACAATGTGGCTTATGAAGAAGCAATTAAAATGATTGTTTGCACATTGGGCTATGGTCAAGGCGTCGATATAAGCGGTGCTCTCTGGTATGCTGATTATATAACAAGAGCGAATCAGATTGGCCTTACCGATAACGCATCTTCTCTTGGACAAGCCCAGACTCCTGCAAGCAGAGCTTGCATTGCACAGCTTCTCTATGATGCACTTGAAATTCCGCTTGTTGAGGGTGAAAAGCTTACAAGCAAGACTATCTTAAGCGATTACTTAGGATATATTAAGGCAGAGGGTATCATTTCTTCAGACGGCGTTACAAGTCTTGCAACACCTGATGTAAATCTCCGTAATAACGAAATCCAGATTTATGCAAAAGAAGAAAGTGGTCTTTATGAGACACATACTTACAGCACAACGGATACAACTCTTAAAAATTATCTTGGCTATGGCGTAGACTTTTATTATAAGAGCACAGGCTCTGGAGTTCGCACTCTTATGTTCTGCGTAATAAAAAACAGCAATATTACATCAGTAAATACAAGATATATTGAGGCATCCGCCTCTACAAACACGCGTGTTGTTTATTATGATGGAGATAACGCCGATAAAGAAAAGTATATAAATCTTGATGTTAACAACACAGTTATATACAACGGCAAGCTCTATGGTGCAACTGCATCAGGCAGTCGTTTTGACAAAACAATGATTCCGACCCTTGGCGAGATTAAGTTTATTGATTCTGATAATGATGACGACTATGATGTTGTTATTATTAAGGGATATGAAGCGTATTATGTTTCAAGCAAGGCGGCATCTGAGTATCAGATTATTGACAATGTATTAAATCATTCAAACAAGATACTTACACTTAATACTACCGCGGACAAGAATCTTTCTATTGTAAACACCAGCGGTGCGCAGGTTGCTTACAGCTCTATTGCGACAAACAATATTGTTTTCTATGCAACAAGCAGAAGCGATAATGGCGGCACAGTTTTAAGGACTGCAGTTGTTGGAACAGACAAAATTACAGGTACAATAAGTGCCCGCAGCGGCAATGGTAAGGTTACCATTAACAGCAAGGAATATAAATATTCTCCTGCAGCGCCATGGCTTACAGGCGGAACTCTTACAGAGCCTCAGGTTCAGGATGCAGGAACATACTATCTTGATATAAACGGAGATATTATTTCTTATACAAAGACTGTTACATCTGAGACTGTTAAGTATGGATTTATTCAGGGATATAGTCTAAAACAGGATTCGTTTGACGGAGAAGCAACATTTAGAATCTACACATCAGGCGGAAGCGAAGAGATGGTAAGCACCTATAGCGGTACCAAAATAGACGGAGATGTCTATGCAACAGGCTCTGATGTTATAGCAAAGCTTGATGATACTCAGATAAGCGGTGCTACAAAGTGTCAGCAGCTTATTAAGTACAGCACAAAGACAGTTGATGGCGTAAAATGCTTTGAGAATATTTATGTAGCTGAAAATAAAACATCAGGTGCAGATGTAAAATCGGACAAGCTTACAAAGCTCAGTACAGTTGTTGCAAGTGCCGGCAATGAGCTTACATACACAAGCACATCTTCGATTTTAAGCCGTACAGGAGTAAGCGTTGGTGTGTCAGGTGCAACTGTAATTGTTATCCCTGAAGACCTCTCAGCATATGGTGAATATGCAAAGAAGACACCATCAAACGCTTTCAGAAACAACAGCGCGTATAAGGTAGAAGTGTATGATGTTTCTGTTGCCAATGCAGCAAAGATAGTTCTTCTCTATGGCGGAAGCAGCGAACAGCCGGTAGATGATATGTCACCTGTTTATGTATATGTGGATAAGATGGGTTCTATAAACAGCAACGGCAAGAGTGCTTATCAGATGGAAGCGTTCAAAATTCCATATACAGGAAGCATAACTAAGGTTACTGATGAATGGGTTTCTGTAGATTCAAGCACACTTTTGGAAGGTTATACTAAAGGTGATATCTTCAGAGCGGGCCTTGATAAGTACGGATACACCAAACTTGAAGCAGATAAGCTTATATACGATGCGGACAGCGACAGCAATGTGTATGGAGAGTTTATAGAGGGCGGCTCAACTATAGAAAATAGCCATTATGCTGTAATATTGGGTTCAGTCGCAGCGGTTGATACAGAGGGACAGCAGATTTCTATTGCATCTGTAGCTGCCGAAGATATGAGCGATGCCGAGGTTGCTGCGGCTCGTACATTCAGCTTCTCAAAATTTGCAAATGCAAAAGTTTTGATGTATGAAACAGTTGACGGACAGCTCGAAGTTAAAGAGTATCCATATGATGCGGCGCTCAGTATGCTTACAGCATATTCAGCAGACACAACACCAAGTCAGGTGCTCATTAAAATGACAAACGGAGCGGTTAAGCTCTTGGCTATTGTAAAACCATAAAAATAAAAAAGACCCTTCGGGGTCTTTTTTTATTAGTTTTTAATTGAGCGGTATTCAGTCGGCGAAAATCCTGTGTATTCCTGAAAGACTCTATAAAAATATGGCATACTTCGGTAGCCTATCTCTTCGCATACAGCACGGATTTTCATAGACGGATTTTTTCTGAGCAAAACCTTTGCGTGTTCAAGTCTTATTTTTACAAGAAAAGTTGAAAAACATTCGCCCGTCTGTTTTTTAAAAAAGTTGCTCAGATACGACGGATTTAAGTTTATATAGGTTGAAACTGATTCTAAGGTAATGCTCTTTGAAAAATTCTGGTCGATATAACGAATGATGTCAAGTATCATCGTTTTATCCCGATAAGCGTAATCGCTCTGCAGTTTATGCGAGACAATCAATTCGTTAAAGTACAGAAGAAGGGTGTTGGGATTTGAAATTGCCTGAAGTCCGATAGGGCTTATGGGCACAAACCTCGGCGAGCGAAGATATCCCTTTTGTATGGCAGAGCTCAGCTGTCCGCAGAAAAACTGCTTTTCGGCAAGAGATGCTGTAGAAAAGAAAGAGTCTCTGAGTTTTGATATTTTTTCAAAATCTTTATTTTCAATATGAGCAATAACAAGATTTGCAAGGTTTGGCACAAATCTCTGCAGTGTATCGGGCAGAGATTTTTTAAGTTCAAAGACAGATGCCGAAATGCTAAGAGTAGAGGGAACCACATCCAGAGATAAAAGTGATTGAAATTCAAACGATATATACGCGTTAAAGTCGGTAAGCGATTTTTCAAAATCTGAATTTCTGTCCGCTATAGCCAGCAGCTGAATAGTATCAACCGATGTATTGATAATGAAAAAGCTGATGTTATACATAGATGAAGGAATAATCTGTTTTATTGCAAAAAACAGTCTCTCTCTTCCGTGTCTCCAGACTGAGGAGAGGTAAGTGTCAACATCTTTAACCGAAAGTTCTAAAAGCGCACAACGGGAATGTAAAATCTCAGAAGTTGTCTTAAGGTTAAGAAATCTTTCAATAAAAGCCTCATCCGTTGTTACATCGTTAAAATAATCGGAAAATACCTCTTCAAGAAGAAGGACCGGCTCATCGCCAAAGAACAGAATTTCCTCTTGTTTTTTAAGAACCTCCTGAAGTTTGGAAAGAGCCCCCGTATACTGAGTGATATCAACGGGTTTGGTGATATATTCAAATGCTTTATATGATATGGCGGCTTTTGCGTATTCAAAATCGCGGCTCTCGGTTACAACGATTATCTTTATGTGCGGATAACGGGTGTAGAGGGTTTTTAAAAAATTGATACCGTCCGTTCCATTAAGGGTTATATCGCAAATCACAACATCTATATGCTCTGAGCGGATATAGTCAAGCGCTGAATTTGCGTTATCAAAACAGCCGCATAAATTAAATGAATAGCGATTGTAATCGACAATATCTGCAAGTTTTTTGGCAGAAGCTGCATCATCGACAATTATCATATTAACCATAAAAATCACCCCCCCGTAACCTAAAAAATACATAATAAACTAACAATTTGTTGTAATTATATATATTTAAAAGGCAGTTTTCAAGCGAAACGCACAAATACCTAAAAATAGAGAACTAAAAACAAAAGATAGAGAATTGAAATATGACGCTATTCGTGGTAAAATCTTATAAAGAAATTGTAGAAAGAAGGAAAAGGGATGAAGGAAAAGACAACACAAAAACTTCAGGGTACGGATGCCGCGGCAATAAGACGCAGAAAACCGGTTAATTCTAATAAGATTCAGCTGATTTCGCTTGTTATTGTTCCATTACTGTTGGTATTCGTATTTTCTTACTTGCCAATGGTAGGTATTATAATTGCATTTAAAGACTTCAGATACAATGAAGGTATGTTTGGAAGTGAATGGACGGGATTTGAGAACTTTAAGCTCTTGGTAGGTTCAAACGACTTCTGGAGAATTACAAAGAACACAGTTATAATGAACTTTGGTTTTATCGGTCTTGGTATGCTTGCAGCCGTTGCGCTTGCTATATTGTTTTACGAGGTTAAAAGCCGTAAGGCAATCAAGGTATATCAGACTTTGTCGATATTCCCCCACTTTTTATCCTGGGTTGTTGTAGGTTATATTGCCTATGCGTTTTTGCAGCCGTCAATGGGTATGGTTAACCAGTTGATAAGAATGTTTGGCGGTGAGGGTACAATGGATTGGTACTCGGCAGATGCAGCAGCTATGTGGCCTGCGATACTTATTTTTGTTTCTATCTGGAAGCATGTAGGTATGGACTGTATTATCTACTACGCAACAATGATGGGTATCGACTCAGAGCTTTACGAGGCGGCATCGCTTGATGGTGCAAATAAATGGAAGCAGGTTATACATATTACAATTCCTCAGCTTATCCCGATTATCGTTATCCTTGCAATAATGAAGGTCGGCAACATATTCAGAGCGGACTTCGGTCTCTTTTGGAATTTGACAAGACAGGTTGGTGAGCTTCAGGATACGACAGATGTTCTTGATACATATATATACAGACTTATGCAGAACCCGGGCGGTAACGCATTTGCAAGATCTACAGCGATGTCATTGCTTCAGTCTGTAGTTGGATTTGTAATGGTTATGATAACAAACAGCATAACTAAAAAGGTCGACGATTCGCTCGCATTATTCTAATTAAGGAGGGTTTAAGTTTACATGGATATTTTAAGAAAAAAGACAAAAATCGGACAGTTTTGTGTTAACATCGCGTGTGTTTTAATCTGTGTGATAATGGTAGCGCCCTTCTTGTTGGTTGTTACAAGTTCTTTGACAAGTGAAGAATATATTCTTCAAAACGGATACAGCTTTTTCATAAAAGATTTTGATACCACCGCATATAAATATGTAGGAAGCAACATTGATATGATACTCAGAGCGTACGGCGTGACATTTGCATTCTCTGCACTTTCTATGGGACTTGCGGTATTGCTTATGTCAATGGTGGCATATCCGCTTTCAAGAAGCATTATGCCCGGCAAAAGCGCAATATCATTCTTCCTTTATTTTACAATGCTCTTTAGCGGCGGACTTGTTCCTTCATACATATTAAATACACAGTATCTCCATTTGGGAAATACCTTCTGGATATATGTATTGCCCGGATTGGTAAGCCCCTGGTACACATTTATGATAAGAACAAACTTCCAGGGTATCCCCACTTCGATTATTGAGTCTGCATATGTAGATGGTGCTACAGAATATACCATCTTTGCAAAGTTTGTTATGCCAATGTCAAAACCGGTTCTTGCGACAGTTGCACTTTTGGTATTTCTTGCTAAGTGGAATGACTGGTTCACTTGTATGCTCTACATCGACAATATCGATCTGACAGCTCTTCAGTATTTGCTCCAGAGAATTATTCAGGATATTGAGCTTTTAAACAGAGGAGAGCTTACAGCTGATATGCTGGGACAGGAAATCCCCGGCGAGAGTGTAAGAATGGCACTTGCCGTTGTAGTTGCAGGTCCTGCTCTTGTAGTATTCCCGTTCTTCCAGAAGTACTTTACAAAGGGTATGACAGTTGGTGCAGTTAAGGGTTAATTCAGAAATAAATATGTGCGTTAAGCATTTTCAATAAAATAATTAAAAAGAGAGGTTTAAGTTATGAAAATTAAATCGGTATTTAAAAATGTATTGCTCGTTGCAATTTGCGTATGCCTTGTGCTTGGAACAGTAGGCTGCGGCGAGAAAAAGGGTAACGGCGAAACAATTGTATGGTTACAGCGCGGCGGTGCACCAAAGGATCAGACAGCTGTTATGGAACAGGTAAATGCGATTTTGATGGATCGTCTTGGCGTTAAGCTTCAGATAGATTACATTGACGCAGGTGCATACACACAGAGATTGCAGGCATATATGGCATCAGGAAATGATTATGACCTCGCATTTGCAGGCGCAGGCTTCCCGATGGTAACTGCAGCATCAATGGGCGGTATCGTTCCTCTTGATGAGCTTATTGAAGAGAATGCACCGGAACTTTTTGACGCTATTCCCGATTATGCTTGGGAATTGGTAAAGTATGAAGGTTCAATCTATGGTATTCCTAACCTTCAGGTATTGCCTACAGCAATAGCAGCAGTTATTAACGGTGATATCTTAGACGCATCTCCTTATACAATAGAAGATTTCAAATCTATAGATGATTTAGAGCCTTTCCTTAAGTGGTGTAAAGAAAATGTCACTGATTCTAAGTACGCATATCCTTTCGTGCCCAGAACAAATGGTGAGACTTTAGAGGCCTGGGGTTACTGCGATGACTATGCAAAGGTAGACGATGTATACTTCTCTCAGAATGAGGACGGAACATGGAAAGCTACATATAAGTACTTCGCACCCGAATACAAAGAACAGGTTGACAGATTGCGTGATTACTACGAAGCAGGTTACATCAGACCTGATATCGCAAGTGCATCCGCTACTACCAACACAAATGATGTAGTAAGCTTTGAAGTTTACAAGCCGGGGCTTGAAGCAGAATATGCAATAAAGAATGAATACAAGAAAGCAGCGCTTATCAACAAGCCGGTTATTCAGAAGTGTCAGTCTCTTGTAGTTGTAGGTAAGGATGCTAAGAATCCTGAGATGGCAGTTAAAGTTATCCGTGAAATCAACACAGACGCAGACCTTTACAACTTACTTACAATCGGTATCGAGGGTGTAAACTATGAGCTTCTTGAGGATGGAACATACCGCGTTCTTGATCCTGACAACAATGTTTACAACATCAACAGAGCATGGGCGTTTGGTAACCAGTTCAACGCTTATGTAAAAGAAGGTGCAGACCTTGATGTTTGGGAGAAGACAGCTAAGTACAACGAAGAGGCAGAAATCAGCCCATTCCTCGGATTTGCTATCGATGATGCTAATATTGCAACAGAAATGGGACAGATTAAGTCTGTAATTTCTAAGTATTCAGCAATCACAAGAGGTTCCGCAGATCCTGACGAGTATTATGATACATTCCTCGCAGAACTTAAGACTGCAGGCGTAGAAAAGGTTACAGCAGAATATGAGAGACAGGTTAATGAATTTTACGCAAAAAACCATAAATAAGATTTAGTTTCAAGCTGACACAGCTGAGCCCCTGAAATTTCAGGGGCTCAGCGGTATCGGCAAATTTTGTTTAAGGAAAGATTATTAGGAGGACATAATATGCGAATTAAGAAAATGGTATCGGCTGCATTGGCGACAGTTATGATTTTTACTGCCGTATCCGTATGCGCTGCTGATCCGCTGAATATTAACATTGATTATAATGAAATGACAGAGGTTCCCGATTCATACAAGACGATAAATGCAGAGCTCAGTAACTTTTCTATGGGAACTGATACGATAGAGGGTGAGGCGAAGAATGTTCTTCAGATTACAACTCTGCCCCGTACAACCAGCAATGCACAGATGATAATTCCTCTTGGTGGAACAATAGATACAACAAAGCCATTTACTCTCATTATCCAGATGAATTTCCCCACAGTTTCGGGAAACCTGCGTCGTCTGCACCATTTCCCTGCATTAAGTTCAGGTGAAACAAGCCCTGCCTGGGATGATAATACAGATAAAGCGTTTGGCTTCTATCGTGCAAACTTTAGCCCTGATAACTTATATGCGGTTGCAGGCGGTTCAGTTTTTTATGTAAGAAGTTTGATCAATAACAAGAGCGACGGTAACAACAACGCGAACTATGCAAATGGAAATTCAGACCCTATGACGCCACCTGCCGGTGTAACAGGAGCTGATGCAAGAGAGACAACCCTGGGTTCTCTTGTGCATACCGACCAGAGCGTAACAGGTGACGACTCATTTGCGGGAAAATATTTATATTACCGCTGGGATGTTGATACGACCGCGGGCACATATAAGTTATTCTATTCAGCAGATGGTAATGCCTGGACATTAGCTTATTCAAAATTTAACTTTGCAAAGCCTGAAACGGTTACCTTAGATCAGGAGCCTACAGGCCGTTATGCAGAAAAGGGTGTACTTCCAACAGGTACTCTTCCTGCAACTGTAAAATCATTCAAGTTCTGGGAGCAGGCAAACAATGGTGACAAAGCAGGCACATTGGTATATAAGATTGCAAAGATACAGGCTAAGGAACTTTTGACAATTACAAATTCAGGTCTTACAGATGTAGATACCACTGTAGATGGTTTGCAGGTTAGTCCATATGATACAATCACAATGGAATTCAGCAGCAGCGTTGATACAGATGATATCAATAACGCTAACATCTACCTTGAAGAAATCGCAGAAGACGGCACAGCAACTAAAGTTGCGGCTGACGGATTATATACATTTGGATTTGCAGATAATAACAAAAAGGTTAACATTGCCTTTGAAGCCGGAAAAGCGCTTAAGTTAGATGCAAAGTATCGTTTGACGGTCAAGGGTGTATATGACGCAAACGGCATCGGTTCTGTAGCGTATAATACCTACGAATTTGAAACCGTTCCCCGTTATGAAATTGTTAATACGGGTGTAACTGCAACTGATGCGGATGTAAATGTGGCATTTGATATCAAGGACTTTATAAAGAAGAATAACGGCGGTACATATCAGTTGATTACAGCTTTGGTGGACAAGACAACTAACACAACGGTTGATATAGATGCTTCACAGATTACATCAGCAACATATACGACTACTCCAATGGCAGTTGTATCTCAGGGCTTTGCGTTAACTGCCCCTGAAAATATCACAGCAGATAACAAGGACAACTACGAAGTTCGTGTATACATCTGGGATAGCTTTATAAATTCCAACACTTTAGGCAAAGCGGCAACGATTGCTTTTTAGTAATTTGAGGGGCGAGTACAAAATGGTACTTAACCTGTGACAATAAGTATCGGATGAAACATAGAAGAAAGGTGATAATGCCATGAAAAAAATTCTATTGTGGGTTTTACTCATAGTACTCTGCATTCAATGCTCCGGAATTTCAGGCGTTGTTTTTGCGAAAGACGCAACAAATGAAATTGCAATCTATTGTGCGCCTGACGGCAACGACTCTGCGGCAGGAACGATAGATGCACCGCTTGCAACTCTTGATGCTGCAAGGCAGATGGTACAAAAGGTAAAAAATCAAAACCCGAAAACTCCTGTCACGGTCTACTTCCGCGGCGGAGAATATAATATTAAATCTACTACTGTTTTTGACAAGTATGATTCGGGAACAGAGGAAGCGCCCATAACATATAAGGCGTATCCCGGAGAGCAGCCTATATTTTACGGCGCAACTAAAGTTAAGATAAGCGACTTTGAGTCTCTCTCAAAAGAGGAGATGGCAAGAGTCCCTGAGGAAGCAAGAGCATATGTAGCAGTAGCTGACCTTAAGAAGTTAGGTATCAATCATCTGACAGCTTTTGACGGATTCGGCGGAGCTTACTTCAATCAGGCGACCGAGTTTATAGAAAATATAGAGAACACATACATTCCGTTCCTCTTTAATAATAAGGAACAGCTGATGGCGCAGTATCCAAATGGTGTAGAAAGATACACAAGTGTTACTGCGGTACACGGAACAAGCGGATTCAGCGATAGTATGCAATGTACTATTGATTCAGCAGGCAGAATAGCAAACTGGGTAAATGCAAAGCACGCGGTACTTCAGGGAAGAGGCGCCTACGGCTACTCATACTCAAGAGTTCGTATCGCTGACATTGACCCGAATACAGAAATCATTACCACAAAAGATGTTTTCCCCCGTGGTTTTTCAACTAACGGACAGTTGCAGATTGCAAACCTGCTTGAAGAGCTTGATGTTCCGGGTGAATATTATATCGACACAGACGAGTTAAAGCTCTACTTCTATCCTCCCTATGTTGATGAGAATGTTCCTATGGAAGTTGTAAGCAACGAGCATAGAGTAGTCAAAATGGATGATGTGTCATATGTGACATTTGACGGAATTGATTTCCACAAGCATCGTGCAGAGATTTTTGAACTGCGCAACTGTGATCACATTAGCTTTTTGGGATGTGAATTCAGAAACAATGCCGTAATGGGTATTGATACAAGATATTGCACAGACATATTGATAGATGGCTGTGACTTTATCTCAATGGGTTCTGCAGGCATTCGTCTTGACGAAAGATATGACTCTCACTATCTTCGCACAGATGATGAGAGCGTAAGAACAGACCTTACCCCTGATAACAATGTGGTTAACAACTGTTATTTCTGGGATGTTGCAAGACAGGGCGTTATGTATACAGGTGCAATCCGTGTGCACGGCGTAGGCAACAAGGTTACAAACTGTTCTATGCACGACGGCAGAAATTCATTCATTCACTTTGGCGGTAACGAGACAAAGATACTCTATAACGAGATGTGGCAGGGTGTAAAATGCTCTCTTGATATGGGTATGATTTATAACGGAAGAAATATTACGCATCGTGGCAACGAGACTGCGTATAACTACTTCCACGATTGGGGCGAAGGCATCGCAGAGATGAAGTTTATCGGTCAGGCGTTTGCTGTCTATGACGATGATAACCAGACTGGTAATAATAAGCACCACAACTTCTTTGTAAGCGGTTACTACCCATTCCAGATTTCAGGTAACTATGGCTGTTATGTTGATTATAATGTAATAGCAGAAAACGACAGCCTTGGAAACTTCATGGCTCACGGTTATGATACAGGCGGCTGGCTCAATATGATGAAGACTTTCGTATTCCAGCAGATTTCTCAGGTTTACACCTTGTCAGAATACGAAAGATACGACTATATCAAGGATATATTCTTCCTTGAAAGATGGCCGGGTGATTCATCTGCAACATACAATTTGCTCTGGCACAACGGCGGAACAGAAAACTATGACAAGGCAGTTGTGAACGAGGGTAATATTGAGGTAAAACAGGGTGATGACACATATTACGAGTATTTCAATGACCCTGAAAACCGCGACTTTACAATAAGAACTGACATAGAAGTTCCTGAGGAACTTAAGGAATATCAGAAGCTTCAGCTTGATGATATAGGTATATATGTAAGTGAAACACGCGAAACAGCAGATTATTCGCTGACACCATTTAGAATATACTATCCATACAATTATAAAGATAATGTAAATTCTAAAGAAGCATTCTTTACATGGGAACAGAGTGAGCATGCGGACAAATATCTTTTAGAGCTTGCAAGCGATCCTGAGTTTACAGATATCGTTTATGAAAAAGAGACTCTTTATAACTTTGCATATTTAGATGACTTAAATTCAGATAAAACTGTGTATTATTGGAGAGTTACAGCGATAAATGAATCTGTAATTTACCCTGAAACATTAATGTGCAGCAACGGCCCGTTGGTATTCAGAACTAATCTCTATGACAACTTAAATACTGAGGCACTTCTGGCAAAGACAGCAGAGTTTGAAGCGTTTATGCCAAACCTTATTGAAGGAACAGAGATAGGCAATGTACCATACGGCACAATAGCTGAAGCACAGACTGTTCTTGACGAAGCAAAGGCAATGCTTGAGCTTAAGCAGGGTGAACAGACAGAGGTTGACAGAATGGTACTTGTACTTGATGATAAGCTGACAGAAATCCGTTCATCAATCAACCTTTACTATAGCGACATCAAGGATGTATTCTCTTCAGACAGCACATATATTACAAACGGAGCTACAGAGGTTGTACGCACAGAAGATGAAGTGCGCACAAAGACTGCTAACCCGTTGATGCATGGTATATGGACCGAAACAAAAGCTAAGTTTGGCTATGATACAATATACACAATGAAGGTAAGAACCAACTTTGGTGACAACGCGAGTGCGTTCTCAGTAATTGCGCTTGCACCTGAGGAACTTTCAGGCGTATATTCATGGAGAGCAAATCCTGCCAAAGGCTTTATGATTGTTATGAAGAAAGAAAGTATAGAGCTTCAGGTAAGAGACGGTGTTCATCCACAAGTTGTACTCTCAAGCCCACAGGCAATAAACCTCGGTGAGTATAATGACTTAGAGCTTGGTATTATCAATCTGCCTCTCGGTCAGCTTTACATCTTGAATCTTAACGGACAGTCGACACTCAGTTATTACACAACCGATATGATTACTGAGGGTGATTTGTACCTGACACTTCACGATGCAGTTGAGCAGTTTGGTCTTGATATTAAGTATCAGGAAGCTAAGTCACCGAAGATCTTCCTCGGAACCAAAGAATCTCTCGGCGTTGTGAACTTTGCAGAAGCTATGGGTAGCGCAACAGTTTCAACAGCTAACGGAACCAAGTTCTCGTCAGATGTTGTACCTAACGATTACACAATAGCGGGAAGAATCGAACTTGCTAACCCGAACGCAGAGCAAGGCGTAATATTCAGAAGCACAAGCCCTGACTTAAACGGCGATCACTACAAGGCAGTGATTAAGGGCAATAAGATTATGCTGAAAGAAAAGACAGGAGACCTTGAACAGATTATCGCAATAAATGATATGGACGGAGTGAAATCGAGCGCGGATATCCGCATCAATGCCCGCCATGTTGCAGGAGGTCTCAATATCACAGTAGAGATTGACGGTAAGTGCTATATTGATTATGTTGATACAAGCTATATTCATAATGCAGGTTATCTGGGAATATTCAGCAATTCAGCTTCGAGTTTTACGCTAAAAGCACAATAGGGAGGAAAAAATTATGAATTTTAAAAAATTGGTATCAATAGCGCTTGCGGCGCAGCTTGTCTTTGCACAAGCTGCCGCAGCGACGCTTGAAAACACCAGCGCAAAGATGAATTCCGAAGGAACAGCTGCCATCATACAGGGCGATGTTAACCAGACGGGAGGCGCTGCAAGCGAGATTTTGGTTAAGGTTTTAATGCCCGGCTATGAGGATGGCGATGTTACAGCTGCAAACATTTTAACTTCTGTTTTGGCAGTTGAAAGTGTTGAGGTAAACGCTCAGAATAAGTTTACTACAACAATTGGTATACCGACAACGCTTCACGGCAGACCCGCACCGGACGGCAAATACTATGTGTATTTCTCAGGTGAGGGAATTGATGCTCCTGCTGCACCTACCGAGCTTTGGTATGTAACAGAGGGCACAGTAAACGATGTAATTACTTATATTAAAACTACTGCAGCAAGCGCAGACGATGTAAAGACAAAATTGTTTGATAATCTTTTGGGTCTTGACTACAGCAACGCGGATATGATTGGCCTTACAGACAGCTTATATACAGCTGTGGCAGGAGAAGTAACAGCGGCTGCCCTTCAGGATGCAGTTGCAACAGTTTTATATAATGACAAAGCACAGCTTTCTGATGGTGCAAGCCTTAAAAATATGGTAAAGGCAGCAATAGTAATGAAAGCGTTTGATGAAAGCAAGTCAGCGGTACTGACAGGTGCAGATAAAAACTTTACAGTTGATATATTTGCAACAGGTGATGCTGACAGTGCAGAAACATTGTATGCTGACAATGTAACAACCGCAGGTAAAACGGAAGTTTTGACAGCGCTCAGCGGCAACGGATATGTAACAGCGACCGCGACATCAAAGACAGATGCCTTTGCAAAAGCTTTTACAAGACAAGTTGTATACGGCGCAGTATTTAACTATATGGAAGAAGGCGTTGCACAGCTTGGCCATCAGCACATACCCGGAGTTTTAACAACATACGGCACAAATGTGTATACAAATGTGGCAGCATTTGGCGCTGTAACACCTGAGACTCAGCTATCTCACGCATATCAGTTGTTAATAAGCGGTGTGGCAACACCCGCTGCTCTTGACAGTAAGATTTATGCTTTGCTCAATCCAACACCGGCAGATCCGGACCCAGACGGCGGCGACAATGGCGGCTATTGGGGCGGCACAGGCGTACAGGGCGGCGAGTATCTTGAAAATCTCAAGAATGAGAGTGATGCAAGAGAAGAAACTGACCTTGCAGGCTTTAACGATATCGCAGATTACGGATGGGCAAAAAATGCTATTGACTATTTGGCAGACAAAAACATCATTGTAGGCACAAGTGCTACTACATTTGAACCTGCAAGAGGTGTAAAGAGAGGCGAGTTTGCAAAAATTCTTGTTCTGGCACTTGGTTATGATATAAGCGATGCAAAATCAGATTTCATTGATGTAATGAATTCTGCATGGTACGCTCCTTATGTTGTAACACTTAAGGAAATGGGTCTTGCTGAGGGAAGCGGAAACGGATACTTCAATCCCGAAGCAAGCATTACAAGAGAAGAGGTTTGCACACTTATCTATCGTGCGCTTGGTGATAAGCTGGAAAAAGAAGGGGCTGTAACATACGGCGATTCTGCAAATATTTCAGACTTTGCAAAGGATGCAGTAGTGGCACTTTCAGCATCAGGCATTATCAAAGGCAATGAAGACGGCACATTCTTGCCGCAAAATACGACAACAAGAGCAGAAGCGGCAGTTATGTTCTATCGCATGCTCACACAAGGAGGTTTAGTATAATGAAGAAACTGATTTCATTTATTTTAACCTGTTGTCTGCTTGTGACAGTTTTGCCAATGAGCTTGACAGTCAGCGCAGCAGAGACGGACACCGAAGTACTTTATCAGGAAGGCTGGGATGTTTTAAAAGGTCTCGGTATTATCCACTATGATAACCTTCAGATGGAAGAAAGCGTTACCCGTGCAGAATTTGCACAGGTACTTGCAGACGCATTCCACCTCGTAAATGATGATGTTCCTCCCGTTGGCACAAGTTCATTTGGCAGACCCGAGGACCTCACAAGTTTTAATGATGACGAAGCAATCCTTGATACATCGTTTACCGATGTATCAAGCGACCATGCAAATTATGCTGCAATCAAATCAGTTGCAGACTATGGCGTTATGAAGGGTAACGGCGATGGTACTTTTGAACCCGACAGAGTTTTAAAGTACGAAGAAGCAGTTAAAACCCTTATCGTGCTTTGCGGATATGAGACAGAAGCTCTTGTTAAGGGCGGATGGTTTACAGGATATTATAAAGTTGCAAACAATTGGGATTTGATGCTTGCCAATAAAGCAATCGGCGAAAATCTTTCAAAGATAGAGTTTGCAGAACTTTTGTATCGCACATTTGACATTGCACTCAGAGATGTTGCATACATCAAAGACGGCGTGGTTTACTACGCAGTAGATACAGGTAAAACATTCTTAACTGAGCGTTTGGGTTTCTACTACGCAGAGGGTCAGCTTACTGAGGCAGAGAACTCAACAATTTCAGCCGTTAAGACTGCAATTGACGATGTTGTAGTAGTAGACGGCGTGACTATCAGAAATGATGGTGCAAGCCCCAACACATACCTTGGAAGACAGGTAAAGGCTTTTTATATAAAGGAAAACGGCGCAAACAAGCTGGTATACACCAGACTTTCAAGATATGACAAAGCGCTTGAAATTGATGCTGAAGATTTTGCAGGATATGCAAACGGCACAATCAGCTACTATGTAGGCGATACCAAAAAGACCGTAAATGTATCAGGATACCCTGTTATATATAACGGCGCAGCGCTTGCGGGTTATGATGCAACATTCCTTGATGATTTTTATTACGGAACAATCGTTGTAACTCAGAGTGACTCAGGCACAAATGTGGTAAATGTCCGCTCATTTAAAGATATGGTTGTAGACAGCATTGATTCATTTAACTACAGCGTGCTTGATTCTGAAACAGGCGTAAGACTTTCGCTTAATGAAGAAGATTATCTTGTAAGCATCTTTAACAGCGGTAAGGAAAAAATTGATTTTTCAAAACTTAACACAGGCATAAGCATATCTTATTTAGAGGGCAGCAATTGCCGCGAAGTTTATGCAGGTCCTGCTTCAATCACCGCTACAATCACTGCGTTAAATGCAGGTGCGCGCACATTTGATGTAATTTTAAATAACGCTACAGTTACATTTAAAACTACCAAATTGCTGGCTGAGGGTTCTTTGAGCAGTTACCTTAACTCAAATGTAATAATATACAGAAATACATTTGGACATGTATTCAGACTCAAGGCAAACGGCACAGCAAACGGCTTAAAACAGGGTGTAATCGCAGCTATCAGCGGCGGCGGCACAATTTTTGGCACAGCAAAGGTAAAGATGTTCTCTGAGGACGGCAAGTTCTATGAATATAACTTTGCAGATAAGGTAGTAGTATACACAGCCGATTCAAGCGAGCCTAAGAGTGTTGACGGCGGATATGTGGACAAAGCAGGAGGCATCAATGGTTACCGCGGCTATGTAACATATTCATTAAACACAGATGGCAAGATTAACGAACTCAGAGTTCCCTATCCTTGCAACAATGAGGGTAAGGCGCTCAAGGAAGACGGCGACGGCAGAACCTTAAATAAGAAGGTTGAGACCAATTATGAAATAAACCGCGTTGTATACGATTGGGTACATATCGGTTACTCACTTGCACTTGACGCATCTGTTAAGATTTTTGCAGTTCCGTCAGACCCGACCGATTTTGACAAATATGCAGTATATTCTAACTCACAGCTTCCGTCAACAAGAAGCGGATATAACACAGGCTATATCTATGACGGTGTTATCGACGCATACTTCAGCGACGATATTGACCCGATTCCAGATGCTGTAATCTTCCATGACTTCACTCTTGAGGGTTCATCTAACTTCCAGACCAGCAGCTTGGCTGTTGTAGAAGATGTATGGCAAGAGCTTGATATAAACGGCAAGGAGAGAACAGCCGCAAGAGTATATCTGACGGTAGACTACGGCTACTACACAATATACGCATATCCTGAGGATCAGTTTAACGGCGGCAACTGGTTGACAACACCTCCGCTGGGAATTTCAGCATCAGTAACTGACGGCTATACTAATATATATGCAGTGAATGGCCATGACCCTGTAAATAAGTGGTCATATGACCCTGCAGATGCTGAGCCGTTAGAACCGGGCGATGTTATAATGTTCTTGCTCCAGAATGGCAGCTATGAGGTTGCTAACCTGATTAAGTTCTATGACGCAGACAGACAGAATCTCGAGGGCGGAAAACCGGGCTTCCTCGCTCCGTCTTCAACAGGCACAGACAAATTCTTTATAAATTGGACTGAAATTCCTCAGGCTAAGAAGGATGCTCTGTTTAATGGTGAATACGATAATGTCGCGCAGATGATACAGAACATAAGTCAGCTGGCAGACGGCGATGACTTAAAGGCTCAGAACCCAAGTCTCCATTACACTCAGTATGCAAGACTTGTTTTAAGGGATAATGGATATTTTGACTATGGTTATAAGTTAGGACTTGGTTATGTTGTAAAGAACACAGATGCGTTTGCTTATACAACAACTCAGGATTTATCTGTTCCGGGCGTTGTGTACTCCGAGAATGGTATTCCTGCAGATTTTGAAACAGATGCTCACCCTTGCGGACAGGAATCCTGTGCATCGGGTAACAAGGGTGTATATCTGCACAGATGGGAGTTCTTCACACAGAACAACGGCGGTCTTACATTGATTGAGTTTGACGAAGACGGAAGACTCACAGTAAGAAGAGGATACCCCACAGATATTCATTCATATGAAGAGTATGGAAACAATGCGTCAAGATTGTTGTATAACAACTATAACGACAGACCTATTATCATTAACGACTACCGCAACTATTAAAGGAGAGTGCTAATAATGAAGAAAAAGATATCGGCATTACTTTTAAGCATTGCGTTGCTTTGTCAGGGTGCGGTAAATGCTCAGGTGTTTGATATAAATAACGCCGATGCAACCTTTGCAAGCTCTCCCGTAGCGTCGGGCATTTACACAGAGCAGGGTCAGGCATATAGACTGACAGGCGACTCTGCGTGGAAGATAAAGCAGAAAAAAGGCACTTACAGAATATGGTATTGGGTATCAGCGGCAGAAGATGCGGCATCTGATGTAGTGGTTAATATTAACGCAGAGCATGTAAAAAAAGATGTCCCTGTTGATTTCTCAAAAGGCAACACAGGCTGGAGAGAAATTACATTTGCATCCTGTGGTGCAGCGTCTGACTTGCTTGCAACAATTAAGCCGGGCTCAACCGGTAACACATATTTTACAGCTATTCGCTTTCAGTTGCTTAATGATAGTATGTATAGCGACCTTGCAAAGTTTACACAGAGCAATCCCGACCATATAATTCTTGTAGGCGGCTCAAAGACTGCATATGTAGACAGCGCCAGAGTTTATCTTAAACATTCACCTGTTGTAAAAGACGGCAACTTCTATGTAGCGGTGAATGATTTGCATAAGCTTACAGGACTTCCTCTTCCGTCATTTGGCGAAGAATTGAAGATACTGAACGGCGATTTGGAAATGGTAAACTTTACAGCAATTCAGGAAAGTCTTGGCAGAAACCACTTTAGCTATAATAATAAGCTTGGTTTGTATTCTGAATCTGCTATTTCATACTATGCAGCCAAAGACAAAAAAGCACTGAGAAATATTATTCACGCAGTAAACTTTGGTGAATAACAAAAAGCTCCCTTAGGGGAGCTTTTTTAAATTGAAAATTGAAAATTGAAAATTGAAAATTAAGATAGCTTTTCGCAAATGCGAAAAGCTATTTTGCTAAAGTAACACTTTTTCTTGCCGAGAGTAAATGTTTGGCTATCGGTAAATCTTTTTAAGCGCCACGCCTCGTCTCAACGCAAGTCTAACCAGAATGGATCTATGTTAAAAATCAATTAAATCGATTTTCTATTTTCAATTTTATATTTGGAATGCCTCTATGTTGAAAGCTGAAAGCTATTGCCCCTACAAAAATTTATATTTTCCTAAAAAAGCCTTGAAAAATAAGGTAATATTTGATATACTAACATAAGATAATATTTAATTCGATTTGTCAAAACGAAAGGAGATATAAAGATGGAAATAAGAAGCGCATCAAATCCTAAAGATGTAAAACATTACACAACCGACAGATTAAGAGAAGAATTTCATATCACAAACCTCTTTACCAAGGATAATATCAAAATGGTTTACAGCCATATTGACAGAATTATCACAGCAGGCTTTATGCCCGTTCTGCAGGAGCTTAAACTTGAAGCAGGCAAAGAACTTGCAGCAGAATATTTCTTGGAAAGACGCGAAATGGGCTGTATCAATATCGGCGGTAAGGGTGTTATTACTGTTGATGGAACAGAGTATGAAATGAACCCAAGAGACGGCATCTATATCGGTATGGGTAATAA
>JAZNPN010000060.1:0-44132 GCA_045589715.1 Clostridia bacterium | reverse complement strand
TGGGAGAGCCGAATGAAACACGCCATATAATTATGCACAACGAAGAAGCTGTAATTTCACCAAGCTGGTCAATCCACTCGGGTGTCGGCACAAAGGCTTATTCATTTATCTGGGCAATGTGCGGCGAAAATCAGGAATTTATCGATATGGACTTTATCGAAACAAGAGATTTAAGATAAAATATAAAAAATAAAGACCATTCTTTAGAATGGTCTTTATTTTTTGGTCGGAGTGACTGGATTCGAACCAGCGGCCACCTGAACCCCATTCAGGTACTCTACCAAACTGAGCCACACCCCGATTATTCGCAACGGAGATTATTATATAACATATATTTGAAAAAATCAAGTGTTTTTTTGAAAAAAGTTCAAAAAATTATTTTTTTGGCCTTATTTTCCAAATCATGATTGACTTAAGGTAGATAATGTATTATAATTAAAAAAATGGTGTATAATCAACTGAAAAGGAGAGTGTTAAATATGGAACTTAAAGGTTCAAAAACCGAAAAAAATCTTATGGCTGCTTTTGCAGGAGAATCTGAGGCAAGAAACAAGTATACCTATTTTGCATCTGTAGCAAAAAAAGAAGGTTATCAGCAGATTGCTGCTATTTTTGAAGAAACAGCAGCAAACGAAAAGGAGCATGCAAAACTTTGGTTTAAAGCGCTTGGCGCTCTTGGCGATACTGCTAAGAACTTAGCGGCTGCAGCTGCAGGCGAAAATTATGAGTGGACTGATATGTATGCAGGTTTTGCGAAAGATGCAGAGGAAGAGGGCTTTACAGCCTTAGCTGCTCAATTCAGAGCTGTTGCAGAAGTTGAAAAAGCACATGAAGAAAGATATCGCAAACTTCTTAATAATGTTGAAATGCAGCAGGTATTTGAAAAATCAGAAGAAACTATGTGGGAGTGCCGTAACTGCGGACATCTCGTTATGGGCAAGAAGGCTCCTGAAGTTTGTCCTGTTTGTGCGCATCCAAAAGCATATTTTGAGGTTAGAAAAGAAAATTACTAATAAAAAAAATCCGCCAAAAGGCGGATTTTTTTATTGCTTTTTAATTCCTATGTCTTTTCTGTAGTGCATATCTTTAAAATTAATAGGATGTAAGAAATGATACGCATTTTTAATTGCATCATCAAGATTTTCGCCGACAGCAGTTACGCCTAAAACCCTGCCGCCTGCAGTATAGAATTTACCATCTTCGGCCCTTGTTCCTGCATGGAAAACAAGAGCGCCAAGGCTCTGCGCCTTTGAAAGACCATCAATTTCGTAGCCCGTCTCATATTTTTCGGGATATCCACCGGATGCCAAAACTACGCAAACAGCGGCATTGTCGTACCATTCAATATCGATTTCATCAAGGCGTTCCTCAATTATTGCATCAAAAATATCGTATAAATCTGTTTTAAGTCTTGGCAGCACAACCTGTGTTTCAGGGTCACCAAAACGACAATTGTATTCTATAACCTTGACACCATCAGGGGTTTTCATCAGACCGAAATATAAAACACCCTTAAACTTACGATTTTCCATATTCATTGCATTCATAGTAGGGATGAAAATATTTTTCATACACTCTTCGGCAAGTTCAGGGGTATAAATCCTACTCGGAGAGAATGTTCCCATACCGCCTGTGTTAAGGCCTTTATCGTTGTCAAAAGCTCTTTTATGGTCTTGGGCTGATACCATAGGCTTTAATGTTTTGCCATCGGTAAACGCCAGAACTGATATCTCGGGACCTGTTAAAAACTCCTCAACAACTACTTTTCCGCCTGCTGCTCCAAAAACCTTATCATCCATAATATCATGAACTGCTTTTTCAGCCTCATCAAAGTTTTCGGCTATTATAACGCCCTTACCAAGAGCAAGACCATCAGCTTTAATAACTACAGGAAATTTATTCTCAGTCTTTATATAAGCAATGGCATCACCGCTATTGTCAAAGGTTTCGTATCGTGCTGTCGGGATATTGTATTTTTTCATCAAATCTTTTGAAAAAGCTTTACTTCCCTCAATTATAGCAGCAGCCTTATTAGGACCAAACGCTTTAAGTCCTGCTGCTTCAAAAGCATCAACTGCACCTGCAGCAAGAGGGTCATCAGGAGCAACAACTGTCATATCAATTTGGTTTTCTTTTGCAAAAGCAACCAGCTTATCAAACTCCATAACCTTTATTGGAACGCATTGTGCAATCTCAGAAATGCCGCCATTTCCAGGGGCACAATAAATTTTTGATACCTTTTCGCTCTGGCTCAGCTTCCAAATAATAGTATGTTCTCTGCCGCCGCTTCCAATCACAAGTACTTTCATAGTTTAAATTCATCCTTTCAGTGTGTATATTATTTACGCTTTGAGCCCGGATGGGCATTGAAATAAACCTGCGTCATTTTATCTTTAAGTTGCCGTTCGTAAACCTGGGTAGATGCTATATTCACATGTCCTAACATATCTTTAACCGATTTTAAATCTGCACCGTTTTCTAAAAGATGCAGAGCAAACGAGTGTCTCAGAGAATGTGGAGTTATGTCGCTTGGCAGCTGTGCTTTTTTCAGATATGTTTTCAATATCTTCCAAAGTCCCTGTCTTGACAAAGGCTCCCCTGACAAATTCAAAAACAAAAAATCGTTTGTATCAGAATTTGGGATTGCCGCTCGCTTTTCAAGATAATTTTTGATTGAATCGCGAGCCAGGGTATATATCGGAATAACCCGCTCTCTGCCTTCATGTGTGCAATTTATGTACCCAATCTTAAGATTAACATCTTTTAAGCGTATGTTTATTATATCAGAAACTGACATACCTGTTGCATACATGGTTTCAAGCATAGCTTTATCTCTGAAACCTTTAACATTCCTACAGACAGGGGTGTCAAGAAGCAAATTTATCTGTATTTCATTAAGACCTCTTGGCAATTTGCGTTCTGCAGTAAAGCTGTGAATTTTATATGTAGGGTCTGAATCAATCTTTTTGTTTTGAATAAGATAATGATAAAAAGACCTGATTGAAGCAAGTGATCTTGATGCTGTTGCAGGTGATTTACCATCATTTTGTAACTCGAGAAGATAATTTAAAATAACTGTTGAGTTTATATTCAATCCATCAAAATTATTGTCATTAAGATATTTTATGTATTTAATAATATCCCGCTTATATGAGTTAACGGTGTTAACTGAAACCCGCTTTTTATTTAAAAGAAACTCAATATACTTATTTGCGAGTTTTTCCATAAAATATCCCCCCAATCCACAATATATATTTTACATAATATGTATAGTTTTTGCAAGAGGATATTTAAAAGTTTTTTGATATTATATAATATTTCCCAAAATTATTTTAATAAAAAACGGGCTTATATGTGAGTCGATGAAGCTCGAAATTAAAGCTACAAGGATTACAACAATTAATACTATTAAATTATTGGTTATCATACGCCTTTTTTGTTTTATAGGCAAATTTCTTGCTGTAAATGCAGTTGCAAAATTCAGTTCATAGACTGAAAGCATCAAAATAGCCGGGATTAAAATTAAATTTTGGAGTAAGAGTGATGAAACAGCAAATAAAAACCCTTTGAATCCACTAACGGCAATAAGATATGCTATTGTGTAGCCAAGCCCAAAGCCTTTTGAAATTATCTGAATAAAATTTATTGGGATAAGCAGCAGACACCACCCTGACAACCATACAAACACCATCGCCCTTAAGTTTGATGCTATTGCATTTATAAATATTTCGTGTTCCGCAGCCCCATGTATTTTATAGGCAGAAATAAAATTAGAAAAATAGCCGCTGTCTGAAGCTGCATTTTTTGAACCAAAAACAGCACCCGATACTATACCGACTAACAAAATAATAGAAACCATAATATATTTATTGCGATTGTTTGTCGTTTTTATTAATATTTTATCAGTGCATTTTTTAAACATTTGTATTCCCCCTGAAATTCGTGTGTTTTTAAAATTATATTTTATATCAAAATAAAAAATGACTTAATCAGGGGATGTATGATTAAATTTTCTCTTGAAAATCTTTAAAGCGGATGTTAGAATTATAATAGTTTTCTAACTTATTGGGGGCATAGAGATATGAAAATTTCAATATTGGATATTGCAACGCTCGGCGATGATTTGAACTTTGATTCAATCAATCAATTTGGTGATATTACTGTTTACGACATTACAAAACAAGAAGATGTAATCGAAAGAATAGCGGAAGCTGAAGTTCTTGTTTTAAACAAGGTAAAATTAAATAAAGAAAATCTTCCCTATGCAAAAAACTTAAAATTGATTTGCATAACGGCAACAGGATTTGACAATGTAGATATTGAGTATTGCCGCACGCATAACATTGCCGTTTGCAATGTTGCCGGCTATTCTACCGACAGCGTTGTGCAATTGACGATTGCCATGGCATTTTCTCTTGCAACGAATTTAACTTCTTTTGATAACTATGTAAAATCAGGAGAATATTCAGAAAGTGCTATTTTTAACTGCGTTAAGCCTGTGTTTCACGAAATATCCGGGATGACTTGGGGCGTAATAGGTTTGGGTAACATCGGCACAAAAGTAGCAAATATTGCAAAAGCTATGGGGTGCAGAGTTCTTGCCTACAAAAGAACTCCCGTTGATGAATATGAATGTGTAGACATTGACACACTGTGCGAGCAGAGTGATATAATAACTATACACACTCCGCTAAATGACGAAACTTATCATTTAATAAACAAAGAACGCCTTTTAAAAATGAAAAAGAGTGTTATATTGATAAATGTTGCACGAGGTGCTGTCGTTGACGAAAGCGCGGTATCTGAGGCAGTTTTAAATGGAGATATAGGAGGACTCGGTATTGATGTTTACTCCGTTGAACCATTACAAAATGACAGCCCATATCAGAAGATTTTAGATAAAAACAATGTAATGTTTACTCCCCATATGGCGTGGGGGGCTATTGATGCAAGACAACGCTGTATTGATGAAATTGCAAAAAATATAGAAAGTTTTATAAACAATGGTAAAAGGTCAAGAATAGTATAATCTTTGCTGAAAATTACTAACTGCTGACAAGTGTATAATTGTCAGCAGTTTTTCTATTTTTGCAACACGATTTTAATCCTGTTTAAATTTGACTATTTAAACATTTTTTGATATAATGTATGCCAAGTTGTATTTTTGAAAATATATACTTTTATCAAATAAAATCTCAAGGTGGAATATTAATGCTAAAAGACCTTAAAAAACTTATAAAAGAGCTTACCTATATAGATGGTGTGAGTGCCGATGAGGGAAATATTGCAAACACACTTTCTTCTAAGTTAAATTTACTTTGTGATGATGCGTTTATTGATAAAAACGGAAATGTAATTGGGTCTATTAAAGCAAAAAATCCGTCAAAAACTCTTCTTATCGAAGCACATATGGATAGAATAGGCCTTATGATAAGCGCTATAGATGATGATGGTTTTTTGGAATTTGTAAACATTGGCGGCCTTGATGAGCGAGTACTTCTTGCTTCAGAAGTTATTATAAATAACAAAATAAGCGGTATTATTTTCGCTAAAGAAAAAGAAGATGACAAACCGCCTAAAATCTCACAGATGCGAATAGATACGGGCTTTAGCAAAGAGAAAATTAAAGAATATATAAAAATAGGTGATTTTGCCATTTTAAAGGCAGAATTTTCTTCGCTTTGTGCAAATCAAGCGTCAGCATCTGCGATGGATAACAGAGCGGGTGTTGCGGCTGTTTTATATGCGCTATCCAAAATCGACCGCGAGAAATTAAAATATAACATACAGATACTCTTTTCAGTTCAGGAGGAACTGGGCCTTCATGGCGCCTATACGGGCACAAAAGCTCTGAAACCCGATGCTGCAATCGTTGTAGATGTTACCCATGGCACAACTCAGGACACAAAAGATAAGACGGGTGTGTTTGACTTAGGGGCGGGGGCGATTATCGCAAGGGGCCCGAATTTTCACTATGAATATACAAAGCAACTGATTGATATAGCTAAGAAAAATAATATTCCTTATGATATTGAGGTGGCATCAGGGCCGAGCGGAACTTCTGCGTGGGCAATACAGATTACAGACACCGGAATTCCGTCTATGCTTGTATCTATACCACTTAAATATATGCACACAAGCCTTGAAACGCTTGATATAAGTGATGTTTTAGCTACATCAATGATACTTACAGAAACTGCAGAGGGAGGTATTGTCATTGATTAAAAAACTTTCTGAAGCATTTGGGGTTTCAGGGTATGAAAAAGAAGTTTCGGATATAATTAAAGCTGAAATATCCGATTATGTTACCGAAATAAAAGAAGATTCTATGGGGAATATTATTGCATCCAAATTCTATGGCAAAGAATATTCGACCGTGGTTCTTACTGCAAATATGGATGAATGCGGATTTATAATAACAGACATAACCGAAAATGGATATTTAAAGTTTAATACAATCGGCAAAATTTCCGCAGAAAATCTTATTTCAAAAAAGGTTAGAGTAAATAATCTGATTGGTATAATAGCACTTAAAGCTATACATTTGACATCTAAAAAAGAACGAGAAGTTCCCGTGAAATGCGATGACCTGTTTATAGATATAGGGGCAACATCTAAAGCAGAGGCAGAAGAAGCGGTAGAAATCGGTGATTATGCGCAGTTTAAAAGCTCATTTTCAGATTTTGGAGATAATCTTATAAAGGGGAAAGCACTCGATAGCCGTACAGGGTGCGCCATATTGATTGACATATTGAAAAACGAGAACTTTAACAAAATAAATCTCATTTGTGTATTTACAGTTCAAAAAGAAATTTCATCAAGAGGTGCACTTGTTGCCGCAAGAAGCATAGGAGATGTAAAAAAAATAATCACAATTGATGGTGTAGACGCAGAATGCGGTAAGGGAGCGGTAATTGGAATAACTGAGGATAAC
Organism: Clostridia bacterium; assembly: GCA_045589715.1. GTDB lineage: Bacteria > Bacillota > Clostridia > Monoglobales > Monoglobaceae > UMGS1820. The sequence continues at coordinate 37,198 of JAZNPN010000060.1, read as the reverse complement.
AAGACCTTTAGAGAAATCGAAGATATTTCAAAGAAATATAATATTAAATATTTTACAGCCAGCGCTCTTGAAAATACAGAAGTTAATGCGTTTTCTTCGCAGAAATTCGGGGTTTCGTGTATATCACTCGGTATACCCTGCAAATACTCGAAAACACCTCTTACGGTTATGGACAAAGATGATATAAAAATGGTGTATGACTTAATTTGCGCTGTTTTAACGGAGGAAAATAATGCTTAAAAATAAGAAAATTATGGTTGCAAGCCTTGCAGAAGATGCTTCTATAATAATAACGAAGTCTGATAACAAAAAAGCAGAATTTGAAATAATTGGGAATTTAAAAAAAGAATCTGTTTTTGATATGGAAGTATGCCTTATGGATGAATCTATAGGTATAATACGCAAAAAGGAGAAACCGGATGATGTGATTCTGGAACTATGGGAAGATAATTCCATTAAATCAGGCGATATTTTAAACATAAAAAAGAATATAGATTGTAAAGGTGATTTACTTTATGGATTTAATTTGAGTGCTGATATATCACGAAGAATTGCAGATATTTTAATTACTGACAGCAAACTCTGTGTAAACCAAATATACTTTACATCATTAAAATCTGAAAATGATATAAAAGCTGAAGTTACAGCCGAGAAACCGGATGTTGTCGTATTTGTGTATCCTGTAAAAGCCACAGAAAATTGCCAAATCTCTAAAGGCTGCGGGATAGTTTATAAAGACGGTAACGCTGTAACAGAACCAAATATACGCCAACATCTTCATAATACCGCCATGAAAAACGATATACCTACGCAGGCGTATTTCGGAGCTCAAAGCGCACTTACTGAAGCGTTTGGAATTTTAGGCAAAGGTGCAAAAGTTATACCAATATGTATTCCTGTTGCCCATATGGGTACACGCTGCGAAATAGCTGATATTAACGATATTAACGCAGCCGCAAACCTTGTGACTCAAATTATATCAAGCGAAATTGGAGAGTGATAAAAATGCAAACAAATGAGTTAATGATAAGGGAGTTTGGTATAAGCGAAGATGCAATCAAGCTTATGAAAAGAGCTGAGAAAAAATTACAGCCTGAATTTAATAAGGTTGACGAGATAGCAGAATACAATCAGTTAAAGGTGCTTAACGCTTTTCAGAAAAATCGTATATCTTATGCACATTTTGGTGAAACTTCCGGTTATGGGTATGATGATATGGGCAGGGATACCCTTGACAGAGTATATGCCGATGTTTTTGGTGCTGAAGACGCATTAGTGAGACACAATATAGTAAGCGGAACTCAAGCTATCGCAAGCTGCCTTTACGGAATTTTAAGACCTGGTGATACTATGGCATCTGTTGTGGGTGCCCCTTACGATACATTAGAGGAGGTTATCGGAATAAGAGGCATAGAGGATTGCGGGTCACTAAAGGATTTAGGTGTAAGTTACAAACAGGTGGATTTACTGCCGAGCGGTGAAATTGATTATAATAATATTATCTCTACACTTAAAGAAACAAAAATAAAACTTGTCTTAATACAACGCTCGCGTGGTTACGCCTGGCGTGATTCTTTAACAATTGAGCAAATAGGTGAAATTATTGAATGTGTAAAGTCAGTTTCTCCTGATACGATATGTATGGTTGATAACTGCTACGGGGAATTTGTTGAAGAAAAAGAACCAACACAGGCGGGCGCTGACATTATTGTTGGTTCTCTTATAAAAAATGCAGGGGGAAGCCTTGCGCTCAGCGGGGGGTACATAGCCGGAAGAAGCGATTTAATAGAGAAGATATCTTATAGACTTACAGCCCCCGGGCTTGGCAGACATACAGGGGCAAGTCTTGGATTTAACCGAAGTATGTATCAGGGATTTTTTATGGCACCTCATGTTGTTTCCCAGAGTATTAAAACCGCGATTCTCTGTGCGGAAATGTTTAAGAATCTTGGATTTGATGTTTGTCCTGAGCCAAATGTTAAAAGAAGTGACATTATTCAGGCAATCAAGCTAAAATCTCCTGAGAATGTCATAAAATTCTGTCAGGCAATCCAAAAAGGCTCTGCAATTGACAGCTATGTAACGCCGGAACCGTGGGATATGCCGGGATACGAAGACCCTGTAATTATGGCTGCAGGCGCCTTTGTGCAGGGTGCGTCAATAGAGTTGTCAGCAGATGCCCCTATATGCGAACCTTATATTGCGTATCTTCAAGGGGGAGTAATATACGACTCGGCAAAAATAGGTGTTCTAAAAGCAGTTGATGCTATTTTAAAAGATAAGGAGTAGGTGTATGAGTGTAAAAAAATGCGTACTTGATGAAGATAAGATTTGTGATGAATGCGGCGAATGTGATTACTGTGATTTAAATCCATTTAAAAAGTGTGATAATTGCGGAAAGTGTATCGATTCAAGTGATGAATATCGCGAACTTAAGATTGACGAGATTCGTATTAAAAAGGCCAAAAAATAATTATTACAGCAAAACGCATATAAACTTTCTATGAATGCCGCTTGTTTTGTGTAATATATACAAAAAGAAAACTTTTTTTTAGAGGAAATAATAAAAACCTATTGACTTATTTATGTTTTTCGGGTATTATATAAAAAGGATATTTTTACTTTATTGTTGAAGAAAAGGGAGCGGTTTAGAGTATGTATATGAAAGAAGTAGTTGTTCAGAATCAAGTGGGCCTTCATGCCAGACCCGCGACTTTTTTCATACAAAAAGCGAATGAATATAAATCAAGTATCTGGATTGAAAAAGACAGCAGACGAGTTAACGCTAAAAGCCTTCTTGGTGTTTTGTCTTTGGGGATTACCAAAGGACTTACCATTACAATCGTTGCAGAAGGGGCAGACGAGGAGGAAGCTGTTTCTGATTTGACAGAACTCATTTCTTCGTCATTTGCATAAATTCATTGATATTTGAGTCTTAGAGCATGTCGTTTCGTTTTTTGTGAAGCGGCGTGCTTTTTTTCGAGGTATATATAATGGTTAATTTAAAGGATAAACTTAAAAATCTCCCTATGGGTCCAGGGGTTTATATAATGCGAAATTCTAACGGCGATGTTATATATGTAGGTAAAAGCAAGCTGCTTAAGAATAGAGTCAGTCAATACTTTATGAACTCCAAAAACCATACTCCAAAAACTGTTGCTATGGTTGAAAACATAGCTGATTTTGACTATATTATGACTGATACCGAGGTAGAAGCACTTGTTCTTGAGTGTAATCTCATTAAAAAATACCGACCAAAATATAATATACTTTTAAAAGATGATAAACAATACCCATATATAAAATTGACTCTTGATGAGGAATACCCCCGCATTTATATGACAAGAAAAGTTTCTAAAGATGGCGCTAAATATTTCGGCCCCTTTATGAGTGCTGAAATGGTAAGGAATGCACTTGAGACTATTAAAAAAATTTTTAAAGTAAGAAGCTGCAATAAAAATCTTTCACGCAGGACATCCTCTGACAGACCATGTCTTTACTATCATATCGGACAGTGCTCCGCCCCTTGTTCTTTGGAGATAAGCAAGGAAGAATACAGAGAGACATTCCATCGTATTTCAGATGTTTTAGAAGGAAAATACGAAACTATTACCGCGGAGCTTGAAGAAAAGATGTACGATGCTTCAAATAATTTAGAATTCGAAAAAGCTGCGCGCTATCGCGACAGAATTGAAAGCATAAAAATGCTTGGCGAAAAACAAAAAATGATTTCTACGCGAAGCGATAATCGGGATATAATTGGATTTTTTACGCTTAACGGCGAAAGCTGCGTTCTTATTTTTTATATGAGAGAGGGCAAGATACAAGGCTCTGAACGATTTATTATATCAGGAATCGATACAGATTCAGAGCTTATTTCCGGATTTTTAAAACAATACTATTTTTCTGCATCCAATATTCCAAAAGAAATTCTGATTCCTGTTATGACGGATGAGAGTGATAATATAGAAAAATGGCTCTGCGAAAAAGCAGGATATAAAATAAAGATTTTATGTCCTCAGCGCGGAGAAAAAGCAAAACTGGTTAAAATGGTTAATAAAAACGCAGAGGAGGCGTTAAGACTTCACTTCTTCAAAAAGAATCGTGATGAACTTAAACAAAACACACTACTTGCAGAGCTTAGAGATTTGTTGAACCTTGAAAAAGTTCCTCATAGGATTGAATCATATGATATCTCAAACATATCAGGAACGCAAAGCATCGGTGCGTGCATAGTTTATAATAATGCAAAACCATCTAAGAAAGATTACAGAAAATTTAATATAAAAACTGTTGAGGGCGCTAATGATTATGAAAGTATGCGCGAAGTGATTGCGCGCAGAATAAATAAGGCGTACGAAGAAGAAGAGGCTATTAAAAACGGGTCTCTTTTAAAGGAAAAAAGCAAATTTTTGCCATTGCCTGACCTTATTTTATTAGATGGTGGCAAAGGACATATTTCTGCAGTACAAATGCTTATGCAAACTTTAGGCGAGGATATACCGGTCTTTGGGTTAGTTAAAGATGATAATCATAAGACAAGAGGAATAACGGACGAAAAATCAGAGTTTCACTTGGATAAAGATAGTGTATTATTTAATTTCCTGACCGAAATACAGGAAGAGGTGCACAGATTTGCAATATCAGCGTTTAGGAAACGCCACGAAAAAGCAAATATTCATTCTGTACTTGAAAATATATCCGGTATAGGTAAAGAAAAGCGCAAACTGTTGCTTGGGGTATTCTTAAGTGTTGAGAATATTAAAAATGCGACAGTTGAGGAGCTTTCAAAGGTTATAGATAAAAAAAGTGCTCAGAATGTGTTTGATTACTTTCACGGAGGGATGCAAAATGACTGATTTGATTTCACTTGTAAATGAAATTGAAGAGGATTTAATTAAAACAAGGCGCCATATTCATCAAAACCCTGAACTTTCTTTTGATGAATATAAAACTATGGCTTATATTTGTGATACACTTGATAATCTGGGAATAAAATATACATCTAAAATCGCAGGAACAGGTGTATTAGCTGAAATATATGGCACCAAAAAGAATGGTAATAATAAAACATTACTTATTCGTGCAGATATTGATGCTCTTCCTATTGAGGAAATTTCAACTAAACCATATAAATCTCAAAATAAAGGTGTTATGCACGCCTGCGGACATGATGCCCATACTGCTATTTTGCTTTCTGTATGTAGAATATTAAATATTTTAAAAGCTAATTTTTCAGGATGTGTAAAGCTCTTATTTCAACCCGGAGAGGAAACAACAGGCGGTGCAAAACCGATGATAGATGCGGGTGTTCTTGAAAGCCCTAAGGTTGATGCTTGCATTGCACTTCATATGGATCCCGAAATAAACTCGGGAAGTATAAGAATAAAGCCGGGCCCGTTTTATGCATCTCCTGATGAATTTAAAATTAAAATTATTGGCAAAAGCGGTCATGCAGCAGAACCACATAATTTTATAAATCCCATTTTAGTTTGCGCTGAAATTATAGAAAAAATAAGTAGCGAACTTAAAAGTTGCGAGGATTTTGTTGTAACAGTATCAACATTCCACTCAGGGACCGCCACAAACATAGTGCCGGATTCTGCAGAGATTTCCGGAACTGCCCGTTCCCTTACCAATCAAACCCGCGTGTTTTTAAAGGAAAAGTTAGGAGAAATTACTCAGGAAATTTCTAAAAAGCATAATACGCTATGTGATTACAACTTTATTGAGCTCTATCCGCCGCTTGTAAATGACCATAATATTGCTGAGCTTTTCTGCAAAACCTCAATTAAATATATAGGCAAAGACAATACAATTTATGGCGGAAATCCCACGATGACAGGCGAAGACTTTGCGTATTTTTCAGAAAGCGTACCTTCTCTGTTGTTTAAACTTGGTTCACGCAACGAAGATAAGGGTATAATAAATCCGCTTCATAATGCATCTTTTGACATTGATGAAAGTTGTTTAAAAACAGGTGTCACTCTGTTCTGCGCATTTGCTTTGGATTTTTTGGATTGATTTCTTTTTCTGAATAATAAAGACATCTGTTGCTACAGATCTTGCTCACGATGATTGGTTTTACAGTATAAAATGTACAAATTCCATCAGTATTATAAATACATTTTAATTCTGAGCATGGCACAGTTAAGAGCATAGCTATTCCTTTCTTAAATTAGATGATAGCTATAGTTTAAGTAAAAAAATAAATATCATACAACCAAAAATCGGCTCAGAATTTTTTCTGAGCCGATGTATATAAAGAGAAAATGACGGCGCCAAATTCTCGTCTTTATATCTTATGAATCTGCGCTGTTTTTGTGAAGGATGATTTTGTTTTGAATTTTATTGTTGATCGCAAAATGCCAACCGAGATGATTAAAATTCTTGAAAATTATGGAAAAGTTTTTAAATCTGCCAAAATCAATATTTGCGATGAATCTGTATCCACGCATCCCGATATGCAAATACACTTTTTGAAAAACGACTATGCCATTTGCGCACCTTGCGTATATGAGTATTATAAAGAGATTTTACCAAGACACATTACTCTTAAGCAAGGAATTTCTGATATTGGTTACACCTATCCTAAAAACTGTGCATATAATATAGCCAAAGTGCAAAAATATATTATATGTAACACAAAGTTTGCAGAGAAAACGATTCTTGATTTTTACAAGCAAGCCAAATACAAAATAATTCATGTAAATCAAGGCTACTCAAAATGCAATATATGCCCTTTGCTTGATAAAGTTTTCTTAACTGAAGATATGGGAATATACAAAGCCTGCGAAAAAGAACTTTCACCAGTCTTGCTGAAAGCAGGAGGGGTAAAACTTAATGGGTTCGATTATGGATTTATAGGCGGTTCAACCGGAAGCTTTGGAGATACAATAATATTCTGCGGTAAAATAAATTCACATCGAAGCGCTGAAAAAATAATTGAGGTAATAAAAAATTGTGGACTTAAATACATTGAATTATCCAAAAATATCCTGCATGACTTTGGTACCGTTATATCGTTTTTGTAATCTAATCCGGGGGTGAGTCAACTGGTGGACTTTATTGAAATAAAGTCAAAGGAAAACATCGAGAATATCGCTCTGATTTCCGAAGCATACCTTTTAAAAACGCACGGAATACAGAAAAAAATAAAATGTATAAAGAGCGATTCAGTATATATAATTTCTTGCGAAAGAGAAATATTTAAGTTACTGACCGATTGTATTTCAGAAAGTTTAATGCTTAAATATTCAGTAATGTTTATCTGTGATATTTTTGAAGAGGACTACGGGATGCTGTCCGGTGAGGAAAAGTATGATATATTAGTGTTTTTGCAGGAAAAGATGAATTCACCTGATATCATTGATTACAGGAAAATTATTTCCAATAAATTACAATTTTTTAGTAATCTGTATAATGAGATAAACCTGGATGGTTTCTGGATATTTGGAATCAAAGATATAAAATCAACACTGTCTAAGACTTTGGAAAAGTACGCCAACGATTTTTTGATAGAAGAAGAACTCCTTGAATTTTCTTATATGCTAAAAAGCTATATTGATACGGAGCCAATCGGCATTGATGAACTAAATATCGTAATAACTGAATCCGGCGAATATAAATATTATGATAAATCTAAAAGAGATATAACTAAAATCTGCCTCGCAGAATTTTATGAGGAATTTTACGAAAGCGAAGCATCTGATGATGAAATCTTAATTAGTATATTGATAATGAATTTACCTAAAAAAATTACAATATATAATCTGACAGATGGAAAGAATGCTAATCTTTTGATGATGCTTAAAAATATATTCGGCGATAGATTAACTTTTTGCCTCGAAAAATGTGCATTTTGTGAATCGTAACACAAACTTAACTTAAAAAAACTTGACCGGTTACAAAGAAGAGTGTATAATATTTTCTATAGATAATTGCACAAAATAAAAATTTTGTGCAATGTGATGGAGGGGTAAATTACTCTTATGTATCGCGAGGTGGGTTATAATGCGAAGTTTGGCGGGGATTCCTGAGCCGTTTTCGTCTTTTTTGATTTATATAGAGAGTATTCAAGGTAAATCTGAAAAAACTTCTAACGAATATTTTTATGACCTCAGGACCTTTTACAGATTTTTAAAAATACATTTTAATATGACTGATGAAACCGAGTTTAATAAAATTGATATTTCTGATGTTACGCTTGATGTTCTTTCAAAAGTTGACCTCAATATAATTTATGAGTATATAAATTATTTAAATAGGTCCAGAGGAAATTCTGCAGCTTCCAGAGCACGCAAAATCGCATCACTCAGGTCATATTTTAAATATGTTTGTAATAAAGCAAAACTTTTAGAGATAAATCCTGCTGCAGAGCTTGAGTCTGTAAAAATAAACAAACACCTGCCAAAGCATTTTACACTTGATGACAGCATATCTTTACTTTCGTCCGTAGACAGCAGAAATTCTGAGCGTGACTTTTGTATCCTTACCCTGTTTTTAAACTGCGGAATGCGTTTGGCAGAACTTGTTGGAATTAATACAACTGATATTCAGGGCGACAAATTGACAGTTATTGGTAAAGGCGGCAAAGAGCGCACGATATACTTAAACGACGCTTGTCTTAAAGCAATCGAAAGTTATCTGCCTGAAAGGGCTAAACTGCAGCCGCTTCCAAAATATAAAAATGCACTTTTTATTTCAGAACGAGGAAACCGTTTGAGCCGTCGAACCATACAATATACAGTTGAAAAGTATGTAAAAAAAATCGGTCTTGACCCACATAAGTATACAACTCACAAACTGCGTCATACGGCAGCAACTTTAATGCACCAATCGGGTGTCGATATTAGGGTCTTACAGGAAATTCTGGGGCACAAACAGCTTTCTACCACTGAAATTTATACTCATGTAAGTAATGACAGGATGCGCGACGCGGTTAAGAGCAACCCCTTATCTTCCATCGAAAATTTAAATATAAATAAAAAATAAGTTTACATAATATAATTATGTAAACTTATTTTTCTGTATTAAAACTATGATCTATAATTATCAAATCGTCTCCGATTTTTTTGATGTGTTCCCATGGTATAGTTCTTTCAGGTTCTTTTCCAAACATACCAAAAACCTTATATCCTCCGGGGACACTTATTGATATTATTTTACCCGTTTCAAAATCAATTTCAATATCTGATATTGACCCCAATCGTTCTCCATCTGTCAAATGGATAACTTCTTTTGTATGAAGCTCGCTAAACTTATAGTTCATAATTTCACCTCAAAAAAATATCTCATAGTAAATTCTATGAGATATTTTTTTGAGTTATTCATATATTGCTTATGTAATCGATATACTCATCTTTATTCGTTATTTTAAGCATTGGATATTCCGCTTCTAAAACTTGCAAAATCCTAAATGTATCTTGATTTTGACAAAGATTCAAAACAAAAAGCCTTTCTTCTGCCCTGTTCAGCATAACGCTTCTTATATAACATTCAGCATCAACAGTGTCGTCTATAACAAGGATGGTGTGCAGTTTTTCGGATTGAATTTTGCTTTTGCCAAGTTTAAGCGATATATTATATAAAAGCTGAAATGTACCATAAACCGACAAAAAACAAATAACAATAGTCGTAAATATTTCCATAAAATCACTCCTTTACTACATATTATGTAAAGGAGTGATTTGTGTTAAATTTTAAAATAGTCAAACAATGCTCCAAAATGAACACCCGCTATTACCCGATTTGAGTACTTTTCACAGAGTTCGCGATTACCATTTCTCAGTGTATGGGTCGAAATGCCGTATGTGTGTGAAAAATATGTTTCAATACACGCTGATAAATGGTCGCACCCCCTTATAAGTTCGCCGTCAACAGGAAAAAATTCTTCGCGGTTATAGTTTTGGTTGAGCTCTTCAAATGTAACTTTTGTTGCTTTTCCGTCAATTATTGCTTTATTGTCAAATTCATCATTTGTAAAATAGGAAATCTCTTTCTGCCATTCCTTAGGTATTAACGGATATAATATGTGCTCCATCTGACTCTGTTCAATGCTTTTGATTAAAGTATCTAAGCCTTCCACAGAATTTTTAACAGGAGATACTATATCGCGTGTTAAGACCTCGGGAATATCATGAAACAAACCGCCAATAAAATTATTAGCAATTCTTGCGTCACATGCGTTGGTTTCCAAGGTGCACAAATATGCCAGAATCGCAACTATCAGCATATGTCCGCAGACAGAAGTTTCGGGTATTCTGGGTGAGCGTGACCATCTTTGCTGAAAACGCAGTTCCCCTAATAAGTTTGTAAATCCTCTGTAATTATTATCCTGAATAAAAGCATCAAAGCATTCAAACCCCCTGAGGGAATTTAATTTGTTATCAATTTCTGCGCGGGTTTCGTCAATTCCATAGTAACCGCGACACATATCATAAATTATGTCAAACTCCCATTTTGTCGCAAGATAATGCGAAGCCTCCAGAATCTTTTTCTCGTGCGATGCATATGTATTATCGAGAAAATACTGCTCCATTTTTTTATAAAAGTTATGCGGGATTGTTATAACCATGGGCTTTAAAAGTTGAAGTGCCCATTTATTCAGCTCAGTTCCCTTCTCTTTCATCAACTTATGAAAGACGGGTGGCTTTATATCTGTAAGTACAAGCCTGTGTAAAAACTCAAAAATTCCACCCTCTATCAACTTAAGAAAGTCAACATTTCCATCTATTTTAGCCAGGGTGTAGGCATAAATCATTTTATGGGACTGTTTATCAAGTTCTGTAAATCCTCTGGATGGTCTGATGTGATCGTTCCACCTTTCGATAGATGCAGCCTCAAAAACTGACTCAATCAAAGCTTTTCTAATCATTATTTTACTCCTGTATTATTTTATCTAAAAGCAATAGTGCGTTATCGTACTCATTTATTTTTTCTGCATCGCCAAGTTCGCGGTCGTATATCTCTCTTACACACAGATAAACGGGAGTGTTGGTTTTGCAAAAAATTGGGGACAGAATTTCATTTTCTCTCACATCGATACATTTTGCAAACTCCACCTCAGACAAGGTTGCTGCGCGGTAAAAATCTTCAGAGAGTACATAACAAAAGTTTGAGCCCGCAGAAAGCTCTACAATAAATTTATTAATAACTCCCGCCTGGTACTCGGGATCTGTAAGGGTTGCATCAGGGGAAATTATTGTAGTGTTAATCACAATCTCATTTTTTCCATCACCATCATTGTCCCTGATGTGTTGTGATAAATATTGATTTATCTGCTCCTCCTCTTCTTCAGAAATTGCGTGGGCGCCATAGTAGGAAAGTTTTAAATCATATTCTTCTTTATTAACAATCTGAACGATAGTAAGTGTTATCAACAAAACTATTACAAGTGGTATAATAATGTGCCACTTATAGTATTCAAAAAAATATTTGATTTTTTCAGAAAATGGAAGCTCTTTGGCCATTTTCCGTGCTTCTCTTTCTTGATTATCCATATTATCACCTTTGTATTCGTTAACTAATCTCACTTAATTATCTAAGTGAATCATATAAAGCGTTTCTGATTTCTGTTTGAATTTTTTTGTCCCATGCGTGAATATGCTGAAAATATGTAAGTGAAATCTTATTTTGGGTATCAACCATTGAAAAAGCACCGGCTGCTCCATCCCATCCAAATTCTCCGATTGGGCTTAAAGAACCGCTTTTTGATTTATCAATGTGGGTACGAACCCCCAAACCATAGCCATAGCCCGCTCTTAATTCGTTAAAATCCTCGCATTGTTTGCCTCTTAAGTGATTTGTGCTCATAAGTTCAACACTTGCAGAGGATAAGATTCTTTTGCCATTTTTGGCTACACCCAAACACGCGAGCGCATCCAGAAATACCGCATAATCTTCTGCAGACGAGGTAAGTCCTGCCCCGCCGCTTTCGTACTCTTCTGAAAGATTAAACGGGCATTCCAGAGGCATTCTTTTAGGAATTTTATTTTCATCAAATATATATCTTGCAGCCATTCTGTCAAGCAATTTTTTATCTTTAGGAATGCCAAAGAATGTGTTTTTCATACCCAGAGGTTTAAATATATGTTCCTTCATATATTCACTAAGTTTTTGCCCTGACCATATTTCTATCAGTGCCCCAAGTACATCATGACAAAGACTATATCTGAATCTGGTTCCAGGCTCAAATCCTAAAATTTTATTGGACATCGCGCTTACAAGGTCCCGTGTACTCTTTTTACCTTCAGCAAGAGCGTTTTTTATAGGCTCATCACATAAAGCGTAATCAAGACCTGCGCCCATTGTAAATAAATCTTTAATAGTAATTGGATTTTTTGCATATCCATCATCGCTGCTTTCCAAAGCCTCGCCCATAATATTACCCGTTGTAATATTAGCTGCATTACTATTATCCATTTCTTCTTTAGAAATCCGCATTTTTTTAAATTCCGGCAGATACAGAGAAATTGGGTCGCTCATTAAAAATTTGCCTTGTTCAAAGAGCTGAAGTGCGGCTGTGCAAGTTATCATCTTTGTCATCGAAAAAATGAGATATAGCTCGTTTCCGTTCATCTTTTTGTTGTTCTCGATGTCACTCATACCCGTAAAATATCTGAAAATCATCTCGTTTTCTTTGTAAACAATACAATCTACACCGGGCGTATTATATTCTTTTACAATTATATCCATACAATTTTTAAGCTTATTAAAATCCATTGTATCATCGCTTTCTTTATTTATATTTAGAATTATTATTACACAGCAAACAAGTCATCAATAGCTACCGCAGATGCAATTAAATGTTTTGATTTTACCACGCCTGCACATATCTCTAATGATTCTTTAGCAAGAATGTTTTTTTCAATCTTCGTTGAAATCAAATCTAAAATTTTTTTTGGCTTGTAGGTTAAATCACCGCATAATACTATTTTATCAAAATTAAAGATATTATTTGCAGATATTATTGCAGCACTGAGATATTCAGCTTCTCTACTCATCAAATCATCATCATTGTTATCTACAACTTCGCCCCAAGTTTTATACTTAGTATCCTTTAAGATATTTGATATTGAAGCATATTTCTCAAGGCATCCGCTGTTACCGCACTCGCATTTTATACCGTCATATTTTATGGAAGTATGCCCCAGCTCACATGGGCCTTTAAATAAGATGTCATCAATCACAATTCCTGAGCCGATACCTTCATCCACCTGCAAAGTTAAGAAGTTCTCTGCACCAAGCGCTGACCCAAAATATTTTTCTGCTATAGCTGTTGCAAAAGACACATTTTCCAACAGAACCTTAAAGCCTGTCAGCTTTTCAAGTTCAGCTACTACCGAAATATTATGCCATTTTTCAAAATTCGGCGGATTTAGAATCACTCCATTTTCAGAATCAACAGGTCCGGGAGTTACAACAGATACCTTGTGTATTTTAGAAATGTCGATTCCGGATTTTTTAATCTGCTCTTCAATAGTATCTTTTATTTTAATAAAAGCATCAGCTGGCGGGCAAATCGAAAAATGTTCCCCTATAACGATATTTCCGCCCAAATCCGTTATACCAATCGAAATGTGATTTCTGGTGATATTTACACCAACTGCATAAAATGCCTTTTCGTTTAAAAACAGCATTACGGGATTTCTACCTACTGAATCCGATTTACTGCTTTGCTCAGTCACAATTTTTCTTTGCTTTAAATCATCTACGATTATCGTAACAGCAGCTTTTGTAAGTCCTGTCTTTTTTGCAATATCCGCACGCGAGACAGCTCCTTTATGTATGAGAGAAAGAATAATTTTTTCATTCTTTATCCTCATCAATGCTGAATTTGTAGCTATTTTCATATTCATCGACAACCTCATACTATTTTTATTTAGTATACAATATAAAATAAACTTAGTCAAGTTATTAAAAACACTCAATTGCGTGAACAATTGAGTGTTTTTATGGTTAATAATACCTTTATTTACTTTACAACCATTCTTATAGCAATTACATTTTCCTTAATAGCACTCTACCACTTCGACATTTCCTGTAAGTGCGAATTTATCCATAAGGCAGGCGGGCATAAAGAAATAATCACCCTTTTTAATTTTCTTTGAGTATCCGTCACCAATCAATTCACCGGCACCATCAGTTACAATATATACACCATAGCTATTTGAAATATTCAGCGTGCTTTTACCTCCGCTTACAGTGATACGATTTATCACGAAGCAATCAGTATTATCGGTTGTTATTATATTTTCAACTTTTACTTCATCCATATTACGGACAATTTTGGGCACTAGCTTTGTATCAGGTGCTTTTGAAAAATCAAAACAATCAAGTGCTTCATCTTTTGAAAGTCCTATATACATTTCTTTCTCATTGAGCTTATATTCGTCACACCAATGCTCAGGTTGAATCGTAAAGTCTGTAGGTTCCTGTACCTCTAAAATAAGACATCCTGCACCGATTGCATGGACAGTTTTTGCAGGAACTAAAAATACATCACCAATCTTTGGTTCTGAATATTCCATCAATCTTTCCATTGCATCCTTATCGTTTTCACTTGCATCTATTGCCGCAGAAAATGTCTTTTTGTCAACACCATCCTTAAAACCGAAATAGATTTTTGCATCAGGTCTTGTATCAAGGATAATCCAGCTTTCTGTCTTTCCGTATTCTGAATTAAAGTGTTTTCGTGAAAATTCTTTATCAGGATGTGCCTGTGCAGGAAGCCTTACAGCACTATCGAGAATTTTCACAAGTATGCGAAACTTTTTTGATGCACCAAGCATTTCAGTGGGATAATTATTTAATAATTCATCAAAGTACATTTCACTGTCTTTGATTTTTGAAACTCCTTCCTTTTCGCTTGACATCTCTTTGTTTAAAGCTTTGACAGATGATGCAATCCATTCTTCGGGTAAAAAACCGTCAACGGGATCATCACCAAAAAATCCGTGAAACAGCTTTCCGCCGCTGTATACCCTTCCTACTCTGTTTCTTTCAAAAAATATTGGTTCAAATTTCATAACATCCTCCGCTTAATTATATTTAATCATTTTTTGTGCTTCACTTGCATTTTTAAACACACCGCAAGAAATTAAGCCGAATAGCGCCGCACCAAAAGATGCCTCTTCAAGATGCTTAGGAACCTTCATTTCTGATTTGAATTTTTCCTCAAAAGCCTTGACAAGTGCCGGATTTTTGCGTATTCCATTGCCTGAGCCTACAATCCCGCATTTGTTACACTTCATCTGCTTATACATCTCAAAAAGCTCTGTTGCCATACCTTCAAGCACACCAAGGGTCAATTGTGACGGGTTAAAGTTTTCGGTTGTTATTCCGTTGATACTTCCGCAAAGTTCAGCATTGCTCCTCGTCCCCGCAAATCTTGTATCAACAGATAAGCTCGCCTTATCAAGATTTTTGAGCATTTTATTCATAATTGCATAAACTCCGTCATCATCAACATTTTCGACATATCCTAAAATTTGAGAATAAAAATTTTTAAGCAGCGAATATGCTCTTCCACCGCAAAGCGCAGAGCCAACAACAAGATATTTACCTTCAAAGTATGGTCTTGTTTCTATATTGTCTGCCAGAATTGGCATATCAGATATAATCGAAACCTGACTGCCCGTACCTATATTCAGCAAAATATTCTCATTATCTGCAAGTGTCGAAAAAACACTTGCCTGATTATCACCGATTGCAACACTTACAGGTATCCCTTTATATTCACCCGCGATGCAATAATCCGCTGTTATATCAATGTTGCAGTCATAATTGAACTTGTTTTCAGTTAAATCATAACAACCAAAGCTTGCAGCATCACTTGAATGAACCATCGGCTTACAAAGCCCGCAAAGACGCATTACAAAATAGTCGTGAATTGTGCAATAGCTTACGGCTTTTTCAGGTCGTATACCATTCTCGCGATTATAAAAATCAGTAACATTTCCGTAGCCTGAAAAGCTGTTTAAATACTTGGCATAAGTCGTATCTTTGTAGGGAAGATTTCCCCTCTCATCCTGCCATATGTAAAGTGGGCTTACTGCATTTCCGGTTTCATCAGTGTATACTATTCCGTGCATCTGTCCTGTAACACCGATTACCGTCGTCTCATCATCAATAAAATCATCAAGAATTTCTGTTGCAACTGAAATAATTTTATCAACCGACTGTATTTTTTCCCATTCGGCACAGCCCTTTAAAAATGCGTCGCTGTTTTGGGTACAAGACTTAATTACACAACCTTTTTCCACATCAATTACAACGCCGCAGACGCTGGTTGTCCCTATATCAATACCTATTGCTTTCATAGTTTTAATATCCTTTCCTAACAACCTATGGTTGTGGACTTTAAATCTAGTCTTGTTATAATATCTTCCTGAATTTCCGGAGACAAATCAAGGAAGTTTACAAATGTTCCGTGAATTCTCATAATATACACACCGCTGGGTGCATATTTCTCAGGATTTGCCAAAACTTTTCTCAGCGTTTCCGGGGTTGTTACATTTACATATAGATAGAAAGGTGATACACCCTGCATCAATTCATTGAAGAATAAAGGTTTTACAATATTCTGGTAAAATTCCACGCCTTTTTTAGCATAATCCTCGCCCTTGAAATACTTAGGGTCAATACCCAGATGTGATGCATAACCGCCGTTAAATTCTTCAAATGGTAACTTCATATTTGAAAGCATACGGAAACCAAGACCATTTGACGCCTCACCATAAAGCGGGTCAACACCATAACCAAACATATCCCTGCTCTTTCTTCCATCAGGGGTTGCACCAACCCAATAGCCATAGGTTAGATGTGTTGAAGGACTTGAAAAGTCCGGCCTGAAAGGATTGCCAATATGGTTCTTTTTTGAACGAAGTAATTTTGAAACCTTGAGTGCAATTTCTCTTGCCTCGTTATCAACAACTTCTATATTATTACCAAATTTCGGGCATGACAACAGAAATTCTCTTAAATCTTCATAGCCTTCAAAATTGTTATTTAATGCTTTAACAAGCATATCTTTGCCATCGGGATATTTTTTAACAAATTCATCAATAGCGATAAAGGAATCTGCAAGAACTGTAAGACCATGAACAAGGCATCCGCTGCCATTATACTTTGTGCCCTGAACCTTGGTGTCACGCATATCCGCACCATATTCAAGTCCACCCATAAAGCAGCTAAGGAATGGAACTTTAAGCTCAGAAAGCGCACAGGATGCACCATTTGCCGCATAGACCATTTTATCGACAATCTTATCAAGTGTTTTGTAAAACACCTCTCTGATATTTTCAAGACTATAATCCTCAGTCTCCATAAGCTTGTCACCCGTTATAGCTGAAATACCGCCGTTTAAAACCATTTCAAGCACTTTTGGAAGGCTCAGCCAACTATTTGTTGTGTTAGCATTGTCTTTACCCATAATAAGCGGCTCCTGACAGCCTGCTACAGAATAATCAGGAATATCGCTATCTTCAACGCCATTATTTTTAAGAATCTCAAAGAGTGCGTCATCATTGAAAAGGGATGGTGTTAAAACACCTGCCGAGAAGAAAAATCTTCCCATTTCCTCATATAGTTTTTCTGGTGTGTTTTTATGTAATTTAACGGACAGAATCGGCTGAGGTAGATTCATATCATAGTATGCGTCCATAATGGCATATGACATTGTATTTGTAAGGTCGTTGCCATCGATATCTCTGCCGCCTATCAATACATTTTGGGAAATTGCCCAACTTCTGTCACCAACATTGTAGAAAACAAGGAAATGTTTAAATAGTTCACTTGCCTCCTCTCTGGAAAGTTCGCCGCGGTATGGTTCAAAAATCCTGTCCGCATTGCCAACAGAGAAAGCGTATGGATTTGGCGCCTGTTCAAGACACATAATTGTCCACAAAAGAATATAAAGCTGAAGTGCCTCGTAAAGGTTTTCGGCACCCTTAGATGAAATATTGATAAGGGTTTTTTCAAGTAATTCAAGCTGCATAAGTCTTTGTTTAGAGCAGTTCTTTTTCTGTTCTTTTATAATATCAATATATCTGTCAATTAAAATTTTTACACCGCCAAGAGCGATTGCTGCTGCCTCGTAAAATTCGCCCTTCTTTGATTTTGCCTCATTTATCATTGCATCAATGCCGTGTTTGAGGGCAAATCTGAAATCGGGAATAATATGTCCCGTAACCTGCTCAACAAAAAATATAACTTCTTTGGTATAATCTTCTGCTTCGCCATAAGTCTTATTAAGCATTTCGACCATTTTTGTGCCTGCTGTAAATGAACGAACCTTGTCAATGCGCTCTTTTGTAAATTCATCATTTGGCTCAATATCGTTATATATTGCCATCGGGTCACAATAGCCGGAAAATCCCTCAACTGTGAATGATGGATTTATAAGGGCATAGCTTTTTGCAAACGCATCACGCTGAGTGCCGACAAAGATTGCATTTTCGCTTAAAAACAGCGGCATTCTTTTGAGCACCTCACACAGAAGATGTGATTTTTTTACTTCAGGAGTACAATCCTTGTATTTTTCATCACTTAGCATCTCGGTCTCTTTTGCAATAAACCAACCATCAAGTCTTTTTATTTCTCTTTCCTCTTTGTAAAGGGCTTTTGCCATTTTGGTAAGCTCACCTGTTTTATAGATTCCGTACATAATAACTCCTCCTATGTTGTTATCAATTTTAATTTATAACTTATAAAGACTTCTTTAAATTTATTTACTGTTTCTTTGGTAACAAAACCATTTTGCACTCTGTATTCTTCCGTCCATTTTTCCTTGCCGTATTCGTGATAGGTTAAAAATTCAAAAACTGTGTTTTTTGTATCAAATTGTGCAAAATATTCTGCAAAACACCTCGGATTTTCGGTGTTTATTCCGTTTATCAAAGGGATTCTTATATGCTGTTGTCTGCCACTTTTGCAAATCTTTTCAAAGTTCTTTTTTATAATTTCATTACCGACTCCTGTATATTTTTCAAGCTCCTTGCTGTCATAGTGCTTAAAATCCATTATAAGATAATCTACATATTCAAGTATATCTGTAAGCTCAGGGTGGGTTCCGTTAGTTTCAATACAGGTATGGATTTTTTCGTCTTTTAACAGTTTTAAGAGCTTTAAAAGCTCGGTATACTGCATTGTCGCCTCGCCACCGGTGAAAGTAACTCCTCCGCCGGAAAAAAACATCATCTTACTTCGTTTGCACTCGTTAAAAATCTCTTGAATAGTATACTCTTTTCCATTATCAAAGCTCATTCCTTCAGGGTTAGAACACCATATACATTTCATATTGCACCCCTGCAAATGATAAACAAGGCGGTTTCCGGGCCCGTCCTGTCCAAAATTAAAACCCTTATTAAATATTTTCATAATTACCCTCTAATTAGTTAAATCTTTTAACTAATTATAACATATGTGTTTTTCTGTGTCAATATATCTTGGTTAATCTAATAAAAAACTCACTACAACTAGTTGTAGTGAGTTTTTTTAATTCATTTAAATGTTTAGCTCCAGATCCACTTTTCACAGTTGGCATCCTCATATTTAATAAGCTCAATAAGTTCGCTGAGGCTACCTGTTGCAAGTCCGGTTGAACCATTAGGTGTTCCATAGTAAACACGAAGTTCATCCTTGGCTTCATCCACTAATGCACCATTTGCATATACGGTACCGCCCCTGTTAACATTGTATAAATACTCATAAATTTCATCAGGTGTAAGTATCGGGCTGTTACCTTTTGCTATCACCTTGCTGGGGTCATCCAAATCAAGAAGCACTGCAAATAGTGAATATCTCTGCAATTTTACAGCATGAACAATCACTAACCATCCGTCCTTTGTTTTGATGGGCGGCGTAGGTCCTAGTTTGTTAGAAGTGTTTGTCCATGGTGTCAGAAGCGGTGTGTGTCCGCCCCAGTTAATTAAATCGTCAGAATATGAAATCCATATACAACCGCCTGTAGATGTTCTTGGTCCACCGCCATAAGGTCTATCGAGTCTTGCATATCTTCCGTTAATCTTACCTTGGAAAAGACATGGAACGCGGTTGTGAGGCAATGATGTAATACCTATCTCCTCCACGGTTTCAAAATCCTTTGTACGAAGAAGCAACGCTACAACACCCCATGATGAAGTCATTGGTCTGAATATGTAATACATATCATCTTCAGGAACATATGACACTCTGGGGTCAATGGGACAGGTATCAAGATCGTGATACTTCTCGCTTCTTGTAATAAATGGTCTTTCGTCGATAGTAAAATTGATGCCATCCTTTGACCTTAAAATGTAAATTTCGGGTATATCTTTATCCAGCTTGTGAATAGGCTGAAGAAGAATATATTCATCCTTGTATTTCACAGGCGAAGCAGTAAAGATTTGAAAAGCATCAGGAAAACTTTGAGGAGTAATAATTGGATTTTGTTCGCATCTGTGTAATACTTTTTCACTAATATACATAGTTTTATCTCCTTATATTTATAAAATTTAAAACAACAATCTCTGCGCTGCAGATTATGATTACCTATCTTTTAAATAATTTAGTTCTATTTCCAGTCAAAAGACTGTTTCTCTTCACTCATAATAAGGTCGATAAGTTCGCTGAGTTTACCTATTGCAACTCCCACCGACAAATCCGCTGCCCCATAGTATATTCTTATTTCATCCTTATCTTCATCAACAAGTGCTCCGCATGGGAAAACAGTCTCGCCGGCTACATGTCCTACATACTCATAGATTTCATTTGGTGTAAGTATAGGACTTTTTGCCTTTGCTATTATCTTGCTGGGGTCATCAAGATCCATAAGGACTGCACCAATGGAGTATCTTGGCTGCTTTACTCCGTGGAAAATCTCAAGCCAGCCGTATTTTGTCTTAATTGGCGGCGTAGGTCCAATCTTATCTTCGTTCCAGTGGGTGTATGGCAACATAAATGGCTGATGATCGCCCCAATGCACCAAATCTTCAGAATATGATATCCATATACTCGAACCGCCTACTATTCCTCCGGCACCATAGGGTCTGTCTAAGCGCGCATATCTGCCATTTACTTTACCTTGGAAGATACAAGGAACGCGGTTGTTAGGCAGACCTACGATTCCCACTTCCTCTACTGTCTCAAAATCCTTTGTTTTTAAAAGTAGATCGACAACACCCCAAGATGAATTCATAGGACGGCATATGTAGTACATATCGTCTTCAGGAACATATGACACTCTGGGGTCAATTGGCCAATGGTCAAGCTCGTAAAATTCTTTGCTTCTTGAAATAAACGGCTTTTCATCAATTGTAAAATTGATACCATCCTTTGATTTTGCAAGATGAATTGCAGGAACCTGATCATCCATCTTTTGAATAGGCTGAAAAAGAATGTATTCATCCTTATACTTTACAGGACAACAGTTAAATGTTGCATACGCATTTGGAAACTTTGAGGGTGTAATTATAGGGTTCCCTTCGTATCTATGCATTACTATCTCTCTTGTATTCATAAAAAATCCTCCTTATTAACGCTGTTTTAAAATTATCCTTACACCAAAGCATAGTGCTTTAGCGCCTTATAAATTCCATCTTCTGAAACCGCACATGTTATGTATTCCGCGACAGGCTCAAGTGCATCTGCATGAGGTGTCATAGCAACCGGATGCCCTACTGCCATAAGCATCTCAAGGTCATTAGTGTCATCACCAAATGCATATGAATTCTCGCGTTTTATGTCATATAATTCAAGAATCTTATTTATTCCCGTTGCCTTTGTGATTCCTTTTGGACCTATATCCATAAAACAATCATAGCGATGCGGAACAAAATCAAGTACTTCTCCAAATTCTGCCCCAAAATCTCTGAGAATTTCTTCGTCATAGGGTGAACTGATTTTTGCTGCACGCATAGTTTTTATATCATACGGATATTCTTCAATAGGTTTTACATTGTTTCCTATCCAATAAAAATTTTTGTCAGCTTCACCGCCGAAGAAACACCCATCTATAGTTTCCGCCAGATAATCGAGGTTTCTGGATCTGAAAAATTCAAGCGCTCTGAAAGTAACATCTTCAGACATAGCATTTTCAAATACAACCTCTCCATCAACAGTTACAACAGCACCATTAAATGAAACAAAGCCATCAACATCAAGACCAAGGTCAGGAATGTATGCGTTTGCCCGACCTGTTGCAATTATCGTAAGGCAGTCATTTTCCTGAAGTTTCTTAATCGCTTCTTTTGCAGAAGCAGGGGGCATTTTACCCACGCCTCCAAGCTCTATAAGTGTACCATCAATATCAAAAAAGACAGCGTTTTTGTATGTTTTTCTTTTCATAAATCGTCTTTTCTCCATTTATCTGTTGAAAATCTACTAAATCATAAGCTTTAAGAGTTCGCTAAGTTTGCCTGTTGCAAGTCCTATCGACATTCTTGCTCCGGAATAGTAAATCCGTATCTCATCTTTTTCTTCGTCAACAATCGCACCACAGGTAGAAACAGACTCTAATCTCGTAAGTCCAAAACACTCGTAAAGATCAGTTGCTGTAAGTATCGGATTCTTTGTCTTTCCTTTTATCTTACTGGGGTCATCCAAATCGAAAAGTATCGCACCAAGGCTTACTCTGCCCTCTTTTGTTCCGTGATAAATACACAACCATCCGTCCTTTGTTTTAATGGGCGGTGTAGGGCATATTGCTTGAGAATTCCATACGGCATATGGCTGAATTAATGGTTTATGTTCACCCCAATATTTAAGGTCATCTGAATATGAAATCCAGAACGGGCTTACGCATCCATCTGTATTAGGGCGATCAAGCCTTGCGTATCTGCCATTTACTTTGCCCTGGAAAAGACAATTTGCATTACTGTGCGGAAGCGCAACTATTCCCATATCTTCAACTGTTTTGAAATCCTTTGTTCTTGCAAGTAAATTAGAAATTCCCCATGGGTTTTTAAGAAGGGGTCTTGTTATGTAGTACATATCATCTTCAGGCACATATGATATATATGGAGATGATACATATTTATCAAGTTCTTTGTATTTTTCACTAGATGTAATCAACGGCTCCGGGTGAATATCAAAATGCTCACCATCTACACTTTCTGCCACAAAAATCGCCGGTGCTGCC
Organism: Clostridia bacterium; assembly: GCA_045589715.1. Classification (GTDB taxonomy): domain Bacteria; phylum Bacillota; class Clostridia; order Monoglobales; family Monoglobaceae; genus UMGS1820. The sequence continues at coordinate 14,079 of JAZNPN010000060.1, read as the reverse complement.
TTATCAGTTGTCTGAATGGTGATTAGCAGCAAATACTTGTCGTTATACATTGTCTGGGCACAGTCGATCATCGCGTAGCCATTCGGGAAACTTTCCGGAGTGATAATCGGGTTCCCTTCGCATTTGTGTAATACCTTTTCGCTATTAAACATAGTCTTCTCTCCTTACATTGTATATAAATTTTTAACAATAAATATAAAATCGTAAATATTGTCGGGATACATCATCCCTATTCTCCCAAAATTATAACATAACATAAGACTTGTGTCTTTAACCATTATTTCCAAGTTATTAACTATAATTTCCTCTTGTAACCTTTTTGGAAATTTGCACCAGAATGATATAATTTATGAATTATCAAAGAAAATTAAATGTCTTTGCTCTAAAAAACCAGCAAAGACATTTAAACATTTCATATATTTACTTTTTTTCTAAACTCCTTAGGTGATATATCGTACTTTTCCGAAAACTTCTTATAGAAATAGCTGTAATTATTAAATCCGGCCATTGATGCAATCTCTCCCAAAGAACGCTTTGTTCCTGTAATAAGTTCGTAAGCATATTCCAGTCTTATATTATTTATATATTCTGTGGGTGTCATATTAAGGTATTTTTTAAAAATTTTCCATAAATAACTACTCGACACATTTGACGCCTCCACTATTTTTGTGTAATCCAATGTAAAAACATCAGACCTAGAAAGACTCATTAAATAACGCTCGAACCACTCGGGCAGCTGTTTCTCTGCTATGGGTGTAGCTTTCGCTATAACCTGCCAGAGCAAATCTTTAAGTATTGAGTAGTATAAAAATGTTCTTTTCTCACCAAAAACCATAGAGTTTAATGTCCTCATTTTTTTGGTTATAAATAAAAATTCGTTTGTTCCTAAATTAACAACAGTTGGAAGGCTTGGGTCATCTATCTTGGCTTTAAGCTCCCGACTGCGTTCAAATTGTGTCTGCATATCCCGACAGGATATATGAATGTTAAAAAATTCAAACTTATCAGTTAAGGCACTATACGGAGTTACAAAATGCGCATCTGACGGGCGTATACAGACCATATCTCCCGCTTTTAAAATCTGTACGCTGTCATTTACGCAGTGAACCGTACTTCCGCTGATTATAAGTAAAATCTCATAAAAATCATGGTCGTGACATTCTCTGTAATAACTATTTATATCATATCCTACTTGATAGGGATCGGATAATCTAAGTTGCTTTACAATATTCACATAATCACCTGCTATGTAATATACTTTAAGTATTTAATTTATATATAACATAGATTTTAAAAAAAAGCAAGATGAATTATCCAAACGGATAATTCATCTTGCTTATCAGTAATCGTGGCTGAACAAAAGGGTGTATTTTTTATCATTGTATTTTTCATAAAACCTTGCACGGTTTTTGTTGTCTGATTTTCCCACTATGGCAGCGTTTTTATCAAAGTAGTCTCTAAGGTAACATTCATCGCCAACTATAGCATAATTCTTCCCGTCAATAATAAACTCCACTACGGATGAACCTTTAGAATGCCCGCCAATTTTTATTATTTTGATTGAATCATAGAGTGTATAGGTATCTTCAAAAATATTGATATTAAATCCGTCGGGAATGTGTTTCTTACCATTTTTACAGAAATTATTTCCAAAATTATTCCCCCCATTATACTATATTTGTAAAAATTCCTTGCAAGCATACAGTTGCAAGGAATTTAATAGTTAAAGTTTTTATTCACCGCACTTTTTGATTACTTGTTATCAAGCGGCTTCATTGTCGGGAAGAGCAAAACATCACGGATTGATGAGCTATCGGTAAGCAGCATAACCAATCTGTCGATACCAATTCCAAGACCCCCTGTTGGAGGAAGTCCATATTCCAAAGCGGTAACAAAATCTTCATCCATCATATTTGCTTCCTCGTCGCCTTTTTCGCGTTTCTCAACCTGAGCCATAAAACGCTCCTTCTGATCGATTGGGTCATTAAGCTCACTAAACGCATTACCATATTCACATCCGAGTATAAATATTTCAAATCTCTCGGTAAACGCAGGATTATCCTTATATCTCTTGGCAAGAGGTGAAACCTCTACAGGATATTCATAAATAAATGTAGGCTGAACTAAATTATCTTCAACCTTTTCTTCAAAAGCAAGGTTAATGATTTCACCACGGGTCATACCCTTTTCAACTTCAATACCAACTGATTTTGCAAGCGCTTCTGCCTCTTCATCGGTACTGGTATTTGCAAAGTCAATGCCTGCAAACTTCTTAATTGACTCAATCATAGTCATTCTCGCCCAACCGGGTGACAAATCAAGGTCAGTTCCCTGATATGTAATCTTGGTTGTGCCAAGAACTTCCTGAGCAACTGTTGAAATAAGATTCTCTGTAAGATTCATCATACCCTCATAATCGGTATATGCCTCATACACTTCCATTGTTGTAAACTCAGGATTGTGTTTAACATCCATACCCTCGTTGCGGAACTGTCTGCCCATTTCGTAAACCTTTTCAAAACCACCAACAACAAGACGCTTAAGATAAAGCTCAGGCGCAATTCTCATATACATATCGATATCAAGAGTGTTGTGGTGTGTAATAAATGGACGAGCAGCTGCACCACCCGGAATAGTATTAAGGATAGGAGTATCAACTTCCATATATCCGCGGCTGTCAAGATAATTACGAATTGCAGTAATCACCTTGCTTCTTATCTCAAAAGCACGCTTTACATCCGGATTCATAATCAAATCAACATAACGCTGTCTGTATCTCAGGTCGGTGTTAGTAAGTCCGTGGAATTTTTCAGGAAGAGGTCTTAAAGATTTACTTAAAAGCTCAATCTTAGAGGTTCTTATTGAGATTTCGCCCTTTTGAGTTGTGAAAATCTCACCCGTAGCACCGATAATATCGCCTATATCAAACTTCTTGTAAGCTTTATACTCTTCTTCGCCCATTTCGTCACGCTTTACACAAAGCTGAATTTTGCCGCTGCCGTCACGCAAATCCGCAAATGACATCTTGCCCATAACGCGCTTTGACATCATTCTTCCTGCAACGGTGACAATCTTACCCTCAAATTCAGAGTAATTTTCAGTTATATCAGTTATAGCATTACTTCTGTCAAACTTAGTGATTTTAAAAGGATCTGTTCCCTCCGTCCGCAAAGCAGCCAGCTTCTCACGGCGGATTTTAAGCACTTCGTTGAGCTCTGTTTCGGTTATATTTATATTTTCATTTTCGCTCATCTTAATAAACTTCCCTTTCTTTCGTATTATTCAATAGCAAGAATTTTAAATTCAATAACTCCATCCTGTGTGTCAAGCTCTGCAGTTTCACCTACAGCTTTACCCTTTATTGCCATAAAAAGCGGACATTCATTGGAAATTGTTTTTTCACTCTCGTGCACGGGATTTGCTTCTGTAGAACCCACTATTGTATACCATTCGGTCTCATCAAGATCTGTATCAAGAAGATGAACCTTAGTACCGATTCCAACATGTGTTCTATCAATTTCATCCGCTTCGATAATCTCTACATTTTTAAGCATATTTTCAAGCTCGTTAATACGGATTTCAACCTGAGCCTGTTCATTTTTTGCCTCGTCATACTCGGAGTTTTCAGAAAGATCACCAAAACCCAAAGCGACTTTTATCTTTTCAGAAACCTCTTTGCGTTTTTTGGTTTTGAGGTATTCAAGTTCATCCTCCAGCTTTTTGAGGCCATCGCTTGTAAGCGTAATCTTTTTGTTTTCCATTTCAATTCATCCTTTCACATTATTTCCATATTTCGTATAATGCTTAAACTTTTATGGTCAAATTTTCATACATCAGAATATTATAATATAATAAACAACTATTGTCAACTTATTTTTAACCTGTTTCCACCTGAAAGCCAATTTTTTACAGGCAGTTCATTCTCTGTTCCAAAACACGCCGCTTCTTCCAATGGGTCAATTGAATAATCAATTAACCCTGACGAGAATTCCGCACCATCAATTATAAAATCACCCGCCCTGACGATACATTCGTCAAAGTCAATGACATAATAGAATTTATTATCAGAATTATCGCCCATTACATTGATAAGGATTCCATATTCATCAAACAACTTTTCTGAAATCCCTGCGGCTTTCTCAGCCATTTTTGTGCGCAAGGTGATATACTTTACACTTGTGCATATTTTTTCAAGAATTTCATAATCGACAAAAGTTAAGCTTCTATCACAGATTAAAAGGGCTGAATTCCGTTTGAAATCATTGATTTTAGTGATAGAATAACAAAATGCCTCAAGAATCTTATGTTGAGGTATTTTAGTTGACTTTGTTATATTAAATCGCTCTGCAATATTAGTGTTAACCAAAGCAGCTTTACACTCTTGTGATAAAATAATATGGGTAGCACCATCTGACTTAAGAAGTTTTTCTGCTTTTTTTAGAATTTTATTAAGTCTTTTTTCGCTTAAATAACCAATTTGTTTTGCAGAAACTGATAATTCGGCTACTATATATTTATCAATTTTTTTTATAATTGAGGCAGGTCTGAAATACCTTTTGTGTATTTTTTTATTTGTCTTCGGCACCGTTATAATACCTATAATTATCATTTTAAAAGATATTTGATTGCTGCATCAAGCTGATTGTCATAGTTCATTGAAGGCTCGATAGTGACATCAGGTTCAATGCCCAAGTTGTGAATACATTCACCGCTGGGGGTATAATATGTTGCACTTGTAATAGTCATCATTGAATCAAATCCTATTGGCAACACACTTTGTACTACTCCCTTTCCAAAGCTTTTTTCTCCAATTATAGTTGCCAAATCATAATCTCTCAGCGCACCGCTTAAAACCTCACTTGCAGATGCACTGCCTCCATTCAGAAGAATTACCATTGGAATAGATATTTTATCAACATCATCGGATACAAATTCTTCTTCTCTCTCATTTTTGTCCAAAGTGTAAGTTATAATTTCATTAGCAGGCACAAATATGCTCGCACAGGCAACAGCTTCATTCAGAAGTCCACCGGGATTATCCCGCAAATCAATAATCAATCCCTGCATTCCGTCATTCTTTAAATTTTTAAGTTGCTTTTCAAGTTTCTCAGATACCCCTTCGGTAAATTGAGTCATCTTTACATACCCGATTTTGTTGTCAAGCATTTTTGACGACAGAGTCGCTATCTCAATATTTCGTCTTATTAAAGTTATATCATAAACTGCATTAGTCTCCGCTTTACGGATTGTAAGAACGACCTCGGTATTTTCCTCACCCTTCATATTAGTGGCAGCATCATTAAGTTCAGTTCCAAGATAGCTTTTACCATCAATCATCAATATTTTATCCCCGGATTTAATTCCCGCTTCAAAAGCCGGACCTCCCTCTATTGCCGAAGATACCGAAATTAAATTTTCTTCCGAATCATTTTCAATATACAAACCTACTCCGCAATAATTTCCTTCAAGCTGTTCCATATAGCTTATCATATCTTCACCCCAGATATAGTTTGTATAAGGGTCATTTGTAGCTGCAGTAAACCCTAATATAGACATTTCTGCAGCTTCTTTCATATCTATATCTTGATAATATTCACTTCGCAATATTTTTGATGCAACTGAAAATTTAATAAATTCATCCAGGTTTTTTATTCCAAAAGGATTAACCGCAGTTACTGAAGCCACTGCGGTTAGCACAATCAATATAACAGATATTGCAATAAGATGTGTTTTTTTTATATACATTGAATTACACCTCTTAAGGGTCTAAAAAAATTGCATAGGATCAATCGGCGTACCATTGGTGAGCACTTCAAAATGAAGATGGGGCCCCGTAGAATTTCCCGTAGAACCAACTCTGCCAATCTGAGTTCCCTTAGAAACATTTGCGCCTGTAGAGGTTTCAATAGCGCTCATATGTGCATAAAGAGTGCTGACCCCGTTTCCGTGGTTAATTATAACGCAATTACCATATCCGCCATTAACCCCCGCAAATGTTACAGTTCCGGATGCAGCAGCCCAAATTGGTGCGCCGCTTTGTGCACCAATATCAGTCCCCGTATGGGGCCTTAAAACACCCGTCACAGGATTCACTCGATTAGGAGAAAAGTTGCTCGTTATATATGTGGTGTTAGTTGGCCACATAAAAGTGCCATTACCTATATTTATAGAACCACTGCCGGTTGACGCGTACTGCTGTCTGAAATTGGCTTCTGCTCGTGCTTTTTCTGCAAGATACGCACTATATTCAGCTTCATTTTTCTCAAGTTCCTGAAGAGTTTTAAGGCTTTTTGCTTTTTTTGCTTCAAGCTCTTCTTTTGCAGAAACAAGATTGTTTTTAGCTGCCTCCTGCGAAGAAACAAGCATTTCTATATCAGCTTTTTTAGAAGCAATATCCTCCTTGACAGCCTTCATGCTATCCATCACTTCTTTATCGTATTCAGCAAGTTCCTTAGCTATGACCGTACGATCGGTAAAATCAGTTAAATTTGTAGCGGAAAAGATAATATCAAGATATGAAAAGGTGCCTTTTTCACACATAACGCGAAAACGCTCACCTGTTTTTTCGCTCATTTGCTTTTCGAGTTCTTCTGCCGCTTTAAGTTTTTCTGTAACTTCGTCAAGCTCTTTTGTTGACTTTTCAATTTCTTCATTAAGAAGTCTTACATCATTATCAGCGGCATTTAGCTCAATTTCAAGCTCAGTTATCATTTCGAGCGTACTCTTTTTTTCGCTTCTTACAGCGTCAAGGTCGCTTTGAGTAGGCTGAGCTGATGCAATCATATAGGCAAGAGGTCCCGCTATACCTAAAAGAAATATGATGAATATTACTATTGCAGTTATTTTGACTATTTTATTATTCATTTATTAAATCATTCCTTTATTTTGTTCGCTCTTTCAGATATTTTTTCACAGACGATGCGCTACCGAATACGCCGATTACCGAACCAATGGCAAAAAACGCAGGAACCATAAATAAAGCTAAATCCTTTGTCGTAATAAATTTTAAAGTTCCGGTTCCAAACATTGCAATTATTTTGTTAAGCACAAACTCATAGCCGAAAATTACAAGACAAGATGCAATTAAAGCGGCAATTATTCCAAACAAAAATCCTTGTATTAAAAACGGAGTTCTTATAAAGCCCTTGGTTGCACCTACTATATTCATAATCTTTATTTCTTCGCCGTGTGATACCATGCCCAGATTTATAGTGTTTGATATAATAAAAACAGATATCAGAATAAATATAATAAATAAAATTATTCCTGCATTTTTTACAGCGTCTGATATTTTTTCAATGTTTGCTACTATATCATTACTTTGAACAATTTCATCTACGCCTTCAACCATCGAAATATCATTAGTGATACGATTTACCAATGATAAATCCGAAATAGTGATAATAAACGAATCTCTTAAAGGATTTTCACCTTCTTCAAATGCATAAGCATCTTCTCCATATACCTCTTCCGTTACTTTTTTAAGACGGTCCTCTCTCGAAAAATATTTTACAGCAGATACGCCGTCGATATCCTCAAGGTCATTTTCAATTATCTGAGGTTGAGGTCTGTTATTATCTTTTGATAGATATACATTTATTTCATAGCTGCTTCCTAGCTGATCTATCAAGGAATTGACATTTATTCCGATTGCAGAAAAAAGGCCAAAGAGCACTAAAGAAGCAGTAACTATACATATAGATGCAAAACTCATAAGTTTATGAGATGTCATATATTTTATTCCCTGTGAGAAGAAATATCCAAACTTTCTCATTGTGAGTAACCACCTCTTCTTTCGTCACGGACAATAACGCCGTCGCTAACTTCAATAACTCTTTTTTTCATCTTATCAACCAAATCTTTTGCATGGGTAGCAACTAAAATTGTAGTGCCCCTTTGGTTAAATTTTTCAAGAACACCCATTATTTCAACAGATGTATCAGGATCGAGATTTCCCGTAGGCTCATCAGCAATAAGAATAGGCGGGTTATTCGCCATAGCACGCGCAAGTGCTACTCTCTGACGCTCTCCACCTGAAAGCTGATCAGGGCGTGAATTAGCTTTGTCTTCAAGTCCTACAATAGATAAAATCTGAGGCACTTTATGTTTTATTTCTTTTCTGGATGCTCCTACTATTTCCATTGCAAACGCTACATTTTCATAAACAGTTTTGTACGGAAGCAGCTTAAAATCCTGAAATACCATTCCAATATTTCTTCTGAAATATGGTAAAACTCTCTTTTTTAATTCAGACACATTTTTGCCGGCAACTATAATTTCTCCATCATCGAGAACTTCGTCTCTTAAAATAAGTTTTGTTATAGTCGTCTTACCGGCACCCGTAGAGCCAATTAAAAAAACAAAGTCACCCTTTGGTATTTCAAAACTTACCTGTTTGAGTGCAACCTCATCAGTCGCCTTATAAATTTTGGTTACATTGTGAAATTTAATCATAAGTTACCTCGCTTTAATATCACAAACGGAGCTTAAGGCACAGCCTTAAACTCCGCAATATTTTTAAATTCTTGTAGGGTCAGATGTAAGGTACTTGTTTACCATCATCGCAACCTTAAATATTATCGCATCATCAAACTCTCTAAGGTCAAGTCCTGTAAGCTTTTTAATCTTATCAAGTCTGTATACCAAAGTATTTCTGTGCACAAATAGTTTTCTTGATGTTTCAGAAACATTAAGGTTATTTTCAAAAAACTTCTGGATTGTATAAATTGTCTCGGTATCCAATGCGTTTATTGACTCTTTTTTGAAGACTTCATTAAGGAAAAGCTCACAAAGAGTCGTGGGCAACTGATAAATAAGTCTTCCGATGCCCAAATTATCATAGCTTATTATATTCTTTTCTGTATCAAATACTTTTCCTACTTCAAGAGCAATTCTTGATTCACGATATGCTCTTGCAAGCTCCTGTATTGATGGAACAACTGTAGAAACACCAATTATAACACTGAGCATTTCTTCAGAACTTAAAGTATCATATATACTCTGAGCAACGCCCATCATATCCGATTTATCTACCTCGCCCATAAATTCCTTTATAACTACAATATCAAGGTCGTCAATTCGGAATACAAAGTCTTTTTTACGCTCAGGAAACATATTTTGCAGAATATCAATAGCGGAGTTCTCTATAGGTTTTGAAGTGCGGATAAGATAAACAACTCTGTTTACATCAACAGTTAAGTGAAGCTCACGGGTTCTGAAAATCAAATCGCCCGGCAAAACATTATCTGCAATAATATTTTTAACAAAACTGTTGCGGTCATATTTTTCATCATAGTATTGCTTGAGTGTAAGGAAATGTACGCTCAGCAAATTACAGGTGTTCAATGCAACTTCGTCGTCACCCTCACAGAATACCAAATATTCCATCTTATTAAAAGTTTCAATTTTTTTATAACTGAATCCACCAATACATCTGATATCTCCCACCGCATCAAACACAGTAAAAATATTATCAACAGTATTGCCAATTTTAGTTTCATCACTGCAAGCTATAACAGCCTCCGAATCATCAATGATTCCTATCACGCGCTTTATATCCTTTTTAAGCTGTGTAAGAGTGTTTTGAAACAGTCTGTTCTGCATAATAGAGCACCTCCAAAAGTATAAACGAAACTTTTTTCGCAAAAACCTATTCAATCTTATTTATTATAACTTAAAAAAATAAAAAATGCAATATTTTTGTTGAAAATTTATTAAAAAGTCATAAAATATCTACCTTGACAGTATATTGTAGTTCGGTGTATAATTAAACCCGTGAGTAATTTACTGACAGATTGGAGATTTAGTTATGAAATATGTTGTTATCCTGATTGATGGAGCGGCCGATACACCTGTAGAAGAACTCGGCAAAAAAACACCGCTTGAAGTTGCCTCAAAGCCAAACATTGACGCACTTACATTAAAGAGCGAGGTCGGAATGGTCACAACTGTGCCTGAAGGATTTCCTCCCGGAAGCGATGTTGCAAACCTTGCTGTTTTTGGCTATGACCCACAAAGATATTATACAGGTCGTTCGCCCCTTGAGGCGGCATCTATCGGTGTGCCTTTAAAGCTGTCTGACACTACTTTCCGTGCAAATGTAGTTACATTATCAGATGAAGAAAATTATGCTGACAAAACTATGGTTGACTACAGTTCTGATGAGATAACAACTGAAGAAGCACATATTTTAATTGATGCCGTTAATAAAGAGTTAAAATGTGACGAATATGAATTTTTTGGCGGAACAAGCTATCGTCACTTGCTTGTGTGGCATAATAAAGAAAATCACTTTGACCTCACTCCTCCTCACGATATTTCAGGCAGAGTTGTTGGTGAATATCTTCCAAAAGACAATGTGCTTCTTGAACTTATGAAAAAAAGCTATGATATCCTAAAGAATCACCCTGTAAACATTGACAGAATCAATCGTGGTCTACATCCTGCGAATTCTATCTGGATATGGGGAAATGGAACAAAGCCGGATCTTGATACATATGCCGAAAAATTTGGAATTAACGGAACCGTTATTTCAGCAGTTGACCTTATAAAAGGTATTGGTTATTGTGCCGGACTTGATGTTGTTGAGATTGAAGGCGCAACAGGAACGGTGCACACAAACTTTGAAGGTAAAGCCAATGCCGCAATCAAGGCGCTTAAATATGGCTCTGACTTTTTGTATGTTCATTTAGAAGCTGCAGACGAAGCGGGACACAGACACGAAATTGATAATAAGGTTAAGGCTATAGAATTGATTGATAAAAAAATTGTAGAACCTATTCTTAATTATTTCAAAGAAACAGGCGAAGATTTTAATATGCTCATTATGCCTGACCATCCTACTCCGCTTTCTATTATGACTCATACATCAGACCCCGTACCATATGTGCTTTACAAAAGCAATAATGAAACAAATTCCGGTATTTCATCTTATACGGAAAATAATGCTAAAAGCACGGGTATCACCACAGATTTCGGTTATAATCTTATTAACAAATTGCTTAACAGATAATTTTTATTATTTTTAAAAATATTACTTGCAATTCTCCTTGTTTTTTGGTATTATAAAAATTGTGTCAAAAACACAGAGAGACATTTTGAAATGAGGGATATAATATGCCAACAAAAGTTGTTATCGGCGCACAATGGGGCGACGAAGGCAAAGGAAAAACTATTGATATTTTAGCATCAAAATCCAATGTTGTTGTAAGAACATCAGGCGGAAATAATGCAGGTCATACAATTGAGGCTGATGGTATTACATACAAGCTTCATCTTATGCCATCCGGAATTTTAAATCCTGAAACTCTTAATATTATTGGCGTAGGCGTTGTTGTAGACCCTAAGGTTTTAATACAGGAAATCGACGGCATGGAGAGCAAGGGCATCAGCACAAAAAACCTTAAGATTGATGCAAGAGCACATGTGATTATGCCATACCATATTGAACTTGACGGTCTTTCAGAGGCTTCCAGAGGCAAAGGTGATATCGGCACAACAAAAAAAGGTATCGGCCCTTGTTATATGGATAAAGCAGAGCGTAGCGGAATTCGTATGTGCGACCTTATAAATTCAGAGAAATTTCCTGATATGGTTCGCGCTAATATGGAAATCAAGAATAAGATTATTACTCTTGTATACGGCGGCGAGGCTCTTGATGTTGAGGCTGTTATTGCTGAATACTCAGAGTACGCAAAGAGACTTGCACCTTATGTAACCGACACCACTCCTATTCTCTACGAAAGTATCAAGGCTGGTAAAGAGGTATTGTTTGAAGGCGCACAGGGCATACTTCTTGACAACGACCTTGGAACATATCCGTTTGTTACATCATCTCACCCAATTTCGGGCGGCGTTTGTGTCGGCAGTGGTATCGGTCCAACTATGATTGACGAATGTATTGGTGTATTAAAGGGTTATACCACACGAGTAGGCAATGGTCCATTTCCTACAGAACTTGATGACGAGATTGGAGAAACCATCCGTCAAAACGGCCACGAATTTGGTACAACAACCGGCAGACCCAGAAGAACCGGTTGGTTTGACGCAGTTATTGCAAAGTACGCAGTAAGAACAAGTTCTTTAACCTCTATTGTTGTTAATAAGATTGACCCTCTTGGTGGCATTGGAAACATCAAAATTTGCGTGGCATATGAAAAGAATGGCGAAATTTTGACTGAATTCCCACCTACTTTAGAGGAGCTTGCAGAGTGCACTCCTGTATATGAGGAGATGGAAGGCTGGACTGAAGATATCAGCTCAATCAAAGAATTTGACAAACTTCCTGCCGCTGTTAAAAATTATGTTCGTCGTATTGAAGAACTTTGTGACTGCAGAGTTTCTTCTATCGGTGTAGGTCCCGGAAGAGATCAGAATATTGACCTTTAATTCTTAATATAAAAACAAATTTTAAGAAAGGTGTGGTTTTGTGGCTGCAACTAAAAAGACAGAGGAAAACAAAGTTCTGACATATAACGGAAAACCATTGGTAAGATGCGGTAATGAAATATATTACGGCAATCCCGAAGACAAATATGTTGTTATTTTCAGACTTGAGGATTGTGAACCCAGTGGCGATATAGAGATTTCAAAACGCGTAATAATTGAACTTAAGACAAACGAAGGCAAGCGTTCACAACTTATTCGTCAGGCTGAGCGTGACGGACTTTACAAAGCTATTGATTTAGGTATTTTCTGGCTTGAACAGGCCTTGGAAAACAGCTGATTTTACTAAAGGAGAATTGTTATGAATAATCGTGTACATGAAATGAATCATCCCTTGATTATGCATAAAATTTCAATGCTCCGTGACAAGGACACCTCGGTTAAAGATTTTCGTGAATTGGTTTACGAAATTGCTTTACTTATGGGTTACGAAGCTACCAGAGATCTTGATATGGTTGACAAAATGGTTGAAACACCTATCACAGAAACTATGGGGCATTTTATAAACAAACAAGTAGCTTTAGTTCCCGTTCTTCGTGCAGGTCTTGGTATGGTTGATGCTCTTATGAGTCTTATTCCTGCTGCAAAAGTTGGTCATATAGGCCTTTACCGCGACCACGAAACACACGAACCCGTGGAATACTATTGCAAACTTCCGCCTGATATTTCTGATAGACAGGTTATAGTTCTCGACCCTATGCTTGCAACCGGCGGCAGTGCAGCAGCTGCTATTGATTTTATTAAACAAAGGGGCGGAAAAAAGATTAAACTTATGTGTATAATCGCAGCCCCCGAGGGTGTTGAAGCTATTATAAAAGCTCACCCCGACATAGAGTTGTTCTGCGGCGTTATAGATGAGCGGCTCAATGAAAATTGTTACATCGTCCCGGGACTTGGCGACGCAGGCGACCGACTTTTCGGTACAATTTAAAACAAAAAAGCAACGGCATAGCCGTGTACTTTAAAGGACAGTAATTTTAAAAGGCAGAAACGATTGATTTCGTTTCTGCCTTTTATCGTAGGGTTCGGCGGTTTCCGACGAACCGTATTGGAGAGAGCGATGCCCACATCGTCCCGTCAAGGTCTTAGGATATCCTAAATATTCGGAAGATGCGATACATCTTCCCTGCTTGTTACAGTACCGGACATTATTTATATAATGCTAAATCTGTAAGGGCTATATGTATCCCCGGATGATATTCTCCATCTATGTATGACAATTCAAAAGTAATATTGTTTACACCTTTTGTATTAATTTCAAAATCATAAGGCCAAGTAGGAATTGCTGATATTGTCTGTGTAAGTTTGTTATCGCAATATATTCTAACTTCCCATCTTGTAGACTCATCATTTAACTCTTTATTTCCCATTCCTAAAGTTTCTGCTTTTTCCGGTATGACAACAGTTCCCTTTAAAATTGAATATTGTAAATTCAACGGAAATGTAATTTTATGTCCTCCGCCATTAAAGCCACTAAAAATCAACCCATTTGTATAAGAATTACCATTAAAGTCTGTTATATATCCATCTATCCTATAAAACTTAACCCTATCGTCTTTATTATCTATAAGCTCGTAATTGCTATATTGTATTTTCGTGATGCATGGTGCTTTTGTTGAAGATAGGCCAAACGAT
>JAZNPN010000059.1:0-32284 GCA_045589715.1 Clostridia bacterium | reverse complement strand
TATTCAGCGAAGCAAAGGTCTTGGTGAAAACCAGCCTGAAATGATGTGGCAGACTACTATGAACCCCGAAACCCGCAGGCTTATTAAGGTTATGCCGGACGATGTTGCAAAAACTCAGGAAATGTTTGATTTACTGCTTGGTGATAACTTGGCGGGAAGAAAAGAGCATATTGCAAATTTTGGATATAACTTTATCGACCTTACTGATATATCATAGGATAATAATTGCAAAATATTATCTGTGAATTGGAGTGCGCTTCATAAAATATGTTATAGGAGATTTTTAAATGGCTAAAGAACCTATTATAGAAAAACAGGTGATAACCGAGACACTTGAAAAGAATTATATGCCCTATGCAATGAGCGTTATAATTTCCCGTGCTATCCCTGAAATTGACGGATTTAAGCCGTCGCACAGAAAACTTTTATATACTATGTATAAAATGGGACTGCTTTCGGGCAATCGGACAAAGTCTGCCAATGTTGTAGGACAGACTATGAAATTAAACCCCCACGGTGATGGTGCCATATATGAAACGATGGTTCGCCTTACTGAGGGTAACGGCTCTCTTTTGGTGCCTCTTGTCGATTCAAAGGGTAACTTTGGCCGCCAGTATTCAAGAGATATGGCGTATGCTGCGTCAAGATACACAGAGGTTCGCCTTTCCAAAGTTTGTAGTGAAGTGTTCAGGGATATGGACAAAAACACCATTGACTTTGTGGATAACTATGACGGCACACTTAAAGAGCCTGTTCTTTTGCCTACAACATTTCCGAATATTCTTGCAAACCCAAATCAGGGTATTGCCGTAGGTATGGCGTCTAATATATGCAGCTTTAACTTAAGGGAACTTTGCGATGCAACCATTGCGGTAATGAAAAATGCGGATGCAGACCTGATGGAAATAATGCCTGCGCCCGATTTTCCGGGTGGCGGTCAGCTTATATACAACGAGGAAGAAATGCGCGAAATTTATAAGACGGGCAGAGGAAGTTTTAAAGTCCGCGCAAAGTATATTCACGATAAGAAAAATCATTGTATTGAAATAAAGGAAATTCCATATACAGCGTCGGTTGAAGTTATCATTGAGAAGATAGTGGAACTGGTAAAGGCGGGCAAAATCCGTGAGATTTCGGATGTTCGTGATGAAACAGACTTAAAGGGTTTAAAACTTACAATTGATTTAAAAAGAGGCACGGACCCTGATAAACTTATGGCAAAGCTGTTTAAAACAACTCAGCTTGAAGATAGCTTTGGCTGTAACTTTAATATTCTGGTCGAGGGGTCGCCGATGGTGCTTGGGGTTAATGACATTTTGTGCGAATGGCTTACATTCCGCCGTCGTTGTGTGACCCGCAGTCTTGAGTATGATATAGAGAAAAAGAGCGACAAATTGCATCTTTTAGAGGGTCTTGAAAAGATTTTACTTGACATTGATAAAGCGATAAAGATTGTGAGGGAGACCGAAGAGGATGCAATGGTTGTACCTAATCTTATGGAGGGTTTCTCAATTACTGAGGTTCAGGCAGAATATGTTGCAGAAATCAAGCTGAGGAATTTAAATAAAGAATACATCTTAAAGAGAACTGCCGAGATTGAGAGTCTGAAATCAGAGCTTGAGGAGCTTAAGGCGACAGTCGGCAGTAAAGCCAAAATAAACAAAATAATCGAAAAGCAGCTTAAAGAGGTTGCAAAAAAATATGGCGAGGACAGAAAAACTGAGATAATCAAGGGTGAGGATATAGAAGAAATGCACGAAATCGAGACAGTTCCCGATTATCCCGTGACCATATTCAGAACCAGAGAGGGCTACATCAAAAAGATTACAGCACAGTCGCTTAGAATGAGCGGTGAGCAGAAGCTGAAAGATGACGATGCAATTGTTCAGGTGGTTGAAGCAAATAATCGTGATGAGGTAATCTTCTTTGCGGGTGCTGCTGCGTATAAGCTTAAACTTTCCGAGGTTCCGGACGGTAAGGCGAGTCAGCTTGGTGAGTTTATACCAAACCTCGTTGGAATGGAAGATAAAGCAGATATCATTGGAATGATACTGCCGGCAGACTACAGCGGAAATATTATATTTGCTTTTGAAAATGGTAAATGCGCAAAAATTCCTGTAAAATCGTATGAAACAAAGTCAAACCGCAGAAAGCTGACGGGTGCGTATTCTGATAAATCCCATGTTGTGGGAATATTCCACATACTCCAGGATACAGACCTTATTTTGATAAGTAACGCAGACAAGGCGCTTTGCGTAAATACGGAGAAAATTCCTCTCAAGACAACAAGAAGTACTCAGGGCGTGTCTGTTATGACATTAAGACGGGGAGCGGTGATTAAAGAGGCGCATCTTGCAACAGAGGAAAAATATGCGGCATTAAGATTTTACAGACCAAGAAATATTCCTGCTGCAGGCTCTGCTATGACGGACGAAGACAGAGGAATAGAACAAATTTCATTTGTATAAAAACCGCCTTCGGGCGTTTTTTGTTGTATTTGACGGAGCACAAAAATGTTTTTGTGCAAAATTCACGGGAAAATAATTTGAAAATTGTCAGAAAAATGCACAAAAAACATATATAAAACCCTTGAATTATTAGTAATAATGTTGTATAATAAAGATAACAACAAAAATTGTTGTTGCCACAAAAAAGTGGTGAAATTAAGGACAGGAGGCATGAGTATGACTTACAAGATTTTATGTAAACAGGTAGAGCTTGCGGAGACCAGCAAAGAAAAGATTTTGGATAAGGTTAAAAAACTTGACAAATTCTTTGCAGAGAGTGATGAATGTAAAATTGTGGTATCCCAGCAAAAAGAGAATATGGTTGTAGAAATCAGCTTTGTTTACAAAGGATTTCTTATCCGCTCGGAGGATAGAAATCGGGATCTGCTTACAGCGGTTGATACCTGCCTTTCTAACATTGACCGTCAAATACGAAAGAACAAGACAAAACTTGCCAGGAGACTTCGTGATGATGCGCTGGAAAACTATGATGTGGATTTTGGGACTTCAGAGGTTGAGGAAAATGACGAATTTAAGGTTATCAAGGTTAAGCGTGTTGAGACAAAACCTATGATGGTGGATGAAGCGATACTTCAGATGAATATGTTAGGACATGATTTCTTTATTTTCAATGACCCTGACACGATGAAGATGAATTTAGTATATAAGCGCAAAGACGGGGATTATGCTCTGATTGAAGCTGAGTAATGAAAATATTACAAAAGAGGGGGATTTTTCCCCCTCTTTTTTGTGTCGAAAAACTTAAAAATATATGCCTTAAACATTGACTAGACAGGAGATAAGTGCTATAATAAATAAATTAAGGATATTAAATTTTATGGAGAGTGATGACAATGCAGAGCAGGAATACTCATACGCCTGAGGGACTTACTGATATTCTCGTTGATGAGTGTGATTTAAAGTTCAGAATTGAAACGGCAGCAAGGGAAGTGTTTGTTCATCACGGCTATCATATGGTTCAGCCACCGACCTTTGAATATTATGATGTTTATGACTCGGCGGCGGTTACAAAACCCGAAAATATGTTTAAGTTTTTTGATGTAAACGGCAGGATGCTTGCGCTTCGCCCCGACCTTACCACATCTGTTGCAAGAATGGCGGCGACCAAGCCTTTGGGCGATTTGCCATATCGCATTGCCTATACAGGCACAGCGTTTAGAAATGATGAAGCATTCAGTAATGCCCGTCAGAGAGAGTTCACTCAGGTTGGTATTGAGCTTATAGGTGAAAGTGGCGCAAAAGCAGATGCGGAGATTATCGAAATTGCTATAGAAGCGCTCTTAAAAGCGGGCGTTTGCGATTTTCAGATAGATATGGGACAGGTTTGCTATTTTGGCGGGCTTGTAAATCTTGCGGGACTTAGTAGCGAGCAGAGTAACATCTTGCGCGAAAAGATAAATGATAAAAATTTCGTAGCCATAGAAGAATTTTTAGAAAATTTAAGTATCCCGGATGAGATTAAAAAGATATTTTTAGAGCTTCCTAAAATGTTTGGCGAGATAGATGTTGTGACAGATGCTCTTAAAAATCCTGCACTTGATGACAGCTCAAGAGAAGCTCTGAATAATCTTGTTCAAATATACGAAATACTCAAAGAAAAAGGACTTGAGGATTATCTTGCCATTGATTTGAGTATGGTTCCAAATCTTGATTACTACACAGGTATGATTATCAAGGGATTTACAAAAGGCGTGGGATTCCCCGTTTGTTCGGGCGGCAGATACGACAACCTGACCGCGAAGTTTGGGAAAAGCCTGCCTGCAACGGGTGTGGCAATCGGTATTGAGCGAATAATGACAGCTATCAACCAGAAAGAGGAAACTAAGACTTCTGAATATATAACCGTTGCGCTTGCAAAGGGCAGACTCGCTGACCTTTCAATCGAAATTTTTGAAAAATTAGGCTTTGATGTAGCTGAAATGAAAACGAAAACAAGAAAACTTATATTTACCGATGAGAAGAATAAATTTAAATTTATTCTTGTAAAGGCATCGGATGTCCCGATTTATGTAGAGTACGGGGCTGCGGACATTGGCGTTGTGGGAAAGGATACACTTCTTGAAAGTGACAAAGATGTTTATGAGCTTTTGGACCTTGGCTTTGGAAAATGCAAAATGGCAGTCGCAGGCCCTGCTTCAATGAGAGGAAAATTAGAGGGCAGAAACATAATGCGTGTTGCGAGCAAATATCCAAATATTGCAAGAGATTACTTTCACAGGGTAAAGGGGCAGACTGTTGATATCATAAAGCTGAGCGGTTCTGTAGAACTTGGACCCCTTGTGGGGCTCTCTGAGGTAATTGTGGATATAGTAGAGAGCGGTAAAACGCTTGTTGAAAATAACTTAGAGGTTTTAGAAGATGTTTGCCAGCTTTCTGCAAGACTTGTGGTCAATCGTGTAAGTGTAAAGTTGCACCGCGAGAGAATTATGTATCTTGCAGCAAAAATCAAGAAAGAAATCAGAGGTTAAAATATGAGAATTTATCCCGCAATAGACATTATAGACGGCGCTTGTGTAAGGCTTGTTCAGGGCGATTATTCCCGGAAGACAAAATTTAACGATAGCCCCTTAGAGGTTGCAAAACGATGGGAAGCTCTTGGCGGTGAATTTATTCACATTGTGGATTTGGACGGCGCAAAGAGCGGCAAAATGCCAAACTTTGAACTGATAAAAAATATCGCACAGAGCCTAAGCGTTCCTATCGAGGTAGGTGGCGGAATAAGGGATATGGACGCAATCGAAAAATATCTCGAAAACGGAGTGGCAAGAGTAATTCTTGGCACATCTGCACTTTCAAAGCCTGAACTTGTAAAGGAAGCGGTTTTAAAATACGGCGACAGAATTGCCGTCGGCATTGATGCAAAAGATGGTATGGTTGCAGTCAATGGCTGGGAAGAGGTAAGTCAGACACCTGCAATAGAGATGGCAAAAGAGATGGAAAAGATAGGTGTTAAATATATAATCTATACCGACATTGCAACAGACGGAATGTTAAGCGGCCCGAATTTAGATGCAATGCAGGAAATGGTGAATGCCGTTTCAGCAAACATCATTGCATCGGGCGGAGTTACTGCTATAGAAGATGTAGAAGCATTGAAAAATGTCGGAGTTGAGGGTGCAATTATTGGAAAGGCACTCTATATGGACAGAATTGATTTAAGTGAAGCTATCAGAAAGGGAAATTGATTATGGAAGGATTTATTAAAGGACTTAAATTTGACGATAAGGGGCTCATCCCTGCGGTTGCGCAGGATGCGGTAAGCGGCGAAATTTTAATGCTTGCTTATATGAACGAGGAAAGTATAAAATTAACTCTTAAGACGGGGCATGCTACATATTTCAGCCGCAGCCGTCAGGAACTTTGGGAAAAGGGTTCACATTCGGGACATCTTCAGCTTGTAAAAGAAATTCTGGTTGATTGTGATCAGGATGCAATCGTGCTTAAAATAGAGCAGGTTGGCGGTGTTGCTTGCCATACGGGCAATCCTTCGTGTTTTTACAGAAAAGTGGTTGACGGCAAACTTATTGAAATCCCTACAGGAATTGATACAAACCCCAAGATTTTATATGATGTATATGACATAATCGTAGACCGCGTAAAAAATCCTAAAGAGGGTTCATATACAAATTATCTCTTTGAAAAGGGAATTGACAAGATGCTTAAAAAGGTTGGCGAGGAGTCGGCTGAAGTTATTATTGCATCCAAAAACTATGTCAAATCCGAGGTTCAGTACGAGACAGCAGACCTTTTGTATCATTTATCCGTTGTGCTTGTTGAGCAGGGTCTTACATGGGATGATATTTTTGCAGAGCTTAGGTCAAGATATAAATAATGAACAGATATAGCAAATTATTAGTGATTCCATTAGTTATAATAATCGTGTCACTCTATCTGATAGGGGTAAACTTAATAAAAAGATTTGACAGGGTTGACGAAATTCGCGATGCTGTTCCGGGCTACACGGCAGATGTAACTGAAGAAACTGCGGATGATGACGGTAAAATAAATATCAATACTGTAACCGAGGAAGAGCTTGTTAAGATTGACGGCATAGGCAAAACTCTTGCTTCGCGCATAGTGAAATATCGTGAAGAGGTTGGCGGGTTTGTCGCGATTGAAGAACTTATGGATATTGAGGGAATAGGGACAGGCAGTTTTAATAAACTAAAACCCTATTTAAAGGCGGAGTAAATTTCAGGAGGGACAAGATGGGATTATTTTCACGCTCATTTGATAAGCCGGGGCCGGGCATCAATCCCGATGCGCCCCAGAAGAGAGCTTTTTTTAGGTTTTTTGATATAGTATCAAGGAAGTTATGGAATTTCATAAAGATAAGCCTTATGTATGTTGCATTAATGTTGCCGATATCAATTCTCTATTTTCTCGCTGTAATTGCCATAGGCGGCACAAATGATTCGATTACTCTGATATTTTTTGGATATGTGGTTACAAATTTGCTGGGAGTAATATTTGGCGGCGGTCCCGTAACAGCGGGAGTGGCATATATTATGCGAAATTATGCAAACGAAGAACACGCATGGATTTGGAGCGATTTTAAGGATAATGCAAAATCTAATTTTAAACAGGCAATAATTGTGTTTTTGGCAGATTTAGGTGCGCTCGTGCTTTTCTATGTGGCGATTATGGTGTACTCAAATCTTGGCGGAGTATTAGGTGTACTTAAGTATATCGTGTATATCCTGTTATTTTTGTACACAGTGATGCACTTTTATATCTATCCTATGATGGTGACATTTAAGCTGTCGCTTAAGGATTTATATAAAAACGCATTTTTGCTCGCTTTGGCAAAGCTGCCGACTAACTTGTTTGTGCTGCTTGTATTAGTTATTATTCATATAGTCGTGCCTTGTGCTATAATTTTATACGGCGGACAATTTGTGGTACTATACTCTGTTTTATATATTGTTTTAGAAATTTGTCTTTTGCAAGGATTATCGCTATTCCTTACGAATTTTGCAGTGGCAAAAACAATAAAAGAGACTATGCTTTATCGGGTAATCGAAGATTAAGTTTGAAAGAGGAATAAAAATGCTTGGGAAAATCAACACGCCAAAGGATTTGCAAAAACTCAATATTGATGAGCTCAACCTTCTTGCGCAGGAAATACGGGAGTTTCTTGTAAAATCCGTATCCAAGACGGGCGGGCATCTTGCGGCAAACTTAGGTGTTGTTGAACTTACAATAGCATTGTTTTTAGAGTTTGACCCGTATTTTGACAGAATTGTGTGGGATGTAGGACATCAGGCGTATGTGCACAAAATTCTGACGGGCAGAGCAGAGGAGTTTGAAAAATTAAGACAGTTTGAGGGACTTTCCGGCTTTCCTAAAAGAAACGAGAGCGGGGCTGACGCATTTAACTCAGGACATAGCTCTACATCGGTGTCAGTTGCCACGGGATTTGCAGCGGCGGCAAAGCTAAAGGGGACAAACGATAGAGGAATCGCAGTTTTGGGTGATGGTGCTATGACAGGCGGCATAGCCTTTGAAGGATTAAATCACGCAGGAAGCACTAAGCTCCCCGTTATTGTTATTTTAAATGACAATGGTATGGCAATCTCTAAAAATGTAGGCGGATTTTCAAAAAGACTTGAGAATTTCAGAAACACCGACAGATATTTAAATCTTAAACACAATGTAAAAAATACATTAAGTAAGCTTCCGGTTATCGGAAAGCCTATCACAAAGGTTTTAACAAAAATTAAGGCGACAGCAAAGGATGTGCTGGTTCCGGGCGCGTTTTTTGAGAATTTTGGATTTAAGTATATAGGACCTGTTGACGGACATAGCATTGAAGATTTAAGACGGGCAATGAGGAGGGCAAAGGCCAAGAACTCTCCTGTACTTATCCACATAAATACTATAAAGGGAATGGGCTATAAACCCGCAGAAGAAAAGCCCGACTTTTTCCATGGAGTATCAAGTTTTGACGGGGCGACAGGCAGACCATTAGAAAAATCCAAGCTCTCCTGGTCAGAACTCTTCGGGGATGCTGTTTGCCAAATTGCCAATAAAAATAAAAAGGTAGCAGCAATTACTGCGGCAATGCCTCAGGGAACAGGACTTGATAAATTTGCAAAAAAATTTCCCGACAGATTTTTTGATGTAGGGATTGCAGAGCAACACGCTGTGACATTTGCGTCAGGGCTTGCGTGCTCAGGCATAACCCCCGTTGTTGCAATATATTCCACATTTTTGCAAAGAGCATATGACCAAGTAATTCACGATACGGCGCTTATGAATCTTCATACTGTCTTTTGTATTGACAGATGCGGACCCGTTGGAAGTGATGGGGAAACACATCAGGGGATGTTTGATATTGCCTATATGACACAGGTGCCTAATATGACAGTCCTCTCGCCATCAAATAAGGCAGATTTTAAAGATATGCTTAATTTTGCTGTAAACGAGGCAGAAGGACCGATTGCTCTAAGATACCCAAGAGGCGAGGTAAAAGAGCTTGATGTTTTGCCGCTTGATGCGACAAAATCAAGGCTTATAACAGACGGAAACGATGTTTTAATTCTCGCTGTTGGCATAACTCTTTATGATGCGATTGAGTGTTCTAAGTTACTTAAGGAAAAAGGAATATCGGCAGCTGTTGCAGATGTAAGATGTATAAAGCCAATCGATAAAGAGTTTATTTTTGAAAACGCTGCAGATAAAAAATTAGTTGTGACTGTCGAGGATGGGATTGAGATTGGCGGATTTGGCCAGCAGACAGAATGTCTTTTAAAGCGAGATGTGCTTAAGTTTGCCTATCCTGATGAACCAATCGTTCAGGGAAATATTGACCAGATAAAACAGAAATACGGAACAGACCATAAAACAATGGCAGAAAAAATTGAGAAGAGGATTATTTATGCAAAAGCAGAGGCTTGATGTTTATCTTGCTGAAAATAATATGGTAAGAAGCCGCAGTGAAGCACAGGCAATCATTATGGCGGGCAGCGTCTATATAGATAACCAAAAGGCAACAAAAGCAGGGGAGCAGGTAACCGGTAGTGAGAATATTGAAATTCGCACAAATTCCCTTAAATATGTAAGCAGAGGCGGGTTAAAACTTGCCAAAGCTATGGAGGTTTTTCCGATTAGCCTTTGCGATAAAGTATGTATGGATATCGGCGCATCTACGGGCGGATTTACGGATTGTATGCTCCAAAACGGCGCAAAAAAGGTGTTTGCAGTTGATGTGGGATATGGTCAGCTTGCGTGGAAACTTCGGTCAGATGACAGAGTTATCAATATGGAGAGAACAAATATCCGTTATGTAGAGAAAGAACAGATTGGCTGTGAAATAGATTTTTTCTCGGTTGATGTTTCGTTTATATCGCTTTCGCTTGTTTTACCTGTTGCACATCAGCTGTCATCAGAGGATGCAAGTGGCGTTTGCCTTATAAAGCCGCAGTTTGAGGCGGGCAAGGATAAGGTTGGTAAAAAGGGTGTTGTAAGAGATAAAAGCGTACACCGGGAAGTAATAGAAAAGGTTGTTGCCTTTACCAGAGAGATTGGATTTAAGGTATTGGGACTTGATTATTCACCAATCAAGGGCCCTGAGGGAAATATAGAATATCTTATGTATGTGTCAAAACAGGGAGAAAATGCAGATATAGATATAGAAACGCTTGTGGAAAATTCTCACCGTCTTGACCAAAAGGAAGGATAGGAGGGCGCAGAGCGTGAAAAACATTGCCATAATTCCTAATGAATTAAGGGATGAGAGACTTTCAGAAACCCGAAAGGTTATTGATGTGATAAAGAGTTACGGAGCCGTTGTTTATGCAGACCAATGCTGGCGTGCGGTTTTAGGCGCAGGCGTTGAATATGGAACACAGGAGTATGTATTAAAATCGGTAGATGCAGCGATAGTTTTGGGCGGTGATGGCACGATTTTAAATATCGCCCCACAGGCAGCACTGTATGGAGTGCCGCTTGTTGGAATAAACCTTGGAAATTTAGGATTTTTAGCTCAGGCAGAAAAGGGTGATTATTCCGTATTTGAGCAGTTGTTCAGCGGAAATTACACCGTTACAAGCTGTATGATGCTTGATGCAGTTGTAGTAAGGCAAGGTGTTGAGGGTGCAAGATTTTTAGCGCTGAATGATGTGGTTGCAACAGCAGGCGGAATTTCCAAAATGACTAATGTCTCCGTTGCAGTTGATGGAACAAACATTGGTTCATACTCAGCAGACGGTCTGATTGTTGCAACGGCAGTCGGCTCTACTGCATATTCACTATCTGCAGGAGGGGCAGTCCTTCACCCTGACCTTGATGCAATGATAATCACGCCGATTTGTCCCCATACGCTAAGGGCAAGAAGCACGGTGGTTCCGGGAAGTGATGAAATATGGATAAGTCCTGCAAAGCCGTATCGCTCAGAAATGGCGATTATGATTGACGGCGAACCAAAAGGGATACTTGAAAATGATGAGTTTATAAAGGTTACAAAATCTACATACAGGACAAGACTTATAAATTTAGGGGATAAAAACTTCTTTGATTTACTAAGGGCAAAACTTGCCGATTAAAAAGGAGGTGCGGATATGCTAAGGGAATTACATATTAAAAATGTAGCTGTTATCGAAAGTGTTTCGGTTCGGTTTGACAATGGATTTCAGACCCTTACCGGCGAAACGGGAGCGGGTAAATCTATCCTTATTGATTCTATAAGTATGGCTCTTGGCAGCCGCAGCAGCCGTGACCTTATCAGAGGGGGCGCAGAGTTTGCATCTGTTGATTTGGTCTTTGAAACAGAGAATGATGAAATTTTAAATAAGCTAAGCGATTTAGGAATAGAGTGTGAGGACTCAACCATACTTATTGGCAGAAAAATATTTGCCGATGGCAAGAGCAAATGCCAGATAAATGGCAGGCTTACACCGCTTAATATAGTAAAAGAGGCGGGGGAGCTTTTGCTCACTATTCACGGGCAGAATGATAATCAGGGTTTGCTTTTGCCTAAAAATCATATACGCTTTGTTGACGAATACGCTCAAAATTCAGACCTGCTCTCTGCCTATAAAGAGCAGTACAAAAAGGTAAAAGAGATAAAGGATGCACTTTCTGAACTTGATACAGACGATGCTGAAAAAGAGAGACTTGTGGAGCTTTTGAGCTTTCAGGTTGACGAAATAAATTCAGCGAAGCTAAAGATAAATGAAGAGGATGAGCTTGAGGAGCGACGCAGTTTTCTACAAAACGCCGAAGAAATTGCAGAGGCGGCAAATGGTGCATATTATGCACTTCACGGAGGGGATGAAAGTGATAACGGCGCCTGTGACTTACTTGCAGATGCACTTAAAAGGGTTGAAAGAGTCAAAGATTTTGATTCAAAACTTTTAGAGTATTACGAGACGCTTTCTTCTGTTATGGCGGATATGGACGATGTAACACACGAACTTCGTTCTTATAAAGATGATATAGATTACAGCCAGAAAGAGCTTGATGAGGTGGAGGAAAGACTCAGCCTGATTTTTAACTTAAAGCGCAAATACGGAAGTTCAATAGAGGAAATTTTAAAGTATTGCAAAAAATCTCAGGAGAGGCTTTTGGCAATAGAAAAAAGTGATGAGGTTCGAAAAGACATTGAAGAAAACCTCAAAAAAGAAAAGGCTGAGCTTTGTAAAATTGCAGACGCTCTTACAAATTCAAGGACAGAGGCAGCGCTTAGACTTCAGGAGAGTATAATGAAAGAGCTTCTGGACCTTGATATGCAGAAAATGAGGTTTTCAGTCAGCATTTTGCCAAAACTTGATGGGGATGAAATCCGTTATGAAAAAGACGGCTGTGATGATATTGAATTTTTGATTTCTGCAAATCCGGGTGAGGAGTTAAAGCCGCTTTCAAAGATTGCATCGGGCGGTGAAATGTCAAGGATTATGCTTGCTATGAAATCGGTGCTATCCGACAGCGATATGGTCGAAACGCTGATTTTTGACGAGATAGATACGGGTGTAAGCGGGAGAGCAGCACAAAAAATTGCTGAAAAGATGGGTATGCTCTCGAAAAAGCGCCAGCTTTTGTGTATTACGCATTTAGCTCAGATTGCAGCTATGGCGGACAGACATTATTTAATACAGAAAAATTCTGATGAGGATACAACAAAAACGACGGTTACTCAGATTGACGGCGATGACAGAAGATGCGAACTTGCCAGAATTATTGGCGGCGTAAAGGTAACTGACACCACATTAAATGCCGCACAAGAAATGCTTGATCTGGCAGCGGAGTTTAAAAAATAATGGAAAATACAGGTTATATAGTTGATATATCAGAGGATAAAGTAATAGTAAGAGTTGACAGAGAGTCTGCCTGCGGTGGCCATTGCGTAAGCTGTAAGGGGTGTCCTCAAGGAGCTGTCGTTGCAGAATGCAGACTTAAAGGCAGGGCAAATGTTGGTGATGAAGTCAGGCTTTATATGGATAACTCAAAATTTTTTAAGAATATATTTTTAGGATATGGACAGACCGCAATCTTAATGGTTTTGGGTGCAGTTTTGGGATACACAATATTTAAAACAGAAATTTCCTCGGTTTTAGGCAGCTTTCTGGGGCTTTTTATTGGAATAGCCATTGCAAAAATTATAACTAAAAACACAACCGAGATAGTGGCAGAGGTGATATAATTGAAACGAATAACTGTTTTTGTAGGACATTACGGCAGCGGCAAAACCGAACTTGCAGTAAACTATGCAATGAAATTAAGCGAGATGGGCAAAAAGGTTTTGATTGTTGATTTTGATATAGTTAACCCTTATTTCAGAACAAAAGATGCAGAAGAAGAATTAAACAAATGCGGCATCGAGGTGATAGCACCCCCGTTTGCCAATATGAATTTGGAAAATCCTGCTCTTCCCGCTGAGATAAATAAAGCGTTTGACAATAAGGATTATCATATAATTTTTGATGTAGGCGGAGATGACGATGGTTCAATCCCGCTTGGCAGATACCACAGCAAATTTATGGCAGAGAATATTGATGTATTCTTTGTTTTAAACGAGCGCAGAGTATTTACATCTGAAATAGAGGGAGCTCTTGAGGTATTTGATATGATTGAAGGTGTTTCAAGGCTTAAGATAACAGGTGTTATAAATAATACTCATTTGAAAGAAGAAACCACTCCCGAAATCGTACTTGAGGGGGATAGGTTTGTAAGAGAATTTGCAAAGCATAAAAATTTGCCGATTTGCTATACCGGAGGAACTGAAGAAGTTTTATCTCAGATTGAGCAAAGCGAGCTTGCGGGAGAAAAATTCCCTATTAAAAATTACATAAAAATTAAATTTTAATACAGTTAATAATTATCCCAAGGGATTAGAATAAAGGAGGTTTTTGGCAATGGCAATGGTAACATTTCGTACCGAAAGATGTAAAGGTTGCGGACTTTGTGTAACAGCTTGTCCTAAAAAGATAGTTGTTATTGCAAAGGATGTAATCAACGAAAAGGGTTTTCACCCTGCAACCGTTAACGATATGGAGGCATGTATAGGCTGTGCAAGCTGTGCTATTATGTGTCCTGATTGCGTAATCAAGGTCGAGAAATAAGAGAAAGGAAGATTAAAATGGAAAAAAAGGTATTGATGAAGGGTAACGAAGCTTTGGCAGAAGCCGCAATTCGTTGCGGATGCCGCTATTTCTTCGGCTATCCTATTACGCCACAGACAGAGGTTGCGGCGTATATGGCAAAGAAAATGCCCAAAATCGGAGGAACTTTCCTTCAGGCAGAGAGTGAAGTTGCCGCAATAAATATGGTATATGGCGCAGCAGGTGCAGGCGCAAGAGTTATGACAAGCTCATCAAGCCCCGGCATCAGCTTAAAGCAGGAGGGTATTTCATACATAGCAGGTGCAGACTTACCTTGCGTAATTATCAACATTATGAGAGGCGGCCCCGGCCTTGGCGGAATTCAGCCGTCACAGTCTGACTATTTTCAGGCAACAAAGGGTGGCGGTCATGGTGACTATCACCTTTTGGTATATGCACCATCATCAATTCAGGAACTTTCTGATTTGGTAAGCCACGCGTTTGACAAGGCTGACGAATATCGTATGCCTGCAATGATAGTGGGCGATGGTATGCTCGGGCAGATGATGGAGCCTGTTTCATTTAAGGAAGAAAGAGATTTAGCTACACTTCCCGAAAAAGAATGGGCAACCTGCGGAACGGGTATGAAGAGAAAGAGAAACATCGTAAACTCTCTTTACTTAACCCCTGAAGAGCTTGAAAGATTAAACAACGAAAGAGAAGAAAGATATAACACTGTTAAAGCAAACGAGGTTATGTATGAAGAATATATGGCAGAGGATGCAGATGTTATTTTAGTGGCTTACGGCACAATTGCAAGAGTTGCAATGTCAACTGTTAATACAATGAGAGAAAATGGCATCAAGGCAGGACTTATCCGTCCGATTACACTCTGGCCTTTCCCTGATGAAATCATTGAAAAGAGAGCAGAAAAGGCAAAACTTATACTGACTGTTGAAATGAGTCAGGGCCAGATGGTAGAGGATGTAAAGCTTGCGGCGAACGGCAAGGCGCCCGTTTACTTCTACGGAAGAAACGGCGGTATGGTTCCTGAGCCTGAAGCGATAATTGCAGAAGTAGAAAAGCTCTTAAAAGAGCAGAAGGGGGAATAGGCAATGAAAACAGTTTTTGAAAGACCACACGCACTCAGTGATGTTCCGCTTCACTATTGTCCCGGTTGCACTCATGGTATTATTCACCGACTTGTTGCCGAGGTAATAGATGAGCTTAATATGGAAGGCAAAGCAGTAGGCGTTGCACCCGTTGGCTGCAGCGTTATGGCTTACGATTATTTTGAATGTGATATGCAGGAGGCGGCACACGGCAGAGCACCCGCGGTTGCAACAGGTATAAAGAGGGTTCACCCTGACCATCTTGTATTTACATATCAGGGCGATGGTGACCTTGCGGCTATCGGTACAGCTGAAACTGTTCACGCAGCAGCTCGTTCTGAGAATATCTCAATTATATTTGTAAATAATGCAATCTATGGTATGACAGGCGGACAGATGGCGCCAACTTCACTTGTAAATCAGGTGACACAGACCACGCCATATGGCAGAAAGGTAGAAAATCAGGGATATCCGATCAGAGTGTCTGAGATGCTCTCAACTATCGAAGGTGCTACCTATATTGAAAGAGTTGCAGTTGACAGCATTCCAAACATCAGAAAGGCAAAAGCGGCAATCAAAAAATCTTTTGAATGTCAGCTCGCTCACAAAGGATTTTCTCTGGTAGAGGTATTGTCTACCTGTCCTACTAACTGGGGCTTAGAGCCAACTGAGGCTATTAAGTGGCTCCGCGAAAATATGATGGAGCATTATCCGCTTGGGGTATATAAAGATACCATCGAAGAAGGAGGGGTAGTTAGATGATTCAGCGTATAATATTTGCAGGTTTTGGCGGTCAGGGCGTACTCTTTAGTGCAAAGACTGTGGCATATGCGGGTATGGATAAGGGACTTCAGATTTCATGGCTTCCCTCTTACGGACCTGAAATGCGTGGCGGTACCGCTAACTGCTCAGTTATTATTTCAGATGAACCTATCGGCTCACCGATTATTTCAAAGCCTGATGTGCTTGTTGCACTCAACCGCCCATCGCTTGAAAAGTTTGTAGATGCCGTTCTTCCGGGCGGTGTGATTATATATGACAGCTCTCTTATCGAGGTTGAAATTAAGAGAGACGATGTAACGGTTGTGCCAATCCCTGCAAAGCAGATTGCAGACGATATGGGCAGCGGAAGCCTTGGCAATATGGTTATGCTTGGTGCATATGCAAAGCATACAGACGCTTTGTCGCTTGAAGATATTGCAGAGAGCATAAAGGCGCACATTCCGCCTAAGAAGATGGCGCTTGCCGAGAAGAATATCGAAATGATTACCAAAGGATACGAATTTGAGGCGTAATTATGTTAGTTTCGGTACACGGGCTTTGTAAAAGCTTTTCCGACAACCAAATACTTAACAATGTCAATTTGACCATAGAGGACAAGTGCCGCTATGGTCTTATTGGCGTTAATGGTGCAGGTAAGTCAACTCTTTTATCGATTTTGTTTGAAGGGGCTGACTATGACTCGGGCGAAATTTACAAGAAGAATGATTTGTCACTCGGATTTTTAAAGCAGAACTCAGGACTTGAGCGTGACAGCTCAATAATCGTTGAGATGCGCAAAGTCTTTGAAGATGTCTTAAAAGCAGAACAGGATTTAAGAAAAATTGAAAATGAAATGTCTGTGCTTTCAGACCATAACAGCACAGAATACAAAAGGCTTGCGGCCAAGTATTCTCAAAAGCAAGCGTACTTTGACAGCCGTGACGGCTATAACATTGATGTAAAAATCAAGACTGTTTTAAATGGTATGGGATTTTCTGACCGTGACCTTGATACACCTATAAATATTTTAAGCGGCGGTGAAAAGACAAGGCTTGCAATAGCCAAACTGCTTTTAGAAGAGCCTGAGCTTTTAGTGCTTGATGAGCCTACAAACCACTTGGATTTCAGAACGCTCAGCTGGCTTGAGGAATATCTTAAAGACTATAAGGGTGCGATTTTTGTTATATCCCATGACAGATATTTCTTAGATAAAATTGTGGATAATATCTTTGAACTAAGCCGACAGAAAATTGATGCCTATAAAGGCAACTACAGCGCATACCTTAAGCAAAAAGAGGAGCGTATGGAGCGTGCCCTTAAAGAATACGAGGCGCAACAAGAAGAAATTGCAAGACTTCAGACCTATGTTGACAAAAATATTGCAAGAGCATCAACCTCTGCAAGTGCAAAATCAAGACTTAAAACCCTTGAAAATATGGAGGTTTTGGAAAACCCCGAATATTTTGACAAAAAGATAAAATTAAAGTTTGAAAAGACCAAAGAGCCTTTTAAAGATGTACTTACGGTTACTGATTTGACAGTCTCGGTAGGAGACGAAAAAAAGGAGCTTTGCAGAAATATAAATTTAAGCGTTAAGCGCGGAGAAAAGATTGCCGTAATCGGTGATAATGGTATCGGCAAATCTTCACTCTTTAAAACCATACAAAGCATAATCCCCCATTATGAGGGAAGCATTGAGTGGGGAAGAAATACCTCAATCAGCTATTACGAGCAGGAAAACCTTAATTTAAATCCCGAAAAACAGGCAATTGATGAGTTGTGGGATAGATTTCCGCATATTCCCGAGGCGCAAATCCGCAGAATGCTTGGAAATGTATTGCTTACAAAAGAGGATGTTTTTAAACCCGTTAAGGTAATAAGCGGAGGAGAGCGGGCAAGACTTGCACTTTGCATAATTATGCTTGAAAAGTCAAATGTACTGCTCCTTGACGAGCCGACTAACCATCTTGACTTAAATTCCAAAGAAGTGCTTGAAGAAGCAATGCGGGAAACCGACTGCACAATGCTTTTTATTTCTCACGACAGATATCTTTTAAATAAGGTTCCCGATAAGATTATAGAGATTACAAAAGATGGTGCGGTTATCTATGACGGAAACTATGAATATTATAAGGAACGCCAGAACTTTATAAAAAAGGAAGTCCCGGAGGTAAAAGAAAAGCCGAAAAAACAGGAGAGCAGTTATCGCTCAAAAGAACAAAGGCGTATAGATGCTCAGCGAAAACAGAGGATAAAGGAAATAGAAAACGGAATTTCGTATTTAGAACAGGAAATTGCCGAACTTGAAGCAGAGCTTGCAAGTGAGGAAGTATACACAAACTTTGAACTCACTCAGGAAAAATCACTTAAACTTGAAGAAGATAATAACAAACTTGAAGCTCTGTTTGACGAGTGGGAGCAACTTTTGGAAGAATAGATAAAAAGAGGTGGCATATATGAGATATAAAGCAGAAAAAACAAGCATAATAAATCCCGATATCAATTCCAAAGAGTGGGACAAGGCGCAGGTGGGAAGAATATCGTCTCAAAGATGGAAAGAATTTTATGAACCGATAAATACCACATTTAAGATGCTCAGAGGCCCCGAGGGAATAAGCGTTCTTATGCACACAGATGAGAAAAATCTTCGTGCTGAGTGCACAGAGCAAAACGGGGATGTTTATCAGGATAGCTGTATGGAGTTTTTCTTTAAACCTGACCCGTGGGATGCAAACTACATCAATTTCGAAATAAATCCTCAAAAGATAATGCACATTGGCCTTGGAAAGGACAGACACAACAGACGCTTAATTGATACAGACAGAGAAGTGTTTAAACTTGAGTCAATCCCAAATGACGGGGACTGGTCTTTAAAGTTTTACATTCCCGATTCGTTTTTGCTTGAATATTTTGAAAGAATTGCAGATGTTTGCAGAGGTAATTTTTATAAATGCGGAGAGCTTACGGGACATTCTCATTTTGCTACATGGTCAGAGGTTGAGGTAGCAAAACCCGATTTTCACCTTGCAGATTTTTTCGGCGTGATAGAATTTTAGTATAGTTATATTATCTTAAAGGCAAAAGAGACCAAAAGGCCTCTTTTGTCTTTTTTTGTTGTACGAAAAAATATGGGAAATATCGGAAATATGTTATGATTTAGATATATGACAAAAGAAAGGGTGAACAAAATGCAAATGCGGCTTGAAACGGTGGGAACAACACTGGTTGCAAAGCTCGATGGCGAAATAGACCAGAGCAACGCTGCTGAAATCCGTGAAAAAATTGACAGGGAGATTAGTCTTCACAATATGAAAAATCTGGTGCTTGATTTTGATAAAGTAACATTTATGGACAGCTCCGGAATAGGAATGTTAATTGGCAGAGTCAAACTTATAAAAGCCAGAGGCGGGAAAATTCTTATAATCCGCACTCAGCCACAGGTTGACAAGATTATTGAGCTTGCGGGACTTAAGAAGATAATGGATTTTGAATAGAAAGGAATGATAAGTATGGAAAATTACATAAAAATTGAGTTTCCGAGCAAAAGCGAAAATGAAAGTTTTGCACGAGCGGCGGCAGGGGCTTTTGCGACACAGCTTGACATAAGCGTAGAAGAACTTGCGGATATAAAGACTGCTGTCTCAGAGGCTGTGACAAATGCGATAGTTCATGGCTATAAAGGGATAAGAGGAATAGTTGAAATGACCTGCAAAATAAAGGGGCACACAATAGAGATTGTTGTTTGCGACAGAGGTCACGGGATAGAAGATATTGCCCTTGCTATGCAGCCGCTATACTCAGGCTCTGATGATGAAGAGCGCAGCGGTATGGGTTTTACAGTCATGCAGAGCTTTATGGATACATTAAATGTTGAGTCAAGACCCGGGGAGGGAACCATCGTAACTATGACAAAAACTGTGGGGGCATTATTTAATGATTAAAGATTATGCCGCAGATAATGCGATGCTTTTAGAGCGCGCGGCAGGCGGTGATGAGACGGCGAGAAATCAGCTTATAGAACAAAACTTGGGACTTGTAAAAAGCATAGTCCGAAGATTTTTGGGAAGAGGGCATGAAGCTGAAGACCTTTTTCAAATAGGCTGTATCGGGCTAATCAGAGCGGCAGAGAGGTTTGACAGCGGATTTGGGGTTAAGTTTTCCACCTATGCTGTACCTATGATTATAGGTGAAATCAAACGCTTTATCCGTGATGACGGAATAATCAAGGTAAGCCGTTCCCTTAAAGAAACTGCCACAAATGCCCTGAGGATAAAAGAACGCATAACAAATGAAACGGGAAGAGAACCCAGCCTTTTGGAAATTGCGACCGAACTTAATATCCCCGTATCTGAACTTGCTACTGCATTTGACGCGCAGGTTAAACCTGAATCCCTGTATGTAACAATGGATGACGGCAAGGGTGAGAGTAAGCCTCTTCTTGAACGGATAGAGAGCAAAGAAGACGAAGTAAGCAGAATGCTTGACCGTGTAACGATTTCTTCAGCACTTGAAGATTTTCCCCAAAGGGAGAAAGAAATTGTATATCTTCGTTATTTCAGGCAGAAAACCCAAGCGGAAGTTGCAAAGAAATTAAACATTTCACAAGTTCAGGTATCCAGACTTGAAAAGAAAATTTTATTAAAACTTCGAAGTATCTTAACTAAAGAATAATAAATAAAAAAATGACAATAATATCCTCATACATTAAAGTTTTGGAGGATATTATGAAATATACAAATCAGGAATATCAGGATTATCTTAATAGAAAATCCCCCGACAGTAAAATCATAAAGAATGTTTCTATTGCATTTATTGTCGGGGGATTTATATGCGTAATTGGTCAGATTTTTTTCAATATTTACACAAACTTAGGGCTTGAAGAAGAGAGTGCACGAACAGCGGTGAGTGTTACAATGATATTTATAGGCGCGCTCCTTACGGGACTTGACATATATGGAAAGATTGCAAAACACGCAGGGGCGGGTACCATTGTGCCAATCACGGGATTTGCCAATGCCATAGTTTCACCTGCTATGGAGTTTAAAAAAGAAGGACTTGTGCTGGGACTTGCGGCTAAAATGTTCGTTATTGCAGGGCCCGTACTGGTTTATGGAATAACTGCCTCAGCAGTTGTGGGGCTCATATATTATATATTTGGGGGTGGAATGTGATGGCTACAAAAAGAGTAGGAGAGCAGACAGTAAAAATAGATAATGTAAGCATTTTATCGTCTTATTCAATAGTTGGCGAGAAAGAGGGACAGGGGCCGCTTAAGGATAGCTTTGATATAGTTCTTCCCAATAATGAATGGAATGAAAAAACATGGGAAAAAACCGAGAGCAAAATGCAGAGGGAAGTTGCTAAATTGGCGGTAGACAGAGCAAATCTTAAGCTTTCTGATATAGATTATATTTTTTCAGGAGATTTATTAAATCAATGTATAAGTGCAGGATTTAGTGTGCGCGAGCTTGAAATTCCGTTTTTTGGAGTATATGGGGCGTGCTCTACCATGGTTGAGGGTATAAGTCTTGCATCAATGCTTATAGACGGAGGATTTGCAGATTATGCCGAAGCCGTAACCTCAAGTCATTTCTGTACGGCAGAGAGACAATATCGAAATCCACTTGAATATGGCGGACAAAGAACTCCCACAGCTCAATGGACTGTAACGGGTGCTGGTGCGGCAGTATTAAAAAGCGGCAGGGGCGATATAAATGTTACTCATATTACAACGGGGAAGATTGTTGATATGGGAATTAAGGATGCCAATAATATGGGAGGAGCAATGGCGCCTGCCGCCTATGAAACGATAAAGACACATTTTATGGATTTAAATATTTCGCCGTCTGATTATGATTTAATAGTAACAGGGGATTTGGGGACAGTTGGTTCTGAAATTTTAGTTGAGCTTTTAAAGGGAGACGGAATTGATATATCAAAAAACTATAAGGACTGCGGATGTATGATTTTTGATATAGAGGCTCAGGATGTGCACGCAGGAGGAAGCGGCTGCGGTTGTATAGGGTCAGTTCTTTGCGGGCATCTTTTAAAAGAAATGAAAAGTAAAAAGATAAACAGCTTGCTTGCCGTAGGTACGGGGGCGCTTCTTAGTCAGACATCATCACTTCAGGGCGAGTCAGTACCGGGAATTGCGCACGCTGTTGCGCTTAGGGGGGAGTAATATGGAGTATATAAATGCGTTTTGGGTTGGTGGAGTAATTTGCGCAATAGCTCAGATTTTAATTGACAAGACAAAATTGACTCCGGGAAGAATTTTGGTTCTGTTTGTGGTAATTGGTGCGGTTTTAGGAGGCATTGGAATATATGATAAAATTATCGACTATGCTGGTGCAGGCGCAACCGTTCCGCTTGTGGGATTTGGAAATCTTTTAGCTCAGGGTGCAATCAAAGGCGTCAGAGAAGACGGCATATTGGGAATTTTAACAGGCGGAGCAAAGGCTGCTGCAGGAGGAATAAGTGCATCAATTGTATTTGGCTTTATAATAGCGCTTATATGTAATCCCAAAAGCAGATAAAAATATCCGCAATCCTTTTGGATTGCGGATATTTTTTATTCAACATCAGATGTGCAATGGGGGCACTTGGTTGCCTCAATTGCAATTTCGCTGCAGCAGTACGGACAATTTTTAGTGGTAACAGCTTCTTCGATAATTTCTTCTTTTTTGTTAAGAGAAGATAATTTGTTAAGCATTTTTACCATAACAAAAATTATAAATGCCATTATGATAAAGTTGATTGTTTCGGTGATAAAATTACCACATTTGATTTGAACATCACCAATCTGGATTGCCCAACCGCTAAAATCCTTTTTAGCAAAAAGTCCAATTAAAGGTGAGACAACATCATTTACTAAAGATGTTACAATCTTCTGAAAAGCTCCGCCGATGATAACGCCGACAGCAAGGTCGATGACATTGCCGCGCATCGCAAACTCTTTAAATTCGTTTAAAAATTTTTTCATATTTTTCTCCTTTTATATGTAAATATTTATTTTTTCACTACAAAAAATATCCGCTCTGAGGCAGCGTGGATTTTATCAAAGCTGCGGTCATCATAAACGCCCAAAAGGGTTAAACCTGAAGAATTTATTGCGTTTTCAATTTCATTTACAGAATACGCTCTCTCTTCGTGGTATTCCTCGTCTTTTTTATAAAGTCCGCTTTCTTCTCTTGTGAAGATATCGATATTAAAGCTGCAGATATTATCTTCATCATCAAAGCTGTTACTCCATACGCAGTAGATGTCATCTTCGTCGTAAACAAATGAGTTTCCGTTTAAAAGCGTCTTTAGCTTATACTCTGAATTTATATCAAATATAAACAATCCGCCGGGGTTTAAATAATTTTTGACAAGCGCAAAAAGTTTATCAAGGTCATCATCCATAGTAAGATAATTAACTCCGTCAAGAGAACAGATTATACTATCAACCGTGCCATAAAGCTCAAATTCGGTCATATCCTGATTCAAAAATAGTATGTCCTCAGAGGTATCTCTTGCCTTTTGTGCTGCAATATCAAGCATTTCTTCAGAAAGGTCTATGCCAATCATTTCATAACCCTTTTCAGAGAGCGGGATTGTTATATTTCCCGTGCCGCAGCCAAGGTCGAGCATAAGTTTGGGCTTTATATCAAACTTTTCAAATATTTTTTCGTAGTAGTCAATAAATGAGTTATAGTCAATGTCTTGAAGTCTGTCATACACATTTGCAAACTCGTTATACATATTACCACCTCTAAACTTTTTCAATCGGTGCATATGCTGCAAGAAGATTTTTTTCGCCCTCTTCAAATTTGATTTTAAGCAGCATATCCTTTCCCATATCCTGAGCGCTGATTATTGTGCCGATGCCAAATTTTCTGTGTTTTACTGTGTCGCCAACGGCAAAATCAAGCACTTTTGAGTCAGGCTTTGAATTATTTAAAAGTGCTGACTTCATTGAAGTTTCAGGCGGTGTATACGAAGGGATATCGTAAGCTGATACCGCCTGCTTTTCCGCATAGTGCTGAGCAAGACTATCGGGAATTTCGCCTAAAAATCTTGAAGGCTGATTATAGGTTGTTCTGCCGAAAAGTGTTCTGGTTTTTGCCCTTGTAATAAATAAATTTTTCTTGGCTCTTGTTATTCCCACATAGCAAAGGCGCCGTTCTTCTTCGATTTCAGAGTCATCGCCAAATGAGCGCGTGCCTGGGAATATGCCCTCTTCAGCACCTATTAAAAATACATTCAAAAATTCCAGGCCCTTTGCGCTGTGCAGAGTCATAAGCGTAACAGTCTCCTGATCCTCGTCATAATTGTCAATGTCTGAAATAAGCGAAATGCTTTCAAGCAGAGCATTAAGGTCAAGAGCAGGATCAGCCTTAACCGACTCTTGCACCATTGAAATAAATTCCTCTAAGTTTTCAAGTCGGGTTTCATTTTCAACTGTCTTTTCGGCTTTAAGGGCGGCTATCATACCCGTTCTTTCCATAACTGTGCGGGTGAATAACTCAAGTCCCATACCCTCGTTTAATTCCTGATTTAATTTTAAAATTAAATCAGCAAACTCCATAAGTTTTGAAGATGCTTTTGAAGGAATGTTTTCGTATTTGTCTGCTGTTTTGCATACCTCAAAAATACAGATGTTATTTTGCGCGGCAACTTCTGCTGCTTTTTCAACGGTAGCGGCACCAATGCCGCGCTTTGGTTCGTTAATAATTCTCCAAAGCGCCACATCGTCGCCAAAGTTATTGATAAGACGAAGATACGCAGTCAAATCCTTGATTTCTTTTCTGTCGTAGAAGCGCAACCCCCCGAGCACACGATATGGGATAGCAGAACGAAGAAGTCTATCCTCGACAACACGGGACATAGCATTCATACGATAGAGAATAACTGTGTCAGAGAATTTGCCGCCAAGTTCAGCTATTTTCTCTGCGACATATTGAGCCTCAGAATGTTCATTAAGGGCAGTAAAAATCTGTATTTTTTCGCCCGAACCATTTGATGTCCAGAGGTTTTTGCCCTTTCTGCCAACATTATGTGAGATTACTTCGTTTGCCGCATCTAAAATATTCTGGGTTGAGCGGTAATTTTCCTCTAATTTTATGGTGGTACAGGCTTTAAAATCCTTTTCAAATTCAAGTATGTTTCTTATATCTGCCCCACGGAATTTGTATATACTCTGGTCATCGTCGCCAACAACGCAAAGGTTTTCGTGTCTCTTTGCAAGCAGACTTACAAGTTTATATTGCGCGTGGTTTGTATCCTGATACTCGTCGACTAAAATATATTTAAATTTATTTTGATAATAAGAGAGAACATCAGGATTTTCCTCAAAAAGCTCCACCGTTTTTACAATTAAATCATCAAAGTCAAGCGCGTTATTGCTCTTTAGCTTTTTTTGATAGAGGGAATATATTTCAGCAACCTTTGATAAATAAAAATCGTTTTGGTTGATTTTTGAAAATTCAGCAGGAGTAAGGAGTGAATCCTTGGCATTGCTGATTATAGAGAGAACTGCCCTTGGCGCATATTTTTTATCGTCAAGAGTAAGTTCTTTAAGACAATTTTTGATAACTGTCTGCTGGTCAGATGTATCATATATGGTAAAACTCTTTTCAAAGCCAAGTTTATCTATATCACGGCGCAAAAATTTAACGCAGGAGGAATGGAATGTTCCTGCCGCAATTTCCAGTGCGCGCTCTCCAAGTTTTGCCTTAAGTCTGTTTTTAAGCTCGCCCGCCGCTTTGTTTGTAAAGGTTATGGCAAGTATCTGCCACGGCTCCACGGGATTTTCGCAAAGAGAATCCTCTAAATGCGGGGGCAGTTCATCAAGCTCGCCGTTTAGATACCAATTCATTATTTCGATGTCAGCATCGGTGATAAATGATGGGACATAATCGCTGTTATAAGCGGTTCCATATTTTATTAAGTGTTCAATTTTATGTATAATAACGGTTGTCTTACCCGAGCCTGCCCCTGCAAGCACAAGAAGCGGTCCCTCTGTGTGAAAGACCGCCTTCTTTTGCTGTGGATTGAGCATACTATATTCTTTTTCTAAAATCTGTTGTCGTATTTTTTTAAAGTCTATCTCAAACACCTGCCTGAATTATAGTAGCACCGCCCAAAACAATGTCGCCGTCATAAAATACTACGGCTTGTCCCGGAGTGATTGCTCTTTGCGGAGTGTCAAAAACAACTTTTAGTCTGTCTTGTTCGGGATAAATTGTGCAGGGAGCGGGTTTTGCGCTGTAGCGCACCTTAGCACACGCTTTAAGCGGAGAGGCCAAATCTTTAAATGCGATGAAATTTTCATTTGCTCCATAAAGAGTATCTGAAAATTCGGTTCCCTGCTCGCCTAAAACAATGTGGTTTTTATCTGCGTCAATGCGATTTACAAACATTGGTTTGCCAAAAGCAATTCCAAGACCTTTTCGCTGACCGATTGTGTAGTTGACAATTCCCTTGTGTTTACCAAGTATATTGCCCTTTAAATCAACAAAATCGCCCTCTTTGGGAATATAACCAATACGCTCTTTGATAAATGAGACATAATCATTATCGGGAATAAAGCATATTTCCTGACTGTCAGGCTTGTCTGCAACCAAAAGATTGTGCTTTTTAGCATATTCCCTGACAGCGTTTTTGTCAGAAAAATCCCCCAGAGGAAGAAGAAGTTTTGAAAGTATATCTTGTGTTAAATTATACAAAACATAAGTCTGATCTTTAGAGTCCGCATCTGATTTCATTAAGAGATAGCGCCCCGACTTTTCGTCAAATTTGATTTTTGCATAATGCCCTGTTGCAAGATAGTCGGCGCCTAAATCGTCTGCCGCTTTTGCCATAGCGTCAAATTTTAAGAATTTGTTGCACGCAATGCAGGGATTTGGGGTTCTTCCGTTTATATATTCATCTACAAAATAATCAATAACAAACTGCGAAAACTCTTTGCGAAAATCAAGTATATGAAATTCTATACCAAGCTTTTCAGCTACATTTTTCGCATCCTCTGACGGAGTAGAGCAAGAGGTTTCACCATCCCAAAGGCGCATAGTAAGACCTACTACCTCGTAGTCCTGTTCTTTAAGGTAAGCCGCCGCGACGCTGCTGTCAACGCCGTCTGACATTCCTATAACGACTCTTTTTTTCATTATTCTTCGTCCATGCCGTGAGCGTGCGAATGTGCACATCCGCAACACTCGCCCGTGCATTTTATAATGCCTGATGTATCTATACCACGGCTTTCGTAGTAGTTTGCAATGGCTGCATGGATTGCCTCTTCTGCAAGATTTGAGCAGTGCATCTTAACGGGCGGAAGACCGTCAAGAGCCTCTGCAACTGCAAGATTTGTGAGCTTTAAGGCATCCTCAACACTCTTGCCCTTTACAAGCTCTGTTGCCATACTGCTTGTTGCAATAGCCGCGCCGCAACCAAAGGTCTTAAACTTAACCTCTTCTATAATCTGAGTGTCATCGTTTATCTTCATATAAATTTTCATTATGTCGCCGCACTGGGGATTTCCAACCTGACCTACGGCGTTTGCATCTTCAATTTCGCCCACATTTCTGGGATTGCTGAAGTGGTCCATTACTTTTTCACTATACATATATTTACACCTGCTTCCTTAACATATCTTCATAAAGGGGTGACATCATTCTAAGTCCTTCAACTACCTCTTTAATGGAATTTACTATATAATCAACATCATCTAAAGTATTCTCTTCGCTGAATGAAGTTCTGAGCGAGCCGTGAGCCTGTTCGTGTTTTAAACCGATTGCAAGCAATACATGTGACGGGTCAAGCGAGCCTGATGTGCAGGCACTTCCGCTTGATGCAGAAATCCCTTTCATATCAAGGCGCAGAAGCAACCCCTCACCCTCGATAAATTCAAATGAGATATTGGCGTTACCTGCAAGTCTTTCAGTCGGGTGACCGTTAAGTTTTGAATAAGGAACTGCCTCTAAAACTTTTTTGATATATGTGTCACGGATTTTTGTGAGCTTTTCCTGCTTTTCGCAGATGTTTGCAGTTGCCATCTCTATCGCCTTTCCGAGACCGACAATTCCTGCAACATTTTCAGTACCTGCCCTCTTCATTTTTTCCTGAGCACCGCCCGTAATAAAGGGAGAAAGCCTTATCCCTTTTCTTACATAGAGGGCGCCGCTGCCCTTAGGACCATGGAACTTGTGCCCCGTGAGCGAGAGCATATCAATGTTCATATCATTAACATCAATGTCCACCATACCCACAGCCTGAACTGCGTCTGTATGGAAGATTACACCCGCTTCTTTAGCAATTTTGCCGATTTCTTTGATTGGCATAATTGTACCGATTTCGTTGTTTGCAAACATAATCGAGATAAGAATTGTATCGGGTCTGATTGCGTTTTTGACAGATTCAGCCGATACCATACCATACTCGTCAACGGGTAAATATGTTACCTCGTATCCCTGTTTTTCTAAGTCCTGACAGGTGTGAAGAACTGCATGATGCTCAACGGCAGAGGTTATAATGTGTCTGCCTTTTGCAGAGAGAATTTTTGCGGTTGAGCGTATAGCCCAGTTGTCTGCCTCACTGCCTGAACCCGTGAAATAAATTTCCTTAGGGTCTGCGTTTATTGCGGCGGCAACCTGCATACGGGCATTTTCAATAGCCTTTTTTGCCTCTCTGCCCTCTTGATAAATGCTTGATGGGTTACCGCAATAATTTGTGAGATATGGGAGCATAGCCTCAAGTACCTCGGGCGCAACCTTGGTGGTTGCGGCATTGTCAACATAAATGCGTTTATCCATTTTGTTCCTACCTTTCTTTGTTACAGTAGCATTCTATGAAAAGTAGATGTTCTGTAATTATTTAAATTTTTGGGATTCTTTAACTGCCATTTGGTCGCAGCGTTCATTTTCCGGATGACCCGCGTGGCCTTTAAGCCATATAAGTTTAATTTCGTGGCTGTCTAAGAGGTCTAAAAGGCGCTGCCATAAATCGGGGTTTTTGGCAGGGGATTTATCTCCTTTTCGCCAGCCATTTGCCTGCCACGATTTTGCCCAGCCCTTTTCAACTGCATCAACGAAATATTTAGAGTCGCTGTAAATAGTTACGCTGCACTTTCGGTTAAGCGCTTCAAGCCCTGCAATAACCGCCATAAGCTCCATGCGGTTGTTGGTGGTACTTTCTTCGCCTCCCGAAAGTTCTTTCTCAAAGGAGCCGCAGCGCAGAATTGCGCCCCAGCCGCCCGGACCGGGATTTCCGCTGCAGGCACCGTCGGTAAAAAGGTCAACAGATGTAAGCATAATACCCCGTCCTTTCAAAAGAATATACCTAAATTTTATTGTATCACAATTATCCATAAAAATCCATACTTTTTACAAAAAAATATAACTTTTTTAAATGGCTTGAATATTTTAAAAAATGTGCTATAATATAACAGGTTTTGCAATCAGCAAAGGAGATGTCATTGTTGGAAACTTGGGTTATTTTTATTGCCTTATACGGAATTTTAAAGGGGCTTCGTGAGCCTATAAAGAAAAATATACTTAAAAAGGTTGACCTTTTAACAACTCTGTTTGTCTATACTGCAGTCGGATTCTTGCTCTCGGCTCCAACAGCAGAAGGTGTTTTTGATGTTCCGCCAAATATTTTCGGCTGGATTTTGGTAAAATGCTTAGCTATATTTGTTGCGTGGATTGCCGCGTTTGTGGGACTTAAGAAGGTGCCCGTTGGTATCTATGGAATAACTGATATGTCAAGGGTCATTTTCTCAACCCTTATGGGTGTGATTTTCCTTGGCGAAAGTTTAACCTTAAAGGGAAGTATCAGTCTCATTCTGGTGGTTATGGGCTTATATTTTGCAAACCGCCAAAAGGGTGAAAACGGCGAAGAATATAAGGCAAAATATATCTGGCTTATAATTTTATCATGCGCCCTTAACGCCGTTTCGGGAACGCTTGATAAATATATTATGGCAACGGGGGAAATAACAAGTTCTGCACTTCAGTTCTGGTTTATGGCGCTTACCTCGCTTATGTATCTTGTTTATATGCTGATTAAAAAACATAAAATTGACTTAAAGAATGCACTTAAAAACCCCTGGATATATGTCCTGAGCCTTTCGCTTATAGTAGGGGACAGACTTTTGTTTATTGCAAATGCAGACGAGGCAAGTCAGGTTACAATTATGACACTTATAAAGCAGTCGGCGGCGATTGTAACCATTATTTCGGGAAAAGTGTTGTATAATGAAAAAAATATTACCCGAAAACTTATATGTGCAGGGATTATAATGCTTGGCATTGTACTTGCAGTTGTATAATTACTTTACATTTTATGTAAATTGTGATACAATATTAAAAAAACATAAGGAGAGATAAAAATGGTATTTGATAACTTAAAAAACTGTGAAAATTATTACGGAATAAACAAGAATATGGAAAAGGCGTTTGACTTTATCAAAAAAGCCGTAAATGAAAATATGGCAAATGGTAAATATGAGATTGACGGCAAAGAACTTTACGCAAATATTCAGGAATATACTA
Organism: Clostridia bacterium; assembly: GCA_045589715.1. GTDB lineage: Bacteria > Bacillota > Clostridia > Monoglobales > Monoglobaceae > UMGS1820. The sequence continues at coordinate 1,811 of JAZNPN010000059.1, read as the reverse complement.
CAAAAGCAATACAAGATGCAAAATTTGAAGGACATCAGAATTATATTGACATTCAGTTTATAGCGTCAGGATATGAGAATATCAGAGTAGCCGATATTGACTCTATGACATCAAAAATTCCTTATGATGCTGAAAGAGATGTTGAGTTTTATGAGGATAAAGACGATTGCACAGTTGGAGTTTTAAATGCAGGCGAGTATGGAATTTTTATGCCGCAGGATATACATATGCCGGGACTTAATCCAAAGAGCGGTGCAAAGGATATTAAAAAGATAGTTGTAAAGATAAGAGTATAAAAAATCGGGTGGAAAATTCCACCCGATTTTTTAAAACCCTCCGTATATAAAGTGCCACCAATATGGCCATATAACCTCAGAGGCACTGCCGCCAATACCAGACCAAATTGTATTCCAGCAAATTTCTTCCCAGCGACTTGTTTCATAATTATATTGCAAAGTCAATACCTCTCCTATGGAGTGGTCTTTTCCCACATAATATACCTGTGCTGTGCCCGTTCTGTATGGACAGTAGCTTAAAACCTTAAAATATTCCATATCACCATGCATTGAATTTTGTTTGTAGAAATCTTTAAATTCGTTATAATGTTGATGGGTAAGTATTTCACATTTTATAAGCGTACCTATCCATAGTATAAGAAAAAAACACAATATTCCTACAATGATGTTACGAAATATTTTCATTTTTTCATCTCCTTATTTTTTAGTATAATCCTAAGAGTTGTCTCATATAATTATATTCTTTTTTTGCTTGTATAGCGAATGGTCTTGGTTCGGGCTTAGAATGGGGCGATCTTATTAACCATAAGTGAATGAGTATAAATATAAGTATGAGTAATAGAAATAACTTTTTTCATCATTTGTTTCTCTAACTTAGGGTTGTTAATATACTATTGAGATATATTTATTATATAATAGGGATTTGCAACTGTCAATATTAGACAATATATAGATAAATAATTGAATATCAACATATAGCTATTCTGCTAATGTAACACTTTTCTTGGAAATAGTAAGCGTTTGGCTATCTGTAAATCTTTTTCAGCGACACGCACGGCATAGTGCGTACTATAATGTTGCAATTCACGCTTGACGAACCAATACTTGTTCGGATGATAAAAAACATATCTTTGTCGGGAGCGCCAATGGAGGTGTCGGGGTCTCCCCGACTGTGTTTTGGTTACTTTTGAACAAGCAAAAGTAATAAATAAGTTTAATTAGTTAGTATATAAAATAAAAACTCCCGATAATTTATCGGGAGTTTTTGTATGATTTAATTTCATCAGTTAAGCCGATAATATAGTCCGCAGACACATTATAATGCTTACATAAACAAACTAAATCTTCAATCTTAAGTTCCGCTCTGCCTGTTTCAATATGATTATATCCCTGTTGCGATTTTTGAAGAACTTTACCAATTTGCTCCTGTGTATAATCGTGATCTTCGCGTAAATCTTTAAGCCGTGTTCTGTAATCCATAATTCAAATTCCTTCTATAAGTATTTTTAAAAGGATAGCATATTCAGAAATTGAGTATTGACAAATACTCAAACATTGAGTACAATGTTAATGTTATACAAAGAGGGGGATAATATGCCTGATTATAAAAAACTATATTTTAAGATGTTTAATGGTGTGACAGATATAATTGAAGAATTAAAAAAGCTTCAACAGGAAGCAGAGGAGATGTATATAGAGTCTTGCGAGAGTGATGACATAAAAAAATCAGAGCACCAAAGGTGCTCTGATTAAATAATATCACATAAGGTACAGGGCGTAACCTGATTTTTACAA
>JAZNPN010000058.1:0-1984 GCA_045589715.1 Clostridia bacterium | reverse complement strand
TCTCGCAGAATTTATGATAATCTGTATAAAATAATAGTTGAAATATTTGGTTTAAGGTGTTATAATTATACTGAGGGAATTTGGAGAATTTTCGAATACGACTACTTGCAAAAGATTAATTTTGCAGTTTACATAGATACTTTCAAGAAAAAAAGGAGAAATGGAGAAATGGATTTTTTTGATGTGTTAACGCTTATCGGCGGACTGTGTCTTTTCTTGTTTGGTATGAATATTATGGGTGAGTCGCTTGAGCGAAGTGCAGGTGACGGACTTAAAAATCTGCTCGGCAGACTTACCACGGGCAAACTTACAGGCTTTTTAACAGGTCTTGGCGTAACGGCTGTTATTCAGTCATCATCGGCAACAACAGTTATGGTGGTAGGTTTTGCAAACTCAGGACTTATGACTTTAACTCAGGCAATCAATGTTGTTATGGGTGCAAATGTCGGTACGACCGTTACAGCGTGGATACTGAGCTTGACAGGAATTGAGGGTTCATCATTCCTTGTGACAATGCTAAAACCTACATCATTTACCCCTATCCTTGCTCTCATTGGTATCATTATGACAATGGCGTCAAAGATCAATCGCAAAAAGGATATAGGAACAATACTTTTAGGTTTTGCAACTCTTATGTTTGGTATGGACACTATGTCGGGTGCAGTTGCAGGGCTTAAGGATGTAGAAGCCTTCCGCAATATTTTAATTATGTTCTCAAATCCGATTTTGGGTGTGCTTGCGGGTGCTATCCTTACTGCTATAATTCAGTCATCCTCTGCATCGGTTGGTATTTTGCAGGCGTTATCTTCAACAGGACAGATAACTGTTGGAACATCTATCCCGATTATTATGGGACAAAATATCGGTACTTGCGTAACGGCACTTTTATCATCAATCGGCACAAACAGAAATGCCCGCCGTGCGTCAATGGTGCATCTTTCGTTTAATGTAATAGGTACAATAGTGCTTCTGACAATTTTCTGGCTTGGAACATCATTTTTTGATATTGCATTGATAGGGGCAGAGGCAAGTGAAGTTGCAATCGCAATTGCGCATACAACATTTAATGTTTTGTGTACGATTGTTATGCTCCCCTTTGCAGGAATACTTGAAAAACTTTCATACAGACTTGTTCCTGAGCCTCAGGAGGCTAATGATGACGAAGACGAAATCGTTGAGCTTGATGAGCGTTTAATGACAACTCCTGCGATTGCGATTGACCGCTGCCGCGTTGTTGCAAACACTATGGCAAAGCAGTCGGTAAAGGCGTTTAAAAAGTCACTTGACATCCTTGACGGCTATGACGCTGATGTGGCAGACAAAATCCGCAAATACGAAAAAGCGGTTGACCACTACGAAGATATTTTGGGCTCGTATCTTGTAAAGCTCAATACAACGGGTCTTAGCGACAAGGATTCAAATGAGTCAAGTAAGCTCTTGTTTGTAATCGGTGATTTTGAGAGAATTTCTGACCATGCTGTAAATATAATGGAATCTTCTGAAGAAATAATGGAGAAAGAAACTAAGTTCAGCGAGACGGCAGTTAAAGAAATAGCACAGCTTATAAATGCGGCAAATGAGATTGTGGATATAACCTATGCTGCATTTAAAGAGGGTGACCTTAATAAGGCGAGTCAGGTTGAGCCTCTTGAACAGGTTATAGACAAGTTAAGAACTCAGCTTAAAGCAAATCATATTGCAAGACTTCAGAAAAACGAATGTTCTATCGAGGCAGGCTTTATCTGGGCAGATATTTTAAATAATATCGAGCGTGTTGCTGACCATTGTTCAAATATCGCAGTATGCGTGCTTGAAATGTCACACAAGAGTCTTGGCGTTCACGAGTATCTGCACAATATTAAAAAGAACAGCCCCGAATTTTTGGAAATGTATAATGAGTACCTTGAAAAATACAAACTGAACTAAAAAAAGACCCGCAAGGGTCTTTTTTAATGGAAAGTTGAAAATGGAAAATTGAAAATTA
>JAZNPN010000057.1:0-10086 GCA_045589715.1 Clostridia bacterium | reverse complement strand
GAAGCTCCGTTCATAAAGGAAATAATGATACTGTTTGGAATATATTCCAGTATTATGTTCATTTCTATACTCCAGAACTGTAAGGCAATGGCTCGTTTTCTCGATTTTGTAAACAAGTATTCTTTTCAGATTTATTTGTTACACACCATATTTACGGCAGGAGCAAGAATAATCCTGCTTCGCTTGAATATAACCCAGTGGTGGATTCATATTCTTTTGGGAACTGCCATCGGATTAGCATTTTCGGTGTTAGCAGCAGTAATTGCAAAGAAGGTTAAGTGTTTGAATTTCTTTTTCTTTCCATCAAAAGCTTATACATTGAAGAATCTTGATTTTAAAAGGTAAGCCTGGTCTTATTGTTGTTTAAGAACTTTATTTTTACCCTATGAGATAACAAAATTGTTGTCTCATAGGGTTTTTCTATATCAAAATATGATACAATAAAACAAGAGCCTGATACTATTGATAGTATAGTTTACATAACTACATATGGCGAAAAATATCACAATGAGCATTGCAGATATTTGATGTATACAAAAAGGGAGATGCCGCTGGCCAGAGCAAAAAATTTGGGATATACCCCGTGTTCAGTATGCAATCCATAAATAATTAAAAGACAAGCACTGTGCGGCTTGTCTTTTTGGCTTCGGAAGGAATGTAAAGTCCCTTTTAGCGAATTTATTTCTTAAAAACAGGTGTTTTTATTGACTTTATATTCCTCTGTATGTTATACTCAATCAAAACAGGGAGGTACATAAAAAATGATAAATATTGATCCGATAATTGAAAAGGTAAAGACTTCGATTGAAAATCACAATTTGCCGGAGAATGGCTATTATTCGCGATACACAAACGATACTTGCGCAAATGAGTACGGCTGTGCAGATGCCGCAAATTTGTTATATACAATAAACGAAATGCCAACCGATGAATCTGAGCGCAGTGCACTTGTTAATGCTATTCGCAGTTTTCAGAATAAAGATACAGGTCTTTTTTCAGAGCCTACTCACCATCCGTATCATTGCACCGCTCACTGCATAGCAGCCCTTGAATTATTTGATGCTCTGCCTTTATATCACATAAGCGAATTTGACAAGTATGACGAGCCTAAATCTGTTCCTGATTTTCTCAAATCCTTAAACTGGCAGGAATGTCAGGGCGCTCACCTTGGTGCAGGACTTTTCTCCTCTATGTTTTTAACAAGAAGAATGAGTATTGATTGGCAGAATGAATTTATAGGCTGGCTGGACAAAAATGTTGACGAAAAACACGGTGTTAACATCACGGGCGCAGTCGACTTAAAACTTGTGCCGAAATGGCATCATATGGGCGAATGGTTCCACTTCTTATTCTGCTATCACGCGTGCCACAGAAAGTTCCCTTGTGAGCAGCAGCTGGTTGACTACTGCATAGAACTTTATAAAACAAATGACTTCCCCGACAGTTTCGGCAAAGGTCAGAGATTTTTAGACATAGACTGGGCATTTACGATTAACAGAGCCTCGCTCTCTTCAGGCTACAGACGAGAGGAAGTTCTCGATCAGCTCAAAGATTTTGCTGCTAAGTATACCAAGTACCTCTTAGAATCACCTCTTGATGAACCTCAATGGGATGATATGCACTTGACTTTTGGCGCGTTCTGTGCTCTGTCAGAGCTTCAGATTGCACTTCCCGGTTTTCTTGTAAGCACCAGACCTTTAAGACAAGTGCTTGACCGCAGACCATTTATCTAAAATAAAAAAGCTCCCTCTCGGGAGCTTTTTATTTTAGTATTTTACTGACGGAACACCTAAAAATTCCGCCTCGCCGTAAAGGCTCTTTATACATTCTTCGATTGCTACCTTGTCTGAATTTACAAAGGTTTCTGCTGTTTCAAAAAATTCTCTATACATATAAGGTGAACCGAAGTTTAGGAAAACTGTCTTATCTCTGTCAAAGCAAAGTGAAGCATGTACGCTCATCATATCAGGCTTAAACATATCAGTCGGATGATCCTTTGAATAGAAGTTTACATATACGAGCAAATCATAATCTCTGTCTACTTCTGTTCTGTGGTTCTTTCTGTAAACATCCCACGCTCTGATAACTTCTACGCTTGCCCCTCTCTTTTCAAATTCTTTGGCAACCTTTTCAGTCATCTGAGCACACTCAGCCTCTGTCTGCGCCATACCTACAATTCTTACCTTCTTGTACTTGTTTTTATCAAGAGGAATAAGATTTAATTCATTTGATACTATGTAACTGCTTCTTTCAGATATTTTGCGGGAGGTATCCTTTACAAAGTCTGACATATCACCGCTGTAATTTGGCTCGTATGATAAAATCTGATTTCTCATCCATTCAATTCTTGAAAGTGCATCCTCAAGACGCGACATAGGAATTTCTCCGCTTTCAAGTCTCTTTGTCAGCTCATCTATAGTTGTAAAATATGGGAAGAGCAGAGCATCAATACCTGCCTCAAACGCCTTGATTTCAGCGTCGTGGCGGTCATAATACCATCTGGTAAGTCCGCCCATCTCAAGCGCATCGCTGATAACAACACCCTTAAAGCCCATCTCCCCTTTTAAAAGGTCAACTATAAGCTCCTTTGAAAGCGTTGCAGGCGGGCAATGGCCGTTAACTCTTTCTTTCTGATATGCAGGAAGTGTAATGTGTCCTATCATTATAGAATACATACCCGCATCAATTCCCGCTTTGAACACAGCACCGCTCTTTTTATACCATTCGTCCATTGAAAGGCTGTTGCAGGTCGGGGTAAAATGCTGGTTTCTGTGGTCAAGTCCGTCACCCGGGAAGTGCTTGCCCGTTGTTCCAAGCCCGTAATCCTGAGAGCCTTTTACAATCTGCTTTATAAGTCTTGATGCAAGCTCAGGGTCATCAGAAAGAGAACGGGTTATAACCAGATTGTTAAATCTGTTTATGTTAAGGTCGCATACAGGAGCAAAGTTCCAGTTTATGCCCATTTCTCTTGCTTCGATTGCGCCTGATTTACCAAAATCATATGCAAGCTGTTCAGAACGGGCAGTTCCTACCGACATCTGGTCAGGGAAGATTGTGCAGCCCTTTGCCACTCTGCCAAAGCACGCTTCGCCGTCGGCTGCAACAAGGATAGGGAGCTTTGCTGCCTCTCTGTATTCTTCAACGATTTCTTTTATCTGTTCCTTATCATTTTTTGCAAGGTCTATTATCTCAGCCCCTACAAAAAACATATTTATCGGATATTCTTCCAAAAGGTTTTTAATGCTGCCAAACTCTTTTTTATGCTTATCGGGGTTCATCTGCAAAACCGCTGTCTGACACACCTTTTCTTTTAAGGACATATTTTTAAACATACCGACCTCTCCTTACCATATAGTTTTCATATCTTTATATTTTAAACACAAATATTCTACAAGAAAATAATCGCCGTAAGATGTATAATGGCGTCTGCCGTTCTGCTCTCTCAAAATTCCGTTATTATCAAGAGACAAATCCACATAATCAAGGATTTTTTTGCTGAATACATCTTCAAATCTCTCTATCTTTTCATTTGAAACAAATTTTGAGATAAGTCTTACTGCACACAACATAACTGCTATTGCAGATGTGTCAATGTTTGGTTCTTCGCTTTCGGGAAGTCTGAAATCCCATACAGGCATTTCATCGCCGCATTCTTCTATAAACTTTTTCAGAAGGTTTATCGCTGTATTTAAGTATTCTTCTTTTTTGGTATATGAATATGCAATGGTAAATCCATATACTGCCCACGCAGTTCCTCTTGCCCAATGTGAGCCCACGCTGTATCCGCAGTCGTTGTCTTCTCTTAAAGCCTCTCCTGTTTCGGGGTCAAATCTGTATGCGTGGCAAACAGAATAATCATCTCTTACAAAATATTTTAAGGTGGTGTCCGCGTGACACTCAGCAATTTTTTTGTAATATTGATGTCCCGTAACCTCACCTGCCCAGAACAAGAGCGGTAAATTCATCATACAATCAATGATTGCCATACCTTTGCTGTCAGTAAAGAATATGTTGTTTCTGATTTTTTCAGATACATAATCGGGAACAATATCGTCCATTCTTCCCCACGCCTGTATGTATCTGCCCTTGGGGTCAAAACGCTTTGCCAGCTCATCAGCTGCCTTTATTCCGATTTCTTTCATTTTCGAGTCGTTTGTAGCCTCATACATTGCAACTGCATATGGGGTATATAAAAATCCCAAATCGTGCATCGTGTCCATAGGCGTTTTAAAAACTTTATCGTAATAATCCTGATAAAATCTGTAGTTCCACTTAATAAAATCGGTGTCTTTTGATACTTTAAACGCCCAGTATGCCATTCCCGTAAAAAATGACTGAGTCCAGTTGAATATGTGCGAAAGTCTGATTAAATCCTGTCTGTTCTCAAAATACTTACCGTCGCAAGTTCCCGAAAAATCAGCCAGATCCCCATCAATTTCAGTTATGTTTTTCTTGATTTTTCTCACTAAATCATTAAATGTTTTCTCCATTTTCGCCCATAACTCCTTTCGCAATAATTATATATTATAAACTAGGTTAGATTATATACTAAAATGGTAGTTTTTTCAACTGTTTTTTAGACATTGTAATCCATTTTTAATATTGAATTTGGGAAACATATATGTTAAAATGATTTCATCAAAAAGACGAACTCAATGAATTGCCTTCGGTATGAATTGAAATTTAAGTGGCGGTGATAAAATGTTTAACGCAGAAAAAGTTAAAAATGAATGTGTTGATTGGATAAAAGCATTTTTTGAAGAAAACGGAAATGGCTGTAATGCCGTAATTGGTATTTCGGGAGGCAAGGACAGCTCTGTTGCGGCGGCTCTTTGCGTTGAGGCGCTTGGCAAAGACAGAGTTATCGGAGTTTTGATGCCAAAAGGCGAGCAACACGATATAGATATGGCATATAAATTAGTAAATCATCTTGGCATAAAATATTATGAAGTAAATATTAAAGACGCAGTTGACGGCTTATTGAAAAATATGCCTCAAAGTATGGACATTCTTGACCAGACAATAACAAATATCCCGCCCAGAATACGAATGGCGACTCTTTATGCAATAAGCCAATCAAGCAACGGGCGTGTGGTAAACACCTGTAACTTATCAGAAGATTGGGTGGGTTACTCTACACGATACGGAGATGCAGCAGGCGACTTTTCGCCTCTGTCACACCTTACTGTCACTGAAGTTAAAGAAATCGGCTATGTTTTGGGTATCCCAAAAGATTTGGTAGACAAAACACCGATTGATGGACTCTGCGGAAAGACCGATGAAGAAAATTTAGGTTTTACCTACGCAGTCCTTGACAGATATATCAGAACAGGTCAAATTGACGACCTTAAAACAAAAGAGCTTATTGACAAAAAGCATAAAGCCAATCTCTTTAAACTTCAGCTTATGCCAAGTTTTAAACCAACGCTATAAAAAATGCCGACTCAAAGAGTCGGCATTTTGTTTTATCGTAAACGAAACAAGGGAAAAGCTCCTCGACCGCAATCTCTGATTTCGTTAGAGAATTGCATTCTTATTTTCTAACCAGATATTTTCGCATATCTATAGCACACGCTATTAAAATTATAAGTCCCTTTATTACATATTGCATGTTTGCATCAATGCTTAAAAATGTGAGTCCCACAAATATAATTCTGAGCAATACAACGCCAAGGATTACTCCTCCTATCTTTCCGATACCGCCCACAAACGAGACTCCTCCTATTACGCAGGCGGCAATTGCATCAAGTTCATAGTTAAGCCCCGTCGCCGCGCTGTTTGAGCCTATTCTTGCAGATTCTATAAATCCCGTAAGTCCGTACATAACACCGGCGAGCGCAAAAACCAATATGATAGTTTTATTGACATTTACACCCGAAACATTTGCAGCATCAGGGTTTGAGCCTACCGCAAACATATTTTTACCAAAAGCGGTTTTGTTCCATATAAACCATATTATACCAGTCAGCACGATGGAATACCAGACATAATTTGGTATAGGCGTTGCCCCCACCTTTAAGATACTGCCGTTTATAAAAGCTGTGTAGGATCTATCAAGTCCCGAAATCGACTGACCGTTATTTGAACCAATCATAAGATACATAAGCAACAATCCATACACAATAAGCTGCGTAGAGAGCGTAACTATGAACGGATGCAGTTTAAACTTCGCTGTAAAAAATCCGTTGGCAAGACCGACTAAACCGCCGATTAGCATCGCTATCAGCAAAACTACGGGAATTGGCATGGTATCAAGCCCCGGAAACATTTTGTTGGCATATCCGCTTGACTGAAGAAGCGATGCCGAAACACAGGCAACAAGTCCTACAATTCTGCCTGCCGAAAGGTCTGTTCCCGTAAGTATGATACACCCCGCAATACCCAGAGCAATCGGAAGATTTGCCGCAGACAACGAGATAATGTTAATGATTGATGGTGCCGAGAGAAAGCGCGGACTGATAATCTGTATGGCAATTATTGCGATAAACAAAAATATATACAGAGAGTTGTCGATAAAAAACTCTGTTCTTTTGTGCCTTTTCTCAGTAGGACTTAAATTTTTGTAATTTGTATATAGTTCTTTAAAATTAGGTTTCATAATTCGTCCTTTCACATATCACACATATTTTGCCGCAAGGGTCATAACCTCCTCCTGCGTCGTGGTTTTGGCATCCACCTCTCCCGCAACTCTGCCGCCCGACATAACAAGTATTCTGTCACAGACACCTATTAGCTCGGGCATCTCAGAGGATACCATTATAACCGCTTTGTCCTCACAGGCAAGGTCAATAATCAACTGGTATATCTCAAACTTTGCGCCTACATCAATTCCTCTGGTCGGCTCGTCAAGAAGCAGTATTTCAGGCTGAGTTAACAGCCATCTTCCAAGTATCACCTTTTGCTGATTTCCGCCTGACAGCGTTCGGATTTTGGTTTTTTTTGACGGGGTTTTTATCCTCATCGCCTTTATTGCCCAATCGGTGTCCTTGTGCATTTTTTTATTGCTTAAATAAAATTTTGCTCTTTTGTATCTTTTAAGATTTGAAATGGTGGTATTTGCCGTAATATCAAGAATTGAAAATATTCCCGTAGACCGTCTCTCCTCCGTAAGCAGAGCAAATCCGTTTTTGATTGACTCAATGGCAGAGCGATTTGAAACTTCTTTTCCGTGAAGTTTAATTCTTCCGCTTTTTTTGGTTGCAATACCGAATAAGGTTTCAATAACCTCGCTTCTGCCGGAGCCCGCAAGACCCGCAATTCCTAAAATTTCGCCCTTTTTAACCTTAAACGATACATCCTTAACTGCCGAATATTCACCGCTTAAATCCTCTACCTCAAGTATTACATCTTTTGGCACATTTGTCTTTTCGGGGAATCTGTTTTTAAGCTCTCTGCCTACCATAAGTCTGATAATCTGGTCCATATCAAGCTCAGATGCGTGCTTTGTCGCAACATTTGCACCATCTCGCATAATGGTAATATCATCTGATATTCTGAAGATTTCCTCCATCTTATGAGATATATATATTATCCCGCATCCGCGCTCTTTCAGCATATTTATGATACGAAACAGATGCTCCACCTCCTGCTCTGTGAGCGAGGATGTGGGCTCGTCAAAGACAATAATCTTTGAGTCATAGGATACTGCCTTTGCAATCTCCACCATCTGTCTTGAGGACACGGGCATTGTACTCATAATCCTTTTAGGGTCCACTTCAATCGAAAGCTCTTTGAATATTTCCTTTGTGTCCTCGTACATCTTTTTTTCCGAGGTAACAAACCCCAGCTTTTTCGGATACCTGCCAAGCCAGATATTGTCCATAACGCTTCTTTTAAGCGCCTGATTAAGTTCCTGATGAACCATAGCGACCCCGTTTTCGAGGGCATCCTTTGAGTTTTTAAACTCCACCTTTTTGCCCTCTAAAAAAATTTCGCCGCTATCCTTTGAGTATATGCCAAAAAGGCATTTCATAAGAGTGGACTTTCCCGCTCCGTTCTCGCCCATAAGGGCGTGGACAGTGCCGCGCCTTATGGCGAGAGATACATTATCAAGAGCCTTTACTCCGGGGAAAAGCTTTGATATATTTTTCATTTCAAGCAACACATCGTTGTTTTGCATATTACTTTTTACTCTCCTAAATATTTTGAATAAGGTATTCTGAGTTTTCTTACACCCTGGTCTATATTATAGTTTGTCATACCCGTAAACAAATCGGCGTTTTTTGAACCATTTTCTATAATAACCGAAATGGCCTCTGCCATACCCTCGGCATCCTGCTTGATTGTACCTGTCATCTGTCCTTTTTTGATCAGCTCCTGGGCCGCATCAGTTGCATCAACTCCAAATACAGGGATTGCCTTTTCTCCGCCTGTATTATAACCCACCGTGTTGAGTGCGCTGATAGCGCCCTCTGCCATTCCGTCATTATTGCAGATTACAAGCTCAATCATATTTTTATTTGCTTCATTATATGAAGCAAGCGCCGTTGTCATATATTCATTTGCAGCAGACGCCGACCACTTTCCGTCCTTGTCCACCAAGTATTTATCAGTATTGTTGGGATCGTAGAATTTAAGAGGCTTAAGTCCTGCTTCTGTCAACACCCTGTCGGCGTCTTCTACACCATAGCGTGTACGGAAAATTGCCTCGTTGTTTCCCTTTTCGCCCATAAACATTACATAGGAGATTTCACCATCTTTATTTAGGTCAACGGCTTCATAGTTACGCTTTACATAGTCGCCTACCATTTCACCCTGCAAATGTCCCGCCTCTGCCGCATCTGTACCTACAAATACGCACTTGTCGTAGCTGTTTACCACCTCATCAGACACCTCTCTGTTAAAGAATATAACAGGGATTCCCGCATTTTTAGCAAGTGCCACAATGCCGTTTGCCGCTTCATCTGAGCCTGTTGTTACGATATTTACCGCAATAACCTTTGCGCCCTTTGTTATAGCGGTCTGCACCTGCTCGGCCTGAGTGGTCTGGTTGCTGTTTGCGTCATAATCCTGAAAGCTCACATTCATCTCGCGAAGCTTTCTGTCAAGGGCATTTCTCACGCTTGAAATGTATGTGTCGCTGTAGGAATAGTAGAACACATGAACATCTGCCGTATCATTTTTTCCTCCTCCGCCGCCGCAGGAAGTTACCATTACAGCCGACAACATAAGCAAACCAATTGTTATTACAAGGGATAAAAATCTTTTCATTTTGTTACCTCCATAAATTTTGCTTTTGATAGTATTATTTATTTTTTAACGCCACTTTATAACACTATGTCCAAAATTTTTGAAAATATTTGAAAAAAGCTTCCCGACGGGAGCTTTTTAAATTGAAAGTTGAAAATGGAAAATTGAAAATTAAAGTAGCTTTTCGCAAGAGCGAAAAGCTATTCATTTTCTTCGTCAGAGCTACTTATGTATATCTCTTCACATTCTTTTTGCAAATTCTCAAGCGTTTCTGTTACATCAGCAATCGCACCGAGTAATTTAAAATATAACTCTTTATAAATTTCCATATTATTCCCTCCTTTGTCAAATATTTACTTTCATTATAGACAATTATTGTCTAAATGTCAATAGAAAATTTTTGTCTATGGTAATATTTTTTTGAGGTGGTTTAAATGGTCCTATCATTTGGTGAAAAAATTAAAGCTTTACGCGAAGATTCTGATTTAACTCAAGCACAACTTGGAAAAAAGATAAATATGACTCAAAGAAAAATATCATATATAGAAAACAACAAATGTGAGCCAAGTATAGAAGATATTAAAGAAATATGTTCATTTTTTAAGATTTCCGCAGATTATTTTTTAAATTTGCCTAAAGGACTTATGTATCCCGATAGGAAAAAATAACCTATTTTTAAAAAATGTTGCCTTTGTAAAAATCCGCCCCGCCTTAGAAGTTTTTAAGGGGGGCGGAAGATATACTATGTATATTTTTTAATTTTCAATTTTCCATTTTCAACTTTCCATTAAAAAAGACCCTTGCGGGTCTTTTTTTAGTTCAGTTTGTATTTTTCAAGGTACTCATTATACATTTCCAAAAATTCGGGGCTGTTCTTTTTAATATTGTGCAGATACT
>JAZNPN010000056.1:0-2306 GCA_045589715.1 Clostridia bacterium | reverse complement strand
ATTGGGAAGCCCTGTAACTTGCGCGGCGGCATTCGGTGTTAGTCCTTGTATGGTAAGCTCGTAGACGCGGCTTGTGCCGTCTGTCGGAAGCGGAACCGGAGTTGCCAATACAGGACTTTGCACGATTGAGCCGCCAGTGATTGTTACAGTGCCAGCTGTTCCACTGGAAGTTCTGCCAATGCCCTGATATACACCGGTCGCCTTAATTGTACCACCTGAAATCGTGACCATTGTCGAGACGCCTCCGATTCCCGTAGAGACATTTGCAGAAGTGCCCTTCGCTGTTAGCGTGCCGCCAGAGATATTGATAGTGCCGCCTTTGCCGCCGATACCAAAGTAACCGCCGGTCGCAGAAACCGTTCCGCCGGAAACTTGAATAGTTCCCGCAGATTTATCGAATCCGCCACAACCAATACCTGCGCCATTAACCGAACTTGCCGTCACAGTACCGCCTGAGATTACAATAGTGCCACCAGAGCCCAGATAACCGCCGCCAATACCTGCTCCGGCAGTATGTCCTTTAGCGGTAACAGTCCCGCCTAAAATCTCAACATAACCGTTGGAACCATCGCGTCCAGCCCCGATGCCGGCACCTTCCTTTGAGGCTGTTGCAGTAACCCTTCCACCTGAAATAACAACTGAAATGACACCATTCTTGTATCCACCGCCAATTCCTGCGCCACCGCAGTTCCCGGATTGAGTTCCTGCAGTAGCAGTGATAATTCCGCCGCGTATTATTATGGTGCCGCCCTTCTGCCTGTCGCCACCGCCGATACCAGCAGCTCCACTGCTGCCAGAATTAATGCCACCGGTCACATTAAGCACCGCAGTTTCGTTCAAATTTGATATTGTAAGTGTCGCTCCGGTTTTACCAGTTGAGTCTGCCAAAACCGAAATGCCAGCGCATTTTGTGCCACCGAGGAAAGTATTCTTAAAGCTGCCATCACTCCACAACAGCAGCGACACCTCATGAAAATTGCAATCAAGTCCCGCCTTCGCCAAACCTACCGCACTTACCGAAAGATTTGACGCAACAAGAGTGCAGTCGGCATCTGCGCGAATAGTCATCAAGGTACGCGTTCCATAGGCTACATACTGCCGCTCAGTTGAAAGAACAAGATTTGTCCCATCAAAAGTCCAGCCCTCACCACTATCGCCTATGGCAAGTGCGGCAACATCAATAGCAGTATCCGCACGCAATGGCAATGCCGTAAAAGCAAAGCTAAATACTGCACACAGCACTAAGAAAAAAGAATGGCAAAGACGACACATAATATTTCCTTATATTTCCGGTTCTTCCTTAAAAAGTGTGGGTAAAACCAATTTTTAATTAGGTTGTAAAATCCAGTTTACATAAAAGACCTGGAACACGCATTCCGAGAAAGTCTTTTATTTAACCTAATGTTAATAATGTATCCTTTATAAAAACGATTGTCAAATTTTTGCTTTGAAATTACCCCCCCCCTCGCAAATTTTGTACATATATTATTATATTGCAACATTTTATGAAGGTTTAATATTTTTTATATAAAAACACAAGACATCATTTGATGTCGCAAATGACGCAGTGTTATTTAACTTTTAAGGGGACCGTCCTTTTCGATTCACTTTTCAATATCCTAATAATAAACATTCTAATTTTTTGCCACACCCAAAATGAGATTACGGTGCGGAACAAAATCTCACAAAATCTCTGCGCCTCTGCGGCTCTGCGTGAGGACTTTTAACTACGACTTTTAAAAATCTCTGCGCCTCTGCGTTCTCTGCGATAAAACTTTTTATTACTTTTTCAGGGGACAGTCCTTTTTGTTTCCCTTCACAATATCCTAATAACAAACATTCTAATTTTCAACACACCCAAAATGAGATTATGGTGCGGAACAAAATCTCACCAAAAATCTCTGCGTCTCTGCGGCTCTGCGTGAGGACTTTTAACTACCCCTTTTAAAAATCTCTGCGTTCTATTCGTTCTTTGTGATAAAACTTTTTATTACTTTTTTGGCTCTTCCTTAAAAAGTGTGGGTAAAGCCAATTTTTAATTAGGTCGTAAAATCAAGTTTACATAAAAAACCTGGAACACGCATTCCGAGAAAGTCTTTTATTTAACCTAATGTTAATAATGTATCCTTTATAAAAACGATTGTCAAATTTTTGCTTTGAAATTACCCCCCCCCTTCGCAAATTTTGTACATATATTATTATATTGCAACTTTTATGAAGGTTTAATATTTTTTTATATAAAAACACAAGACATCATTTGATGTCGCAAATGACGCTGTGTTATTAAATTGGATACAACTAAAACT
>JAZNPN010000055.1:0-10827 GCA_045589715.1 Clostridia bacterium | reverse complement strand
TTTTTCAATCTGTCTTTCGTGAATGTTTGCCCAAAAGCCGTCAGAGCAGATTAAAAAGCTGTCTCCGGGTTTTAAAACCTCGGGCTTAGAGGAATATGGGGTACTTATCTCTTTGCCCAGCATACGCGTAAGAGTATAGCGTGTTTTGTGTTTTCGGATTTTTGGGTATCGAAGCTGCCCGGCCTCATAAAGAGAGTAGGCATCGCTGTGGTCGGGCGTAATTTCATACAGCCAATTTTCACGCAAAAGATATATTCGGCAGTCGCCGATACTGCCCCACACAGCAACCGATCCATCAGTTAAAAGACATGCCATGGACGAAGATATGGGAACATCGCTCTCTGATATAACCTGATTTGCATGGGCAAAAAAATCATTTACAGATGATTTTGTAATCATATGCGATGCCTCAAAATCGTCACAAACAGTGGTGACAGAAAGCTCGGCTGCAATGGAATTTTCTTTCCCGTCAGCCAGTACAAAACAACAGGTGGTATCATCTTGTGTGATTTTTAAAAAATCGCTGTTATAGTCCTTTTCGCCTTGTCTTATGATAGATGCAAAATCCAAGTTTTAACCACCGCCCCGCATTAAAATTTCTATACGATAGTATACATTAAACTTAAAAAAAAGTCAAATTCTTTACAGAAGATAAGAGGGAATGGCCTCTCTTTTGTATTCAGACTGTTTTTCGGGAGCTTTTTCGGGTGTTTTTTCAATCGTTTTCTTCCTTACTCCCCACAACTTATTAAGGGTCGAAGATAGCTTATGTTTTGCCTTTTCCTCATCTTTATACGCCATATAAAGAGACAGAATGTCAGGAGTATTATTTTTACCGAGAATAAACGGATTATACCGCCATACTTCAAGCGCGCATTGCTTATCAGAGTCAATAAGCGCAGGAAGAGATGCAATATTCTTAATATTTTCAATCGTTCCAAAACAGTCATAAGGCTCAGAAATACCAAGCACAGCTTTGCCTGATGCAAAAATGTTTTTGGGTAAGTTTTCTTTATCCACAAAGAGCCGTGTGCGGATTGGATTTATGAGATACGGCAACGCTTTGTCAAAAAGCTCTTTAGGAGAAAGAGAGCTTGTAAGTATTCTGAGCGTACCTTGTTTTTCTTCATTTAAAAGGTTAAGTTTTACAAGCTGAGTTGCAGCTCTTGATACAGACATCTCAGAAATATCAAACTTTTTTGAAAGTCCATTTATATAAAAAGGACGATTTTTATTATAAATAAAATCAAATAGAATCATCTGAGATGAAGGATACATCGTTTTTGGAGGTTCTGTTGGCTCCTGCGAGTACTTTTCGCTAAGATATGTGCCCAAAAACGGCAAATAAATCTGTCTGTTTAAAACCACAAATGGAATTTTGGCATCTATAAAGGAGGATGCTCTCTGCCTTGAAAGCGATTCAAATTCAAAAACAACGGGAAGATTATGTATTTTAATAATTGAATTAAAATGTTCTTTAATTTGATTTATGGTAGAGAGCTGACCCTTTGGCTTTGCGAATATACATTTTAAATTATCAATCTTGCCATACTCAAGTGAGCACTCTGAATTAACTCTATCCTCTGTTACAAGGGGATAGCGCAAAACAGAAACGCCCAGTACTTTTGTGATATACTCCATAAAAAACCACCTTTTAACAATAATAATATTATTATAACTTAATTTATGTTAAATGTCAATAATTAATAAAAATATACAAAGAATATTCTTCGACCAAGTTCTGTGGATTAAAGTTAAATATAAATATTTAAGTTAAAATATAATAAAAAATAAGAGGGACTGAAGCAGCCCCTCTTTTAGTCGATATCCTTGACCTCACAATTTTCAATAGAATAATCAAGTAAAATATTTATCAGCTTGTTTCTTGAAAGATTGGTTTTCTGAGAGAGAACATCAAGGTCTTTAACGGTTGTATCCTTTATGCGTATCGAAAATGTCTTGTAACCGTCCTCTCCTTTAAGCGACTTTTTGGATAACACAAGTTTTTCTTTCATATATAAATTCACCCCAAATATATTATGCCTTGACAGATGTTATAAATATATGTTATAATTTATAACATAAAATACAGAAAGAGGTAGATTTTATGAAAAAATTAGTATGTATGCTTTTATGTTTGATGATGTGTTGTTCGGCAGTATTTGCACAGAGTTACGGGCATTCTGATAACGAGGAATATTATCAGTCGCAGGAATACTATGATACACATATTGATATATTGCATGGAAAAGCCAAGGATTTGGTGTGCAATGAAAAAAGCGGAACCATAACATTTAAAATTGAATATTTTTTTGACGGAACAGAGGTTGAAAAAGATATAACCTTATTGATTGATAAGGATACCTATATACCTGAATATGAAAGTGCAATATCACCTGATGTTGACAAATTTATTTCAGGTGAGCATAAATGGATTAACTTTTATATAACACAAGAAGACAATGACAGAATTGCTGCTATGTCTTTTGGTGAAAGCATTACTGTTCATGTAGACAGAGTATGGGATATTTGTGCGAATGTAATGGTATATCCAAACCCCGAAGAAACAAAGAGAAACGAGCGTCTTAAAGATTATGGAATTATGGTAGGCGATGAAAACGGAAACTTTAATCCATATCAGGCACTTACAAGAGCAGAACTTACTAAAATTGCAGTTGTAATGAGTAATCCCGACTTTATGGAAAATGTAAATCTTGATGGACAAAGCTTTTCTGATGTAAGTTCTGAGGATTGGGCACATCCTTACATAGAATATGCAAAGGCAAACGGAATTATAGACGGATATGAGGACGGAACCTTTAAGCCTGAGCAGTATGTAACGGTTCAGGAAATGCTTAAAATGATGGTATGTCTTTTAGGTTATGAGCCTCAGGCAGAGGTGACGGGCGGATATCCTCACGGATATATAAAAAGTGCAATGAGACTTGGACTTTTAGAAGGTATAACCGTCCAATATGATACATACACCATAAGAACAGAAGCTGCAGATGTAATCAACAAGGTGCTCGACACTCCGTTAATGGTACAAAAAAGCGAGGACACATGGGTAATCTGCGACGGCTCAGCTTTAGAATATCCCCTTTCAACAATAGCAATTAAGAACTTTGCTGAATAATAAAACAGACCTCATATCGAGGTCTGTTTTCTACTTTGTATCATACCAGCTTTTGCCCGTGTTCATGTCAACCTTTAAGGGAACGGACAGCGGATACGCTTTTTCCATTTCCTCTTTTAAGATTTTCGAGGCGATTTCCTTTTCGCTCTCGGGACATTCCACAATCAATTCATCGTGTACCTGAAGAATAAGCCTTGCGTTTAAGTTTTCAGCCTTTAATCTTTTATAGACATTTACCATAGCGATTTTGATTATATCTGCGGCACTTCCCTGAATGGGGGCGTTCATAGCGACTCTTTCGCCAAATGCCCTTACCATAGCAGAACTTGCTTTAAGCTCGGGCAGATATCTTCGCCGCATAAGTATTGTTTTTATATAACCCGCTTGTTTTGCATCCTCAATAGTATCTTTCATATACTTTGCAACATTTGAGTAATGTCTTAAATACCCGTTTATATATTCTTCGGCTTCTTTTCGCGAAGTGCCGATATCCTGAGCAAGTGAAAATGCGCCTATGCCATAAACGATACCAAAGTTTACCGCCTTTGCGCGGGAGCGCATAGTGGATGTAACATCAGATAAGGGAACATTAAACACATTCGCAGCAGTTTGTGCGTGAATATCCTCGCCGCTTTCAAATGCGTTTTTCATTTGGCTATCATCTGCAATGTGAGAGAGAACTCTTAGCTCAATCTGAGAATAGTCAGCATCAATTAAGCACCAATCGGGTTTCTCTGCAATAAACATCTTACGAAGTTCTCTGCCAAGTTCTGTGCGCACGGGGATGTTCTGCATATTAGGTTCGGTACTGCTTATTCTGCCTGTTGCAGTCACTGTCTGGTTAAATCGGGAATGTATCCTGCCCGTTTCTTCGTTTACAACGGCGGTAAGGCCTATGACATATGTTGATTGCAGTTTTGCAAGCTGACGATACTTTAAAACCTTTTCGACAATTGGATGCTTGTCCTTAAGTTTTTCCAAAACATCAACATTGGTTGAATAGCCGCCGCTTTTATTTTTTTTGCCAAAGGGCAGTTGTAACTTCTCAAATAAAATCACACTAAGCTGTTTTGGTGAATTTATATTAAATTCTTCACCTGAGAGGGAATAAATTTCTGACTCAATAGCGTCTATTCTGTCCTGAAGCATAGCGCCAAAATCTTTAAGTGCATTTTTATCTATATACATACCCCGATTTTGCATATCACAAAGCACCTGCATTAAAGGAAGCTCTACATCATAATAGAGGGTATGCTGATTGTTTTCTTCAATTAGAGCTGAAAATTTTTCATACAGCTTTTCAACTGCAAAAACTTTGTCTGAGGTATTTGCGTCAGCATCTTCAAACATGGACATTTGGTCGTTTTGCGGTTTTGCTGAGAGAGTTGCATTTAAATATACACTCACTAATTCGTCAAGCTCATAATGCGACCTTGATGGGTCAAGAATATATGCGGCAATCAAAACATCAAACAAAATGCCTTTTGCGTCAATTTCTTTATAGTCAATTCCGCATTTTGACAGAGAAATCAAATCTTCTTTTATGTTAAAGCCTACCTTGCTGATTTTTTTGCTCTCAAAAAACGAAATCAAATTATCTTTTGAAAGATTTTGCGCACAAAGAGCGGTATCATAATTTTCAGGTTTTGCATAAAGAGTATCTTTATTAAGAAGATAAAAAGTTTTATCAGCCTTTTCGCATGCAGAGATAAGAGCATCAAAGGTAACATTTTGAGACTTGCCTGAAATTATTGTATTTTCGGGGACAGAGTCATTTTCAAGACTTAATTTACTCATAAATGAGCGGAAATTAAGACGGGTAAATAGCCTTGAAAGTTCTGCTTTGTTATACTCAGCAGTTTTTGCCTTTTCAAACTCAAAATCAATCGGTGTAAACTTATCAATGGTCGCAAGCTGTTTGCTAAGATAAGCGTCATCTTTCCCATCGACAAGTTTTTTTCTCACGCTGTCGGAAACTTCGATATTGGCAATATTTTCATATATATTATCAAGGTTTTTATAATTCTGAATAAGAGACATAGCAGTTTTTTCGCCTATGCCCTTGACGCCGGGGATGTTATCAGAGGCATCACCCATAAGAGCCTTTGCGTCAATGAAAGAGTCAGGAGAAATACCATATTTTTCAAAAAATTCGGCTTTTCCATAGTCAGTTGTGTCGGTCTTACCCATTCGGGTGATTACAAGTTTTATAATAGTGTTATCAGTTATAAGCTGTAAATCATCTTTGTCGCCCGTTAAAATTTTACACTCAATATTTTTTTCATCGCAAAGCCTTGAGATAGTGCCGATAATATCGTCAGCTTCCCAGCCTGCCTTTTCAAGACAAAGACAGTTCATAGCAGAGAGAACCTCTTTCATCAAAGGCAGCTGTACCAGAAAATCTTCGGGTGCGGGCTTTCTCTGTGCCTTATATAAATCATACATCTTATGACGGAATGTTTTTTCCTTAACATCAAAAGCAACACATAGATAGTCGGGTTTCTCCTCATCTATGTGTTTAAAAAGTATGTTTAAAAAACCATAGACCGCATTAGTCGGCGTCCCATCGGGGGCCGTAAGCGGTCTTATTCCATAATATGCTCTATTTAAGATGCTGTTTCCGTCAATTATAAGCAGCTTTTCCATTACTCAATATCCTCTTTATCTAAAGTCTGAGAATTTTTAATCTCGATATCTATATTATACACGATATCGTCTGAATATTCAACCTCATATTCAGCGCCAAATTCTGCGATATAACTTTCAAAAGAGTCCCAATCCTCTACCTTGATTTTAAAGCCGCGCTCTGTATTATCGATAATTTCAATATTTATTGAAGCTATAAATTCTTCAGCTTTATCCGCTTTGATAACACAGGAGGATGGAATTTTTACTGTGCGTCTTGCATATACACTTGATTCTATTTCGCCATTTGCGACTTCGGGGATTTGCCCGCTGTTTTCCTGAATTTCAAGCGCTACAATCGCTCCGCTATCGGTTTCTGTAGGAATTTTTTCCGAAAAAGGAGTAGTTGCAGAATCTTCGCCTATTGGTTTTTCAGAACTTTTGGGAGACTGCTTATAGGGCTTTTCGCTTTGTATCGGCTTATTCTCATCTACAATGACTTTCTGAGCTGTATCGGTAGGATTTTCGGAAGCAACAGGGGCTTGCTCTGTAAGTCCCGAAGAAATTTCCGGATTGCTGGCAGAAAAGCTGTCATAAACTCCGCCTGAGAAAAATCCGATGGCAACTGCTGCGCATGCTGCAACAGGTGCAGCAAACTTAACAATCTGTCTGATATTAAATCTGTTTTTGATGCTGCCGATTCTGCCTGTATTTTTGAGAGCTTCTGATACGGAGTTTCTAAGTGAATCAGGAACCTCAATCTCCGGTATTGCGGAAACAGCACCCATTATATTTTTAAGAATAAGAAAATCTTTTTTACAATCGGGGCATGAATTCATATGCAGTTCAAAATCAGATTTCTCTGTCTCAGACAATATATCCGAAACATAATCAAACAGCTTGTGGCAGTTACATTCCTGTTCGTTCTGCACTTCAATCACCCCTTTCAAATTTCTTTAATTGGTCCTTGTATTATATATGACGATTACTTATTAAAATAAGTTCCGTCAAATCCAAAATCTTTTTCAACAATATTTTTAAGCTGTGCTCTTGCGCGGCTGAGCCTTGATTTGACAGTGCCCTCGCTTGTGCCGATTATACGGGCAATCTCGTCATAGCTAAAGCCCCTTATATCACGAAGAATAATTATAGTCTTGTGATCGTCATTGAGTTTTGCAATAGCTTTTGCCACAATGTCTTTAAGTTCGTTTTGTTCTGCCGATTGTTCGGGAGTCAAAGAATTATCCTCTATCTCCATAGTATAACCGCCATCATCTGTCTCTATTTCATTCTGAAGCGAAATTGCAGATTTGCGATTTATTTTTTTGAGCTCATCAAGGCAGGTGTTTGTAGCAACGCGGTAAACCCATGTAGAAAACTTTGAATTGCCACTGAATGAGCCTATATTGCGGAATAATTTGAGCATAACTTCCTGAGTCATATCTGCGGCATCGTCAGGATTATTTGTCATGCGAAAAGCGATATTGTAAATCTGTTTAAAGTGCGCCTCAATCAGAGCCTCAAATGCGTGGCTGTCGCCTTTTTGAGCCTTTTTAATGAGTATATTTTCCATCATGACAATTCACCTCACTTTACTTTTTTAACATACCATACTTCAAAGGTTTTGTCAATCTAAAGCGAGAGGTAAACAATATCGACAAAAAGCTCAATGCACAAGTGAATATGTTGCTTAAATATACCATAACACAAAATGCAGAAAAACCGAACTTCGGCACTAAGAAATATATTATAATAAATCTTAAACAAAAATCGCAAATGGTGAAAACAAGCATTTTGAGCTGTTTGCCAAGGCCGTTTAATATGTTACAGGAGAGCGAATCTATAAACATAATCGGACAAAGAGGTGCAAGGCTTACTACAAGGCGTGCTGCCGCATCGTTTTTATAAATTAAATTTGTGATGAGATTGCCAAATATTATGAAAAACAGTCCTACCAATATTCCTATAATCAAGCCTATGGAGTAAACCTTTTTAAGTGTGCGTAAGAGATTGCCCCTTATATCCGCCCTTGAAATTTCGGGGATAAGAAGCGACATTACCGACCCGCACAGACTGAGAGGAAGGATAAGCTGCGGCATAACCATACCCTTTAATATGCCAAGCGACTCAAGTGCTTTAGAATGGTTTATTCCTCCCCTGTTAAAGGCGGAGAGCAGAAGAACTTCCTCTCTGACGCTTAAAGAACTGCAGCAGAGCGATGTGACCATAGCGGGAATAGATATGCCAAGAAGTTTGAAAACCAACTCCTTTGTAGAGCGGGCGGATTTATTTCCCTCCTTTTTATAGAAGAATAATAAATATGCACACGAGGAAAGCTCGCCAACGCTTATACCTAAAAATATTGCCGCGCATCCATATTCAATCCCAAAGGGTAAAAGCATTTTCAAAAATCCCTTTATCGAAATAAATTTTACTATTTGTTCGAGTATTTCAGAAGATGCAGGCGGAATAATTTTTCTTGCAGCGTAAAAGTAACCTTTTAAGCAATATGAAATTCCCATAAACAAAACGCTTGGCGAGAGGGTATAAAGACTCAGGCGCATCCTTGTATCGCCCAACATATTTTCGGAAACAGCAGGGGAGAAGAGAAAGGCAATAAGCATAACCAAAAGGCTTAAAAGCGTGACCCCGAAAAGCGCAGTTCTCATACAGGCGGCGACTGCGCGGGCATCCTTTTTTTCCATATATTCTGAAGTTATTTTTGAAACTGCAACGCCAAGGCCTGCCGTCGCAAAGGTGAGCATAACGCCGTGTACCGAGAAACCAAGAGACAAGAGCCCCATACCCTCGGCACCTAAAACACGGGAATAATAAACCCTGAAAATAAAATCAAAGGATTTAGCGATTATCCCTGATAATCCTAAGATGAAAATATTCCTGAAAGTGGATTTTGTCACAGTAACACCTCTTTTTTAAAATTAGGTATTTCAATTTTATGCAAGGTGTGTTACAATGATTTCAATAAATTATTTAAAAGAAAGGAATATAAAATGGAGTTTTTGACTGAAGTAATAGGAATAGAATATATTTTTCGTATATTGCTTGGCGGAATTTGCGGAATGCTTATTGGAATAGAACGAAGTAATCGTTCGAAAGAAGCCGGAACAAGAACTCATTTTATGGTGCTTGTGGAGCTGCATTGATAATGGTGGTTTCAAAATATGCTTTCTTTGATATTATAACACCAGGTTTATATAATGGAGTTGAAGTGAGAATTGATCCATCAAGGGTTGCATCAACCATCGCAAGCGGCATAGGTTTTCTTGGAGCAGGTATGATATTTGTGCATAAAAATAACATTACAGGATTAACTACAGCTGCTGGAATATGGGCAACATCAGGTGTTGGTATGGCAATAGGTGCGGGAATGTATTCTGTGGGAATTGCAGCAACTGTTATAATTATAGTTGCACAAGTTGTTTTACATTTTAGGGGTGGCTGGAGCAAACAATTAAAGACAAAAAACATCACTATTAAAGATGTAGGATGTCCTAATTATCAAGAATATATTATATCAACACTTAAAGACAGAGGAATAAAAACTATTGATGTTGTTGTTGATAAAGTTGGTGAATTGCGAAACTATACACTCACAATCGAATACCCGTGCGATGTTAATGAGGATGAGATTGTTTCAATAATTGATTATGATTGCACATTGAAAGTTTAATGATTTAATTTGTAGTAAGTATTTATTATAGAGGGGAGCGAGAACTATGAATTAGATATGAACTTTCAAAAATTATTCATCATTTGTAAAGAAAAAGATGATGCTGTTTTCTATATAGACACTACTGGATGGATAGATCCGGAACCTATCCACCCGCTTAGAGACGGGCATAAAACAGTGAGTGAAAAACTATCCAAAATAGTAAAAGAGCAATTAATGTAAGAAAAATTTTTTATCTCCATGTCAAATAATATAAAAAATACTATGCGCAAGATAATTTATAAAGTTGAAGGGAAGAGATTGATATGGAACTGAAAGGACTTAGAATTAACTTTTTAGGGGACAGCATTACAGCAGGGATAGGCGCAAGCAGTAAAGATAATATATACCATGCGGTTTTGGCAAAGGAAGCCGGATTAGCTCAGGCGAGAAACTATGGGATAAGCGGAACAAGAATTGCGATGCAGAAGGGAACCGAGAACAGGCCAAAGGATGACTATGTAGATATTAATTCTTTTTGTGAAAGATTTGATAAAATGGATGATGACGCAGATGTGGTTGTAGTGTTTGGCGGGACAAATGATTATGGCCACGGGGATGCCCCTCTTGGAAGTTTCGGCGACAGAACTCCGGATACATTTTACGGTGCTTGCCACTATTTATTTAGCGGACTTATAAGAAAATATTTGGGCAAGCCGATTGTTATAATGACACCGCTACACAGAATTAGTGAGTTAAAAATTCCGGAATGCAAGATGCCCGGAGATTATGGTAATTTAAAAGTATATACAAATATTATCAGAGAAGTTGCGGAGTATTATTCTCTTCCGATTTTGGATCTGTTTTCCACAAGTGGTTTACAACCGGAAGTTAAAGAGATACAAGAAGAATATATCCCGGATGGTCTTCATCCGAACGATAAAGGAAATGCAGTAATTGCACATAAATTAAGATCATTTTTAGAAAGTATTTAAAAGATAGTACAACAATTCAACAGTCTTTAGGCGAAACATTAAAATTATTATTGAAGGATAAATGATGCTTAACAGAGAAGAAATTTTAAGAGATATTGAAGAAAATAAAATTAATGACTTTAACCTATATTCACAGTCATAAAATTTAAAAACAGTTTGCCGAAAAAAGGCTGCCACCTGGATTATACAGTCTTTATAAGCTTTGATATACAAGGGATAAAAACCCTTCCCCTTGTGGGGCGATGCTTGCCGGTGGCAAGCGTTTATCGCCGACCGAACCGACAGGTGAGACAGGTGTCAGCGATAGCTGACGGATGAGGTGGAAAAGAATAACGATTGCATTCGCAATCTACACCTCACCACCGCCTGCGGCGGAGCCTCTCCTCAAGGAGAAGCCTTTG
>JAZNPN010000054.1:0-26475 GCA_045589715.1 Clostridia bacterium | reverse complement strand
GGGTAAAATGCTCGATGTATTCATCGGCATTTACCTGCCAGGTTTTTGTTTCAGCACCATCAACCATTGCCTGATAAAAATCAGGCAAGGAGATAGATTTACCTAAATCATCAGAGTATTCAACGCCGTCTAAGCTGAAATGAAAACATAGATATTTTATGTCTCTGCTTTCAAAATGTGAAGCGGAAAGGTCTGCAGTAGAACAACCGCTCAAAATATAATCTGCCATAATAGTAACACCTTTCAAATTAAATTTTATATATTGAATATTATTTTCTGAGTAATTTTTTAGCTCCGGAGCACAGGGCATACGCAATAATGTAAATAACCACCACAGTAGAGCCAACGGGTGTGCTGAGCATAATCGATGCTACAATTCCGATGAGCGAACAAATAATCGCTAAGATTGCAGATGTTATAACTACACCTTTAAAGCTTTTGGCAATCTGCATTGCAGAAACCGCGGGAAAAACAATCAAAGCAGAGGTTAAAAGTGAGCCCGCCAGATTCATTGCAAGGACGATGATTACAGCAGTTATAACAGAAATAAGCCCATTATAAAACTTTACATTTATTCCGGTTGCCGCTGCAAAATTTTCGTCAAATGTAACTGCAAAGATTTTATCATAAAGAAGAGAGAACAGTGCAATTACGACTATTGACATAATAATACAGACCCATACATCAATTGTGGAGAGTGTGAGGATAGAGGTAGAGCCAAAAAGTGTTCCGCACACATCGCCGTTTATATTGGATGAGACGGGAAATATGTTGAGCAAAAGATAGCCAATTGCAAGAGCGCCTACTGAAATCATGGCAAGAGCAGCGTCACCTTTAACTTTTGCCTGATTTGTGCATAAAAGAATTATAGCAGCCATAACGGTCACGGGCAGAACAACCATCATATCATTGTTTACCCGAAGTATAGTTGCAAAAGCAAGAGCCCCGAATGCTACATGAGAGAGTCCGTCACCAATAAAGGAGTAGCGCTTAAGAACAAGAGTTACACCTAAAATTGAAGAACATAGTGCAATTAAAATTCCAACAATCAAAGCGTATCTTATAAAGGGATAGCTTAAATATTCCAAAAACTCATTAAACATTTTTGTTGCCCTCCGCTTTAAAAGATATGTCGCTGTTTTTATATTCCTCAGTTGTGCCGAAAAAAACCTGAGATGTACCAATATGAAGAATGTGGGTTGCAAAGCGGAGTGCCGCCGGTATATCGTGAGAAACCATAATAATAGTCATTTTGTTGTTATTGTTAAGGTCTTTTAATATATTGTATAAATCAAACGAAACATTAGGGTCAAGACCGCTTACAGGTTCGTCAAGAATAAGCATATCGCTTGCGGCGCATAATGCGCGGGCAAGAAGAACCCGTTGCTGCTGACCGCCTGAGAGCTCTTTGAAACTTTTTTTGCTCAAAGACTCAATGCCAAGTTTTTGCATATTGGAAAGGGCAAGAGCCTTTTCTTTTTTGCAGAATAAAAAGTGTGGCTTTAAAGCGGTAGCTCCGGACAGGACAATTTCCCAGACAGATGCAGGGAAATCTTTTTGTAATTCAGTCTGCTGCGGCAGGTAACCGATACGGGAATGTATAAGTTTTTCTGTAAACTCCACGCTTCCGTGTAAAGGGTTGATAAGTCTGAGAAGTGTTTTTATAAGAGTGCTTTTGCCGCTTCCGTTTTCACCTACAATACATAGATAGTCTCCGTGATTTACAGAAAAATTTATGTTTTGGGTTATGATGTAGTTGTTGTATCCAATAGCTACATCTTTGCAGATAATTTGTGCCATAAGAAAACTCCTTAATTCAGTGCTGTTTGTAAGACATCTAAATTTTCCTGCATAGTTTTTATATAATCAAAGTCAGCTTCTGTTACCGATTGCATAGAGTTTAGAACTAAAATGTCAATATCTTTATTATTTAAGTTTAAAATGACACTATCAATAACCTTAAGAGCGCTGTCCTTTATTGCAATTATCGAATTTGCATTAAGCTCGTCCGCTTTTTTTGAAAGAGCAATTATCGTATCAAAACTTGCCTCGGTTTCTGTGCTGCATCCGTCAAATGCTGCATAAAAGACAATAGAATAATCATTTTCAAGATATCTGAAAGGATTTCTGTCAGGAAGTACAAGTTCGTTCCTTGCGGCGTTTTTAACCATAGCGGAATATTCTTTGTCAAGAGTATCAAGAGCCTCAAGATATTCATTGCAGCTTAAGCGATAAATGTCCTGGTTTTGGGTATCTAGACCGATAATGCTGTATGTGAGCTTTTCGCATATTTCTGCAGCAGAGCGCGGGGATAACCAAAAATGTTCGTCAAGTTCGCCTTCGTGTAGGTCGCTGTCAAGTGGCAGAGGGTTGCTTAAATTTTCAAGACAATTAAAGCCAAATTTATTAGCGTTTCTAAGAGCATCAGCTATCCAGATATCTGACTCACCGCCTGAATATACAACTAAATCGGCGTTTGATATTTTGATTATATCTTCAGCTGATGGCTGAAAGCTGTGAATGTCAACGCCATTCTTTGCAAGAAGTGTAACTTCTATCTTGTCAGAGCCTCTTGTAATATTCTGTACCCAATCATATAGCGGGTAAATAGTACAAACTATTTCTATCTTATCCGACTCATTGCTTAAGCCGGGAAGTGAACAGCTGCATAGCAAAATCGGGCAAATTAAAATACAAACTAAAAGTTTTATAATTTTTTGCATCCAATCACCCACCTTAAATCAACATAGAATAATTATACCTATTTCAATACTGCTTTGTCAATAGAAACATACACAAAAATGTTTTCTTGACATAGGTTTTGCTGATGGTTATAATATTTGTAGACTTATATCAGAAAATGGAGGATAGTGTATGAGAACATTTCGTGGCGGAATACATCCGGACGGACACAAATCGGAGACTCAAGGCAAACCTATAGTTGAATTAGCTCCCCCTGAAGAATTGATATATCCTGTGTCTCAGCATATCGGCGCACCCGCAACAC
Organism: Clostridia bacterium; assembly: GCA_045589715.1. GTDB lineage: Bacteria > Bacillota > Clostridia > Monoglobales > Monoglobaceae > UMGS1820. Next base: position 23,468 of record JAZNPN010000054.1, on the reverse strand, counting down.
CTATTGTAAAGGTCGGTGACCATGTGCTTATGGGACAGAAAATAGCAGAAGCAAGCGGTTTTGTTTCTGCAAATATTCACGCGTCAGTATCGGGAACGGTTACTGCTATTGAAAAGCGCTTGCATCCAAACGGAATTCCTACTCAAAGTATAGTTATCAAAAATGACGGACTCGATGAAATAGCAGAGCCTTTTAAAAATTCAGGCAAGGATTTTAAGACAAGGTCCGCTGAAGAAATAATTGAGATTATAAAAGAAGCAGGCATAGTAGGTATGGGCGGGGCAACATTTCCAACCCATGTAAAGCTTTCTGTTCCGACCGAGGCGAAAATTGACCATATTATCATAAATGGCGCAGAGTGTGAGCCTTATCTTACATCAGACCATAGAGAAATGCTCGAAAATCCCGCCGAAGTTATAACCGGACTCAGAATTATGATGCACATATTTGATTTAAAAGACGGATACATTGGCATTGAGGATAACAAAAAAGATGCGATTGAGACAATGAAAAAGGCTGCAAAATGTGTAGATGATGCAAAAATACATATCATTCCTCTAAAAACAAAATACCCTCAGGGAGCGGAAAAACAGTTGATTTACGCGGTGTGCAAAAGAAAAATGCCTGCGGGAACGCTCCCGTGGCAGGTTGGTTGCATTGTTAATAATATTGATACCTGTGCAGCGGTGTATCGCGCCGTAGTAAAGGGCAGCCCCCTGACTGAGAGAATAGTTACCCTTGGCGGTGATGCTATAAAAACACCTATGAATTACAGGGTCAGAATAGGAACTTTGTTTTCGTATCTGATTGAGCAGTCCGGCGGTGTGAACTATGAAATAAAAAAGGCGCTTATGGGAGGACCTATGATGGGAACGGCTGTCCCCAATATAAATGTGCCTGTAATAAAAGGAACATCAGGCATAGTTGCATTCGGTGACAAATCAGCATGGCTGGATAAAGAGACAGCTTGCATCAGGTGCGGAAAATGCGTATATGTTTGTCCTATGAATTTGCAGCCTAATCTGCTTGATATGTATGCAAGGGAGAATAATGCACAAATGCTTAATAAACTTAGTCTGACAGATTGTATCGAATGCGGAAGCTGTGCTTTTGTATGCCCATCAAAGAGGCGGCAGGTTCAGCAGGTGAAGATTGCAAAAACACGACTTAGAGAAAGTGCAAAATAGGGGGAGAAAATATGAATGAAAGATTGATTGTGTCACATTCTCCGCATATTGCGGGTAAAGATACAGTTTCTAAAATAATGCTTGATGTAATAATAGCACTTATCCCTGCCTTGATTGCAGGATGTGTTGTTTTTGGGATGAGAGCTCTTATAGTAACACTTGTTTGTGTGCTAAGTTGTATGATATCTGAGCTTATATGGAACAAGCTTTTGAAAAAAGAAGGTACGCTAACCGATTTCAGCGCAATTGTGACGGGTATGCTTCTGGCGTTCAATCTCCCTGCATCAATCCCGCTTTGGATGGCGGTAATCGGTTCAGCTTTTGCTATAATTATAGTTAAACAGTTTTTTGGCGGCATCGGACATAATTTTATGAATCCTGCACTTGCAGGCAGAGCATTTTTGCTCGCATCATGGGCACCTGTTATGACAACACAGTGGTATGCCCCGAAAACTTTGCTGCCGCTATTTGGTGCTCCTGATGCAATTACAAGTGCAACTCCACTGGTATCGGCAGAGGGAATTGACTACCTTACATTATTTTTAGGTAATCATGCAGGCTGTATAGGTGAGACATCTGTCATCGCCATTTTAATCGGCGCTTTATATCTTATGATTAAAAAAGTAATTCGCATTCGCGTGCCGCTTATATTTATTATGACGGTTGCACTTGGTACATGGGCGTGCGGTCTTGACCCGCTTTATCAGATTTTATCAGGCGGTCTTATGCTTGGTGCCTGCTTTATGGCAACCGATTATACGACCACGCCTACAACACCTAAGGGGCAAATTGTATTTGCCATAGGCTGTGGAATTATAACAGTTCTTATAAGGGTATGGGGAGGTTACCCCGAGGGCGTATCATATTCGATATTGCTTATGAATATTACAACACCTCTTATCGACAAAATGACAGCACCCAAAAGATTTGGCGCAAAGAAAGGGGCGAAGGCGTAATGAAAGCTACTATAAAAGAAACGCTTACCCTTATGGCGAAGCTGGGTATAATCTGCATCATTGTTGCAGGGCTTTTAGCGTATATAAATTCGATTACTGCTCCTGTAATTGAGGTGAATGAACAAAAGAATTTTCAGGAATCTATGACACAGGTTATGGAAAATGCAGATTCTTTTGAGGAAATAAACATTGAACATACCGCGCAGGAAACAGGCGTTGAGCTTAACTCTGTTTATACTGCCAAAAGCGGCGGTGAGGATGTAGGCTTTGTGGCAACAGCTGTGTGTTATGAGGGATACGGCGGTGATATAACCGTGATGGTTGGCATAAATAATGATTTTACAATAAACAGAGTAAAGATTATGTCAATGAGTGAGACTGCGGGCCTTGGCGCAAAGGCGGGGGAAGAAGAGTTTTCTGACCAATACATAGGTCTTTCAGAAAATGTTGGAGTTGAGAAAAACAATGGTGGCTCGCCCGAAAACAATACGATATCTGCAATTTCGGGCGCAACTGTTACCTCAAAGGCAGTTACCAAGGCGGTTAATCTGGCGGTAGAAGCTGCAATGACTGGAGGCGGGATAAATGAGTAAAGCAATAAAAGCATTTATAAATGGCGTTATAAAAGAAAATCCCACCTTTGTATTATTTTTGGGTATGTGTCCCACATTGGCGGTAACAACATCAGTTATCAATGGTATTGGTATGGGGCTTTCGACTACAGCGGTGTTGATATGCTCTAATATTGTTATTTCTCTGCTTCGTAAATTCATACCAAACAAGGTGAGAATTGCGTCGTACATAGTAATCGTTGCGGGGTTTGTAACGGTTGTTGAAATGATATTAAAAGCGTATGTGCCGGCACTTTCTCAGAGCCTTGGTATATATATTCCGCTAATTGTCGTAAATTGTATCATTCTTGGAAGAGCAGAAGCATTTGCATCCAAGAATGGTGTATTTGCATCAATGGCAGATGGCCTTGGTATGGGAATAGGCTTTACGATGGCGCTGTCGCTTATTGCAGCTGTCCGTGAGATTTTAGGAGCGGGAACATTTGCGGGTATTTCATTGTTTGGTGAAAGTTTTCAGCCTGCATCAATTATGATACTTCCGCCCGGAGCATTTTTGACTCTTGGTATTCTCCTGGCTGTAATTACAGCAGTTTCAAAAAAGATAAAGGGGGACAATGCAAATGATTAGTGAGCTTTTAATCATAAGCATCGGCGCAATACTTATGAATAATTTTGTGTTGGTGCAATTTTTAGGTATTTGTCCGTTCCTTGGAGTTTCCAAAAAGGTAAATACTGCGGTAGGTATGGGTGTTGCGGTAGTATTTGTTATGCTTTGTGCTTCTGCTATTACATGGGTGGTTCAGGAATATTTATTGGTTCCTTTTAACATTGAATATATGCAGACGATTGCGTTTATCCTTGTAATTGCTGTTCTTGTTCAGTTTGTGGAAATGTTTTTACAAAAATCAATTCCGGCGCTCTACAATTCTCTGGGAGTTTATCTTCCGTTGATCACTACAAATTGCGCGGTTTTGGGTGTTGCAATCCAGAATATTACAAAGTTTGGCGGAGCCGAGATGAGCTTTGTAAAATCGATTGTGTACGCAACCTCAGCAGGAATCGGCTTTACTCTTGCAATAGTCTTGTTTGCGGGTATAAGAGAAAGGCTTGAAAATGCAGACATACCCGAATTTTTAAAGGGTATGCCGATAACGCTTGTAACAGCGGCGCTTTTATCCATAGCGTTTCTGGGCTTTTCGGGATTAAGTTTTTAGGGGGACAGATATGAGTGAAATTTTAATACCAATTATAATTATAGGTGCAATGGGAGTAATATTTGGTATAATTTTAGGTATTGCATCAAAAATTTTTGAGGTAAAAACAGATGAAAGAGTCCCTCAGATTATAGAAACTCTGCCCGGTGCAAATTGTGGCGGTTGTGGTTTTGCAGGATGTGCTGCTTATGCCAATGCCCTTGTCGATGGCGGAGTGCGCACTAATATGTGTCCTGTCGGCGGTGAGACTACAGCTACAAAAATTGCTGAAATACTTGGTGTAGAGACTGAGGGCGAGAAAGAAAGAATGATTGCCCGTGTTCTCTGTAACGGAAATCCCGAAAGAGCAAAACAAAAGTATATCTTTGATGGTCCTAAGGACTGCAGAAGTGCCCTGAGACTTGGCGGCGGGGAAAAAATGTGTCCTCACGGCTGTCTGGGGTTTGGCTCCTGTGTGTCTGCGTGTTTGTTTGATGCAATTTCTATAAGTGATGGAATTGCAGTTGTGGATAGCGAAAAATGTGTCGGCTGCGGTGCGTGCGCTAAAGAATGTCCTAAAAATATAATTAAAATACTTCCTGCAAAGAGTAAATATACAATTACCTGCAGGTCTATCGAAAAGGGTAAACAAACAAGAAGTGATTGCGCGGTTGGGTGTATTGGCTGCGGAATATGCGCAAAAGCATGCCCGAAAGAGGCAATAGTTATAAAAGATAATGTTGCTGTAATAGACCCGTCAAAGTGTGTAAGTTGCGGAATCTGTGCAGGAAAATGTCCTCAAAAGGCAATAAATAAATTTGAATAATTTTAAGGGAAGTTAAAAACTTCCCTTTTTTATTGAAAAACCTCTTGACAGAACAAAAAAAATAATGTATAATGACATCTGTAAAGCGGATTAACTTTACAGAGCGGAGTGAAGAACATGGAAAAGAATGTTCAGATAGGTTTGCTTTTTGAGTTTTATAAAAATATGTTGACTTCCCGTCAGATAGAGTGCGTTGACCTTTATTACAACGAGGATTTATCCCTTGCGGAGATAAGTGAGCATTTGGGGATTACCCGTCAGGGTGTTCGCGATAACATAAAGCGTGCTGAACATACTATGTATGATACCGAAGAAAAGCTCGGCCTTGTTGCAAGATTCTTAAGTATAAAGGAGAGTCTTTCTCATATTGACGATGTAATCAGAGAAATTGAAAAGTCACCTAATATCCGTTTTCTCTCCGACGATATAAAGCACAAGATAAACGATATACTTACGATTATTGGACAAATAAATGAAGCATAAAGGTGCGGAGGTGCATTATGGCGTTTGAAAGTCTCTCTGATAAATTGCAAAACACCTTTAAAAAGCTTAGGGGTAAGGGCAAAGTATCGGAAAAAGATTTAAAAGATGCTATGCGTGAAGTTAAACTTGCACTTCTTGAGGCAGATGTTAACTTCCGTGTAGTAAAAGATTTTGTAAAGCAAGTAACCGAGCGTGCAAGCGGAGCTGAGGTTATGGAGTCGTTAACTCCTGCCCAGCAGGTTATAAAAATAGTAAACGAAGAATTGATTGCACTTATGGGAGGTACTGAGGCAAAACTTGAATTTTCCTCAAAGCCACCGACTGTTATTATGATGGCAGGGCTTCAGGGTGCAGGTAAAACCACTACGGCTGCAAAACTTGGAGGAATACTTAAAAAGCAGGGTAAAAGACCGCTTTTGTGTGCTTGCGATGTCTATCGTCCTGCAGCAGTTAAGCAGCTTCAGGTGGTTGGTGAAAAGCTCGATGTTCCTGTTTTTGCAAAAGAAGACAGCAAAGATGCTGTAGCTATCGCAAAAGATGGGTTAAATCATGCAATTAAATACGCAAATGATGTTTTAATTATTGATACAGCCGGCAGACTTCACATAGACGAAGAACTTATGGGCGAACTTAAAGAGATTTGCAAAGAGGTAAATCCGGCAGAGATTTTGCTTGTGGTTGACGCTATGACAGGTCAGGATGCTGTAAATGTTGCCGAGGCTTTCAATAATGATTTGGAAATCACGGGTGTTGTTCTTACGAAGCTCGACGGTGATACCAGAGGCGGTGCGGCGCTTTCTGTCCGTGCGGTAACGCAAAAGCCCATTAAGTTCTGCGGTATGGGCGAAAAACTTACCGACCTTGAGGTTTTTCACCCCGACAGAATGGCATCAAGAATTTTAGGTATGGGTGATATGCTGAGTCTTATTGAAAAAGCCGAGCAGGCTCTTGATATGAAAAAAGCGGCAGAACTTGAGCAAAAAATGAGAACCCAGAGATTTACATTCTCGGATTTTTTGGATCAGATGGGACAGATGAAGAATATGGGTTCAATGCAGGATATACTTGCTATGCTTCCTGGAGTTGACACCAGGGCGCTTAAAAATGTAAATGTTGATGAAAAGCATATGGCTCACATTGAGGCTATTATAACTTCTATGACACAGAGGGAGAGGGATTTGACTGACAAGCTCACACCCTCAAGAAAAGAGAGAATAGCCAAGGGCAGCGGTACAACAATTGCTGAGGTTAATACACTCTGCAAGCAGTTTGAGCAGATGCAGAAAATGATGAAGCAATTATCAGGCGGAATGATGAAAAAAGGTAAACGCCGCGGCGGAATGTTTGGCAAAATGTTTATGTAATACTTTAAGAAAAATAATTAAATAAATATACATTTGGAGGTTTTATTATGGCAGTAAAAATTCGTTTAAAGAGAATGGGCGCAAAGAGAGCACCTTTTTATCGTGTAGTTGTTGCGGATTCAAGATATCCCCGTGACGGCAGATTCATTGAGCAGGTTGGAACATACAACCCTATGACTGACCCCGCTACTACTGAATTTGATGCAGAAAAGGTTCAGAAGTGGATTGGTAACGGCGCGCAGCCTACAGACACTGTTAAGCGTTTGCTCAAAGAAAAGGGCATCATCTAATTTCACTGTGTTTTCGTAATCTGAAAATGCGGAAAGGAACAAGTTTAACATGAAGGAACTTTTAGAATTTATAGCAAAATCAATGGTAAATAATCCTGATGCCGTAGAAGTTTCTGTGGTTGAAAAGGATAATGCCACCGTGCTTGAGCTTCATGTCGCAGCAGAAGATATGGGTAAGGTTATAGGAAAGCAGGGAAGAATTGCAAAAGCAATCAGAACTGTTATGAAAGCCGCTGCAAGCAACGAGAACAAAAAAATTGTTGTTGATATTGTATAAAATGTCCGGGGAGGTGTTATGCGCCTCCCCTTATGTCATTGTATGAGGTATGAATTATGAAAAATAATTTACTTGAAATCGGACAGGTTGTGAATACACACGGGATAAGAGGGGAACTGAAAATTCAGCCCTGGTGTGATGACCCGATGATTTATGATGAACTTGAATATATTTACATTGACGGCAAAAGATATAACATCTTAAAGTCAAGACTTCACAAGAATTGTGAGATTGTAGCCGTTGAGGGTATTGATAATATAAATCAGGCTGAGCTTTTGCGCAATAAAATTGTAACTATTGAGCGTGAGATGCTTGGCGATTTGCCCGAGGGCACATATTATATTGCAGATCTCTTAGGTCTTATCGTGCGGACAAACGATAAGGATTTAGGTGTGATAGAAGATGTGATTCATACGGGGAGCAACGATGTTTATCAGATAAAGAGAGAGGGTAAAAAACCGCTTTTAATACCCGTTATTGATGAGGTTATACAAGAGGTAAACATAGACAAAGGATATGTGCTGGTAACGCTTATAAAGGGGCTTGATGACGATGAGATTTGATATACTTACGCTGTTTCCTGAAATGATAGAAGCGGTGCTTGGCGACAGTATAATCGGCAGAGCAAGGGATAAAGGAATAATAGAGATAAACTGTGTTCAGATAAGGGATTTTGCATTTAATAAGCATCGGCAGGTTGATGATTACCCTTATGGAGGCGGTACGGGAATGGTAATGCAGGCACAACCTATATTTGACGCATACAGCAGCGTTTGTGAGGGGCTTGACTATAAGCCTGAGACCATTTATTTGTCTCCGCAGGGCAAGACATTCAGACAAGGCACAGCAAAAAGACTTTCAAAAAAAGAACATATTGTTTTAATATGCGGTCACTATGAGGGTGTTGACCAGCGGGTACTTGATGAGATAGTGGACAGCGAAATTTCGCTTGGTGATTTTGTTTTAACGGGTGGAGAAATTGCGGCGATGGCGGTGGTTGACGCTACTGCAAGACTCGTGCCCGGTGTGCTTAAAAGCGAGGATTCGTTTTCAGAAGAATCACATTTTAACGGACTTTTGGAATATCCTCAATATACAAGGCCCGAGGAATGGCGGGGGAAAAAGGTTCCTGAAATTTTGCTTAGCGGACATCATAAAAACATAATGGTATGGAAGAGAGAGATGTCGATAATAAATACCTTTAGAAAACGCAGGGGAATGCTTTCTAAGGCTAATCTTTCAGAAAAAGAAAAGATTTTTGTTGAAAAATTGAAAAGTGAAGAATAAAATTTTTGAAATAAGGTTGTATTTATTGTCGAAGTATGATAAAATAAAATAGATTATATACGATTATTAAACGGCGATGGCGCCGTATAAGAGAAAGGCTGTGAAATTCATGAAATGTCAAAAGTGTGGTATAAATTTGCTTGAACATGTAAGCGTATGCCCGTTTTGCAAAACTCCCGTGGTGAAGGGTAGCGAGGCTCAGCAAGAAACTCCTGAACAAGCTCCTGTTTCATATAATACAGGCAATACAGGAAAATTTTCTTCTGTTGACCCAAGTCGTGACAGCTATGATTTTGATTTACAATATACTCTTACATTCAGAGATTCGGGTGAGATTAAACAGGCGATTGCGGATATGGACGCAGAAATCTCATCTGAATCAGACAGCACAGATAATAAAAAGAGTAACGGACCCAGATATTCTCTTGAGGAAATGCAGGCAGCAGCGCTTCGCGCTCAGGAACGCCGTGCTAAAAGAAATGGCGGAAACAGCGCGGTGGCTGATGGTAAAAAGAGAGTTACCCGTACTGAGAAAAATAAGAAAAATGCTCTTCGTGCGGCAAGAGAGAAGTCTATGCCGCGTTACGGAGAAAAGAAACAAAGCTCTTACAAAGGATTGTTCTTTGGAGTCGGGGTTTTAGCAGTCGTAGTTGCTCTTATCGTTATGATAGTTAATATATGCGCAATGTTTAGCAAAACAACGCCTGAGCATCCCGTTGTTTACACAAAGGGGAATTCACTCTATTCATATTATGACGGAAAAGAAGAAGTCTTAACTGAAAACTTTATCACTCAGCAGCTTGACAGAGAGAGTAGTTCTGACACAACAAAAACTTCTTCAGATCCTAAAATTCAAACAAAACCAACTTTTAAAGAAGACAAGTTTGAAACAAACTTTATAACTGTTTCTAAAGATGGCACAGCTGTCTATTTCTTAGAGAATATCAACTTAAATACAGGTTCGGGAGACCTTGTATATTATAAGCTTGGTAAGAAAAAGAGCAGAACAATGGTTGCCCCCAATGTTTACTATGATATAGAAATTGGAAGTGACAATGCAACAGTCTTGTTCTTAAAGAATGCAACCGATGGTCAAAATGGTGAACTTTGTTATTGGATACCAAAAGCCAAAGAGGCAAGAACAATTGATTCGGGCATAAATGCTAAAAACTTTAAGCTTTCTCAGAATTGTCTAAGCGCAACATATATCAGAAATTTTGATGATGAGTCATACAGCGGTGATTTATGTTATATCAGTCTTGAATCTGGAACAACACAGACAAAAAGAGTTGATGAAAGGGTTGCGTTTGTATTTGGTACAACACCCAAGAGCAATGTATACTTCTACGCAAAGAATTATGACAAAAAGACAGGGACATATGACCTTTATATACAGAGCGATGCAGAAGGACCTAAGATGCTTGCTGAAAAGGGATTTCTTGCTCCTGTGATTTCCAAAAAGATAGAGTCTGCATTTGTATATAGTGATTATAAAAATAAGCTTCAGACTCTTAGTTATGTTGATTTAACTACGGGCGCCAACACACAGATAGCCGATGAGATTACACAGATTATCAAAATCAGAAATGATGATGGTGCGGTTATCTACTCAAAGGCATATGAATCTGACAAAGCGGATTATTATTTTGCAAATGCCAAGTCACCTAATCCGCAGAAAGTGGCAACTGCTATAAATATAAATTCAAAACTTACAAACTGCTTATTTGATGCAAGCGATGACTTTACAAGAGTTGCATATATTGGTGGCTTTGATGCGCAGACAAATAAGGGTGCGCTTTATACTCTTGCAATTATCAACGATTATGCAGGTTCTGAAATGAGAATTTCGGATGATTCATATTCATGCGATGTATCTGCAGATGGTGCAGTGGTGAGATTCGCAACAAGTTATGACCCTGAAAAACAAACTATAAGTCTTGTTTCTTATGCTAATTCAAACACCCTTACATTGGCAGATGGAGTAAGAGTATTTACTTTTGATGAGATTGGGGAGTATACTATATACAGCCAAAATTTAATCAGACGCGAAGACGGAAAATCAGAGGCAGAGATTAAATCTGTAAACAAAAAAGGCAAGATTAAAAAACTTGAAGATGTGGCAAATGGTTATGGACTCAAAAAGGACGGAACGGTCTTAATTCTTACAACCGAGGGTGAGGGAGATACTGCCCAGATGGTTTTATCAACCATAAATGCTAAAGGTGGTAAGTTTAAGAAGTTTGCAACCGGTGTTACAAAGGTAATTTCATATTGATATGAATAAAAGACGCATAGGAATAATGGGCGGGACATTTGACCCGCCCCACCTTGGTCATTTAAAGGCGGCTAAAGCCGCGGCAGACAGACTAAGCCTTGAAAAGGTGGTTTTCGTGCCGACAGGCAGCTTTGTTCATAAAGATAGCGCTGAAACAGAGAAAGCGCACCATCGTCTTGAAATGACAAAACTTTTGACAGAGGATGTTGAAATGTTTGAGGTATCAGATATAGAAGTGGTTTCAAACGAGACAAGCTATACCTCAAAGACGCTGCCCAAACTCCATAAAATTTATGAAAATTCGCACTTTTACTTTATAGTAGGTGCGGATTCGCTTGATTATATGGATAAGTGGAAATCACCTCAAATTATATTTTCAAGCGCCTCAGTAGCAGTTGTAAACCGCCAAGGATTTATGGATGATGCAATAAAAAATAAAGCGTTGGAGCTTAAATCCCGTTTTGATGCAGATATTCATATTATACCCATGGAAAATGAAGTTGTTTCTTCAACCGAAATCAGAAACAGGGTAAAATCAAACCAGTCTATTGAGGGAATGACCGCTAAAAGGGTAGCTGATTATATTTATGCCGAAAAACTATATGCTCAAAAGGATGCTGAAAATGATTGAGATTGAAAAAATTAAAGAATATCTTAAAGATACATTAAGCGAAAAGCGTTATATACATTCGCTTGGTGTAGCAGAAGAAGCGGTGAGTCTTGCAAGGCATTATGGAGCAGACGAAGATAAAGCATATATTGCAGGTTTATGTCATGATGTGGCAAAGGAAATACCTAATGATATCGCAAAGTATATGCTTAAAGAGAAGTATGGGGCAGTACTTTCCGATGTTGAGGAGGTTACTCATAAACTTTTACACGGACCGCTTGGGGCGTATATGGCGCAAAGTGAGTTTGGGATTTCAGATATTGAGATAATTGATGCCATTAAATATCATACCACGGCAAAGGCTAATATGAGTATGCTTTGTAAGATTATATATATGGCAGATTATACTGAGAAAAACCGGACTTATGAGGGTGTTGAGGAACTTCGTGAGCTCTCCTTTAAGAATCTTGATGATGCTATCATTTTTGGGATTGATTTTACAATTGGTGAACTTATCGAAAAAGGAGCGGCATTTCATCCTGACACAATAGATGCAAGAAATTATATATTGCTTAAAAGACTTAAATCTTAATATTTCAGGTTCTATTCCTACAGAAAGGAATGATATATATGAGAGAGGCTGGAGAAAAAACAAAAAGACGCAGACGCCTTAAATATCCAGGCAGATTTATTACATTTCTTTTGCTCACAGCAATTATTATATGGATGATTGTTAACTTTGTTATAGCGCTGTTTACAGGCCAGAAGTTCAATATCTTGGGAAACGGCGGTGAATCAGTCAGAAATATTGTTGTTGCAGGTGTTGATGAGGGTGGATATCGCACCGATTTGATACTTCTGTGTCAGGTGAATAAACACACCGGCGAAACAAATATTCTGCAAATTCCAAGGGATACTAAGGTTACAAACAGAAGAAATGATAAAAAGATAAATTCTGCGTATTTCCTGGGATTTGACTGTATGAGCAGCGAAATTGAACAGATTACGGGCATAAAACCTGAGGAATATATTATTATCAGCTTTGATGCGTTTAGTGAAATTATTGATTCAATGGGCGGCGTTTCAGTCGATGTTCCTGTTGATATGTATTACACCGACCCTGTTCAGGATTTAACAATTGATTTGGATAAGGGAATGCAAAAGCTGAATGGTGAGCAGGCTCAAATGTTTATGAGATTTCGTCAGAACAACGATGGCACGGGATATGTAAATGGTGATACCGACAGAATTGAGGCGCAGAAGCTCCTGTATCAGGCGGTAAAGGATAAGATGTTGTCGCCTGTTGGAATTTTAAAAGCCCCCGCAGTTTTTAACGCAGTTGTGAATAATTCCGAAACAAATATGACCGGCGGTGATATTTTTGCTGTATGCAAGGATGTTTTAGGTTATGGTGCAAAAATAAATTTCCATACCTTGCCGGGTGGCGGAAGATATATAGGCGGCGGCTCATATTTTGTATGTGATACTAAAGAAGCAGCAAATCTTATAGATGAGTATTTTGAAAAGTAACAGAAGGGAAGAAAAAAATGGCATCTGAAAATACAACAGTTAACAAAATAGTTGAAATTTTAGACAGTAAAAAAGCAACGGATATTGAAGTTTTAAATGTATCTTCGCTTACAACTATGACGGACTATTTCATTATAGCAACGGGTAGTAATGACAGACTTACGAGAGCGCTTTGTGATCATGTTGAGGAAGAACTTGAAAAGATTGGAATTTCGGCGGTAAACAAAGAAGGATATCGAACGGGTGACTGGATTCTTCTTGGGTTTGATGAAGTTTTAGTTCATATATTTATGCCTGAGACAAGAAATTTTTATAATTTAGAACATGTATGGCAGGATGCAATTCGAATTGATGTTTCTGATATTGTAGAGTAATAATACGGGAGGAATTTTAAAGTGAAGTATGATTTTAGTTCAATCGAGAAAAAATGGCAGAAAATATGGGAGGAAACAGGTGCATTTAAGATAGATGAAAGCAGCGACAAGCCTAAATATTATGCGCTTGAAATGTTCCCGTATCCGTCAGGAAATCTGCATATGGGACATGTGCGCAATTATTCAATCGGCGATGTTTTGGCGCGTTACAAGAAGATGCAGGGATTTAATGTTTTGCATCCTATGGGTTGGGACTCTTTTGGTCTTCCCGCAGAAAACGCGGCTATTAAAAATGGAACTCCTCCTGCGGATTGGACTTGGTCAAACATAGATAATATGCGTGACCAGCTCAAAACCCTTGGTTTTAGCTATGATTGGGACAGAGAAGTTGCAACTGCTAAGCCTGATTATTATAAATTTACACAATGGATGTTTTTGCAGCTTTACAAGCACGGACTTGCTTACAAGAAAAAATCTTATGTAAACTGGTGTCCTTCATGTCAGACTGTACTTGCAAATGAGCAGGTCGTAAATGGCAAGTGTGAGCGTTGTAAGAGTGAGGTCGGAAAGAAAGATTTGGAGCAATGGTTCTTTAAAATCACCGATTATGCTCAAAAACTTCTTGATGATATAGATACCCTTGACGGATGGCCGGATAAGGTTAAGTCTATGCAGACTAACTGGATAGGAAGAAGCGAGGGCGCAGAGCTTAAATTCAAACTTGATGGTCTTGATAAAGAATTCACCGTATTTACTACCAGACCCGATACAAGCTATGGTGTTTCGTATATGGTTATGGCACCTGAGCATCCTGAGGTTGATGAACTTATTTCGGGCAGACCTGAAGAAGCGGCTTGCCGTGAATTTATTAAAAAGGTTCAGGCACAGAGTGATATTATGCGTTCTGCAAGCGATACAGAAAAAGAGGGTGTATTTACGGGTGTATATGCGATAAATCCGTTTACAGAGGAAAAAATACCTCTCTATCTTGCAAATTATGTATTGCTTGACTATGGAACGGGCGTAGTTATGGGTGTGCCCGCGCACGACCAGCGTGATTTTGATTTTGCAAAGAAATATAATCTGCCAATTAACATTGTGGTAAAACCCGATGATATGGATATTGATTGTGTTCAGACCGAGGCGTTTGAGGCTGAGGGTACCATGGTAAACTCAGGCGAGTTTAGCGGTATGAACAATAAGGAAGCACTCCCTGCTATGATAACTTACGCTGAGGAAAAAGGTTTTGGTACACGCAAGGTAAACTTCAGATTAAGAGACTGGCTTATCTCCCGTCAGAGATATTGGGGCGCCCCGATTCCGGTTGTATATTGCGAAAAGTGCGGAACGGTGGAAATTCCTGAGGAGCAGCTTCCCGTGTTGCTTCCTGAGAATGTTAAGTTTACAGGTCAGGGTAAGTCTCCGCTCAGCGAGTGTCCTGAATTTGTAAATACTACCTGTCCCAAATGCGGAGCTCCCGCAAAGCGAGAGACAGACACTATGGATACCTTTGTATGTTCATCCTGGTATTTTATGAGATATTGTGACCCACATAACTCTAAGATGCCTTTTGATAAAGCTAAAGCTGACTATTGGATGAATGTCGATCAGTACATTGGCGGTGTAGAGCATGCAATTCTTCACCTTCTTTATGCAAGATTTTTTACAAAGGCACTCCACGATTTTGGATATATTTCATGCGAAGAACCTTTTGCAAGACTCTTAACCCAGGGTATGGTACTTAAAGACGGAAGCAAAATGTCAAAGTCTGTGGGCAATGTGGTTAGTCCTGAGGAAATTATTTCAAAATATGGTGCAGATACAGCAAGATTATTTATACTATTTGCAGCACCGCCGGAAAGAGACCTTGACTGGAACGATACTGCTGTTGAGGGTGCGTACAGATTTTTAAATCGTGTTTGGCGTGCCGTTGAGGATTTGAAGGATTATATGTCAGGCGGAGATATGTCAAACCTCACAGATGCTGATAAGAAGCTCAGATTTTCTGTAAACTCAAGTATTAAGAAGGTAACCGAGGATTGCAACCGATTCAGTTTCAATACAGCAATAAGTTCTGTTATGGAGATGGTTAATGCAATCTATATCTACAAGGAAAAGGCTGAATATAATGGTGCAGTTGTAAAAGAAGCTATTGATGCACTTATTCTCCTGCTTTATCCATTTGTGCCGCATATCACATCGGAACTCTGGGAGATAAGCGGTCACAGTCAGGATATCTCAACATTCGATTGGCCCAAGTTTGATGAAGAGGCTTTGATTGTAGACGAAGTTGAGGTTGTAGTTCAGATAAATGGTAAAATCCGTGATAAAATTATGATTTCACCCGATTTAACTCCTGATAAGATGCAGGAAATTGCTCTTTCAAACAGCAAAATCAAGGCGCTTATTGAAGGTAAGCAGGTGGTCAAGTGTATCGCCGTTCCTAAAAAGCTTATAAACATAGTTGTAAAATAAACAAAAATGGCTGTTGCTAAAGTGCAACAGCCATTTTTTTAGTTGTTAGAGGGTTTAAAAGTAACACACTCGGTGTCGCATGAACTGCAGCAAGTCTTTGAAGAACCTACTTCAATTTTGTTGGCTGTACATTTGTCGTCGGTTGTGTGATAAGCGCATTGCTGAACGCTACACATAATGCCTGGATTTGTTGAACCTTCCATTTTTAATCGCCTCCGTATAGTAATTTGTCCAATTTTTTGGATACAGATGTATAATGCACAATTTTTATCGAAAGTATACATGATAAAAAATGATAAAATTCTTGACTTTTAGTATAAAATATTGTATTCTAAACCTTACAGACTATTTAAAATTTTTGATTATTTTTTGATTGGGGGTAGACAGTTGGAAAATATTATCAGCCTTAATGACATAGTTGTAGCATTTGATAATGAAACAATACTCAACAATATCAGCCTTGATATAAAGGATAAGGAGTTTGTTACACTTCTTGGTCCGTCAGGTTGCGGCAAAACTACAACTTTGCGAATTATTGGCGGGTTTCTTACACCTGACAGCGGTAATGTAATGTTTGAGGGAAAGAAGATTACAAATCTTCCGCCTTATAAACGAAATGTTAATACTGTTTTTCAAAAATACGCACTTTTTCCGCATTTAAATGTTTATGAAAATATTGCGTTTGGGCTTAAGGTTAAGAAACTTTCTAAGGATGAAATAGATAAAAGAGTTAAGGAAATGCTTGAACTTGTAAATCTGCGTGGCTTTGAAGAAAGAAGCGTTCAGAATCTGTCAGGCGGTCAGCAGCAGAGAGTTGCAATCGCCAGAGCGCTTGTGAACAGACCAAAGGTGTTGCTCCTTGATGAGCCGCTCGGCGCGCTTGATTTGAAACTTAGAAAAGAAATGCAGACAGAGCTTAAACGAATTCAGCAGAGCCTTGAGATAACATTTGTCTATGTAACCCATGACCAGGAAGAAGCTCTTACAATGAGCGATACTGTGGTTGTTATGAAGGATGGTAATATCCAGCAAATCGGCACTCCTGTTGATATTTATAATGAACCTGAAAATGCTTTCGTTGCGGACTTTATAGGCGAAAGTAATATTATAGATGGAATTATGCTTAGAGACCGTCTTGTTTTAATCTGCGGCCACGAATTCGAATGTGTGGATTTTGGGTTTGAGGATAATGAAGATGTAGATGTTGTAATAAGACCTGAAGATATAACTCTTGTTTCGTGTGATTCTACAAAAATAAGAGGTGTTGTTCGTTCTGTCACCTTTAAGGGTGTGCACTATGAGATGGTTGTGGACTCCTCTGATTTTAGCTGGCTTATTCACTCTACAAAAGCTCCTGAGGTTGGTTCAGAAGTCGGAATATCCTTTGGACCTGATGATATTCATATCATGCACAAGATGAAAGGTTAGGTGACTGATATGAATAAGACAAAGGGAATCGGTCAAAAGCTTTTGGCAGCTCCGTATCTTGTGTGGATGGGGGTCTTTATTGTTGTGCCCCTGTTTATGGTTGCTTATTTTGCCTTTTTTGACGGTGACGGACAATTTACCACCCAATACATAAAGGATGTATGGCAATACAGCGATATTTTTTTGCGCTCTATATGGCTTTCTGCAATTGCAACCATTATTTGCCTTGTGATTGCATATCCTGTGGCATTCATTTTTTCGAGAATGGATGTTAAAACGCAAAGTACAATGATTATGCTTGTAATGTTGCCTATGTGGATGAATTTTCTTCTGCGAACATACGCCTGGATGACTATACTTGGAAACGAGGGGATTATAAATTCACTTATTCAGGTGCTTGGATTTGAGCCTGTAAAAATGCTTAACACTCAAGGCGCTGTGGTTTTGGGTATGGTCTATAACTATTTGCCATATATGATACTTCCGATATACACGGTTATGGTAAAGATTGATAATAGTATCTTAGAAGCCGCATCAGACCTTGGTTGCAACAGGATTTTAGCAATGATTAAAGTTGTTGTTCCCCTTAGCTTACCGGGAATTATATCGGGAATTATTATGGTTTTTGTGCCTGCGATAAGCACATTTATAATATCCCGAATGCTTGGCGGCGGCAGCAATTTGCTTATCGGTGACCTTATTGAAATGCAGTTTTTAGGTACTGCATATAATCCAAATCTCGGCGCGGCAATATCACTTGTGCTTATGGTAATTGTACTGATTATTATGGCTGTTATGAACGGCTTTGATAATGCAGACGATGACCGCGTTTTGATATAGGAGGTAGGATTATGAAGAAATTATCTAAAATTTACCTCTCGCTTGTAATGTTTTTCTTGTATGTGCCGATTTTTGTTCTGATAGTTTTTTCATTTAATGAATCAAAGAGCAGGTCGGTGTTTACAGGATTTACATTTGAATGGTATCAGAAATTATTTGAAAATGAGCTGATTTTGTCATCTCTTATAAATACAATTTTGATAGCCATTTGTGCATCGATTATTTCAACATTGCTTGGCACATTGGCGGC
The DNA here is from genome assembly GCA_045589715.1 of Clostridia bacterium. Taxonomy (GTDB): domain Bacteria; phylum Bacillota; class Clostridia; order Monoglobales; family Monoglobaceae; genus UMGS1820. The sequence goes on along the minus strand of JAZNPN010000054.1, from coordinate 5,251 downwards.
AATTGGTATAAGCAGAATGGGCAAGATATCAAAGTCAATTGTTATGAACACGACTAATATTCCAATCGTTAATCCTGAAATTGTGACGGGTGTATCGCTAATGTTGCTCTTTGTATTTTTCAGGGTCAGAATGAATTTTGAGTTTGGTTTTATAACGCTTTTGATTGCACATATAACATTTGATGTTCCCTATGTAATATTAAATGTTATGCCAAAACTCAGACAACTGCCCCCACATTTATATGAGGCAGCTCAGGATTTGGGATGCAGCCCTGTAAAAGCCTTCTTTAAGGTAGTTGTTCCGGAGATTCTGCCGGGAATTATATCGGGATTTTTGATGGCTTTTACATTTTCTCTTGATGATTTTATTATCAGTTATTTTACCAGCGGACCTACATCGCAGACCTTGCCGATTACGATATATTCTATGACAAGGCGTAAAGTAAGTCCTGAGATAAATGCGTTATCTACAGTGATTTTTGTAGTTGTTGTCATTGTTCTTGTGATTAAAAATATTATTGAGCGCAAACAGGTGGCATCAAGACGACAGTCTATAAAGGAGGCAGATAGAATATGAAAAGAATTACAGCCATTATTATAGCAATGGTTCTGTTTGTAACATTATTTTCAGGTTGTGGTAGCAGCAAGGAGCTTCAGGTGACCGTTGAAAATATGGAGTATTATCAGAAGTTTAAAGACCAGAATGTGTCAATTAATGTATACAATTGGGGAGAGTATATCGCAGACGGTGAGGATGGCTCTCTTGATTTGAATGAGGAATTTACAAAACTTACAGGTATTAAGGTAAATTACAGCACTTATGCAACCAACGAGGAGCTTTATGCAAAACTCAAAGCGGGTGCGGCAAACTACGATGTTATCATTCCGTCAGATTATATGATTTCCCGTATGATAAAGGAGGATATGCTTGAGGAGTTAGATCTTTATAATATCCCCAATATAAAAAACATTATGGAAAAATTCCAGAGCCCCACATATGACGAGGATGGAAAGTATAGCGTACCTTATACATGGGGAACGGTTGGTATCATTTATGATAAGACGAGTGTAGACATTTCAGAAGAGGAAATTGACTGGAATGTGTTATGGGATGAGAAGTATGCAGACCAGATTTTAATGTTTGATAATCCAAGGGACGCCTTTGCAATCGCGGAAATAATGCTGGGTTATTCACTCAACTCAGAGAATCCAAACGAACTAAAGGCGGCAGCAGATAAACTAAAGGAACAGAAAAAGTTTGTTCAGGCATATGTAATGGATGAGATTTTTGATAAGATGGGTGCTAAGGAGGATCTTTTTGCTCCGTATTATGCAGGCGATGCCGTTACACTTATGGCAGAATATGACCATCTTGGGTTTGTGATACCCAAAAGCGGAACAAATATGTTTGTAGATGCTATGTGTATTCCAAAGGGTGCAAAACAGAAAGAGGCTGCCCAGATGTATATAAACTTTATGTTAGAGGCAGAGGTTGCTCTTGAAACTGCAGAATACATTGGATATTCAACTCCTAACACATTGGCGTTTGAACTGCTTTCTGATGAAGTTAAAAATAATGGAATTTCTTACCCAGATGATGCTTATCTGACAGAAAATACTACAATATTTAAGAATCTTTCCGATGAGGCAAATCTTCTTATGCAAGAGTTGTGGACGGAAATGAAATCCAGCAAATGATTGCAAAATTTCTATTGCAATTTATGTTTTAGTATTATATAATACACTTATAAACTAATTACGGAGGACGAGTATAATGAAAAAACTTATAAAAATAAGTTCATATTTGCTTATAGTATGTATTTTGGCTTCAACAATCTCATTTTCAGCGCTTGCGGCAAATGATGTGAATGTAGTTATAGGTGAAAAGCTTGTCTTTGAAAAAGGCAATGAACCCTTTATTTTGGAAGAGCGTACAATGATGCCGCTCCGTGCAATTTCTGAGGCGCTTGATGCAACGATTTATTGGTTCTCAGAAGACAAGAGGATACAGATTGTTTGCTATGATACATTGCTTTCCTTGCAGATTGGCAACAATGTTATGGGAAAATATAAAATTGTAAATGGTACTGTCGGTGGTAATCCTGAAAGTATTGAGCTTGATGTTGCGGCTATGATTTATAATGACAGAACATATGTGCCGCTCCGTGCGATTTCTGAGGCATTTGATGCAGAAATTTCCTGGGATAATCCAAATCGTGCAGCTATTATAATTCCTAAAGAGCGTACGGTTAACACAGTTTCGATTTCAAAGATGACTAAACTTGCTGACGGAACACTTTGTTCTGCTATAGGTGTCATAGACAGGGATAAAACAACAGGGCTTTTCTATTTGCGCTCGCTCACAAAAAATGCAGAGGGACAATATTCTAATATTTCATTCTGCACACCAGTTAAGACATCGATTTCTGATAATACGGACTATGGTGAGTATGTAAGCGCATATTGGCTTGAGCAGTTTGGAACCGAAAATCCATCAGGTATGGTTGTAGGATTTACGGGTGTTACAGCAAATCTTGAAGGTTCTACAAGGGCGGTTTTAAATAAGACAACCACAGGCATTAAGTCATATGGCTATTACGATGATTATATGGAGGCTAATGGTCTTGATTTTGAGCCATTTGATAATTTAAGCGAATATTAGAATATTGCGTCGGATTCGTTACCAAATCCGACGCTTTTTTGTTTATATTACTTGACAATTTTGGGTTAAAAAGCTATAATTTGTAGTATACTAGTTACTCAAAAGTAATATCTGTAATATGCAGATAGACCTTAGGAGGATGTTGCATTGAAGAGGAAGACAAAAATTATCTGCACACTTGGTCCTTCCACGGACGACGAGACAGTTTTGCGTGAGCTTATGCTCAGCGGTATGAATACCGTGAGACTTAATTTTTCACATGGTACCTACGAGGACCACAGCAGAAGAATTGCAATGGTAAAAAAACTTAGGGAAGAACTTAATCTCCCTATCGCCATTTTGCTTGATACAAAAGGCCCTGAGGTCCGTACGGGAGATTTTAAGGATGGAAGAGTCTTCCTTGAAGAAGGGCAGATTTTCACCCTTACAAACAAGGAGATGCTTGGCACTAAGGAAAGATGTACTGTTTCTTATAAGGATCTTGCAAACGATGTGCCGGTAAATGCCAGAATTTTAATCGATGACGGCCTTATCGAAATGAAAGTTATTGCTATAAATGATGGTGATGTTGTATGCGAGGTTTTAAATGGCGGACCCGTCAGCAATCATAAAAGTGTAAATGTTCCTGATGTTAATCTCAGGATGGAATATATGAGTCAGAAAGATATAGCAGACATTAAGTTTGGTATTGAACAGGATGTTGATTTTGTGGCTGCATCTTTTGTGAGAAGTGCGGCAGATGTCTTAGAACTTCGCAGTGTACTTGAGAGAAATGGCGGCAGAGGGATAAGGATTATTTCCAAGATTGAAAATCGTCAAGGTGTCAATGATATAGATAATATATTGAATGTGACGGATGGAATTATGGTTGCCCGTGGTGATATGGGTGTAGAAATTTCCTTTGATGAGCTTCCTGCTATCCAAAAAGAGTTAATTGAAAAGTGTTATCGCTCTAATCGTATGGTAATTACTGCGACGCAGATGCTTGAGTCTATGACGCATAATCCGCGACCTACAAGGGCTGAAACTTCAGATGTTGCAAACGCTGTGTATGATGGAACATCTGCTGTAATGCTCTCCGGTGAAACTGCCATTGGTGATTATCCCGTAAAGGCATTTACAACAATGGCGCAAATATGTATGAAAGCGGAAGAGGATATTAACTATGTCAAGAGATTTGATGCTCTTAATGTTCAGCTTGGGTCTGATATCGCAAGTGCAATAGGTCACTCTGCGTGCACTACAGCTCACGATTTAAGGGCTAAAGCAATTATCGCAGTCACCCGCTCCGGATATACTGCAAGAATTGTCTCGGGATTTCGTCCCAAATATCCAATCATTGCAGGTACAACTGATGAGCGGACCTATCGTCAGCTTAATTTGTCCTGGGGTGTTATACCCGTTAAAACAGAGTTTAAAGCTACAACGGATGAAATTTTTGCCCATGCAGTCGAGTGCGCTATGAAATATACAGATATTTTAAGCGAGGGAGATATAACTGTAATAACGGGAGGAAGTCCTATAGGGATAAGTGGAACAACGAACCTTTTAAAGGTTCATATTTGTTGAGGTGAGTTTTAATGATACCAAATATTTTAACTACAGTAAGGCTCTTTCTTGTGCCGCTCTTTGCATATTTGATGCTTGGTACTCAAAATCTTTATGCAGCAGCCATGGTTTTGGTTTTATCTGGGCTTACTGATATCGTTGATGGGTATATTGCAAGACGCTACAATATGATATCAAATTTTGGAAAAGTCTACGACCCATTTGTTGATAAACTTATGCAGATAACAGCAGTTATCTGCCTTGTGCTGCGCGAAGTTATTCCAATATGGCTTTTATTGTTGGTGGTAATAAAAGAGGTTACAATGATTATTTCGGGTGCAGTTTTATATTTCCGCAAGATAGTTGTAAGTTCAAATTGGTATGGAAAAGCCGCAACAGTTGTATTTTATGCAGGGATTATTACTATGATTATCTGGAAACAGATGCCGGTTATCTGGGCAAAGGTTATTTGTGCAATAATAATTTTTGCTATGCTTGGTGCAGCTATTGGATATTTTGTAGATATCATAAGAAATTATGATAAAAAGCGTGTCTGAAAAAATAAGTTTTTTGCAAAAAAACCCTTGACAAACAGTGGGGTTTCTGTTAAAATAGCACTTGTGCTCAAACGAATGAGCACATATCTGGCGGTATAGCTCAGTTGGCTAGAGCATTCGGTTCATACCCGAAGTGTCACTGGTTCGAATCCGGTTACCGCTACCAATATGGCTCCTTGGTCAAGTGGTTAAGACTCCGCCCTCTCACGGCGGCTACAGGGGTTCGAATCCCCTAGGAGTCACCAAAAAGCAAAAGCAGCAGTCTTTGGCTGCTGCTTTTGTTAAAACATAGCTTAAGCACAGCGCTTATGGACCTTTAGCTCAGTTGGTTAGAGCAACCGGCTCATAACCGGTTGGTCCGGGGTTCGAGTCCCTGAAGGTCCATAAAACAAAAAAGCAGATACCCTTGTGGTATTTGCTTTTTTGTTTTACATAATACTTACAACCTCAAGAATATTTCCATCTACTTTAAACTTTATTTCTC
>JAZNPN010000053.1:0-22165 GCA_045589715.1 Clostridia bacterium | reverse complement strand
ATGGCTACGATCCGACTTCTGAAAAGTTGCGCAGACTGGTACCGAACGGCATAGCCGTTGGGTCGTCAAGCGGGTAAGACGCGTAGCGGCTGTGTCCCTGAAGGTCCACCAGAAAAAAGACTTGTCACTTGACAAGTCTTTTTTCAATGAAATTTGCCTGCGGTAAGTTATATTGCTACATAGTTATTTTCGGCTTACGCCGAGAGGTATTGTGTTTCGCATAGTTAAAAGGGGAATATAATATAACTCCATTGAAGAGGGAATATCACGATTCGTACGGCACTCCATGACACTCCTTTTTGTGTTAGACTAAAACAAAAAACACTAAAAGGAGAAATGAAAAATGTCAAAAGAAAATCAAAACAAAAAGTATGACGGACAAAACAGATGTAGGAGATGCGACAGACCACTAAAAGATCCAAATGCCAATTACGGATGGTGGTGTGCCGAGATTGTAGGACTTGGAGGAGGTGAACAGGCAGATATTCTTGACGATGGAGAATTGTTATTATATAATGATTATATCAACCTACACTCTCTGCATGCAAAAAGTGAGCCAAGGGGAAACTTTACAACAAAAGGAAAGAATTATAAAAACATATTTGTAAAAGAAGAATCTGATGGTAATAGATATAAAGTTATATCTGACATCAGTGCGCTAGGTGAAAAGTTCCAGATTGAATATGTGATTGCAGATGGAGCGGTAAGTTTTAAGTTTGAAGACAATGATGATTATGGGTCAATTTTATGGCGTGGCGGGGGAAAAACTGTAGCAAAAGCCATTTATGATGCAGCAAAAGAACTATCGCAGGATAATTTTTATGGTAGAACAGTAGATGGCGTCAATACAGAGTTGCAGCTACATTATGTGGCATACAAGGCTGGTATCTTAAAGAAAAAGGCTTCCCCTGCAAATATCGGTGGCATGAAGGCGCCGGGGCCTGATGATAATGCAGTGTTGTTTGAGGGGATTCAACTTGCGGCGGATATCATTAACCCAAAAGCAACCGATGTGATTGAAGCCGTGAAAGAAATATGGAGGTATTATAAATGATGAAAAAACTTTTGTTAATCATAATACTTGTTTTTTCTCTTTCGGGCTGCTCGGGGAAATACGATGGATGGAAAGAGATTGAACTACAGGATTATGGAAGTATCAAAGTTCCAGAGGGATGGACATGTCATATTAAAGATGAAACAATTTATTTTACTGATGAAGGCGTATATGAATTAACAGAAGATAAAGTCCATATGGCAGGTTTTATCGATGATGATTGGGAGGGCACAAAAGAAGCATATAAGATGTTTGATGAGAATGCGAAATATATCAATACTGATATAAGAGAAATTTATTCTAATGACACATACATAGGAATAGAGAAATATACTATATATGAAACGCAATATGAAAAAGCATATTTAAGACTTGGCTTGTCAGAACGAGATAAAGAAATAGAAATGCTTGTATGGGATGAATCTGTCCCTTATGAATGGTTAGAAAAAATAGCGAAATCATTTAATAGAAATCTACCGGAGGAAATCGAAAAGAACAATAGCAAATAAATCGGCATCTAAACCATTTGAACAGACACCTTAATTTGAACTATGAATGTTCGAATAAAGATGTCTGTTTTTATTTTTGACAGCAAAAATAAAGGTTTTGTTAGCATTTTATAAAAAATTCTTAATGCTACACTAAAACCATTTTGTGTTAGAATTTTAAACTATTTGTATAAAAAGTTTCTAATTGACTACCCTTGTTCGATTGAAACTTTTTTTGGCTTAAATAGTGATAATAATCGGCTTCTGCTTTGTTAGGTGTACGATAACTCAAATATGTATGTGGTCTTTTGTTATTATAAAATTGCTACAATTGTTTGTATATGGCTATTGATACCCTACGCTATTATAGGCGTTGTTTATGGAGTAATAACAGGGCGAAAATAGGGAAAACCGTAAGGTAAAATGCATAAATATTTCCTCTTGGGGAATAATAGCCCTGAGGTGATCATTATGATAGAGTCGGATACAATAAAGCTTTTGAGAGAATGTGATGCAGGGGTAAAGATGGGGATATCATCAATCGAAGATGTTCTTGATAATGTAGAAGAAAGTAGTTTTGAAAAACTGCTTACCGATTGCAAAAACGAACATGAGGATTTAGACAGGGAAATTCAGGAGCTTCTCAATAAATATGAGGATGAGGGAAAAGAACCCCCTGCAATGGCAAAAGGAATGTCGTGGCTCAAAACCAATATGAAGCTTGCGATGGATGAGTCGGACGAAACTATTGCGGATTTAATGACAGATGGTTGTAATATGGGCGTTAAATCTCTCAATAAATATTTAAACAAATATGAGGCTGCAGATGAAGTTTCAAAGGATATTACCAAGAGACTTATCAACTTAGAAGAAAAGCTTGCAGTTGACATACGACAATTTTTATAATAAAAAAGGACGCCGATGGGCGTCCTTTTTGCGTTGACAATATCATTTTGCCATTTTAGGATTATCAGTTCGTTCAAGAAGATAATCAACAGAGATTTGGAAATAATCAGCTATTCTTCGTCATAAATTTTAATCTTCATTTTTACGCCTTTCTGTAAAATATAATTATACTAAATTTAATATATTTATATTGAAAAATGGTATTTGGTGTAATATAATTATATCATAATAGTATAGCATAGTCAATTGTGTTATGGAGGAGAGGCTTATGAGAAAATATGAAAACCTGAAGTATCTGAGCGAAAACCGCGAAAAACAGAGGGCATACTATATTCCAAAGGGCGGCTATACCTTGCTAAACGGAGTATGGGATTTTAAGTTTTATGAAAGTGATGTTGAGGAGAACTATACAGAAAAGCCGTGGGATAAGATAGAAGTTCCCTCTTGCTGGCAGCTGAAGGGATATGAGCATCCAAACTATTCAAATCTGGCGTATCCATATCCTTATGACCCGCCTTATGTTCCTGACAAAAACCCTATGGGTGTTTACAGACGCGAATTTGAGATTAAAGACAACACCCGCAAAACATATATTGTTTTTGAGGGAGTATCAAGCTGTCTTGAACTTTATATAAATGATGCTTATGTAGGTTATTCACAGGGAAGCCATTTGCAGGCAGAGTTTGATATAACGGATTATGTAACAACGGGGATGAACACAGTTGTCGCAAAGGTTCGCAAGTGGTGCTCGGGAAGTTATCTTGAAGATCAGGATTGCTTCAGATTTAACGGAATTTTCAGAGATGTATATATTCTCTCAAGGCCGAACGGACATATCAGAGATATAAATATTACAACAGATGACAATAAAATCAGCGTTACCTTTGAGGGCGAAGCGGAAATATCTTTGTTTGATGCGAAGAAGACTTTGCTTGATAAAAAGTATGCCAAAGACGCGGCAGATTTTACTGTTGAAAACCCCGTAAAGTGGAACGCGGAAAAGCCGTATCTTTATGAGCTTGTCTTTGAATATGAGGGCGAGGTTATTTCGCAAAAGACGGGATTTGTTACATATAGAATAGGAGCTGACCTTGAATTTTTGGTAAACGAAACAGAGGTAAAGCTCAAGGGTGTAAACCACCACGATACAAACCCCATAACGGGTTGGTATATGACAGAAGAGGATATGCTGAAGGATTTACGCCTGATGAAAAAACTTAACATAAATACAGTCAGAACATCTCATTATCCGCCCGCACCCAGATTTATGGAATTGTGTGATGAGCTTGGCTTTTATGTAATACTTGAAACAGACCTTGAAACCCACGGCGCGGCAATTCGCGAGAGACGAACAGGCGGACACGACTGCGTCAACAACCCTGAATGGCCCTGCTCAAATGAGGATTGGAAAGATGCGTTTATTGAGCGTATGGAGAGAGCTTATCAAAGGGACAAGAATCATTGTTCGATTTTTGCGTGGTCAACGGGTAACGAAAGCGGTCACGGCGATAATCATCTTGCTATGATTGAGTATATAAGAGCAAACGATTCAAAAAGGCTTGTGCATTGCGAGGACGCAAGCAGAGATTCTGAAATGTCTGACTTTTTTGGCGTTGACACCAGACATTACGCAGACAGAGCCGATATGTTCTCAAAAATGTATGAGAAAATTCCCGAACTTGCGCAGAGAATGGAAGACCCAAACTTTAATTATCCATACTTTTTGTGTGAATATTCTCACGCTATGGGTAACGGCCCGGGAGATGTTTGCGATTACTGGGAGATAGGGTACAAGTATAAAAAGTTTATCGGCGGATGTGTCTGGGAATGGGCAGACCATACGGTAATAGAGGACGGCGTCGCAAAATACGGCGGTGACTTCCCCGGAGAGCTTACTAATGACTCAAATTTCTGTGTAGATGGTATGGTATTCTGCGACAGAAGCCTTAAGGCGGGTTCTTTAGAAGTAAAATACGCATATCAGTATATGGATTGTGAGCTTTCAGAAGATGAGCTTGTTATCTTAAACAGATATGATTTTACCAATCTTTCTGAGTACGATTTTAAGTATCAGATAAAAGCAGACGGTAAGGTTTTGGAAGAAAAGGTTCTTTCTTTAAATCTTGAGCCAAAGCAAAGCACAAAGATAAAAGTTAATCTCCCTGATAAGTGTAAGCTGGGGGCGCATCTTAATGCGTTTCTCTATGACAAAACAGGATATTGTGTCGCCCAGAAGCAGATTGAAATCCCCGCTTTGATTGAAAAAAGCGAGCCGGTTTTTGCTCCTTCAAAGGTTCAGGAGGATGAGCTCTTTATTAAATTTTCGGGAGATGGATTCAGCTATACATTCTCAAAGTTTTCAGGAACATTTGTAAGCATCGTGAAAAATGGCGAGGAACAGCTCAAAGCACCCATAAGAATAACAGCAATGCGTGCCCCGATTGATAACGAGCGCACAAAAAAAGAGGAATGGTATTGGTCGGGTACATGGCAGTCAGAAAACCTTGACAAACAGTTTGACAAAGTTTACGATTTAACTTTAAACGGAAATGAAGTTACTGTCAGGGGAAGTCTTTCGGGCGTTTCCAGAACTCCGTATTTCAGATACGAGGTAAAATACAGCGTTATGGCAGACGGCACAATAAAAGTCAGCCTTAATGGAAATGTTAAAGAAAAGAGCGATTGGCTCCCCCGTTTAGGCTTTGAAATACAAACTCCGTATGAAAAGTCAGAGTTTAAGTATTACGGAATGGGCCCATATGAGAGCTACTGCGATATGCACCACGGCTCAATGGTTGACTGGTATGAAAGCGATGCCGACAGCGAATATGTAGATTACATAAAGCCTCAGGAGCACGGCAACCATACAAAAACCAAGATTTTGCAGATGAAGGACGGTCTTTCTTTTGAAGCGGAGAATATGGAGATAAATGTATCTCACTATACCCCGGAGACGCTCAGGGAGACAAGACACAGCGCCGAGCTTGTTAAGGCAGACAGCACAATCGTGCGTATTGATTACAAAGCATCGGGTATCGGTTCAGCGTCGTGCGGAACAGTTCTTCTGGACAAATATCAGCTTTCTGACAAAGAAATACATTTTGAATTTTATATGAAATAAAATAAAAAGGAATGGTTTATTTAACCATTCCTTTTTTCTTCATCGCTCTTGCAAGATAGGCAAAGGGCGTATCGATTAAACTTGTAAAGATATAGATAATATAGCTTGAAAGCATAATGGAGAGCAGAGTTTTTATATCATACCAGCCCCCGAATGCAACAGAGGTAAATATAACTGTGTTGACAATCTGTGAAACAAGGGTCGAACCATTATTGCGGAGCCATAAAAAGCGGGATTTGTCGCCAAATTTTTGGGTTGTAAAACCCCACCATTTGTGATACAGCCACACATCAAAGCGCTGGGACACTACATACCCGAGAAAACTTCCCAGCAGTACTCTGGGCGTGCTTGAGAAGATTGCGCATATATGCTCTCTTGCCCAGTCGGATTGTGCAGGGGTATACAGCATCCAGTATTGAGTAAATATCAGCATAGCAGCAGAAACAAATACACCGAGCCATACCGCCGTTGCTGCCGTTTTCTTGCCTTCATTTTCGCTTAAAATATCAGTTATAAGATAAGTGGATGCAAACATAACATTGCCAAGCGTTTGTTCCATCCCAAAGGCATCAACCAGTATAAGCACTTCAATATTTGCAAGAATTGTTGCAACAGCAGTCATTATATAAAGACCGCTTTTTCCAAACATCCGATACGCCAGAAGCACACCGCCGAAAATCATAAACACCGACACAATTAACAATAATTCGTTTTTCATTTTTTCCTCCAAAGTATTTGGACAAAAAAAGTGCGCCGTATGGGCGCACCAATGTAACATAAATTTGCCCATAGTTTTGTTTTAAGACAGGATGGTTTCGAACTGTCTGATTGTATTATAAACACATTTTTTAAAAAAGTCAAATAAAATATTGACTTTTAAAATAAGCGGTGCTAAAATGACAATAAATTAGAGGAAAAGAGGTACTCTAAAATGCCGTTGGTGGATATGCCGATTGAGAAATTATTAGAATATAAGGGTTCGTCCCCATGCCCTGAAGATATAGATGAATATTGGGATAGCGCTCTTAAAGAAATGAATGCTTTAGACCCCGAGGCGGAGTTTATAAAGAAAGAATTTCCGGCAAAGATTGCGGATATGTATGAGCTTTATTATAAGGGTACAAAGAATGCCAGAATATATGCAAAGGTGGCAATCCCTAAAAATGTTGAGGGCAGGATGCCCGCAGTCCTGATGTTTCACGGACTTGCCGGTTCGTCTTATGAGTGGAGCAGTCTTTTGCCTTATGCGTCACAAGGATATGTAGTTGCATTTATGGATGTAAGAGGTCAGGGCGGACATTCGGAAGATGTCGGCGTAGTCAGAGGAACAACAATGTCCTCTCCTTTTATAAAAGGTATCGATGGTGATAAGCACGACCTTTTGATGCGTGATGTGTTTTTGGATACGGCACTCCTTGCAAAAATCATAATGGGGCTTGATTGTGTTGACGAAGACAGAGTGGCCGTAACGGGCGGTTCTCAGGGCGGGGGCTTAAGCGTTGCGTGTGCTTGTCTTGTGCCTGAAATTAAAAAGTGTGCACCCACTTATCCATATCCTTCTGATTATAAAAGAGTATACGAAATGGATTTAAACAAAGGGGCATATGAGGGTTTAAGATATTATTTCAGAAATTTTGACCCAACCCACGAAAGAGAAGCAGAAGTTTTTGAAAAGCTTGGATACATAGATATTCAGAACCTTGCAAAGAGAATGAAGGCGGAGCTTTTAATGTTTACGGCTCTTATGGATACTACCTGCCCGCCTTCTACACAGTTTGCAATGTATAACAAAGTAACTTCCCCAAAAAATGTAGTGTTCTATCCCGAATACGGACACGAAGGGCTTAAGGGTTCAAGCGATACGATATTTGAATTTTTAAGCGACTTGTAAGAAAAGGGGCGATAATATGATTTTTTATTACATAAGGCACGGGGACCCGATATATAGTCCCGACTCACTCACTCCGCTTGGACACAAGCAGGCGGATGCGCTTGCAAAAAGGCTTTCGGTGTATGGGATTGACAAAATATATTGCTCTACTTCAAACAGGGCAATCCAGACGGCACAGCCTACCTTAGACCTTTTGAAAAAAGAGGCAGAGCTATTAGATTTTGCAAACGAAAACTATGCCGGACGGGAATTTGGTATGGACAATGACAAAGGCGGAAGGACCTGGATATTTCAGTTGGCAAAAGGACGCAAGCTCCTTGCGGACGAAGCCGTGCTAAGCCTTGGCCATAACTGGTATGAGCATCCCGAAATCGATTCTCATACTAACTGCAAAGACGGAATAAAGAGAATTTATAATGAGATGGACAACTTTTTTGAAAATCTTGGATATGAGCATATGAGATACCAGGGCAAATACAGGGTAAAACATCACAGCGATGAGAGAATTGCACTCTTTGCCCATCAGGGATTCGGGCTTGCTTTTTTAAGCTGTCTTTTAGACATTCCATATCCTATGTTTTGCAATCATTTTGATTTGGGTCATTCAAGTATGACGGTGATTGAGTTTCAGGAGATTTCGGATATCGCGATTCCGCGTGTTTTGACACTCTCGTCTGATTCTCATATATACAAAGAAGGATTGCCGACAGCTTATAATAATGTATTAAGATTTTAAAAAACTCTTGACAAAATTTAAAAAAGAGTATATAATGCTAAAAAATGCGGTGAAGATATTAAGTTTAAGGGTCGGGCTTTTTAAGAGAGTCGTCGGTTGCTGCGAGACGATAAAGTCTCCTTAAGCGGTCTCGTATCGGAGCAGAGCTTGTGAAATCACAGTAATGAGCTACGGGGGTGCCCGTTACAGCACAGAGATTTGTTGGAATCTCGCTGAGTGGTCGGATTTTTTCGGCAACACGGGTGGTACCGTGGTCAATTTTTAGTTGATCATCCCGCGGAAACTTTTTTGTTTCCGCGGGTTTTTGTTTATGAAAGGGGAATAAAAATGAAAAAAATCTATGTATCGGATTATTCACTTAAGAAAATGGCAGAAGACAGAAAGAGCGCCTTTTTGTTTCGTGAAAAGACTGCGCTTGCGGCTTGTATTCAGGATTTTGGTGCGGATGCAATAGAGCTTGACGCGGTTAAAAAAATTAAAGAGGATACTATAATTTACAGAACAATTGCGGCAAACATCGGAAACTGTGCGCTTTGCATCCCGGCAGGAGTGAGTGAGGCAGAGATTGACGCTGCCTGGGACTGCGTTAAAGATGCTAAAAATCCTGTGCTTCAGATTATGCTCCCCGTATCCACCGTGCAGATGGAATATATGTATCACACAAAGGCGGATAAAATGCTTGTAAAAATTGCGGCGCTTTGTAAATATGCAAAGACTAAGTGCAGTGATGTTGAATTTGTTGCACTTGATGCAACCCGTGCAGACGCGGGATTTCTCGCAAAGGCTTGTCTTGAAGCAGTAAACAATGGCGCAACTGCCATCACTGTTTGCGATGATGAGGGTACAACTCTTCCTGATGAAATGGCGGACATTATAAAAGAAGTAAAGGGCGTATGTCAGGTTAGCATCTACATAAAGGCAAGCGATGCTATAAGTATGGCAACAGCGGTAGCGCTTTCTGCAATTGAAGCGGGTGCAGATGGTGTAAAAACTGCAATTTCGGGCAAGGATACGCTTCGTACCCATAAGTTTGCGCAGACAGTTCGCTTAAGGGGCGAAAGTCTTGGTATTTATACTGACCTTGATGAAACTAAGATTGCCAGCGATGTCCGCAATATTAAAAAGGCTGTTTATGCAACAGATGCTCAGAGCGTCACAGCTGACGGAGCTGACGATATAATTCTTGACGCAAACAGCACCCTGACCGAGGTTATAGATGCGGCGGCTTCTCTTGGCTATGATTTGTCTATAGAGGATAATGGCAAGGTGTATGCGGCACTTCAGGTTGTGTGCGAGAAGAAGAACTCTGTCGGCACAAAGGAGCTTGAGGCAATAATTGCAAGTTCTGCTATGCAGGCGCCATCTACATATCATCTTGAAAACTTTGTTACAAATTGCAGCAACACAACATCTTCTATGACCCAGATTGTTCTTAAAAAAGACGGCGAAACACTTTCAGGTGTTGCAACGGGTGACGGTCCTGTGGACTCTGCGTTCAGAGCAATTGAGCAGGCGGTTGGATTTCATTATGAGCTTGATGATTTTCAGATTCACTCAGTTACTCAGGGTAAAGAGGCGCTCGGCTCTGCCGTTGTAAGACTTATCGAAAAAGGTAAACTTTATTCGGGTAACGGGCTTTCTGCAGATATTGTAGGGGCAAGCATCAGAGCGTACATCAATGCTCTTAACAAAATTGTTTACGAGGAGATGTAAAAATGAAAAAGGTTTTTTCGACCCGTTATATTGACAGAAGCTCATTTTTAGACCTCTGTCGTATGGCATATGATTACGGGTTTTCGGGATTTGAAATATATGATGCAGAAAAAGAACGCCGCAGTCATCGTGACAGCATATTAAGAAGCGGCAATGTTTCGGATGCAAAAAGAAAGCTGAATAACAGAGCAATCGGCATCTCGGCGCTTTCGTATCCAAAGGCGGTTGATTTGCAGGAAGTAAGCAGCGCTGATTTGGTTCAATATGTGAATATGGCGGCAATTTCGGACATATCGACTGTTATAATAAGAATTGAAAATGAGCCAAACTTTCAGGAATTAAAAGAAAAGCTCAGCAATGCCATAAACTTAGCTGATACGCATAACATTGAGATTTTATTTGAAACTACGGGATATCTTTCATCAACCAAAAACCTTGCAGAACTTATAACAAGTTTTGCAAGCAGAGCACTCGGCGCCGCGTGGAATATCCGCGAGACATACTTTAAAGCGGGCGAGAGCGCAGAGGATACAATTATAAATCTTGGTGCATATATATCATATGTATATATCGGCGATAAAAAAGGCGATACGAATGTAATGATTGGCGAGGGAGATTTGCCTGTTGGCGAATTTGTTGACGCCCTTACATCGCTTAATTATGAGGGGTATATATGCGCTGACTGGAATGACGAAATTTCAGATGCTGATATTGTTTTAACACATTTTGCAAACTTTATGGCGCAGTTTGAGAAAGAGGACGCGGGCGAGAGAAAACTTTATTATAATCGTCAGAGAACAGGAACATTCCCATGGAAGAAGTTTGACACAATTGATTTGACATTTTCCCAGGCGCTTGACAAAATGGCAGAAACATACCCTGACCAATATGCGTTTAAGTACACAACACTTGATTATACAAGAACTTATGCACAGTTTCGCCGTGATATAGACGAGACTGCGGCGGCGCTCATATCCCTTGGAGTAAAGCCGGGACACCATGTTGCACTCTGGGCGACAAATGTTCCGCAGTGGTATATTACTTTCTGGGCAACCGTGAAGATCGGAGCGGTTTTGGTAACTGTAAATACGGCTTATAAAATTCACGAGATTGAGTATCTGCTAAAGCAATCTGATACCCATACCCTTGTGATGATTGAAAGCTCAAAAGATGCAAACTACAAAGAGATTATAGAGGAGCTCTGTCCCGAGCTTAAAGGACTTACACCGGGCGACCCGCTCTATTCAAAGAAACTTCCGTTTTTGCGCAATGTCATCACGGTCGGCTTTGATATGGAAGGTTGCCTTAACTGGGAGGAAATGATAGACAGAGCGGATATGGTTCCGCTTGATGAAGTACAGCGCAGAGCCGCACTTGTAAAGCCCGATGATGTTTGTAATATGCAATACACATCAGGAACTACGGGATTTCCAAAGGGTGTAATGCTCACTCACAGAAACATAGTCAACAACGGCAAAATTATAGGCGACAGAATGGATTTGTCAACAGCAGACAGAATGATGATTCAGGTGCCTATGTTCCATTGCTTTGGTATGGTGCTTTCCATGACATCTTCAATGACTCACGGGGCAACGATATCGCCAATTCCGTATTTCTCGCCAAAGAGTGCACTTGCTTGTATAAATGCAGAAAAAATCACCTGTTTTAACGGCGTTCCTACTATGTTTATTGCTATGTTTGCGCACGAGGATTTTAAAAAGACTGATTTTTCATATATCAGAACGGGAATTATGGCAGGTGCAAACTGCCCGCCGGAGCTTATGCGCCGTGCGGCAGATGAAATGAATATGACAGAAATCATAAGCGTTTATGGTCAGACTGAGGCATCTCCCGGTTGCACTATGGGCGAGGTTAACGAGGATATCGACCATAGAGTAGAAACTGTCGGAACGGCTTTCCCGGGGGTTGAGTGTAAAATCATTGACCCCGAAACAGGAGAGGAACTTCCCGATGGCGAAAACGGCGAGTTTGTGGCAAGAGGCTTTAATATTATGAAAGGCTACTACAAAATGCCAAAGGCAACAGCCGATGCCATCGATAAGGACGGATGGCTTCATTCGGGCGATATATGCCAGAGGACTCCCGATGGATATTATAAGGTAACGGGCAGATTAAAGGATATGATTATCCGCGGCGGTGAAAATCTTTATCCGCGCGAAATTGAAGAATTTTATCTTGAGCATCCAAAGGTTAAAGATGTGCAGGTTATCGGCGTTCCCGATACACGATACGGCGAGGAGGCCTGTGCCTGGATTATCTTAAACGATGGCGAAGAAGCGGACGAAGAAATGATGAGAGAATATGGTAATTCTCACATTGCCCGTCACAAAGTGCCGAGATATTTTATGTTTGTAAAGGCTTTTCCGCTTAATGCTGCGGGCAAGGTTTTAAAATATAAAATGCGCGAAGAATCAATCGAGATTTTAGGTCTGTAAAAGAGGTGCTATATGGAAGAAATGGTAAAAAGAATAAATGCTCTTGCAAAAAAGTCAAGAGAAGAGGGCCTTTCTGATGCAGAAAAAGAAGAGCAGGCGCAGCTTCGCCAAAAATATGTAAAGGCGTTTCGGCAAGGGCTTGAAAATACAATGCAGAATGTCTATATAGTTGATGAAAAAGGTAACAAGAAGAAAATAGAGAAGAAATGATTAAAACCGAAAATGCAAGCTATAATAAAACAACAGGCGGGGTGCTTTGTAAGAACTGCAGAAAGCAGATTGCCGTTTTACATAATGCACAAATGTGCCTTACGCTTTGCGCCGTTTGTAATTGCGGAGAGTTTTGTGAAATTAAGATTGATAAGACAAAGGGTGCAGCAGATGCCTGCGCCATTAATGTAGACGGAAGTATTATATGCAGAAAGTGCGGAGAAACTCTTTTTGATATAGATAAAACGGCGGTTATAAGTTTTGCTTTCAGAGCAAATTGCGGTTGCGGTGCAGTGCTTGAAAAGGCAGAAGAATATTCTAAAACAACACGCAAACTTGGCGAATATGCAGGACTTTTGGAAGAGGAATGATTGTATGATTAAAAGTCAGGAGCTTATGAATATGGCAAAGCAGGCATCAGAAAACGCCTATGCTCCCTATTCAAAGTTTAAAGTGGGGGCGGCGCTGCTTACAAAGTCGGGCAGAGTGTTTCTTGGCTGCAATGTAGAAAATGCTTCTTTCGGGGCAACAATATGTGCAGAGCGCACCGCGGTTTCAAATGCGGTTTCTGAGGGAGAGAGGGACTTTTTAAAAATCGCGGTATATGCCTCATCAAACTCTGCTCCGTGCGGAATTTGCAGACAGATACTCGCTGAATTTTCTAAGGATATTATGGTTATATTCTATGATAAAGAAAAAAATATGATTGAAAAATCTGTGGCAGAACTCTTGCCTTACGGATTTGAGCTTTAGAAGGAGCGGTAAAATGGTAAAGCATATTGTAATGTGGAAATTCAAAGAGGGGACAGAGGAAAAGCAGAACGAATTTTTGACAGGGCTGAAAGGACTTATGGGGGTAATCCCCGAAATAAAAAGCCTTACAGCTTCTAAAAATTCAAACCCCAAGGCGAATTATGACGCAGTCCTCATAACCGAGTTTGAAACCATGGATGATCTTAACAAATATCAAGTTGACCCAAGGCACACAGCGGTTGCAAGCATTTGCAGAGAAATTGCGACAGACCGTGCGGCAGTAGATTTTGAAGTATAACACAAATAAAACCCCTGAAATTGAAATTTCGGGGGTTTTTCTCTTGCAAAAGGGCGAAAAAAGGTATATAATGGATAGGCTATTATATACAGGGAGTGAATTTTAATGAAAGATGAGATAAGACCCAAAATTTTATCGACGCTCAGGAATTATAACAGGGCACAGTTTGGAAAGGATATTATTGCGGGTATTATAGTTGCAATAATTGCACTGCCCCTATCTATTGCCCTTGCTCTTGCATCGGGCGTAAATCCCGAGCAGGGCTTATATACTGCAATCGTTGCAGGATTTGTGATTGCGGCGCTTGGAGGCAGCGATGTCCAGATATCGGGACCTACTGCCGCGTTTGCTACGATTGTAGCGGGCGTTGTTGCCGCAAACGGGATTGAGGGCCTTGCGGTTGCTACCATTATGGCGGGTGTTATACTTGTTGTTATGGGGCTTTGTAAATTCGGCAAGCTGATTAAATTTATACCATTTACCATTACCACGGGATTTACAACAGGTATCGCGGTAACTCTTGTAATTGGTCAGCTCAAAGATTTTTTTGGTCTTACCTTTACACATTCGCCTATTGAAACTATGGAAAAGCTTTCAGAGGCGGTAAAGTGCTTTTCGACATTTAATTATCAGGCGTGTATCGTTGGGGTTATCTCGCTTGCGATTTTGATAGCCGTTCCTAAAATCAAAGGACTTAATAAAATACCGCCCTCACTTATCGCAGTTATCATATCTGCGGCGGTTGTGAAGATTTTTAATATGAATGTAAATACAATCGGCTCACTCTACACCATTTCGGCGAGTTTGCCCAAATTCAATATGCCCGCATTTTCTTTTGAGGTGGTAAGAGCGGTCCTTCCCGATGCGTTTACTATTGCGATACTTGCAGCGATTGAATCTCTGCTCTCCTGCGTTGTAGCAGACGGAATGGTCGGCAAAAAACACAGCTCAAACACCGAGCTTGTGGGTCAGGGCATAGGAAATATCGCATCTGCCCTCTTTGGAGGAATCCCCGCAACGGGCGCTATTGCAAGAACTGCGGCAAATGTCAAAAACGGCGGAAGAACTCCGATTGCAGGTATGGTTCACGCGGTAGTTTTATTGCTGATTCTGGTTCTTTTGATGCCTTATGCGGCGCTTATCCCAATGCCGACAATTGCGGCTATTTTGTTTGTGGTTGCGTATAATATGAGCGAATGGCGTGAGTTTTTATATCTTGTTAAAACTTCGCCAAAGAGCGATGTGCTCGTTTTAGTTTTAACTTTTGTTTTAACCGTGGTGTTTGATTTGGTTGTTGCAATCGGTGTCGGCATTGTGCTTGCGGCAATCTTGTTTATGGCAAAGATGGCAGATGCTACTGATGTTCAGGGCTGGAAGTATGTAGAAGATGATAATGACGAAACCTTAAGAGATGTTCCGCAGGGGGTCTTTGTATATGAAATAAAGGGACCTATGTTTTTTGGCGCATCTGATAAGATTTCAAATATGTATATCTACAAAAATGCCAGGGTTATTATTGTAAGAATGAGCGGTGTTCCTGCAATTGATGCAACGGCGGTACATAAGCTGAAGGCTTTTTGCAAAAAAGCTGAAAAGAAAAATGTAAGAGTGTTGTTCTCTCATGTAAACGAACAGCCGATGAAAGTGTTTGAAAAATCGGGCATACTTTCAAAAATCGGTGAAGATAACTTCTGCGCAAATATAGATGAGGCACTTGAACTTTCCAAGCAAATTGTGGAGGTAAAATAATGAGCAAAAGCATTGATGCAAAAAAACTTTTTGAAGAAGGATACAACTGCGCTCAGGCAGTAGTTGCGGCATTTTGTGATGAACTTAATATCAGTAAGGAAGATGCGCTTAAAATGGCGTCATCCTTTGGCGGCGGAATGGGCAGAATGAGAGAGGTTTGCGGGGCGGTCAGCGGTATGTTTATGGTGGCTGGCTTTAAAGAGGGATACGCTGACCCTCAGGACAGTCAGGCAAAAAAGGAGCATTATGAACTAATCCAGAAGATGGCGGCTGAGTTTTCAAAGGAAAACGGCTCAATTATATGCCGTGAGCTTTTGGGACTTGAAAAGGATAAAGAAAATTCTCCTGTGCCGAGCGCGAGGAGCAAAGAATATTATAAAAAGCGCCCCTGTGCAGAGCTTGTTGCGCTTGCGGCAGAGATTGCAGAGCGCAATTTGAAAAAATAAATTCTGGATTTTTTAGATTAAATTTTATGTCTAAAAAAGTGAAATTAACTCAAAATATATTTGAGGAGTTGATTTCATTGAGTAAAAACAAAGAAATTATAAATCCTGAAATTAAGCGGCAAAGGGAAGAAGAAGCAAAGGAGAATTGGCTGGATGATATGGGAGAAATGCGGCTTTTTCCTTATGATTTAGTCGGGAGCGTGGCATCAAGTACCGAGGCGACGGGGCTTATGCAGACAGTTCCCATTTCGCCTGCGGCGCTTGAGGCGTATTTTGATTTGTATGATTATGCAAAGAGAAAACCTGCAAAAAATACTCAGTAAATTTTTACTGAGTATTTTTTTAAATTGAAAGTTGAAAATGGAAAATTGAAAGTTTATTTTCAACATAGAGCCATTCCTGTTAGACTTGCAAGAAATCATAAGTTGTATCATTTCTTGCAAGTGTAAAAAGAATGGCTCTATGTTAGCGTTTAATTATTTACCATCAGTTAATTCAAGAATATAGTCAATGCTAGTATTATAAAATTTAGCAAGTTTTATTAAAACATCAGTAGGAATATCCCGTTTGCCGAGTTCATAATTTGAATAACATACCTGACTGCAATTTAAGTAATCAGCTACATCTTTTTGCTTTAAATCATTATCTTCTCGCAAATCCTTAATTCTTCGATACATTTAACCACCTCTTTTTAAAATATGATAGCGAAAAACAAAATGTTATATAATGTTTTAAAAAGAAAGGAATGATTATAATGAAATTTGACGGATTATTAAGACGGGCAAATCTAAACTCACTTGAAACATTTTTAATACACGGCGGTGAAAATTTTAAAGAACCTGATATAAAAACCTATTCAGAGCGTCTTGAAATAGCAAACAAAAAGTTGTCTGCTTTTTTAAGTTCGGTATGTGATAGTACAAATATAGAAGAATATGACAAAATATCAGGAGATATATATGAGCAAATTTCGGTGCACGAAGATGTATATTTCGAAATGGGACTTATAATGGGTGCAAAAATTGCCTTTCAAGTCAGAGGCAAAATGGAAGAACTGATATAAAACGGGAGGGGTAACCCCTCCCGTTATTTATTTCATATTAAGATAAATTAAAAGTACCGAGATATCGGCGGGGGAAACCCCTGAAATTCTTGATGCCTGACCAATAGATAACGGCTTGATTTGTGAGAGCTTTTGCCTTGCCTCAAGCCTTAACCCGTCGATTTTTGAATAGTCAATATCTTCGGGCAGTTTTTTATTTTCAAGTTTTAAAAGCTGCTCTGCCTGAGACATCTGTCTGTTTATGTAGCCCTCGTATTTTATGCTGATTTCAACCTGCTCGCACACATCTTTTGAAAGAGGCTTTCTTTCAACATCAACACTCTCTAAGTCATAGTAGGATATTTCGGGTCTCTTCAACAAATCGTGTGCGTGAATTCCCGTAGTAATCGGGGTGCTGCCTGCTTTTTCCAAAACTTCAAGCACTGCCTTTGACGGCGGAAAAACAACATTTTTAAGTCTTTCAATTTCGTTTTCTATCGCTTGTTTTTTTTCTAAGAATTTTTGGTATCTTTCCTCTGAAATTAGACCTAACTTATAACCCATAGGGGTAAGTCTTAAATCCGCGTTATCCTGTCTTAAAAGCAGTCGGTATTCAGAGCGTGAGGTCATCATCCGATAAGGCTCATTTGTGCCTTTGGTTACCAAATCATCTATCAGCGTGCCGATGTAAGCATCAGAGCGCTTTAATATAAAAGGCTCTTTCCCCTGCAATTTAAGTGCCGCATTTATGCCCGCAATAAGTCCCTGAGCGGCTGCTTCTTCGTAGCCTGAGCTTCCGTTAAACTGACCTGCGCCGTAAAGTCCGCCAATCTTTTTAAATTCAAGAGTGGGAAGAAGCTGCAGCGGATTTGCGCAGTCATATTCGATGGCGTAGGCGTTTCGCGTAACTTCGGCTTTTTCAAAGCCGGGCAGAGAATGTATCATATCAAGCTGAACTTCTTCCGGCATACTGCTTGAAAATCCCTGAAGATACATTTCCTCGGTATCAAGTCCCATAGGCTCTACAAAGAGCTGGTGTCTCTCTTTATCCTTAAATCTCACTATTTTATCTTCGATTGAGGGGCAGTATCTTGGCCCGATTCCCTTGATGTCGCCGCCGTAAAGCGGTGAGCGGTGAAGATTATCAAGAATTATTTTATGAGTTTTTTCGTTTGTATAGGTAATGTGGCAGGATACCTTGTTTTCCATATCCCTGCCGTCATTTTCAAACGAAAACGGAGTTATTTCTTCGTCGCCAAGCTGTTCTTCAAGAACAGAAAAATCAATGCTTCGTCTGTTAATTCTCGACGGCGTGCCCGTCTTAAAGCGAACAAGCTCAACGCCTAATTTTACCAAATTCTGAGAGAGTTGATTCGCGGGAAATACCCCGTCAGGACCGCTTTCCTGACTGAATTCACCGATTATAATTCTGGATTTTAAGTATGTGCCCGTGCAAACGATTGCCGCTTTGCACAGATACTTGGCGCCCGCCATAGTGACAACCGAATTGACACAGTTGTTTTCATCAACTGTTATATCCACGATTTCGGCTTGCCTTAAGTCTAAGTTTTCGCACAATTCAATGCGGTGTTTCATTTCGTTTTGATATTTTCTTCTGTCAATTTGCGCACGCAAAGAATGAACAGCAGGACCTTTGCCTCTGTTTAAAATTCGTGACTGAATAAATGTAGCGTCTGCCGCCTTGCCCATTTCTCCGCCGAGTGCATCAATTTCACGAACCAAATGTCCCTTTGCCGTGCCGCCAATGCTGGGGTTACAGGGCAAGTTTGCCACCGAGTCAAGACTTATTGAAAATATACAAGTGCGCATACCAAGCCTTGCGGCGGCAAAAGCCGCTTCAATGCCCGCATGCCCGCCGCCTATTACGACGATGTCATATGAATTTGCTGTAAACACGATAAAACTCCTTAGAATAATCCTGTAATAGTACCATTTTCGTCGATGTCCATATTATTTGCCGCAGGAAATTTGGGAAGTCCGGGCATAGTCATAACATCACCCGTGAGAGCTACTACAAAGCCGGCACCTGCCGAGCAGCGAACCTCGCGGACTGTGATTGTAAAGCCTTCGGGCCTTCCGAGCAGTGCGGGGTTATCTGAGAGTGAATACTGAGTCTTTGCCATACAAACGGGGGTTTTGTCAAAACCAAATGCGGTAAGTGTTTTAATGTCCTTTTCTGCCTTTGGCGTATAATTTACGCCTGTTGCCCCGTAAATTTCTTTTGCAATGGTTAAAATTTTGTCCTTTATTGGCAGATTCTCGTCATATATGGGAGCAAAAGTCTCTGCGCCGTCTTTTTCGTCAATGGTTTTTACTACTTTTTGGGCAAGGTCAATGCCGCCATCTGAGCCTTTTGCAAAGACTTCGCAGAGTGAAACCTCTACGCCCAAGGCGCTGCAATGTTCTTTTACAAAGTCAAGCTCTGCATCCGTGTCTGTGTGGAAGCGATTGATGGCAACTACAACGGGAAGCCCGAATTTGTGCATATTTTCGATATGCTTTGAAAGATTCTCTATACCTTTCTTTAACGCATCTAAATTCTCGGTGTTTAAGTCTGCCTTTAACACGCCGCCGTTGTATTTAAGTGCCCTGATAGTTGCAACCAATACAACGCATGAGGGCTTAAGTCCGCCAAAGCGGCACTTTATATCAAAGAATTTCTCTGCACCAAGGTCGGAACCAAAGCCCGCCTCTGTAATGCAGTAGTCAGCAATCTTTAAACCAAGTTTTGTAGCGCGGATTGAGTTACATCCGTGAGCAATATTTGCAAAAGGTCCGCCGTGCATAAGGCAAGGAGTGTTTTCAAGGGTCTGGACAAGGTTTGGCTTTATTGCATCGTGCAAAAGAAGAGCCATAGCGCCCCCGACACCCAAATCCCCTGCTGTTACGGGATTTCCCTCAAGATTATAACCGATAACGATTGCGGAGAGGCGTTTTTTCAGGTCGGTCATATCGGCAGCTAAACACAAAATAGCCATAATTTCGCTTGCGACGGTAATCATAAATCCGTCTGAGCGGCAAAAGCCGTTAACCTTGCCGCCAAGCCCGACAACAACTTCGCGCAGCGCTCTGTCGTTCATATCAAGACAACGCTTCCAGGAAATTGTGCGGGCATCGATATTTAAGGCGTTGCCCTGATGAATGTGGTTGTCAATCGCCGCAGATAAAAGGTTATTAGCCGCAGTTATTGCGTGCATATCGCCCGTAAAGTGAAGATTTATGTCCTCCATCGGAACAACCTGAGAATATCCGCCGCCTGCCGCGCCGCCTTTAACGCCCATAACGGGCCCCATTGACGGCTCGCGAAGAGCGATGATTGAGGATTTGCCGATTTTGGGCATAGCCTGTGAAAGACCTACAGTGACAGTAGTCTTTCCCTCACCCGCAGGAGTTGGATTTATGGCGGTAACCAAAATAAGTTTGCCGTCCTTTTTATCTTTCTGGCTGTTTATAAATTCGTCAGACAGTTTAGCCTTGTATTTACCGTAAAGCTCTAAGTCATATTCCCTGATGCTGAGTCTTTGGGCAATTTCTTTAATGGGCAGCATTTTTGCGCCCTGAGCAATCTCGATATCAGTCTTCATAAGGTTTCCTCTTTTCAAAGTTTATATAGTAATATCATACCATAAACACATATCATTTGTAAATAAAAAAATTATTCAATATGTTGTAACCAAAACCGTGCATTGGCGTATGATAAAGTGAAAACAAAATAGGAGGTGCAAGGATATGTGCGGTAACAATTGCTGGTGGATTATCATTCTTATAGCAATCCTTTTCTGCTGCTGCGGAAATGAAGACAATAATAGTTGTGGTCGTTCAAACAACTGCTGTTGTGACTAGTTTAATTTGCACTACATAATTCGTACGGAATTATGTATCCCCAAAAAATTTAAAAGGAGGTCTTTGTATGTGCTTTGGTAATGGTTGCTTTGGTGATAATAACTGTCTCTGGATTATCATTTTAATAATTCTCATTTTCTGCTGCTGCGGAAATGATAACAATAGCTGTGGCTGTAACAACAATGGTTGTTGCTAACATAAAAAGCTCCCGAAAGGGAGCTTTTCTAATTTAACTGTCGTAATTTGTATTGCGATTTTCGTTGAGGCACAAAATAAAATATGTTATAATTACCTTGACGGAATAAAAAATATGTGCTATTATATTGTTTGTAACAGAATTGTAACATTGCTGTAATATTTCTGCAGTAATTTTGGATAGTAGCAAAAGGAGATAAGTATGTTTGGACAAGATATAGGTATAGATCTTGGCACAGCCTCGATTTTAGTATACTTAAAAGGAAGAGGGATTGTAGCGAAAGAGCCTTCGGTTGTTGCCATTGACAAGGACACAAATCGTCTTTTGGCAGTAGGAACAGAGGCTCAGCAGATGCTTGGCAGAACTCCCGGAAATATTGTTGCGGTCAGACCTTTAAGGTCGGGCGTTATCTCTGACTATACAGTGACAGAGCGTATGCTTAAATATTTTATTCAAAGAGCTACAAAGGGCGGAATAATGTCTACACTCTTTAAGCCCCGCGTGGTTATCTGCGTTCCCAGCGGCGTTACCGAGGTTGAAGAGAGAGCGGTTATTGATGCTGCGATGCAAGCGGGAGCGGGCAAGGTTCATCTTATTGAAGAACCTCTGGCTGCGGCGATCGGTGTTGGCATTGACATTTCTCAGGCGTGCGGAAGTATGCTTGTTGATATTGGCGGCGGCACAAGTGATATTGCAGTTATTTCGCTTGGCGGTATTGTTCACAGCGAATCTTTAAAGATTGCAGGCGATGCGTTTGACGAAGCTATTATCAAATACATACGCAGAAAGTATAATATTCTGGTAGGCGAGAGAACGGCGGAAGAACTTAAAATCAAGATAGGCTGTGTCGTAAAGAGAGACAAGCTGCTTGCCATGGATATTCGGGGAAGAAGTCTTATTTCGGGTCTTCCCAAAACTCTGCAGGTTACATCCGATGAAATGTACGAGGCAATTTCGGAGGTCGCAACCATTATTGTAGAAAAAATCAAGGGCGTTTTAGAGGATACCCCGCCCGAGCTTGTGGGAGATATAAGCGCAAGGGGAATTATCCTGACGGGCGGCGGTTCGCTGCTTTATGGAATGAGCCGTTTTATTGAGAATGAGACAGGAATAAAAACTATAATTGCCGATGATGCGGAAGAGTGTGTAACATTCGGCACGGGCAAGGTTCTTGATAACATTTCTTTGCTCCAGAACTACAATGTAGGCGAGGGCAAAAGAGGTATAATTCAAAAATAAATA
>JAZNPN010000052.1:0-13581 GCA_045589715.1 Clostridia bacterium | reverse complement strand
TTGCTGAGGATAGGCAATTATTCCATAGAGACAAATTAAAATTGTGCAATAATATGCTGCAGAATAATCTTCTCCAAGCAGCAGTATTATAAATTCCTTTCCAAGCACAAAAAAGCCTGTAAACATTAACCCAAAAAGGAGTAGTATAAACCTGCCGACTGTTACCATAAGATTTACGACATGCTCGCTGCTATCTTCGGGGTTGTTGCTTGCAGAAATTCTGGACAGCTTTGGCAGGAAAAATCCATTTATAGCATTTACAAACAAATAGATATATGCTTCAAGCGAAACTGCGTATCCAAAAATTGCTATCTCGGATACTCCTGATACTATACCAAGGACTGATGGCTGGAGTGACAGTAAAAGTCTTGTAGCAAGGGTTGATACAGATGTCCAGATAGAAAAGGTGAACATTTTCTTTACAAAGGACATATCACTATATTTGAAATCAGGTTTAATAGGCGTCGCTTTTTTTACAACTATAAGTCTTAAAATAACAAACAATATTCCTGAAATCAGATTTACCGACACTAAGGAAAATACGCCATACCCCATACATAATGCGGCAACAGTCAATCCTATCGTTACTATCTTATGGATAAATTCACATACTTTTAACTGAACAAATTTCTCATATGAGCTGAGCATTCCATTTAGTGTGATAAACGGAAAGGTTGTAATACTGCAAATAGCCGCTATTATATACAAACCTTTAAATTTATCTATTTCAGCAGGCGATAATTCAGTATAGATATTACCGATAAAAAAGAACAAACCTATAAAGATTATCGTAATTATTGCAGTTATAAAGAAATATAATTTGTAAACAATACCTACAGTCTTATTAACGCCGTCCTGGTCATTTTTTGAAAGGTATTTGGATATGTATCTTTGAGTCGCCATACTTAATCCAAAATCAATGGTAAAGGTGTTAATCAAAGACATTGCAAGAGTATGTAGTCCATAATCCGATTTTCCGATTGTCTGAATCATCCAAGGGGTATAAATGAGCCCGGATATAATGTTTACAAATATCGAGATATATGAGAGCATTGCGCCTATTTTAATTTGTTTGCTGGAATTCATTTATAAACTCACCTTGTAAAAATATTTTTTATTTTCTTAATTGATTTTCTGAAGAAAATTCCCATTTTTCCGTTTTTATAATAGTTTTGCTTTGTAACAGCCATAAAGCCTGAATTTCTGACATCTGCTAAAAACTTTTCCCGATTAGCAATCTGTTCATTACTGATGTTTTTAGGTTTAAAGCCGTACTCGGCGTCCTTCTCGCTTAAAGGATAAAGTGTAATGAAGTCTTTAATTTCAGTGAGTAGTTTTCCGCCTCTTTCAGTATGCACTGCAATAAGGGACATACCCTTTTCGTCTTTTGTGATATTGGCATATCTAAATCCCCAAAAGTCTGCTATCGTTATATCGGCATAGCGTGTATTTGTAAAAGCACAGCTAAGACACGCTTTGTTTTTCATATATGGTGTAAAATAATAGTAATAATAGGGGTCATACATATAAGCAGAGTAATAGGACCTGCCATTTTCAAAATCAATCTTTATTGATAGTTTTGACCAGCCATTTTTCTTGTTTCTGAAGTTGACATTTAAAACCTTTGATTTATATCTTTTTTCAAGCCACTCTATGTATTGAAGATAACAATCAGGAGAAGCTACTCCGCCGCATAGAAAATCAACTAAAATCAAGTTTTTGTTTTCACTTCCAAATATATTTCTGATAGCGGCAATCTGACAGGGAGTGCCTACGGCTAAAACTTTTCTGTTATCTTCAAGTGCTTTAGCTATTTTTTTATATAGACCTGTTGCATTTGACTGCACATATTTACTTCTGCGCAGACTATCAAGGGACACATTGTCAGAAGAATCCATCAAAACACTTTTAAAGCCATCGCTGTATACGGCACCCAGAACCACTCCGTCTGATTTTAAAACGCTGTCTGCAAGAGCGCTGAAAATTCCGCCCGAGGAGGAAGATGCGCGAATCTTTTCATCGTTATTCCAGCCATAGAAATATTGAGACTGCATTTGCACATCGGCTTTATTTAAAGCAGGACATATCTTAGCACACTTTCCGCAGTCAACACATTTTTCAGAGTTAATAGACGGAGCATAAAATCCGTCCTTATCTTTTGTAAGGGTTAGTGCGTCAAAGGGGCAAATGTCTATGCAGGCAGCACAGCCTAAACATTCTTTTTGTAATGTAATAATATTCATAAATATACCTACTTTTCAAAATTCAATGCAGTTAAAAGATATTCTCTTGATATAGTCTGGTCTTCTTTTATCTGTTGGTTAATGAAATCATATTGACACGCGGCATTTTTTGTATTTATGTCTGTTGTGTTATGTGACTCCAGCTTATAATGTCTGAGCAGAGATTCTATTCTTGTTGGCTTATCCTTTCCTGAAACTGCGATAAATGGCTTATTAAAGATGATGGAAAGTGCAATTCCGTGGAAAGATGAAGCCACCACCATCTCGGCATTGCTTATCAAATACAAAAATTCCTCAGGGGAGGCGTCCATAATCACTTGATCTGCAAATTTTGGTTTTGTTCCGCCAAGTGTTACCAACACGAGGGGAAGTCCCGTTTCCTGCTTTAAGCTTATCAGTCTTTCATTGTCATCTTGGCTCCATTCAATTAAATAGAGGAGTATGTATCTGTCATACTTTAGCTTGTTATATTTTTTAGATATTTTGAGCCAATCTTCCTTATCAAGCAAAAAGACAGGGTCTATATTCTGATGTATTTCCTTGTCAGTATATTTTGAAATAATATCAATCATAGTATCTTCCCTTACGGAAACACAATCATACCTTGATATATATTTTGCAAAAATATCCTCATTTTCCTTTGGAATTTGCTCTGTGCCCATACTTGCGGCATAAGAAACCAATGGTTTGTCATCAGGGGAAAAAGACATAAAAAGCTCAGGATGTATGTTTTTGGGATTCCATACCTGATCGCTTCCCGAGAGGTATATGTCCGCATCGGGCGGGCTGAGCGCAATATCATTATTGCTGCGGTACGCAATCGTTTTCTGAGTGTTTTTTACGAAGTCCTTAAACTTTTGTGTTCTTATCGCCCTCTTTCTTCTGGTTGGCAGAGAAAGAATTTTTTTAATAATGTTTTTTATCCGCACCAAAAATTTAGGCTTTATGGGATGAATTCCGTCCCTTTGACCCACTGTCAGAAAGGATACATCATACCCCAGTTTTTTAATTGTTTTTGAGAGGGCACACGCTTGAAAAACCGCTCCGTAATTATTCTTGGAATTATTGAAGGTAGAAATCAAAACTTTTTTTAAATCTTTTGACATTTTATTTCCCCCTGTCTTTTTTAATTATCCATGATTATCTTGGCTTTGCTTAAAGGCCCACTTTCATATAGACAGTCAGACACATTATTTGCGAGCTTTACAAATCTTTGCGCAGCAATTTCTCCGTTCCATTCATCAGTTATTGTTTTATATGCAGATATTGCCATTTTTTTTCTTTGCTCAGGATTATCAAGTAAAAACCTTAATTTTTCATATAATTCGTTAATATCGGTATACATAAATCCGTTTTCGCTATCCTTTATGAGAAATGGAGTTGCGCCGATTTGTTTGTTTGATATGGGAACGCAGGCACTGTTCATTGCTTCATTAAGTACGGCGCCCCAACCCTCTTGTTTGTCAGAGGTAAATAGATGTATCTGAGATTTTTCCATATGGTTTCTGACTTGTTCGGGTTTCATAGAACCTAAAACCTCAATGCAGTCGGATAGACCTTCCCGAATGATAGCCTGTGAAATCCCGTTAAGCAATGCACCATTTCCTATCATTTTTATATTAAAGTCATACCCATCAGCCTTTAATTTTTTTGCAAGTTCCAGCATTAGTTCAGGATGCTTTAGCGGTATAAATCTTGCTACCCAGACTATTGAATTTTTTTCTTTGTTTTTAATGACAGAGTTTATGTCATCATATTGTCTGGTTTCAGGGAAATACCCAAACTTAAAGCATTTGTTTTTGAATAACCCAAATCTTGCATAGTCAAATGGTGTATATGCACTTGCGCATAGTACATAGATAGGCTTATTCCAGGGATTTTTCTTGTGCCACTTTAAAAGTCTTGGAAGATACTTTAAAGGTTCGATGCCATAACGAAGCGGCCTTTCTGAGTATCTGAATATTAACTTATTGAGTTTTTTCCTGTTTTCAATTAAGATTTCGGGCGCAGAGCCTATAATTACGGCGTCTGCATCGTCTATAAGTTTTTTATAGTTTTGAATATCAGAGAGAAAATCATCACATCTTACGACATAGTCAGGATAGTCCACCCAATAGCCAAGACTTTTTCGCTCCTCGGGCATCCTGCCCGTTTCAATAAAGTGATAGCCGCCCTTTAATATATTAAACATCTCATCGGAAAAAGGCTTTTGATGGTGATTAAAAAAGTTTGATAAAAATACTACTGATTTAATATCATTCATCCCCATTTTCTCCCTCTTGAATTTGACAGGTTCTGTAGTAATTGCCTATTAGTAGTCCCCATATAACTCCAAGGATTAAGATATATTCACTTATAACGATAACCTGACCTACACTGGAGTGTAGAAAGAAAATAATAAGCGATGCGCCAAATGCGGTTGTATACTCATAACTTCTTCTTGCCATTTTAATAAATATTACAATAAGTTGAATGCAAAAGGCAACATAGAAAATGGTTCCAATAACTCCTGTGTTATAAAACACCTGCATTAAATCATTATGATAGAACGGACTTGTAATGCCGTGACCAAATACATATTGTGAGATACTTGATTTGCGAATATCTATAAAAAATCTCTCCCAGCGCCAGGTTCTTCCCCCGCCGTTTTCGTCAAGGTCTGACATTCTCTGTGCCCAATCGATATTTCCGTAATGTTCCATAGTTTTGTTAAAGACATAGTACAAAACCAAGATGGCAAGTGCAACAAAAACGATTGTTCTTATATAGGAGAATAGATTTTTCTTGTTAGTCATCTCGCGGAAAATATAATAAATTGCAATAAGTCCGATTCCGATGAGCGCTGTTCTCTTGTTGGATAAAATTATTGCGATAAAAATCAAAATAATTTCGGGGTATTTAAACAAGTTCCTTTTTTCCATTAAGGCAAATGGTGTTAAGTAAAAAATATAAAAGACGGGATTAAGGGTCTTAATAGTCGAATCCGTTTGCAGTTTGTTTACAAGCATAATAAATGCAACAAGCAATATGGGAAGTGCAATACGGACTTCAGGCAAAAACCACCTGTGAATACCATTTTTATATGAGTCGTTAAAGAACAGTGCCATTAACGCTACCCAAATAGATGTGTTTGTGCATACGCGGATAGTGGCAATTATGTTTGTTGTGCCGCCCAAAAGTATTAAAAGCAGTGTGTATACCAGATATAAAAATGCGTATGTCAGTATAGGAACCTTTCCCAAATATCTAAAGAGCAGGATAAAGAGACCGATTACAACAGAGACAGACCATACTATGGCACCTAATTTAAAGGTGCTCACGCCTCCCCCCCATAGAAAATTGGTTATGTAATAATAAAAGGCGTATAGTAATGTTGTGAACGGAATTAAAATAAGACGAAGGTTTTTGGCGTTAGGGCTGTCATTTTCGATAAAATACTTCATTATTTAGCTATCCTTTCGTAAATGCATATGTATTCCTCAAATTTATCACTTTGGTTAAAGTGTTTTGCTCTTTTAAGACAATTTTCCTTGCTGTATGGCTTAACACTGCAAATTCTTATTATCTCTTTTTTAAGAGCGTTAACATCATTATAATCTACAACACTTCCGCAGGTTTTATCAATAATTTCGGGACTGCCGCCCGTGTCGAATGTGAGAACAGGGGTCCCGCAGGCAAGTGCTTCGATATTGACTGTCGGGAATGTATCTTCTTTTGTGGGATTTACAAAAACATCGGCTGTTGTATATATTTTTGCAAGTTCAGTTTGATTATGTGTTCTGTGAATTGAAATAATATTTTTAGGCAGTTGTTTATCTGCGGATTCATCTGTGCCAACCAGTACTATTTGATAATTTTCATCAAGCAACCTTGATAACTCAATAAAAACATCTAAGCCTTTTTTGTTTGACCAGGGTGAAGCGACCCCAAGAACTATTTTTTTGTTATGTAAATTATATTTTTCCCTAAAATCACTTTCTGCCGAAGTAAAAACATCTAAATCAATTCCGTTGTTTATAACTTTAACAGGATAATCTTTTAAAAAAGATTGTTTTACCAATCCCGCAAGCCACTCAGATGGGGTAATTATAGTTAAATCTTTAACTTTCGTAAACCATTTTTTCTTTAAGCGATACATAGTCTTTGTTCGGTCAGTATAAGATTTGGGATAAGATTTAACTTGCGGACAATTATAACAACTTGTTTTCCATTTATCACAGTTTGCAAAAACAAAATGGGGACACTTACCCGTAAAAGCCCAGCAATCATGAAGTGTCCAAACGACTTTAATGTTATTTTTCTTTATATATTTAAATAACAAGGGTAAATTTATGTAGCAATTATGCAAATTGTGAAGATGTATGATATCAGGATTCAGTTTTTTAATCTTCCTGATAAATTTTAAGGTTGCAAAGAAAGAAAAGCACCCGTTAAAACCCGATATTCTATCAAGCAAAAGATGTAATTTTTCGGATAGTTTATTTCCGATTAGTATACGGTTATGACTTGTGTTATCGGCGAGCTTTCTGGCACCTGAAGTGCATACAAAAACAGACATTTTGTTCTCGTTAGCTTTTTTGGCTATTTGAATACATATCTTTCCGGTGCTGCCGTATTCGACTGAATTTATTTCAACTATAGTCATAACATTTCTCCTTGAAAATTTAGCACAGTTAGATGTTTTTTGTTAACTTTTCTTTATTAATCCAAAAACGCATTGGCTTAGAATTCAGATAATTTTTATAATTTAATATTGCAAAGGCAGGAGCATCTTTATAGGAATTGATTGTGTCCCCTCCGCGATGGTTAGTAATGGTTACATTATCATATTTTTTGTAAAATTCAGGGATAACAGGCTCTGTCTCAAAAACATCGATAGCAGCACCCATTATCATATTGTTGTCAAGTGCTTGTTTTAAGGCACAATTATCAATTAAAACTGATCTCGCTGTATTGATTAAATAAGCAGTCGGTTTCATATAGGAAAATTCCTCTTCGCTAATTATGGCTTTAGTTCCTCTTGCGTGCAAGGTAATTATATCAGAGGTTTGTAATAAAGTTTTTAAATCTGTAAATTTATAATTTATGAAATCATAAGCGCTTTCGTTGATATATGGGTCAAAAACGAGAATATTACAGCCAAAAACAGATAATTTTTCAGCGACAAGTCTTCCCACAGACCCAAACCCGATTATACCGACAGTCATATCAGACAATTCATATATAGAATGAACGGTATTGGGAAAGGTTTCACGCCAAATACCTTTTTTAAGAGCGTTGTCAGCCCTTGCAATATTTCGTGTTTCACACAATATCAAACCTATTGTATATTCTGCTACGGCATTGGCGTTATGAGCAGGATTTGTTGCAACAATTATGTTGTGTTCGGTGGCAGCATCGACATCGATATTTTCACAACCGCCACGGCAAGATAAAATAGCTTTTAAATTATTGGCTTTTTCAATAGTTTTTCTTGTAATCGGACACAAGTGAACAATAACAATATCACAATCGCTGATCAGGTTATCAAGCTCTGCGGGAACAGCAAGACTATCAATTTTCATAGTTTCAATTGCCTTGACAGTATCTCTCATATCAACTCTGTTTTCTTCACCAAAAAAGATAATATCTAATGTGTCCTCAGAGGATAAATATGGTTTCACCCCTTGTAACATCATTTCACTGGACACATAAGCATCTGCAATGCATAATATTCTCATTTCAGGTAACCACCTTTGATTAAAAATTCGGCATAGCGAAGGTCAATGTCATTCGTAATTTTAAAATTAAACCTGTCACCTTTTACTATTCCAACCTTACGATCGTGAGAAAGATATAATTTACTAGCTTCAATATAACTTTCAATATCTGCAGGTGGAATCATATCTACATACTTAATAAATGTTTTAGCGCGATATGTTTGCGGACCTTGATCGTTCCACAATTTTGTTCTGTCGGGAAGAGTGGAACAGATTATTCCATTATCGCTAAACAACATTGTATCAATAGTAGGAATAGATGTAGTAACCATATCAAAATTTTCAAGCGTATCAATATTTTCTTCTATAATACGATTTGAAACAAACACACGGGCACAATCGTGAGAAACAATAATAGAATCGTCATTGGGAAATAGTTCTATAATTTTTCGGGTTATGTTTACAAGAGATTTAAATCTGGTATCTCCGCCCGGTGTAAGAATAATTCTATCTAAATCAATATCATATTGCTTTAACAAATCAGTATACATGGATTCCCAATCGGTATTTATTGATATAACAACTTTATCAATTCGTTTTACAGATAAAAAGGTTTTAACTGTCCGAATAAAAACCGGTACATTACATATTTTAATAAATTGTTTCGGGATATCAGCATTTTCCATCCTGGAGCCTGTCCCACCGGCTAAAATACCTGCAAATATCATTCTGAAAATCCTCCTTAAAATAAACTAATAATCTAATGAATGTTTGTCTTTGTTAAAGAAAGCTCTTTCTAAAAATACCCTTAATAAAACAAATCTTGAGGTTGCAAGGAGTGCCTTGTGTTCTTTTTTACCTGTATAAGTACAATAGCTTAAAAGTTTATGTAATTCCAAGGTTGGATTGTAATTGTCTTCAAGCGTTGGTGTGTTTCTGTCATATCCGGTAAAATCTTTGCATTTTTCCTCCAATGAATGTCGCAAATTTAAATGTGTCATTGGGTTTGGGGGGTGGGGTATTTAAATCATAAACATCGTTTTCTATAAATTCTTTTGTTGTATAGTGATTAAAAAAATCAATTAGTCCGCTAAATCTTTTTGCAACATCGGGGCCGCCATTTTCATCAGTTAAAAGGCATACAGGTGTATTGATTGCAAGAGACGGCAAAGATGTATGCATATTTCCCGTAACAACCACAGAGGCTTGATGATATAGATATATAAACATTTTAGATATTTCTAATCTTGATTTTGCGGAGAAAGCTCCAAAAATATTTTTGCTTAGAACTCGCACTTGTTTGTTGGTTCTTTTTTTTATAGTTTCTACTACTTTGTCAGATACATCAATACAAAGGATAAAACCATTCTTATTTCTCAAATTAGGATTTTCTGTCAATGTTAAAGTTAAGCATCCACTAAAATATGCATCTATTCCATTTTCAAGCAACCAATTCTGAGTATCAATATCTCGGCAACCGACGGGGCCATGTTTTTTCATCCATTCCTTAGTTTGATGTGTAAGAATCTTTTTCCTGCACTGCTCTGAAAAATGCATAGAGATAAGCAGGGGGTCAAGGTCAGAAGAAGGAGGAAAATTTTTAGTTTTCCACATATACCAAGAATTTAAAATTATTTTTGGTTTTTCTGTATCATCACACTTAAATAATGATAGTTTTTCTTTAAAAGCATAATAATCGATAGTCGGTAAAAAACGCATTGCTGCAACGGATTGGAGGTCATCTCCAATATTGAATGTATTATTTAATAATGCACAGTATTTCATTTAAGACACTCCTTTTATTATTTGTCAATATAGAAAGCTGTGAACATATGATGTGAAATTCTTTTTTCTTCCGGAGGAAGCTGCATATAGTCGCCATAAATAGATGACAGATATGCGTCATAATTTTCAATGCAAGAAAAAGGCTCTCCTTCAAAATCTATAGTTATATATTTTTCGAATATGTAGCTGGGAAGAATTTCCTTGTTTCTGTATGAACCACAAATGCATCCTGAATAAGCGGTTTTATTTTTAAGATATTTTTTTTCTATAGAATTTATTATATTTGTAGAAGAAAAAAATCTACTTAAAATATAAAAGATATATCGAATTGGCTCATGGTACCATGCTCTTGTTTTGCTTCTGAAAAAATTTTTCCAATTGCACGCTACCAAAAGTTCGCGTTTAAATCGTGTTTTATGGAGATGCTTTTTTGCTTTATCAAAAGTATCTCCAAGAAAATCTATTGGAAATATATCAACAAAAACTCCTATATTAAAATCATTTGTATAGGTATCTTCCTCACGAATAACAGTTTGCTCAGAATATACTTTCGCAAACAAATATCCATACTTTTGGTTAACCTTATTGCAAATAAGCTTAAAAGGTGTTTCATTGTTAATGCAAAAATCTATAAATTTATCATAATCTTTTCGCACCATAAAAATATCAATATCATCATCCCAAGGAATAAATCCTTTGTGACGGACAGCCCCTAATAATGTGCCGCCGCATAAAGAATAATTTATATTTTGAGCAACACATATATCTCGTATTTCTTTTAATAAATCAAGCTCAATTCTCTTTAAGTTGTTTTCATCAATAAGCTTCATATATTTACCATTTTCCTCTTAATTTTTATCATCTTTTTAAAATATTAAAAATTACTTTTCGGAATTTCTCGCAATTTTTTTCTATATCGTGGTTTTCACTTGCAACAGCTATAGCTTTTCTTGAATATTCTTCGCGAAGCTCTCTGTTTGTAATAAGATCATAGAGTTTCTCTTTAAGCATTTCTTTATCAGTTGCAACACAGGCGCAATCGCTGTCCCTTAAATATTCAATAGAGGCAACATCAGAAGGTCCATATGCAAGGAGGGCTTTACCCATAGAAAGAGCATCTGCAATCTTGGTAGAGACTGAATATTTAACCTTTTCTCTGGCCAGCTTATCAAAAGACTCGGTATGAATAAGGATGTCGCTGCTATTCATAACATTTTTAACATCGTCATAAGAGAGAGCCCCTTTGAATTTAATGCCGTTTTCTTCTTTAAGGCAATCTAAAATTTCAGGTCTTGTTTCGGTTGAGTAAACATCAATATAATATTTACCGCCAAACAACTCTTTTAGAGCACTTCCTATTTCGCTGAGCATAATATTTCTGTTAAGCCCCAAATTTCCCATATACGATATAAGCAATTCATCTGTTTCGTTTTTTATGCTTGAAGGGCTGAGTGAACTTGATGTCATTATAGTATCTGAAGTTATTTTAAATTCTTTTGAATAATCATCAGCTATCTTGTCACATATTGCAATCATATTTTTATTTTCTTTAAACAGATTTTTCATAGTTAAATTAAAGTGTAATTTGTTTAAATGATAAAAAGGAGAAAAGGATTTTCTCTTTAAAAAATAATAATCATCGCAAACATAAGTGAGGATAGGAATGTTTTTGTATTGTGCAATTGATATAGCGATTTTATATGAAAAAGCATAATCGCCCGATGCAAAGAAGATTATATCGGGGTTAAAGCTATCTACCCAATCAAAGAGTTTTTTGTTTTTCCATTTATTTGTTGCCCAGATAAGATTTCTGCCAATATACATATATGGCTTTCGCTGCCGTCCTTTTTGGTATATTTTACTTTCAAACCCATCATCTACCCGCTCACTTTTTAAATCGCGTTGTATGTCTTTAGCTTTAAAAACTGTGCCAATATCTTTTTTGGGTTTTTTCAGCATATCAAAATCCGTTATTCTGAAATAGTTTTTGCAAATATCTGATGTAGGCACTTCCGTATGTAGATATAGTTGTGCTATACAATCCGTATCCCAACCAACAAAGAAGTTTTTAAGGGTCCTGCCCATGCTGGAAGTTTCGGAAAAAACATTATGGCTTATAACCAATACTTTTGGGAATGTCTCTTTTTTTTCATACATATAAATATTCCTCAACTATTTTCATATCTATTATTTTTCCACCTTTGTTCGTGCAAGTAATTTAAAAACAATTCCCCGCAAATTATCAGGCATTAAAACCTGCAGAATCAATCTTTCTGAAACATTGATAAAATATCTTAAAAATCCGATTATCTTATTTTCAAGCATATATTTTTGAAGCTTTGCCTCGCTTTTAAAATATTTAATGCCGCCTCTGCGCTTATACATATCCCTGCCAACTCTGACATTTACAAGTATTTCGGGCAAATTTTGGAATACGGCATCTGATTTTGCCAGCCTTATCCATAGGTAATAATCTTCATCGCAATACCAGTCCAAATATCCGCCGGCCAAGTCTACAATGTCCTTTTTGAACATCACAGTTACCTGATTCATAGGACAGCGCTTTTTCATATAATCTTTAATTTCTAAGTCACAAAGAGGTACATTTCTTATGCCTACAACATTATCAGGTGTATCAACAAACTCGTTTATTTGTCCGCCGATAATTGCCAGCTCTGCATTTTCTTTAAATGCCTTTAATTGTTTTTCAAATCTGTCAGGGACACATATATCATCAGCGTCCATAATGGCAACCAGATTATTTGAACACGCTTTAAGGCCCGTGCGCCGTGCTTCTCCGTGCCCCATATTCTGAGGGAGTCTTATAATCTTAAAAGTCTCGTATGTATTTTGAAAATTCGCTATAACGGTATCAATATTTTCGTTAACAGGGCCGTCAACCACCAGAACAACTTCATCAGGGCTGGCTGTCTGATTGAACACACTGTCGAGTGCTGTTTTAAAATGCTCGGCATTATCGCCGTTATAAACCGACATAGAAACTGAAAATTTCACGGCTATACCTCCAAGAGCTTTTTGCTCTCCTCCAATTTTTCTCTGTAATAATCTTCCTCGATTTGACTGCTTCTGAGCAGATAATCACCGAAGTCTTCTGCGGTATCAAATCCATCCTGCGAAATATCATCTTGCTTTATAAATGCCTTTAAAACTGTCGAAAGTATAATTTTCACATCTGTTATAAACTTTATGTCCTGTATGTATTCAAGGTCATAATTGAGTTTGCCCTCCCAGCTTATGGCGTTTCTGCCGCTGATTTGTGCAAGTCCCGTAAGACCGGGTCTTACGGAGTGTCTCATCCGCTGTTCCTCTGTCATAAAAACCATATCTCTAACAAGCTGCGGTCTTGGACCTACGACTGACATATCCCCTCTTAAAATATTAAAGGCTTCGGGCAATTCATCAAGGCTGGTGCTCCTTAAAAATCTTCCGAATTTAGTAAGTCTTACACCATCGGGAAGAAGATTGCCGTCGTCATCAGTTTTATTCGTCATTGTCCTGAATTTATACAGCATAAATATTTTTTCGTCTTTTCCGGGTCTTGGCTGCCTGAAGAGGACGGGGCTGCCGAGATTTACCCTTACCAAAATTGCAACAATTACATAAAGCCAGCCAAAAACCACAATTGCAGCTAATGCGCAAACAATGTCAAAGAGGCGTTTGAAATATTTGTTATACATCAAAACACCTCTTTATAATGTCAATTACTTTATCTTGTTGTCCGTTTGTCATTTTTATACCTGACGGCAGGCATAAGCCACGGGCAAATATATCCGCGCCCACATCTCCCTCAACCGATACAAAATCATTGTCTTTAAAGACGGGCTGCATATGCA
>JAZNPN010000051.1:0-1565 GCA_045589715.1 Clostridia bacterium | reverse complement strand
CATATACATAGGTCATATGCCTGGTGATGGCAGTTTAGC
Organism: Clostridia bacterium; assembly: GCA_045589715.1. Classification (GTDB taxonomy): domain Bacteria; phylum Bacillota; class Clostridia; order Monoglobales; family Monoglobaceae; genus UMGS1820. Next base: position 1,526 of record JAZNPN010000051.1, on the reverse strand, counting down.
ACTCACAGGTGTTGGTGTGTGTATGCCTATTATCATGCTTGTTGCAGCTTTTGCTGCGTTAGTAAGCTCAGGCGGTGCACCGTGCGCCTCTATCTTTATGGGCGAAAAGGATACCGAATCTGCCGAAAAAACCCTTGGCAACTGCTTTAGTTTGCTGATTGTTGTGTCAGTTATCCTGACCGCAGTTTTGCTTATTTGGAACAAGGACTTGCTCCTTGCCTTTGGTGCAAGCGAGAATACTATCGGCTATGCCACCGATTATATGAGCATATATGCCATCGGCACTCTGTTTGTGCAAATGACCCTGGGTATGAATACATTTATCACAGCACAAGGGTTCACTACTGTTTCTATGGTTTCAGTCATTATCGGTGCGGTGTGTAATATTGTGCTTGACCCCATATTCATTTTTGGATTCGGTATGGGTGTAAAGGGTGCGGCACTTGCAACCATTATTTCGCAGATGCTTTCTTGTGTATGGATTATCTCTTTTCTTTGCAGTAAGAAGACACAGCTTAAGATAAAGAAAGAAAATCTGAAACTCAGAGCAGACATAATACTGCCTTGTATCGCACTCGGAACAGCGGCTTTTGTTATGCAATCAAGCGAAAGTGTGATTTCCGTTTGCTTTAATTCTTCACTCCTTAAATATGGCGGAGATATTGCAGTCGGTGCTATGACCATTATGACAAGTGTAATGCAGTTTGCAATGTTACCTCTGCAGGGAATTGCACAGGGTGCTCAACCCATTACAAGCTATAATTTTGGTGCTAAAAATGCGGGCAGAGTTAAGAAAACCTTCCGTCTTCTTTTAATCACTTGTTTAACATATTCCATCGCACTCTGGGCGGGGGTTATGATAGCACCCGGGCTTTTTGTCAAGATATTTACATCAGATAGCACCCTTGCACAGTTTGCAGCACCAATGCTGAGAATTTATCTCGGCGGACTTGGTCTCTTTGGCATACAGATTGCCTGCCAGATGACATTTACATCACTTGGCAAAGCGGCAAACTCCATTGTGGTTGCAGTTGTGCGTAAATTCGTATTGCTCCTTCCGCTGATTTATATTATGCCAAGCCTTTTGGCAGACAAAACACAGGCGGTCTATATGGCAGAACCTGTTGCAGATATTATTGCGGTTACATTTACGGTAATACTGTTTACATTCCAGTTTAAAAAGGCATTAAAAGAAATAACGGAGGTGTAAAAATGAAGATTGTTATTGTTGGAGGGGTTGCAGGCGGTGCTACGGCTGCGGCAAGAATCAGAAGACTTGATGAAAATGCGGAGATAATCATTTTTGAGCGAAGCGGATATGTTTCTTATGCAAATTGCGGACTCCCTTACTATATCGGAGGAGAAATCGCTGACAAAGAGGATTTGTTTTTGCAGACTCCCGAAGGATTTTGGTCCAGATTCAAAATTGATGTAAGAACTCTCCACGAGGTAACTAAAATAAATCGTGAAAGAAAAACTGTTACGGTTTTGGATAAGAAAGCTGGAAAAGTGTTTGAAGAAAGCTA
>JAZNPN010000050.1:0-12523 GCA_045589715.1 Clostridia bacterium | reverse complement strand
GAAGTTCGCTACAGAGGAAGCGATATTCCTTGGCAGAACGGTGCGGGCGCAGATGTAATTTTTGAAAACATTACATTTAACTATGTAGATAATAAAGATTACACAGGTCTTCAGTATAACTCTATTGAATACAATGACTGTATAATAAACGGACAGATATTCCTATATACAAATGATACATTCAACAACTGTACATTCAATCAAACAAGCAGCAATGCTTACAATGTATGGACATATGGTGCAAAAGAAGTTGTATTCAACAACTGCACATTCAACTCTGCGGGCAAGTCAGTACTTATCTACAACGAAGGCGCTTGTGCAACAGACGCAACATTTGAAGGATGCGCATTTACCGCGACAACACCTGTTGAAGGCAAGGCAGCCATCGAAATTGATACAACTTTAATGCCTGACGGAACAGACATTGTTATCAACAACTCAACAGCAACAGGATTTGCAACAGGTTCTGTAAGCGGCAATTCTCTTTGGAATGATAAGAAGAATCAGACCGACCTTACTATAACAGTTGATAATGCACACGTTTGGCCCGTTGCTGAGCCTGCAATTACCAGATTTTATCTCCAAAGATACGAAAACGGCATGGCTGCTATTTATGTGGACTTATCAAATGTAGATCCAAGCGATGGCATTAAAGCGGAGGTTTATTCTGACATAAGCAAGAGCGATAAATTCAGCGAGGTTGAAGAATATGCCGATAATTTTGGAATAACCGTAAATCAGCTTATTTGTACAACAGAGTTTAACCAGGAAAAACGCAATGATTTAAAGGCAGGTACTTTAGATACACTCAGCGTTTATATACCAATCGGCAGTACAGACTCATATTGGAACACTGTTTGGGAAGATAATGGCAAATATCTCACAGAGGCATATATGCCGACAAATGTTGTTGTTACAATCGGTGACAAAAAATACACTCTTGATAATTTCACTGTTTTGGACATTCCTTATTACAGCGAATATGGTCCCGTGACACACAGACATTGGGATGCTGTTACAGGGGTTGAAGATGTTGCACTTCCTACAGCGACTGTAACCCCACTTAAAAATGAAGACTTAACATTTGCCCTTAGATTTACGGCAGACGAGGCATCAAGTGACCAGCTCAGAAAATACTGGGATTGGTATGCAGATTTTGAATTGGTTGTAAACGATGATGTTACATTTAATGCAAATGGCAATGCAGACGGATATCTTTCCGGTCAGTATGATGCATTCGGTGATGGTTGGCTGAATGTTCCGTTTGATGATGTTGAGGTCACATCTGACAATCCGTTCAGAATTATGGATTATGCAGATGAACTCTTCCCGAATAACGGATTAAAGTTCAGATACTTCCAGATATACGGATATGTCCAGACATTTAACTGCGGTGTATTCCTTGAGGAAGAATTTAAGGCTGCAAATCCTGATTTCAAGGTAGAATTGGCACTTAAAATGTATGATAACGGCGACAAGGACGGAGATGTTCCAGGATATGCAATAGGTCCCGTACACGAATTCAGCGTAACAAAGCCCGTTGCAAAGATTGGTGAAACATCTTATGAAACACTTGCCGAAGCACTTAATGCAGCACAAGATGGCGACACCATAACTTTATTAACCGATATAACTCTTGATGCTCCTGTTACAATCAAGAAGAGCATCACACTCGATGGTGACGGACACAGCGTTAAGCAGTCTGCTACATGCAATAATAATATTGCACTTGTGTATTTCGAGGGTTCTGCGGATAATGTACTTGATGTGACCGTAAAGAACACAGCATTTGATGGAGTCAAGGTAGGTGCTGCAATACGTACTCTCTATGCTAATATGAACATTGACAACTGTGTATTCGAAAACTGTGAACATACAGTAGGTCAAGGTCTTGTACGTCTTACATATGGTACGGCAAATATTACAAACTCCAAGTTCTTAAACAACGATTGCTCAATGGGCATTTCCTTCAACTGGGACGGCGCTGGTCTTGCGACCGATACGCTCACCATTGACAACTGTGAATTTACAGGTAACACGGCTAACAAAACTGCTCTTGTTTACTATGTAAAGGGCGTAGGTTGCGAAATTAAGAACTCCGAGTTCAAGAATAATACAGTAAACTGTAACGCAAACGGTTCAACAATTTACCTTGGATTCACAGAAAACAATGCAGTAACCGGAAACCTCTTTGACAGTAACGATGTAAATGAAGCCACAGACAGCACTCGTGTCGGCGGTGCGATTTTCTTCGGTTACGAAGCAAATATTTCCGGCAACGCATTCATAAACAATACAGCATCCAATGCAAACGGTGATGCTCTCGGTCAGATTTGCACAAGCACATACTATGAATGTGACATTGACCTTGATGGAAACTACTGGGGTGGCGATGTCCCTGTATATGGCAAGGACTATACAGTTCAGCACCAGACAGGTGATGCAACATTTACTCTTGATACCTATTGTGATGAGTACATCCTTGATGCAAACGGAAATGTTGCAGTAGGCAGCGAGCTTTCTGTTGGAAATGTTGCAAAGGTTGGCAAGCTCGGCTATAAGACTCTCCAGACAGCAATTGACAACGCAAACGGAAAGACAGTAAAACTTTTGAGCGATGTAATAGTGGACGAAACTGAAACTATCGTTATCGCAGAAGATGATGTAATTACACTTGACTTAAATGGTTATACAATCAGCGGTGTTAAGAATGAGAAGCTGACTAAGAATTATGAAATGATTTTAGTTAAGAAGGGTAATCTGACAATTACTGATTCTTCAGCAGAAAAAACAGGTACAATAACATTTGAGTATAAGGGCGAAAGCACAAATTACGGCAATTATGCAAATACTATTTCCAATGCACAGGGTACCTTAACTATTAACGGCGGAACCATTGAAAACACAACGAATGTAGATGCACAGATTTCTTATGCAATAGATAACCTTACCAATTCGGGTATTGGTGATGCAACGCTGACTATTACAGGCGGTAAAGTATCAAGCCCTTATTACATTGCAGTACGAGCTTTTGCAAATTGTACAACAAAAACAAACACCATCAATATTTCAGGCGGTGAATTCCTCGGCAGAGTTCAGCTTCACGCTGCAAATGCTAATGCTAATAAAGCAAATATTAACATTACGGGCGGTACATTCACTGCAAATGAAAAAGTTGCAGATGCGTTTTACTTGTATAGCAACAATGACATAAGCAACATTAGCGTAAGTGTAAGCGGTGGTACATTTAATGGTATTGTTCGCTCCAAGGACGAAAGCGGTAATGATAACATCGTTACAAAATATATTACAGGCGGTAGCTTTAGCGATAATGCGGTTGCAGGTTTCCTTGCAGACGGATATGAAATAACTGCAAATCCTGCAACAGGACTGTATGATGTTGTAGAAGATACAACAAATCTGTTTGAAAAGCTCCTTGTTATCTATAATATGAACCCGAAAACAGATGAAAATAATGTTGTTTATTATCCGATTCATGTTTACGCAGGAATTGATTCTCTTAATTATAAAGAGGTTGGATTTAAGGTTACTGCAGTAAACACTGAAACTTCAGCAAGTGCATCAACACAGAAATCTACTAATGTGGTTTACAGGGCGATGAATGTTGTTGACCACAACGGAAATACAAAAGTGTATCAGGCATCTGAATTGGACGGAACTTATATGTTTGGTCATGAGCTTCTATTTACGGCTGACAACTGGAAAAATGAGAATACAATTCTTTATGTTACACCTTATGCAAAGAAGTTAGACGGCACTATTATAGATGGTATAACTAAAAAGATAAGCGACTCTATCATTAAAGGAGTAAACGAAAATTCTGCATTATTTAAGGAGGAAAACTAAAATGAAAGAAAACAAAAAGTATACTACACCTGAAATAGAGATAATCGACATTGATTGCGAGGATATTATCCAGACAAGCGGCGGAGGCTTGATAGACGGGGGAACTGGCAATGCCCCCGGAAGCGGAACGGGAGACGGAAGCGGAACAGGAACAGGAACAGGCGATTCTTCGATCTTCAGTCTGAGATAAAAGCCAATTTGTTTGATAATAAATAAGTTTTAAAGTTTCGGGCTGGCGCCTTAGTGCGTCAGCCTGAACTTTGCAAGTTATTGTTTGATAAAGTGAGGTTGACCATTGTATTTTTTACTTATAAAAACTATCATACAAAGATTTTTAGAAATACTTCTTTCTTGCGTAATTATTTCAGCTGGTGTAACTACTCTTAATGTTACAAAACTTGTCACCACAAATGACGCGCTGTGTCTTTGGCTTGTAATAGGTATAATAGTATTTGTATTTATAAATATTGAACTGCTGAGGCAGCGTTATTTTGACTGGGAAAGCAATTTTTTGTATTTTCTTATAAATATATCCGCATATATACTTTTTGCAATTGTATCCATTATAATTTACTTCTGTTCAAATGAATACTTTACATGGATGTTTGCACTTGCTAAATTTGTGCAGTATTCAAATGCGGAGATTGCGACGCACTATTCACTTTTGCTCTTTCACATACTTGGACTTTTGGCGGTTATTTTTGCGCCGGTAGGAATGAAGTGGGTGTTTGAAGACAACGAAGACGCCGAAAGAGATAAATATTATGAAAGCTATGATGAAGAATAAAGAAAGATATAAAAAAATCCTATCATTACGATAGGATTTTTTGTATTATAATAATTCTTTGCGAAGTTCCTCGCCTGACTTTGGACTTAAATATGCGGGCGGAATATCGAAAACTGTTTTACAACCGCTTGCACCCTCTTTATTCATTCTGTATGCCGCGCGTGCATATGCAATGATGACGGATGAGGTGAATTCAGGGTTTGAATCAAGGTTTAAGCTATACTCAATAATGTGTTTGTTTTCGTTGTTCCAGCCTGTGTTTCCGCTTCTGATAACAACTCCGCCGTGAGGGATACCCATATGCTTTTCTTTGAGTTCTTCCATAGAAATAAAATTAACTGTTGTGTTGTAATCTGAAAAGTAGTTTGGCATAGTCTTGATTTCGTTTTCAATTCTTTCAAGGTCTGCACCATCTTCAGCTACAACAAAGCATTCTCTGGTGTGCTTTTGACGGGTAGAAAGTTCAGGATTTTCGCCGTTTCTGACTGCTTCAAGAGCTTCAGGAACGGGTACAGTATACTGGCGGGCGTCCAGAACGCCGTTAATTCTGCGTATTGCATCAGAGTGTCCCTGACTTACGCCCTTTCCCCAGAAAGTATAATCTTTGCCGTTGGGAAGAACAGCTCCTGCGTACATACGATTGAGTGAGAACATACCGGGGTCCCAACCGACAGAGATGATTGCGACCTTACCGCTCTCAGTTGCGGCTTTATCAACATTTGCAAAATGTTCAGGTATCTTTGCGTGTGTGTCAAAGCTGTCAATCACATTGAAAAGCTTTGCACAAGCGGGTGTCTGAACGGGCAGGTCTGTAGCGCTGCCGCCACAGAGGATTAAAACATCAATTTTATCCTTCATCTTTTCGAGGTCGTCTATATGATAAACGGTTACGCCTTCTGACAGAATTTTAACAGTTTCAGGTGCACGGCGGGTAAATACTGCAACAAGCTCCATATCGGGGTTCTGTTTGATTGCACATTCAACGCCTCTTCCAAGATTTCCGTAACCTAAAATTCCAATTCGCATAAAACAACACTCCTTTGTAAAATTTCCAGACAACATTATATCACACAGATATAAAATCCGCAAGGATTTTCTTATGCAAACATATTTTTTGTAAAAACAGTTGCTTTTTTGTTTTATATTAGTTATAATAAGATGTTGAAACGAAAAAAGGCGGAAAGGCTTGGTATTTGTTGTGAGTAAGGGTAAGTTTATTGTAGTTGAGGGTCTTGACGGCTGCGGCAAGAGCACACAAATTCAGCTTATTAAAAATGAGCTTGAAAGAAACGGCCATAAAGTTTATGTTACCGCAGAACCGACAAACTTTGAAACAGGAGCATATTTGAGACGGATTTTATCCGAAAGTTTAAATAAGGATATGTATTTACAAGCGGCGCTCTTTTTAGCTGACCGTCTTGAGCATATAACCCATCCTGAATTTGGACTCAATAAATACTTAAATGACGGATTTACAATTGTTTGCGACAGATATTATTATTCATCTTTTGCATATCAGGGGACAGCTACCGATATTGATTGGGTAATGAGAAGTAACCTTGAGTGCGAAAGCATACTTAAGCCTGACCTTTGTATATTTTTAGATGTTAATCCTAATACCTGTAAAAAGCGTATTGACGAAGTCCGCGAAAAGCCTGAACTTTACGAAAAGGATGCTGAAAAGATGCGCCAGATAAGAAATAACTTTCTGAGTGTTTTCGACAAATTAAAACAAGAACATAATATAGCGATAATTGATGCAAACGCTAAGGTAGAGGAAGTGTTTGAAAAAGCGTTTGAGGCGATAAAAGAGATACTGTGAAAGGAAGATGAAGATGTATAAGAGATTATTTACTTCAGAGTCGGTGACTGAAGGACATCCCGATAAAATATGTGATATTATATCAGACGCGATACTTGATGCAATTTTAGCTCAGGATAAGAATTCGCGTGTGGCGTGTGAGGTTACTGTGACTACGGGTCTTGTGCTGGTTGTCGGAGAAATAACAACCAATGCAAATATTGATATTCAGGAATTGGTAAGAGAAACTATCAGAGAAATCGGTTATGACAGAGCAAAATACGGATTTGACTGCGATACTTGTGCGGTAATTACTGCTCTTGATAAGCAATCACCCGATATTGCTATGGGCGTTGACGCTTTGGGAGCGGGTGACCAGGGAATGATGTTTGGCTTTGCGTGTGACGAAACCGAGGAATATATGCCTCTGCCGATTTCGCTCTCTCATAAGCTTACTTTAAAGCTTACCGAAGTTCGAAAGAATGGTGCGCTGCCTTACTTAAGACCTGATGGCAAGGCTCAGGTTACAGTTGAATATAATGAAGATGGAAGCGTTAAAAGAGTTGATGCAGTTGTAGTATCAACTCAGCATGAGGATATGGATATAGAAGTTCTCCGCAAAGATATTATGGAAAATGTTATCCTTCCCGTAATTGATAAAAAATTAATTGATGAAAATACAAAATATTTCATAAACCCGACAGGCAGATTTGTAGTGGGCGGTCCTCAGGGGGATTCAGGACACACAGGCAGAAAGATTATCGTAGATACCTATGGCGGATATGCAAGCCATGGCGGCGGTGCATTTTCAGGCAAAGACCCCACAAAGGTTGACAGAAGTGCAGCATATGCCGCTCGTTATGTTGCAAAGAATATTGTAGCAGCCGGCCTTGCCAAAGCGTGCGAGGTGCAGCTTGCGTATGCAATTGGTGTTGCAGAACCGGTATCTCTGAGAATAGATACAAGAGGTACGGGTACAATAAGCGATGCCGAAATTTGTGAAAAGGTATCAAAGGTGTTTGACTTAAGCCCGAGCGGAATTATAAACGGTCTTGATTTAAGACGCCCGATTTATACTAAGACTGCATCTTACGGACACTTTGGAAGAAACGATTTGGATCTGCCATGGGAAAAAACTGATAAGGCAGAGGCTCTTAAAGAAGCGTAATTTTGGGGCTGTGACAATATGTCACAGCCTTTTTTAGAAAGGCAGATTATTATGTCATTTGATGGATTTGTTACCCGAAGCGTAACAGAGGAGCTTAAAGAAAAAATATTGGGTGGTAAAATTGATAAGGTTTATCAGCCTGAAAAAGAGGAAATTATTTTATCGGTAAGAACCCGTGAGGGGAACTTTCGCCTTTTGCTGTCCGCAAGTGCATCCAATCCGAGATTGCATTTAACCACAGTTCAGCGTGAAAATCCCATGACACCGCCTATGCTCTGTATGCTTATGAGAAAGCATCTGTGCGGAGGCGTGATTGTTGATATAACCCAGCGCGGCTTTGACAGAGTGGTAAGATTCGATATAGAAACCCGTGACGAGCTTGGCGATATATGTATAAAATCTGTGATTGTCGAGATAATGGGAAGACACAGCAATGTCATCTTAGTAGACGAAAACAATAAGATTATGGACAGCGCCAAGCATATTGATTTCACGGTCAGCGCAGTAAGACAGATTTTGCCGGGGCTTATATATGAAGAGTCGCCTGCCCAGGATAAATTGTCTGCTGATAATATATCTGTTACCGATTTAATGCGAGAAATAGAAAATCTTCAAAGCGATGAATTGCTTGATAAATTTTTGGTGTCAAGATTTATGGGAATGAGCCCTCTGCTTGCAAGAGAGATTGTATATCGGCATTTTGGACATACCAAGATAACAAAAGGAGAGGCGGATACGGCGGCTTTTGTGGTTCATGTCACGGATTTTCTGAAAGAGCTTGCGGATAATGCTTTTACGCCGACCATTATAATCGATAAAAATGAGAAAAAGCCGATTGCGTTTTCCTGCGTAAGGCTTACTCAATATGAGGATAGCTCTGATATAGAAGAAAATCCGTCAATAAGTGCGGTGATTGACAGCTATTTTGAAAAACGCAGTAACCGTGAGCATATGAACAGACGCTCGGCTGCTCTTATGAAACTTGTGCATAACAATATCGAAAGATGCGAGAAAAAACTTGCGCTTCATCGTGAAAATTTAGAGGCGAGCAAGGACAGAGAAAAATTTAAGATGTACGGGGATTTAATTACTGCAAATATGTATCGTATTAAATACGGGATGAAATCGGTTATGGTTGAGAATTTTTATGAAGATTGTGCCGAGATTGAAATTCCGCTGAAGGAAAATATAAGTCCGTCACAGAATGCGCAAAGATATTATAAAAAGTACAGCAAAGCAAAAACAACCGAGCAATATGCCATTCGTGAAATACAAATAGCAGAAGATGAAAAATATTATTTAGAGAGCGTTTGTGAAAATCTTGAGAAGGTTGAAAGTCCTGCAGAGCTTGACGAGATAAAGCTTGAGCTTGCGAATGAAGGTTATCTTCCAAAAGTTAATCAGAAGCAGAAGAAGCAGCAGAAAAAAATAGAACCCATTAAATTTATATCTGCTGACGGTTTTGAAATTCTGGTGGGCAGAAACAACCGCCAGAATGATGAGCTTACCCTTAAAACGGCGTATTCAACCGATATATGGTTCCATACAAAAAATATACCCGGATCACATACAATAGTAAGAACAAAAGGAACAGGTATGGCTCCCGATACAACCCTTATGCAGGCGGCAAAAATTGCTGCATATTACAGCAAAGGTAAAAATTCTTCTCAGGTGCCTGTGGATTATACTGCTGTGAAAAATGTAAAAAAACCAAACGGAGCGAAAGCGGGTATGGTTATTTATGATAAATATAACACAGTTTATGTTCTGCCCGAACTTCCCGAAGAAAAGTAAGGGGAAAATGACAATCTTTAGGGATATCCACCGGAAGAAAAACTACAACAGGGCACTATGCTGAAAATGTTAAATAACTATTGCTTATTTTGTCAAAATATGTTATTATTATAATAAGATAAACAATATGTAAACTAAAAGAGAGATGCTATTGAGGTGTATTTATTGGGATATTTCGCATTTATGCTTGTTTTTATGGTGACAGCAGTAAAAACGCTAAAAATAAGATGGTATGTTATTGGTGCTATTTTTCAATTATGTGCATTGTTGGGAGAAATCCCTACAATCTATAACGATAGAACAGGAATAATAATAAAGTGGGTTGTATATTTTGTTATATTATTGATTACTGCTTTTATTATTAAAATTAAAAAGAAAAAGAGCAATTCATAGGTTTGAATAATCAATATGAAGAATAACTGTTTACTATGTTAAAGTAAGCAGTTATTTTATTATATCATAATAGGAATAAACTACAAATGGGAACTTTAAGATAGACTTATTCCAGAGGATATTTAGGTGTTTAGTTAAAAACTTTTTCCATTTTATCCGTACTAAAATCAGTTTTATTGCAAAAACTCAACAAAAAAATTATTCCACAGAAAATAAAGTTATAGGAAAGAGGAGTTTTGCTTGACTTAAGACGGGTTTTGGCGGTATAATATTCCTTAATTAGTGGCATGTAATGTGTCAATCTATAAAATGCAATATGAGGTGTTAAAAATGAAAAAAATAAGATTTTTATTGCTCATAGTTATGTTAATTAGCATATTTGCTTGTTCGCCTGTTGCTTTTGCTAATAATACAGAAGATATAGTTGTAAGCCTACAAATTAACGAGCCAATAATGGAAGTGAATGGCGTAGAAACAGAAATTGATGTTGGTAGAGGAACAAAACCAATAGTTACAAACGGTCGCACATTAGTTCCCATTAGAGCAATAATAGAAGCCTTTGGTGGCGCTGTGGGTTGGGAAGAAAGCACGCAATCTGTTTTACTTACAATGGAAGATGATACGATAAAGTTAGTTATTAACAGTAATGTAGCGTATTTGAATAACAATGCTGAAACACTTGATGTAGCACCTACTGTTATAAATGGTCGCACAATGCTTCCTATTCGTTTTGTTGCAGAGGGTTTTAATCTTGGTGTTGCTTGGGACAGTAGTACGCAAACAGTATCAATAATAAGAAATACATTTGATGATAATGAATATAATTCCTTAATGAGTGTTTTGCCTGAATATTCAGGACAAGCATATACACAAATCAATAACAATAAACCATTCTTTAAGGAATATGAAATTATAAATGGTTCATTTGAATATTATAGCGACCTTGATGAACTCGGAAGATGTGATGTTTGTTTTGCTTCTATAGCGACTGATATAATGCCAACGGAAGAGCGGGAAAGCATTAGTTCAATAACTCCTACTGGTTGGATAAATGCTTCCTATGATAGTATAGACGGAGGATATCTTTATAACAGGTGTCATTTGATAGGTTATCAACTTACTGGTGAAAATGCCAATGAAAGAAATCTTATTACAGGTACAAGGTACTTAAATGTCAATGGTATGCTTCCTTTTGAAAATGATATAGCAGAATATATTGAAAAAACAGGGAACAGAGTTGTATATCGTTCTACACCTATTTTTACAGGAAACAATCTTGTTGCAGATGGAGTTCTTTTAGAAGCATATTCTGTTGAAGATAATGGACAGGGAATATCTTTCTGTGTGTATTGTTATAATGTTCAACCTGAAATCAAGATTGATTATTCAACGGGAGCAAGTTCTGTTGAGGGAGGAACAATAACAACACCCACCACAGAAACCACTACAACACCAACTATAGAAAATAATGACACAAGTGTTGTTTCTGGGGTTTATCGTACTCCATCTGGTAAAAAATATCACTTTGATGCTGAATGTGGTGGAAAAAATAGTTTTGAGATATCTTTAGAAGACGCAAAAAATGCAGGTCTTGCCCCGTGTTCAAAATGTGCTGAATAACAACAAACTCAACACCGATTACAATATTGTAATCGGTGTTGCTCTTTTATAAAAACTACAGAAAAAGTTGATTTTACTGACAAAAGGCTTCTCCTTGAGGAGAGGCTCCGCCGCAGGCGGTGGTGAGGTGTATCCGCTTGCGGCGTTTACTTTTCCACCTCATCCGAGTTGCTACGCAACCCACCTTCCCCTCAAGGGGAAGGCTTTAGATAGTCAGCATCAAAAGTGTCATTTATAAGTGTCGGAAAAATGCCGAAGATTTTCCGAACCCATTTTTTTATTGATTTTATTACCTAAAAAGCATTGTTCTTTAGAAAAATTAATAGGTAAATATATAAAAGTGTCGGTTTTTACCTCTTTCGGGGATATCTGCCAGAAGGAGATAACCATAACAGGGCACTTTGCTGAAAATGTGATAATTAGAATAATTTTTAGGTAAATATATTGCAGTTTTGTCTAAATATGGTATAATTATAAAAAAGAAAACATTTTACTTGTGAAAGGTTGTAGTTATATGAAAAAGTTTTTAGTATATGTTATTATGGTTTTATGTTATTTTGCATCTAATTGGGTTTGCACCATATTAAATACAATTTCTGCAAACGGAGAAGGTCTGCAAGCTATTGCATTGGTGCTAACTATTTTATTCAGTGTTGCTTTTGCATTTTTATCATTCTATGGACCACAAAAAATATTAGTTTCTGATAAAGGTTTGAGATATAAAGTTTTATCTATTTTTACAATAATCATAGGTTTTACAACTGGAGTATCAGCACTAACCACAGTATATGAAAATGCAGAACTATTCGATATTTTTGTTCATCCAGATATGTTGGTTTTGTTCTTGGTTTCTTTAATCAATCCAACATTTATTTTTGGAATAACTTTGTTTGTTTTGTATAAAAAGAACTATAAAAAGGATTTAACAAACAAACTATAATATTTATCTAATGTGGACTATGAAAATAGTCCATTTTTTTATCTTCAAAAATTAATTTCATTGCGAAATCTCAGCAAAAAAATTATTCCACAGAAAATAAAGTTATAGGAAAGAGGAGTTTTGCTTGACTTAAGACGGATTTTGGTGTATAAT
>JAZNPN010000049.1:0-6131 GCA_045589715.1 Clostridia bacterium | reverse complement strand
CGTTTATCGCCGACCGAACCGACAGGTGAGACAGGTGTCAGCGATAGCTGACGGATGAGGTGGAAAAGAATAACGATTGCATTCGCAATCTACACCTCACCACCGCCTGCGGCGGAGCCTCTCCTCAAGGAGAAGCCTTTGGTCAGTTGCATCTAAACCTTATGTGTCGCAATCCTCTCGAACTAATGGTATCCAGATTATACAGTTTTTATAAAACAGAAAATGTTGAATTTGAAGGGGAATATATGAAGAATAATACTAAAAAGGCTCTTCTTATGGTTGTTCTTATAGCTATATTTTGTATTTTTATGGCAGTAGTTGACGGAGTATACAAAGCGGATTACTTTATTAAATCTATTATAAAGTTTGTGTTGTTTTTGGTGTTACCGTCTATATATTCGTTTTATGATAAGGATATAAAAATAAAGGAAATATTTAAACCTAAGAAGAGCGGAATAAAAACAGCGATGCTTTTGTGCGTATTGGTTTATGTAATTATTTTGTGTGCGTACTTTGTGACAAACGGCATTTTCGATTTTTCAAAAATCATCGATTCCTTAACAGAAAATATCGGCGTTACGGGCAAAAACTTTATTTTTGTATCGCTGTATATTTCTTTTGTAAATTCTCTTTTGGAAGAATTTTTCTTTAGAGGATTCGCTTTTTTGAATCTTAAGAGAATAACCAGCAGAAAGTTTGCTTACTTATTCAGCGCAGCTGTATTTGCTATTTATCATATAGCGATGATGACGGGTTGGTTTAAGATGGATGTTTTTTTGATTGTTATGGCAGGACTTTTTGCAGGAGGGCTTATATTTAACTATCTTAACGAAAAAAGTTCAACTATTTATCCGTCATGGCTGGTACATATGTTTGCTAATTTTGCTATAAATACGATAGGCTTTATGTTGTTTGGGATAATCTGATGAAAACATATCTTGATAATAGCCTGATGCGGGGGAAATAGCTATAAGAATAAAGGGGTGAAATTATGCTTCATATAGACGAGGGTATAGTTGTAGAGGGCAGATATGATAAAGAAAGACTTAAAAAAGTTACGGATGCTCCCATTATCTGCACTTGCGGCTTTGAGCTTTACCGCTCAAAACGGATTATAAATAGCATAAGACAGATGGCAAAAACCAAAGGCGTAATAATACTTACAGACTCTGACCGCGCCGGTTTTCGCATAAGAAATTATATAAAACAATGTCTCGGAAACGAGAGCAAAGTAAAGCATGCCTATATTCCGCAAATTGAGGGCAAGGAAAAGCGAAAGACGGCGCCGGGCAAGGATGGCATTTTGGGCGTTGAGGGAATTGATGAAAAAGTTTTAGAAGAAATCCTTCAAAAGGCGGCAACTGTTACAGAAACTAAAATACTTACCCCTGTTACCAAGACGGATTTTTTTAAAGACGGCTTTTCAGGAAAAGAGGACAGCGCAGAGAAAAGAGCAATTCTTGCAAAAAAGATGAATTTGCCGCCATCCATGTCGGCAAATGCTCTGCTTGATTTGATAAATAAGATTTACGGAAAAGAAGAATATGAGAAATTAAAAAAGGACGCGATGGGGATTTAATATCGCGTCCCTTATGTTAACTACACCGAAAGGAGACGGTGCAAGGTTAACCCATATGATGAAAAAACTTACTGATTAGTCAGTATCTCCCTTCTTGAACAAAAGTTAGTATATAATATACAAATGATTTTGTCAATACTTGTACAAAATTTATAACCATAATGTTACATTTGCCCAAAAAATAGAACAAATGAATATCTAATATTTACAAAAAAATAAGGAAATTTATCCAAAAGGAGTATATAAGCCCCGGGAAAAAGGAAAAAAGGAAGCAGAATTTAAAAAATATACATAAATTTTCGCTCTAAAAGAGGAAATTAACATTTTGCGTCGAATTTAAAAAGGAAAGCAGTTTTATAGAATATATATAAAAATTGACTCAAAATTTATAGAATAGGAGTTTTAATTATGCCAGAAGGAATTTTCGATGAATCCAAACTCAAAATTATTCCGGTAGAGCTCAACAGCGAGATGAAGAAGTCATACATAGACTATGCTATGTCAGTTATAGTAGGACGAGCTCTTCCCGATGTTCGTGACGGATTAAAGCCCGTTCACAGGCGTATTCTTTACGCTATGTATGAAGATGGCTTTACTCCTGATAAAGAGCATCGTAAGTGTGCAACCACCGTCGGTAATGTTCTTGGTAGATACCATCCGCACGGTGATGCGTCGGTTTATGATGCTTTGGTTCGTATGGCGCAGGATTTCTCTATGAGATATCCGACTGTTGACGGTCATGGTAACTTTGGTTCTGTTGACGGTGACCCTGCGGCTGCATACAGATATACCGAGGCGAGAATGTCAAAACTTTCTCTTAATATGCTTACGGATATTGAGAAAAATACTGTTGATTTTATGCCAAACTTTGATGAAACCCGCAAGGAACCCGTTGTGCTTCCCTCAAGGTTTCCGCACCTTTTGGTAAATGGTTCAAATGGTATTGCTGTAGGTATGGCAACAAATATCCCGCCTCATAACTTAGGTGAGGTTATTGATGGTATTGTTGCGCTTATTGATAACCCTGAAATTTCAATTGATGAGCTTATGGAGCATATTCCGGGCCCTGACTTCCCAACAGGCGCGCTTGTTATGGGTACATCGGGTATCCGTGCGGCTTATCATACAGGAAGGGGTAAGATTAAGCTTCGTGCAAGAGCCGAAGTTGAGGATTGGAAAGAAAATCGTCAGCGCATAGTTGTAACCGAAATTCCGTATATGGTGAATAAAGCAAGACTTATCGAAAAGATTGCAGAGCTTGTTCACGATAAGAGAATAGACGGAATTTCTGACCTTCGTGATGAGTCGGACCGCGATGGTATGAGAATTGTTATTGAACTTAAGACGGGTGTCCCCGGGCAGATTGTGTTAAATCAGCTTTATAAGTATACCCAGCTTGAGGACTCTTTCGGCGTTATTATGCTTGCGCTTGTAAACCAGACAGACCCTAAGGTTTTAAACCTTAAAGAGGTTTTGGTTAACTATCTTGATTTCCAGAAGGATGTCATTGTTCGCCGCACCAGGTTCGACAAAGAAAAGGCTGAAAGCAGAGTTCACATATTAGAGGGTCTTAGGATTGCGCTTGATAATATTGACGAAGTAATCAGTGTCATCAGAAGCAGTTATAATGACGCTAAGGAAAGACTGGTAGAGCGTTTCGGGCTTACTGAAATTCAGGCTCAGGCAATCCTTGATATGAGACTTGCCCGCCTTGCGGGAATGGAAAGAGAAAAGATTGATAATGAGTATAACGAGCTTATGAAGCTTATCAAACATCTGTCAGATGTATTGGCAAGTGAACAGATGGTTCTTGATATTATCAAAGAAGAGCTTAACGAAATACGCGAGAAGTTTGGCGATTCAAGAAGAACGGGTATTGAACCTGTGGCTGACGATATCGATATCGAAGATTTGATTGAGGAAGAGGATAATGTAATCACCCTTACGCATCAGGGTTATGTTAAGCGCCTTTCGGTTGATACTTACAAGAATCAGAGAAGAGGTGGAAAGGGTATTATAGGACTTCAGACCAAGGAAGAAGATTTTGTAAGCACAATGTTTGTATCATCTACCCACGCACATATTTTGTTCTTTACCAATAAGGGTAAGATGTATCGCATTAAGGCGTATGAAATTCCTGAAGCCGGCAGACAAGCAAAAGGTACACCTATAGTTAATTTGCTTGCAGTTGACCCGGATGAAAAGATTTCTGCAGTAATTCCCGTAAGAGAATACGAAGAAGATAAAAGCCTTATTATGTGCACACGGGCAGGCGTTATTAAAAAGACCGACCTTATGGAATATGAGAATGCTCCAAAAGCGGGCAAAATCGCTATTCGTCTTGACGATGGGGATGAACTTATCGGCGTAAAAATGACTGATGGAAGCAGCGAAATCTTTGTAGGTTCTCACAGCGGTAAGATTATTCGTTTTAGCGAAAACGATGTTCGTAATATGGGCAGAGTTTCAAGAGGTGTAAGAGCTATGACTCTTGATGGTGACGATTATATTATCGGTATGTGTATCGCAAAGGAAGGCGCAAAACTCTTAACTGTCAGCGAAAATGGTTATGGCAAATGCACAGAACTTGAGGAATATAAGTGTCAGAGCCGTGGCGGTAAGGGTATGATGACCTATCGTGTCAGCGAAGAAACAGGCGAAATTGCAGGTATGAATATTGTATCTTCTGAAGATGATATCATCATCATTACATCTGAAGGTGTTATTATAAGAATGGATTCTCAGGATATCAGCACATACGGCAGAGTTACAAAGGGTGTCCGCCTTATCAGACTGGCAGATGGCGTAAAGGTTTTAACTGTTGCTACTGTCCAAAAAGAGGAAGAGGAGACTGCTGAGTAATTTCGGAGGAGTTTATGCAAAAGATATTGAGTAAGGTTCGCAGAGCGATTGATGATTATAAAATGATTGAAGAGGGCGATAAAATTGCCGTCGGAGTTTCCGGCGGCAAGGACAGCCTTACTCTGCTTTGTGCACTCAATGCCTTAAAAAGGTTTTACCCTGTTCAGTTCGAGGTTATTGGCATATCTCTTGATATGGGCTTTGAAGGAACAAATTACGACGGAATTAAGGAATTTTGCAGGCAAAACGGCATTGAGTATGTAGTCAAAAAGACTGATATTGCAGAAATTATTTTTGATGTCAGAAAAGAAAAAAATCCGTGTTCTCTGTGCGCTAAAATGCGCAGGGGCGGGGTTAATGACCTTGCAAAAGAGATGGGCTGTAATAAGGTGGCGCTTGGCCATCACTTTGAAGATGCACTTGAAACTTTTTTCCTATCGCTCTTCTATGAGGGCAGGCTAAGTTGTTTTTCACCCGTTACATATCTTTCAAGAGTTGATGTTAATGTGATAAGACCTTTAATTTATCTTCCTGAGGGGGAGATAAAAGGCTTTGCAAAGCGTGAAAATTTACCTGTTGTTAAAAGCACTTGTCCTATGGACGGCAAATCAAAGAGACAGGATATGAAAGACTTTATCAACGAAAAAACAAAGCAGGATAAATTTTTTAAGACAAAGACTATGCACGCCATACAGACGGGACTTCCCAATTGGATTATTAAATGATATGAAGAATATATTTTTAAAAGCGGCAAGGATTTTACGCCTTGCCGCAAATGATTTTAAAGCAAAATATGCAGGCTCGCTTCTCGGTGCTCTTTGGGCGGTTTCAGAGCCGATTGTCACGGTAATGGTATATTGGTTCGTCTATTCTGTGGCATTTGGGACAACAAATGCTGATGTGCCGTATTATATCTGGCTATCAGCAGGAATTGCGCCATGGTTCTTTATAGACGGCGGAATAAGAGCGACGGCGTCAAGCTTTCGTGATTACTCGTATCTTGTGAAGAAAGTACGGTTTGATATAGGAGTTTTGCCTCTTGTAAGGACTGTATCGGCTTTGATTTCACATCTGATTTTTTTAGGCATTGTGGTATTTATGTGTGCATTTAAAGGAATGAATTTGAAAGAGATTATATATCTGCCGTTTATGATATTGCTGACGGGATGTTTTGTTTTTGCAGTTGGCAGAATTTTAGCCATTGTATCGGCATATTATAAGGATATTTTAAATGCAACAGGCATAATTATGAATATAGGGTTTTGGCTCACTCCTATATTTTGGAATGTGGGCGGACTGTCTGAGAAACTGACCAAAATCATAATGCTAAACCCTGCAGCCGTCTTAGTTGAGAGTTATCGCGGCATTCTTATATCGGGCGAAAATTTATGTATTGATAAGGTTTTGTATGTAGGAATGATATCTCTTTTATTGATTGTCATAGGCGGAATTTACGAAAAAAGAAGCCTTAAAAATATTGCCGACAGCTTGTAAAAATAGCTTGACAAAAACAATTTTCCGTGCTATAATTTACAAGTTGTTAATATAGGGGTATAGTTCAGTTGGTAGAATATCGGACTCCAAAACCGCAGGTCGAGGGTTCGAGCCCTACTGCCCCTGCCATACAAAGTGGCTCAAACACTGCGTTTGAGCCACTTCTTATTTTTTAATCATTAAAAATTTTTGCGTT
>JAZNPN010000048.1:0-16495 GCA_045589715.1 Clostridia bacterium | reverse complement strand
GTATACTTGCTTGGGTTATATTAAAGCTTGTAACTGGTAAGCTCAAAGATATCAGCGGTGTTATGTGGATTTCAGTTGCATTGTTTGTAGCATATATCGTTTTAAAGGTTTTAGGTATAGCATAAAAGAGGTGTGGTTTTAAATGAACAAAGCATATACTATGAAGATTGCGGGACTTGAGCGGGATTTACCCCTCTGCCCCATAAATGAGGATTTATACATTGCGGCATTTGTAATGTTTGGTGATGTAGAGATTACAAAGGCTTGTGCAAGCGAGCTTTTAAAGCTGGCTCCTGAGCATGATATAATGATTACTGCAGAGTCAAAGGGTATACCCCTGCTTTACGAAATGGCTCGACAGCATGGTGAAAATAATTATATCGTAGCCAGAAAGGGTCCTAAATTGTATATGCAAAATGTTTACACAACGCAGGTTGACTCTATTACCACTGCAAATAAGCAAACACTTTGCCTTGGCGAGAGTGATATGCTGGCTATGAAGGGTAAGAAAGTTTTAATAGTTGACGATGTTATCAGCACGGGCGAATCTCTTACCGCACTTGAAACCTTGATTAAAGAGGTCGGCGGCATACTTGTCGGCAAGATGGCAGTTTTAGCAGAGGGCGATGCTATAGGCAGAGAGGATATAATTTATTTAGAACCTCTTCCCTTATTTGATAAAGAGGGAAACCCAATAAAATAACATAAATGCTCCGCTTTTGCGGGGCATTTTTTCTTGAATTTTGTCAGAAAGTGTGATAGAATAAGGAAAACTAAATATTCATACAAAGTGTCGCCTGTGTTGTGCAAGATATAGGCGGTGAAAAGGGAATTGGGTGCGATCCCCAGACGATACCAGTCGCTGTATGTGTTAGTTTTTATTCATCGGTGAAAGCCGGTCATTGGGAAACTGAGAAGGCAGAATAAAAATGATAATGCACGAGTCAGAAGACCTGCTTTGATGTTGCTTTGTAAGTGCGCTCCGCATAGAAGCAATAGTTTTAATCAAGTGCTGACAAAATGTCAGGGCTTTATTGAAATGTGGTGACACAGAAAAAGTCTGCTGTGGTAATTTAATTACCGCAGTTTTTTTATTGCCTGCGGTGTGGGGGTGACAAATATACTGCAATAAAAATTTAAGACAAGAGAGGAAAATAAAAATGAAAAGAATTTTAGCAGTTTTTTTGAGCATTGTTATGATTTTAAGTGTTTGCAATCTTTTTGCATTTGCAGAAGATGGGCAAACAACAATAACTGCTTACATAACAATCAGCAGATATGGAGAGTTTGTAAGCAGCAAGAACAACCAAACAATCATCTCATTGCCCGTAGAGCTTACAGGAAATGAGTCCTATACTCTTGATGATGCCTTTAAGAGTGCCCACGATTTATATTATGAGGGTGGGGCAGTTTCAGGATACGCATCGGACACAGGCGAGTGGGGAGCATATATCACAAAGTTCTGGGGCGATGAAAGCGGAAAGTTTGGCTATCAGGTAAACAGCGGTACAGAGTCTGTAATGGGACTTTCGCACGGGATTGAAAACGGCGATTTTATTGAAGTTTGTATCTACAAAAATTCTTATCCCAATACGGAAAATTACGCAACCTTTGATATGGTAAAGGCCGAGACCTTTATAAACGAAGAGGTTGAAATTACACTAAATGCAGTAAGCGGATATGATGAAGATTCTAATATGATATTTTCACCTTGTGAAAATGCCACAATTACCATAAATGGTCAGGCAACCGAAATAGTAACTGATGCAGATGGAAAAGCGACTCTTGCATTTGATGCAGAGGGTAAATATATTGTTTCGGCTACAAAAACACAGACTGTAAATGATGCGATAATTCCTGCAATCACTGCTCCTGTATGTGTTGTTGAAGTTAAAATGCCTGATTCTATAAAAGTAATACATAATATTGCAAAGAAATATTCACAAAGCGGTGTAACAAGTGATGTAAATATGCTTTGGTTAATTGCCGATATGGAAGTGTATTCTCAGCTTTATCCTCAGAGCGATAATGTTCTGACAAACAGACAGGTATGTCTTGATAAAGTGATAGCTTTTGCAGAAACGGCAACAACTCCGGGAGACCTTTCAAAAGCAATTATTGCCGCAAGGGCACTTGGGTATGATGCAAAAAATATGTATACCTCAGCTTCTCGGCCCCTTGATGCTGTAGGCAAGCTTACGGCGCTTATAGATGCAGAAAATGAAGATGTGTTAAACCCTTATACCTTACCATATGTAATAATTGCATTACATCAGGGTGCGGAATATGCCACAGATGCACAGATGGAATATCTTTTAAACGCTGCAATTTCGACAAAGGAAGATTGGCAGAATTTGGAATATGGTCCTGATGCTGCTGCACCTATGTTGCTTGCTCTTGCTCCGTATTATGAGAATAATGCCGATATAGCGGCGGCTATTGACGAAACACTTCCGCTTATTGAGGGTATTCAGACAGAGAGCGGGCTTATAGATTCATGGGGCCCCGCGGCATCAACAGGGCTTGTTATAGCTGCATATTCTGCTTTGGGGATTGATGCTGAAAGCATTACAAACGAAAATAATTTAATTGACGGACTTATGACAGAGTGCACTGAGACACTTGATGCATTTAATCCGCTTGAAAATACATTTTCTACCGAACAGGGCTTCAGGGGACTCTTGGCATATCAGTTATTTAAAACAGATAGCCCTAAAATCCTATATGATTTTTCAGACTATCCAATGACAGAAGCCCGTGCAACAGTCCCTGTTAGCACACCTGTGTTTGGTGGGGGCAGTATTTCTTCAACTCCTGAAGAAGAACCAGAGGAGGAGCCGAAAGAAGAACCACAGGAAGAACTACAGGAAGAAATTCAGGAAACAACATTTTCAGAGGATACCTTTAGTGATGTAAAGTCAAGTGACTGGCATTATAAATCGGTTGAATATGTATACAAAAATAATCTTATGCAGGGAACGGACAACGGGTTTGAACCTGACAGCAAAATGACAAGAGCGATGCTTGCGTGTGTAATTTACAGAATGGAAAATCCTGAGAAAGTTTTTGATAATAATATTTTCGAAGATGTAAAATCGGGAGAGTGGTATACAGATGCGATTGCCTGGGCGGCAAGTAACGGAATTGTAAACGGCGTGAATGAAAATGAGTTTGCCCCCAATGAGAATGTTACCCGTGAGCAGATGGCGGTAATAATATTCAGATATGCAAAGTTTAAAAATATCAATCTGTCAGACTATGAAAACACAAATATTGCCAAGTTTGATGATTTTGATGAAATTTCAGAATATGCATCGTCTGCGCTAAGTTGGGCAAACGGCTGCGGAATAATAAACGGAGAAACAGAAAGCAGATTAAATCCCCAAAATGACGCAACCCGTGCACAGGTGGCAACAATACTTATGCGTTTTTGTGAGGGAGCGAAATAAGCATGAATTATAATAAAAATAAAATAATTCTATCTGCAATTATGGTGATATTATCCGCAGTGATCTGGTGCGGATGTAATCAATCAGAAAATCAACTTATTGAGACACCTGACCCTATAACAACAGAGATACAAGAGAAAGCAGAAGTAACAACTGAGCAAACAGACAAGATTGAAAAGGAGATCGTTCAGAATGAACAAACGACCGCAGAACAAGCTATAAGTGAAGAAGAGCAGACTTATGAGTTAACCTGCGGCTTGTTTGTAACATGCGATAATGCGCTTAAAAATATTTCTAAATTGGATAAAGAAAAGGTCGGCATTATTCCCCAGAGCGGTGTAATATTCAGCAAAGACAAAATTGTGTTTGATGATGGAGAAAGTGCATTTGATGTTATTTTAAGAGAGATGGAGAAAAATAATATACCCATTGACTATGAGAAAAACACAATTTATAACAGTGTATATATAAAAGGGATTGCCAATCTTTATGAAAAGGATTGCGGAAACTTTTCAGGCTGGATTTATAAGATAAATGGAGAGTTTCAAAATAAGGGGTGCTCTGAATATAAGCTCAAAGACGGGGACAAGATAGAATTTATATATAGCTGCGGTTAATGAATTGACTTATTTGTGTGTTTGAGGTATTATATAGTATCAGGGGTGATAAAATGAATATCTTAGAATTCATAAAAAAATCTACAGATGCGTGGCATACAGCAGAGCAGATTAAAGAGGAGCTTAATAAAAACGGATTTTCTGAGCTTTCAGAAAGTGATGACTGGAAGATAGAAGAAGGCGGCAAATATTATGTGATGCGCAATATGTCATCAATAATTGCGTTTAAAGTGCCCGAAAATCCTAAGAGCTTTATGATTGTTGCAGCGCACTCAGATTCCCCGTGCCTTAAGATAAAACCATCGGTTCAGACAGAGGATAAAGAATATATTAAATTAGATATCGAAAGCTATGGCGGACAGATACTCTCTACATGGCTTGACAGACCGCTTTCGGTATCGGGCAGAATTGTAGCAGATACCAAAGACGGAATTGAAATGCGCCTTGTAAATCTTGAAGATGCGGCTGTCATTCCCTCAATTGCCCCGCACCTTAATCGGGATAATAAAGAGTTAAATATTTTAAAGGATATGCCTCCTATGTATGCACTATCTAAAAGCAAAAGAGACTTTATGACCGAAATCGCAGAAAATGCAGGCGTTAAAAAGGAACAGATAAAGGGCTTTGATTTAATGGTGTATAACAATCAGGACGGCGTAATCTGGGGTGATGATTTTATTTCGGCACCAAGGCTTGATGATTTGCAATGCGTTTATGGAGCAATGCAAGGATTTTTAGAGGGTGAAAATAGCGGGACAGCGCAGGTTCTTTGCGTGCTTGACAATGAAGAAGTCGGCAGCGGCACAAAACAGGGCGCAAAGTCAGACTTTTTGGCATCAACGCTTATTCGCATAAGCGAAAGTATGGGAAAGAGTTATTCTGATTATATGAAGCTGCTGTCCTCCTCCTTTATGGTCTCAGCTGATAATGCTCACGCGGTTCATCCAAATCGCACTGAAATGTCAGATAAGCAAAACTATCCCATATTAAATGGCGGAATTGTCATAAAACACAACGCATCGCAGAAATATACAACGGATGCCGTATCAGATGCGATATTTAAAAAGATTTGTGAAATGGCAGATGTGCCGTATCAAGTATATGCAAACAGAAGTGACCTTCAGGGTGGTTCAACCCTTGGTAACCTTGCCTGCGAAAAAGTTTCTGTAAACACGGTGGATATAGGGCTTTCGCAGCTTGCGATGCACTCGGCATTTGAAACGGCAGGAAATAAGGATACGCAGTATTTAATAAAAGCTATTAAAAAGTTTTATGAAACAAAGCTTGAGTGGATAAATGGAAAGATAAGTTTTACAAATTAAGAAAAGACAGAAACGATTAAATCGTTTCTGTCTTTCTTATTGAAAAAACCTCGGTTGTATTTTCGTCCAAGCATATATATACTTTATATTCGTATAACTTCGGTTTATCTTCATTTGTGTCTGTCGGCGTTTCTTCTTCGCCGTTAATCAATTCTATAATGGTATCATAAACGGCTCCTCCTACCTCTATAAAAAAACTCGATAATCCAACGATAATAAATACTATTATCCCAACTAATAATTGGTCAAAAACCCATTCTGATCTATTATCCATTTTTGATCCTCTTCCCATTATATCCATATGGATATATTTTTATATATTGTAGCATATTAATGTTAAACTGTCAATATATCCAAATAGGTATTTTAGGAGATTTTAGAGGTGGCATATTATAAAAGATTGCGGGATTTACGGGAAGATAATAATTATACGCAAAAAGAAATAGCGGATTTGCTTTATACCACACAACCGCAGTATTATCGATATGAAAGCGGACTCCGTGACCTTCCGTGTGAATTAGTTATTATGTTAGCAAAAATATATAATGTGTCTATTGATTATATTCTTGGCTTGACTGATGAAATGCGTCATTATGAATAACAAAACGGAGTGGTGAGAAATCACTGCTCCGTTTATGTTTTGGGGAATGTTTAAAATTTCTTTAATTTATTGTTACTTTTGATTGCCCAAAAGTAACCAAAGATGCAGTCGGGGATACCCCGACACCCCCATTGGCGCTCCCGACAAAGATAAACCTTTTATCAACCGGAGCGAGTATCGGTTCGTCAAGCGTGAATTGCAACGCTATAGTACGCACTATACCGAGCGAGTCGCTGAAAAAGATTTACCGAGATTGCAAACGCAAGCTATCGGTAAGAAAAGTGTTACTTTGGGCGAAAGACTTAGATGCACAAAGTAAAAATCCGCCCCGCCTTAGAGGTTTTAAGGGGGGCGGCGTAAAAAATGTCTTTTTTGAGTTTTTGTTGGGGGGATGTGAATAAGGGGGTATTGGGGGAACGCTTTGCGTTCCCCTGATTGTCGTTTTTTGGGTTCGTTTTTTTGACAAGAAAAAAAGGAACAAGTTAAATCATAAGTTTTAAAAGTTTGTTGTAAGTCTAAACAGAATGGATTTATGTTTTTTAATTATTTGGTTACTTTTAGGCAATCAAAAGTAACAGATAAATCAAATGAGAAAATACGCATTAAAAACGGAGTAGTGATTTTTCACTACTCCGTTTATGTTTTTAGGGTATATTTTAAATTTCAAAATTTACGCCTGTGTCAGCACCTTCGGGAGTTTCCTTAAAATCATAATCCTTGCCCGGAAGAATTGCATTGAGCACAATACCTGCAATTGATGCAGTTGCAAGAGCTGAAAGAGAAATTGTAATGCTTCCGATTGCAAAGGTTAAAGACCCTATTCCAAGTGCCGAAACAAGGATAACTGCTGCAACGATAAGGTTACGGCTCTTAGTAAAATCAACATTATGTTCTACCACATTTCTTACACCGATTGCAGAAATCATACCATAGAGGATAAATGAAATACCTCCGATTACTGCAGTTGGAATAAGAGCAACCAAAGCCTCAAATTTGGGTGAGAATGAAAGAATAACTGCAAAGACAGCAGCAATTCTTATAACTCGTGGGTCATATACCTTAGATAGAGCAAGAACACCTGTGTTTTCACCGTAAGTGGTATTTGCAGGTCCGCCAAAGAGAGCAGAAAGGGTTGTTGCAAGACCATCACCGATAAGTGTTCTGTGAAGTCCGGGTTCTGCAATATAATTTTTGCCAACGGTTGAAGAAATAGCAGAGATATCGCCGATATGCTCCATCATAGTTGCAAGAGAGATAGGCATAATTGCAACAATTGAGCTGATAATCAGTGAACTCTGTGTCCAGTCAATTCCGCCAAATACTGTGCTGTTCCATTTGATTGGAAGTCCAATCCACGGAGCTGAAATAAAGGTTTCAAGAGCACCCTTTGAAAAGAGAATCATATTGGGGTTTCCGTTTAGTGCAATATATGATGCGTCGTCTATTTCGATTGTCTGACCAAAGCACAAAGCAAGAATTGCAGCAACAAGGCAAGAACCTAAAACACCTAAAAGGATAGGAATAATCTTTGCCATACCCTTGCCCCAGATGTTAAACACGATAACGATAGCAAGTGCAATAAATGCAATTAACCAGTTTTGCTGGCAGTTAGATACAGCGCTTCCTGAAAGGCCAAGACCGATTGCAATGATAATCGGACCTGTAACTACAGGCGGGAAGAAACGCATTACCTTTTTAACGCCCGCCAACTTGATAAGTGCCGCTAAAACTAGGTAAACAAGACCTGCACAAGCAACACCGAGCGATGCGTAAGGCAAAAGCTGAGCGTTTGTCATAGCTTCAGTTCCCGCGATAGGTGCAACTGCCGCATATCCGCCAAGGAATGCAAAAGAAGAACCCAAAAATGCGGGAACCTTACCTTTGGTGACAAGGTGGAAGAAAAGTGTGCCAAGACCTGCCATTAAAAGGGTGGTTGCAATGTTTAGACCTGTGAGCAGCGGAACAAGAACAGTTGCGCCGAACATAGCAAACATATGCTGAAATCCGAGTACTAACATTTTGCCCGCACCAAGTTTTTTAGCATCATAGATGCCGTCTGTTTTCTGAGACATTTTAACTCTCTCCTTTGTTAATAAATATAAATAATGCTCCCATAAATCAGGGAGCTGCCGAGCATATAATACTGATTATGTTAAAATAAAGTGCCGATATCTATATAATACCCGACAAACCTGAAATTAGTATAACATAGTGGAATTTAAAAGTAAAGAAAATTAAATCATAAGGAGAAAATTTCTTTTAATGCTTGACATTTTAAAAAAAATGTGATAAACTATGATAGATTTTCTTGTGAGAATTATTTTTTATATATACTAAATAATTGAAGGAGGTTTGACACAATGCTTAGAACTTATCAGCCTAAAAAGAGACATCGTGCAAAGGAGCATGGTTACAGAAAGAGAATGAGCACCAAGAATGGTCGCAAGGTGTTGGCAAGAAGAAGACTTAAGGGCAGAAAGAAGCTTTCTGCATAAGGCGCGGTTATTTTGATATGTCGGCTTTTGCCGACATATCCGTATTTGCCGAGTCGGCGATTTAGAAGGCGCTTTGAAAGCGTCTTTTTGTCTATATGAATATAAATCGATTTTCGGCGATTTCGGAGGTATTATGGAAAAGATTGTTAGCCTGTGCAGGAATTATGAATTTCAAAGACTCTACCGCAGAGGTAAGTCTCAAGTTAGACCTACTCTTGTTTTATATGCGGCAAAAGGCCGCAAAGACGAGGTAAGGCTTGGCATAACTGCGGGGAAAAAAGTAGGCAACGCGGTTTTAAGAAACCGTGCAAAACGCAGAATTCGTGAACTTTTTCGGACTTATAAGCCCGATATCAAGCGTGGAGTGGATATTTGTATTGTAGCAAGGTCTGCCACAGTCACCGCTCCTTATGAAAAACTTGTTCGTGATTTTAAATCAGCTCTCTGCGAGCTTTCCTTATGGATTGAAAAATAAGATGAAAAAGATATTGGTAGGTTGTATACATTTTTATCAAAAGCGAATATCACCACTTAAAAAGCCTTGTTGCAGGTTTTATCCAACCTGCTCTGAGTACGCAATTTTGGCGATAGAAAAATATGGGCCATTTAAAGGAAGTATAAAAGCAATACTTCGGATACTTAAGTGCAATCCGTTATTTAAAGGCGGGATAGATTATCCCTAAATTTTTAAAGTGGTTTTCATAAAACAAAAGGAGGGACCTTTGTCGTGTCCTATATAATGATGGGTCTTGGGTATATCTTAAGACTTTGTGAAACTTTAGTTAATAACTATGGCGTAGCGCTTATAATATTTACAGTCCTGATTAAAATGGCACTTATGCCTCTTACTGTCAAGCAGCAGCGCTCTATGCTTAAAACCCAGAAACTTCAGCCGCTTTTAATGCAAATTCAGGAAAAGTATAAAAATGATAAGGAAAAGCTCAATCAGGAGACAATGAAGCTTTATCAGAAGTATCAGGTAAATCCTATGAGCGGCTGTCTGCCTATGCTTATTCAGCTTCCTATAATCATTATGCTGTACGGCGTTGTAAGAAAACCTGTAGTTTATATTATGGGCTTTGGCGAAGACGAAGTATGGCGCATAATCAGCGCAGTAGTTGAATGGAGCGAGGGAAGCCCCGAAAGGCTTGATATGTTCTTAAGTGCGGTCAATGTAAATTCTTTAAATGCACTTACGGATAATGCTTACAAAATGTTTGGTAACTATGAAATTCAGATTGCAAGGTTCTTATCTGAAAATCCTGTGCTTATGGAAAGCAAATGGATTACAGAGCTTGACAAGAGCTTTACTTTGATAAACTTTGACTTTGTGGGCTTAGACCTTTCACAGACACCGAATTTAGGCGCATTCTTCAATTTGTTTTTAGGAAAAGCAGAGGGGCTGAGTCTTGATGTTGTTCTTTTGTGGATAATACCTTTGCTTTCAGGTCTTTCATCATATGCGACATCCAGGATTACTCAGGCACAATCGCCGCAGCAACCCGTGCAGAAAGACGAATATGGAAATGAAAAGCCAAACACTATGAAGAGTATGCAAGTGTTTATGCCTATAATGTCTGCGTGGTTTGCATTTACATTGCCTGCAGCAATCGGCCTTTATTGGGTAGTGAGCAATATCATTTCTATGATTCAGCAGCTTATTTTGGCTAAGATTATAAATCCCGGAATTACCGAGGAGCAGATAGAAGGAGAGATTATAAATGCTAAGAAAAATAGAAAAAAACGCAAAAAATAAGGAAGAAGCGTTAAAACTTGCTGCCGAGGAATTCGGCGTAGATGTCAGCGAACTTTCTTATGAGGTAGAGCGTGAAGTGGGCAAGGGCCTTATGGGACTTTTGCTTGGAAAAGAAGTTGTTATCTCTGCTTGGATTACCAAGGAAGCCGAGCAGGAAGAAAAAGTTAAAGAGATTGCTAAAAAGCGTTCTCAGGCTGAAAAAATTGAAAAGGGTGAAAATCCTTATGCACCAAAGGCTGAGCCTCAGGCAAAGGACCACGCTCCAAGACCTAAAAAAGTTAAGGAAGAAACCCCAAAGGCAGAGGAGAAAAAGCCTGCAAGAAAGAGCCATCCCGTTACAGAAAAATCTATTGAGGATGCAAAATTCTTCGCAACCGAGCTTATTCATAGGATGGGACTTAGCGATGCAGAAATAAATGCGTCAAACGGCGGAGATTTTGTAAAGGTTGAGGTATCGGGCCCTAAGATGGGACTCTTGATAGGCAAGAGGGGAGATACTCTTGATGCAGTTCAGTATCTTACAAGCCTTTATGTTAATAAGGAAAAGAATTCTTATATAAAAGTAAATATCGACACAGAGAACTATCGTTCAAAGAGAGAGGATACTCTTCAAAAACTTGCAAAGAGTTTAGAGCGCCGTGTCATAAGAGAGGGCGGCTCGGTCACACTTGAACCGATGTCTCCTAACGAGAGAAGAATTATTCATGCGGCACTTCAGGGAAGTAACAGGGTTAAGACCTATAGCGTAGGGGATGAGCCTAACCGCAAAATCGTAGTAGAAGCAAAATAATTGAAAAAGGACGCGTTAGCGTCCTTTTTAGATATCTTTAAATTCAACAGTACAAAGGCCGTTTTCAATACTTAAAATTGCATAGCCTTTATAGGCGGCACCGGGGTTAATTGTTAAAATTTCATCCTCGTCTAAAAAGCGCTTGTGGGTATGCCCGAAGATGCAGATGTCTGCATCTTTTTTCTTTGCCGTTTCAATTACTCTTGCGGGTGAGCCTTTTACGCCATAGTTATGGCCGTGGGTCAGAAATATTTTTTTGCCGCCAAACTCAAAAATTCTGTCATATGGAACGCCCCAAACCGAAAAATCGTTGTTCCCAAGGACATAGGCGCAAGGAAGCATAGGATATAAATTCATAATATCCTCAACATCCCGATGCACATCCCCTGCGTGAATTATTAAATTTATATCAGGATTTTGCTCGATAGCCTTTAGTATGCTTGAAAAATCCCTATGGCTGTCGCTGAGTATCAATGCTTTCATATAATCACCACGGGCAATTATAACATATATATAAAAATTTGTCACGAAATTTGTTTTTGCTGCATAAAGTATAGGGAGCAAAAATTAAAAGGAGCGATTGTATGAAAATTGAGGATATGGTTAGAAATATGAGTCCGCAGATGCTGTCAAATGCTCTTTCAAAAATGGGCAAAATGCTAAGCCCTGAGCAGATGAAAGAGGTTGAAAAAGTTATCAAGAGTACCAACAAAGGTGAGCTTGATAAAAAGTTAAATAATTTAAGCACAGCCGATTTGCAGGCAGAACTTCAGAAAAATCCTGCTCTTGCAAAACAGCTTACCAATAACCCCGAGCTTATGAAAAAAATCAATGAAATGCTGAAAAAATAACGGAGGTGCTTAAATGGGCGACGAAATAGATTTATCGGGTGCTGTGGATATGCTGAAAAATATGCTGTCAAGCGATGAGGGAAGCTCTGCGATAGAAAATATAATGTCGATGTTTAATGATAATCAGCAGACGCCCGGGGTAAAGACTGGGGGCATTGACCCTGACAGCATAGAAATGATGATGAAAGTACAGAAAATTATGTCGGCTATGAACAATCCTGAGAGAAACAGGCAGACTGCGTTTTTGCAGTCATTAAGACCCCTGCTTAAAAGTGAGCGCCGGAAATCTGTGGATAATGCCGTTAAATTTTTGACTATCGGAAGTGCTATAGATGCCTTTAAAGAGATGAATTAGGAGGGTGCCTATGTATAGACGATACAACCCGCAACAAAGCCCGCCCGGAAACCGCCACTCACCTCAGAATACAAAGCCGAATCATCCCAAAAACAACCCCCAGTCAATGGGGCAAAAAAAGCAGTCGCAGAATCACAATCCAAAGTCTGAGCCTTCGCAAAATAAAGCAGACAAAGAACATCCGCTTACAAAATTTATACCGCAGTCGGTTTATGACCCTAAAAGCGGAAAGATACTCGGCTTTTTGTCAGCTGAGGATTTGCTAATTATTGCGTTAATTCTTTTGATGATTGACTCAGACGATGGCGAAACTGACAATTCAATGCTTGTCTATGCACTTATTTACATATTATTATCAGAACATATGGATTTGCCGTTTTAAAGCTTAAAGTTATGACTTGGCTTTAAAACGGCAAAATTTTGAGTAAAATTTTCAAAAAAAGTATTGACAAAAGGAAAGGCATATGATATTATATCAAAGTTGCAACTTTTAATTTAATAAATGCGGAGGGGTTCCCGAGTGGCCAAAGGGGGCAGACTGTAAATCTGTTGCTTCTTGCTTCGATGGTTCGAATCCATCTCCCTCCACCAGAAAAAAGACTTGTCAATTGACAAGTCTTTTTTCAATTAATTCTGTCTTGTGGCGGAAGAAATCTGATAATGCAGATGAAATCACTTCCAATACCGCAGAAAAACCAATAAATATATGGCATCACAAATTTGTGATGGCCTTTCTTTTTTTTCTTCTGACACGGTTGATGTGTCTTTCAAAATCTCCGTTTGATATAAGTCTGGCTAAAACAAATTGAATATATGTAGGTACAGTGCAGGAGTAAAAGCCGATTTTTTCTTCAAATGTTGATACAAGGTGCTTTGGTAAAACCATATATCCGACTCTGAGTGAGGGGGATATGGTTTTTGAAAAGGTGTTCATATAAATAACATTATCCTCTGTGGAATGGGAAAATAATGTTTCCTCCGGTTTTTTCGAGACAGAAAATTCTGATTCAAAATCGTCTTCAATAATATATCTCGCTTCTTTGCTTGCCCAACGCATATACTCGTGGCGCTTTGAGGCTGTCGCGGTTACTCCGCTTGGAAAACTGCGATATGGGGAAATATGAAGAATATCCGCCTTGCTTGCCCATAAGGCAGAGCTTTTAATGCCGTCACTTCCAAGAGGCAGCATTTCGTATTGTGCATCGGCAGCACGATAAACCTGCTCAATCTTTTTATAAGAGGGAGCTTCGATTGCGTATGTGCGATTTCTGCCGAGAAGCTCCACTATCAGAGTGTAAAGATATTCAGAGCCGGAACCCACAATAATTTGCGAGGTATCGGCAATAATTCCCCGGCTTCGTGCAAGGTATTGGTTTATTGCCTCGCGAAGCTCTGTGCATCCGGAATTTGGTGACAGATTAAAAATAGTTTCGCCAAAATCGCTAAGCACACCACGCATTGTCTTTGCAAGAACAGAAAATGGAAATTCCGCAGAAGCACAGCTGTTTGGGGCTATACGGGTATAAACTTTTTCCGTGGAATCTGCAAAGCCGTCATCGGCACGAAAAATTACAAAATATCCGCTGCGCTCTCTTGATTCGATATATCCCTCATCGCAAAGCAGAGCATAGGCGTGCTCTGTTGTTATTGTACTCACTCCCGTCTCTTCTGCCATTATCCTTTTTGAGGGCAGTTTGCAGCCTGTGGGATATATCCCGTTTGCGATATCACTGCGCAACTGTTTATAAAGCTGAAGATATGCGGGGGTACGCTGATTTTTTTCAATTACATATTTCATCTGGTTATATAAAATTCTCCAATTCTGATTATTTTTATATTATCAGATTTATTATATACTATTTCCATAGTTAATGCAAGGGAGATGTATGATAAATGAATGAAAAAAAGAAATCAACAGTATGGCTATGTATAACGGCTATGTTTACGGCATTGAATGTAGCAATGAGTTCATTTGGCGTGCCGGTACCGGGCGGACATTTGTATATGAACGATATCGTAATCTGCACGGCAGCGATTATACTTGACCCGTTTGCGGCATTTGTAGTTGGCGGCGTCGGGGCGTTTCTCGGTGATTTGTTATTTTATCCGACGCCCATGTTTGTATCCTTGGTGACACATGGGGTGCAGGCAGTTGTAATTTCGTTCTTTTCCCACCATGTGATGAAGAAGCGCCCTGTGTTCTCGTCTGCAATCGGTGTTACAATCGGCGCTGTTATAATGGTTGTAGGGTATTCGCTTGGCAGAGCTTTTATTTACAGCACCCCTGAATACGCAGTATTGAAACTTCCGTATCAGATTTTGCAGGCAGGGGTCGGAGCCATTGTGGGTATGCTCCTATGCTTTAAGTGTAATGTATATAAGCTTTGCAACCGGATTTTAAACAAATAATTGTATGGAACGGCCGAAGTGCCGTTCCTCTTTTTTTGTTGACTTTTTTTAGATTTGTGGTAATATATTCTAAAGAAAGGACTGATTTTTATGATAACACCAATTAAGACGGAACCCGTATTTAAACAATATATCTGGGGCGGAAGCGCCTTAAAGGATAAGTATAACAAAAATATAAAGGATAATTTTGCTGCAGAAAGCTGGGAAATTTCCTGTCACGATGACGGACTCTCACTTGTGGCTGAGGGCGAGCATAAGGGCAAAACCTTAAAAGAAGTGATTATGTCCGATAAAGAAAATATGCTGGGAAGTAACGATATTGACGAATTTCCCCTGCTCGTAAAATTTCTTGATGCAAACAGCAATCTCTCGGTTCAGGTGCATCCTGATGACGAATTTGCGGCTGTGCACGAAAATGGTTCTTTAGGAAAGACAGAGATGTGGTATGTTATTGACGCAAAGCCTGACGCAAAGCTTGTGTATGGCTTAAAGAATGGTACCACCAGAGAGCAGTTTAAAAAAGCAATAGAAGACGGCACATTGGAAGAGCTGTTGAATTTCGTTCCCGTAAAGGCGGGCGACACATTCTTTATCCCTGCAAAAACCATACACGCAATCTGCGAGGGCCTTTTGATTGCAGAAATTCAGCAAAGTTCTAATACTACATACAGAGTTTATGACTATAACAGAGTTGACAAAGACGGCAACAAGCGTGAGCTTCATACCGAAAAGGCTATTATGGTTTCAAACCTTGACGATATAGAGGGAAAGGAAAAAGCTGTGCCGCAGACAACCATGGTTAATGACACGGAAGTAAGCGTTTTAGTATACTGCGACTTTTTTGCGGTAACAAAATTTAAAGTACAAACCAAGCATAATATAATCAATAGTACATACGAGCTTTTTAACTGTCTTGAGGGCAGCGGAAAAATTGTTTATGACGGCGGATGTATGGAATTTAAGGCAGGAGACAGCATTTTTATTCCTGCGGCGCTCGGATTTTATACCATTGAGGGAAAAGCAGAGGTTTTAATCAGCTATGTTCCTCAAAAAGCATAGAAATTCTGTTCAGAGGATAATATATGAGTGATGTAAAAAGTATTGTTGCTAAAAATATAGCTGAGCTGTGACTTTTGAATGAAATGATGCAGGCTGATCTTGCCGAAAGACTGAATTATTCTGATAAGACAATTTCAAAATGGGAGCGGGCAGAGTCTGCCCCCGATATTTCTTCTCTCGTGGAGATAGCGAATATATTTGATGTTTCCATTGATTATCTGGCGGGTCTGGAAAACGCGGAGGACAGAATAAAAAACACAAAAAAGACGGCGCTAAATATAATCATACTGTGATTACAATTATGTCAATCAGCCTTGTTTGGGTTATTGCGCATTTTGCGTTTGTTATAACCTCGCTTATAACTGAGAGGGCAGTATTTCAATGGTTGTTCTTTATGTACGCTGTGCCCGTTTCGTCAATAATATGGCTTGTGTTTAACAGCGTATGGTTTAATCCAAGACACAACTATTTTATTATATCCATTCTTGTGTGGTCATTGCTCGTTGCAATTCACAGTTCGTTTTTAATAGCTGGAATTCATATAGGTCTTATATATCTTTTAGGTATTGCGGGACAGATTGTAATCATATTGTGGTCCTGTATCAAAAAATAAAATAAACGCCTTGTTTCTTTGAAACAGGGCGTTTTTATGTCATTTCTACGATTTGTAGAGTTAAATAGTAGAGCGATTCTACGAAAAAAGGTAGTGCATTTTGTGACAAAGAATACTATAATTTGTAGCAGATGATGACAGAGGGGAGGAGTAATTGTGAATATACTTTTTTGCGGTG
>JAZNPN010000047.1:0-52394 GCA_045589715.1 Clostridia bacterium | reverse complement strand
AGAACGACATGGCTACGATCCGACTTGTATAATTTAGGTCTACATCAAAAAGAACCACGCCTAACAAGGCGTGGTTCTTTTTGGTGCGGGAAACGAGATTCTCGCCTTTGGCAGCGCGCCCCGCCAAACGATTATCAATCGTTTGTTCTGCCTTCCTTCTCACTCGTTTTGTTTCTCCGCTGGCAGAATGCTCACTCCCGTTCGCAGCTCCACCCTCGACTCTCGTCGGTTCGCATCATCCCTTCCAAAACAAAAAACGCACCATGTTGGTGCGTTTTATGTTTTGTGTGCGCTTTGGGTGATGAGAACCCGGGGTCGATTAGTAATGTCCCAAGAAAACGAGCCTGCGATGTTTGATTGGTGACAGTACTTATGCATGGGAGCGAAGCGAGTCGTAATCCCCGAAGGTGTACCAAAATAAAAGGCATCCGCAGGGGTGCCTTTTTTGTTTTGTGTACCATTCTTATTTTCTTACATCTCCGCGTTCCATAGATACGCTGTAACCTGCATCTTCAATTTGTTTTCTCAGCTTTTCAAGCCCCTCTGCCGCTTCTTCATCTGTTGAAATTTTATTATCATACAAATCATATAACTTTCTTGACTTTATGGGCGAAAGGTTTGGCATCACCACATTCGCCCCTGCCTTAAGACCCATTTTTCTGCCATCTTTGTCTATTGTGCCAAGTGCAGTTGTTGACGGAATGAGTGCATAAGGAAACATAAGCCTAAGAATCGCTATCATCTTCACGGTCAAATTAAGCGGTCCTGATTTATATTCTGAAAATGGTGTATCTTTATGTGTTATATATGGACCAATGCCTATCATATCAGGCATAAGTTCTTTTAAAAATTTTAAATCCTCAACCAAGTTTTCAGCTGTTTGAAAAGGGGACCCCACCATAAATCCGCTGCCTGCCTGATAACCAATTTCTTTTAATTCAAAAAGACACTTTTTTCTGTTTTCAAGACTCATATTCTCAGGATGAAGCTTTTGGTAATGCAGATTCTCCGCTGTTTCGTGACGGAGCAAATATCTGTCTGCGCCCGCTTCAAACATCGCCTTAAAGCTCTCAAATCCCCGTTCTCCAAGAGAGAGCGTAATGGCACATTCGGGATATCTCTTCTTGATTTGAGATATTATGTCGCACATAACACTATCCGAAAAATATCTATCCTCACCCGACTGCATCACAAATGTACGAAACCCTAATTTATATCCGTTTTCTGCACAGCTCAAAATCTCTTCTTTTGTCAACCTGTATCTTTTGGCATTATTGTTCGAATGGCGTATTCCGCAATAAAAACAATCATTTTTACAATAGTTTGATATCTCGATAAGTCCTCTTAAATACACCTTATCACCATAATGCTCTCTGCGCACTAAATCTGCGCAGTCTTTAAGATACTCATCCTCTTTGTCGGTTGTGATGAGTGTCAAAAATTCGCTGTCTGTAAGATTTTGCTCTCTTTTCAGTTTATCAATCAGCTCTCTCATTTTGCCTCCAATAGTCAAACAGCGCCGTCAATATCGACGGCGCTGAAAATCTCATACGATATTTTCTGCAAAAATCTTAAAATTATCTATTCTTTCTCAAAAATACAGGAACATCAATCCCGTCGTCCTCACCGAATCTGTTAAAAAGACCTTGTGAAGTAGTTGACTGAATCTTCTCAACAGGACGCACATTCTGAGCAGGTGCAGGAGCAGCTGTTGCGCTCTTGCCGTTACCAAATCTGCTGAGGAAACTATCAAAAGATGATTCATCGTTTCCCGGAGCATTGCCCTTAAAGCCTGTTGCGATAACAGTGATCTGAATCTCATCGCCGAGACTTTCGTCAACGATAGCACCGATGATGATGTTTGCATCCTTATCGGCAGCCTCTTCAACCAATTCGGCTGCAGTCTTAACTTCAAGAATACCAAGGTCTGCGCCGCCTGATACATTAAGGATAATACCTTTTGCACCTTCGATTGTAGTTTCAAGAAGAGGACTATGTATAGCCTTCTTGGCAGCTTCTTCTGCGCGGGTTTCACCTGTTGCTCTGCCTATACCCATATGAGCAAAACCAGTATCCTTCATAATTGTCTTAATGTCTGCAAAGTCAAGGCTGATAAGACCGGGTCTTGAAATAAGGTCTGATATACCCTGAACACCCTGTCTTAAAATATCATCAGCCATACGGAATGATTCCATAAGAGGAGTTCTGTTTTCAGCAACTTCTAATAGCTTGTCATTAGGAATAACCACCAATGTGTCAACTGCAGCCATAAGGTTCTTGATACCCTCATCACTGTTCTGCTGACGAACCTTGCCCTCAAACCAGAAAGGTTTTGTTACGATACCAACGGTCAAAACACCCATTTCTTTAGCAACTTCAGCTACGATAGGAGCTGCACCTGTACCTGTACCGCCGCCCATACCGGCTGTTACAAATACCATATCTGCGCCCTTGATAGCCTGCGCAATTTCGTCGCGGCTCTCCTCTGCTGCCTTTTTACCAATTTCGGGAACAGCACCCGCGCCAAGACCCTTGGTAATCTTCTCACCTATCTGAATTTTCTGAGAAGCAGCTGACAATGTAAGGTCCTGCTTATCTGTATTTACTGCAATAAATTCAACGCACTTAACATCTGCCTCAATCATTCTGTTGACAGCATTATTACCGCCGCCGCCTACGCCAATAACTTTAATCTGCGCAGGATTAGTGTTTTCTGCATCAAACTGGAACACTTTTTCTTCCTCCTAACTGTGATATGGGCAATCAGCTTGTCCTGCCCTTAAATATGTTTCAGAAAAACATATTATAATCCATTTTTAATTCTTACATATCATTATACCACTAAATTTTATTTTGTAAAGACATTTTGCAAAAAATTTAAAAGAATGTTACAAATATGTTACTTTAAATTTTATTATAAACTAATATTGGCAGGGGGATTTTCCTGAGGTTCTTCTGTCTGCTCAGGCGCTTCCTCTTTCGTTTCTTCCGTTTTTTCAGGTTCCTCCGCTTTCTTTATCACCTTGTCTTTCCCGTCATCGGGGGGTCTTACATATATATCATCCCCCGTATAGTCCATTATTGCCCTCTCGTAAGCCGACAGCTTTGTAGTCACAACTTCAGACAGGAACTTTGCGCGATATTCAACATTTTCTGTTGTTCCAAAATGTACCTCCAGCCGGTTTTCTATCACAAAGATTATGTTATTACTGTCGGTTACATCAATGTATGTGGCTTTGTTTAAAAGTCCCGCATTATTTAAACCCCTGCACAGAGCAAAAACTGTCTCGGATTTTGAGTAATCCTTGCTTTCTGCTTTTTTACCAAGCTTTGCATTGCTAAGCTCCATTCCCGCAACAACAGGAATATTCAAAAACATCTCTTCGTTTTCTTGTAAAATTGCATCTTCTGTCTCAGGCGCCTCTTTAGAATCATTCTCTTTTTCTTCGTCTTCTACTGCTATTCTTGGTATATTTCTCTCAAGCAATTGTGCGGTCATTCCCGCGTCAAGTTCCTTTAGCACTACTCCGTTTATGTCCAGCATAACAGAAGTATCTCCTGTAGCTATATAAAATGCAGGTGTCCTTTCGACCACGCTGATACAAATTTTATCGGGAAAAACACGATAGACAGTTACATCTTCAATCATATGGATTTTAGAAATCTTTCTCTCTGCTCTTCCCACATCTTCAAAGAAAATATTTTTACCCGTCGCAAGATTTGCTTCATTTAGAATTTCTTCACTTGAGACATTTACATTTCCTTCGCAATAGATTTCTGTTACATCAAAGGCAGGAAACATAAGGATACCCGCCGCCACAACAATCAACACAAGCACTGTTATCAAAATGCCAATCTTTATTGAGACTTTTATCTTTTGTTTTTTACGCCGTTTTGGTTCTCTCGTATTCTTCATGCTTTCCTCCTCATCTTATAAGGGTAACATCTGCTCCCATACTCTTAAAATCCGATGCTATGTCTTCATAACCTCTCTTTATATACTCATAGCCATAAACCTCTGTCTCTCCCTCAGCTTTAACGCCCGCGACTACAAGTGCTGCACCCGAGCGCAAATCACTTGCCGAGACTTTTGCTCCGCAAAGGTCTAAAACACCATTAATGGTTATACAATTCCCGTTTATATCAATATCTGCGCCCATTGAATTAAGGCACGGAACATACATATAACGATTTTCAAATATTGTCTCTGTTATCCTTGATGTTCCGCTTGCAGTAGATAACGCCGCAGCAAGCATCGGCTGGACATCGGTTGCAAAACCCGGATACGGCAGCGTCTTAACCATATCAATTGGTTTTAATCTGCCATCTGACTTTAAGATAATTTGATTATCAGAAGTCTCCGTCTGAACGCCCATTGCATCAAGCACTCCCAGCGTTGTCATCATATGTGCCTTTTCTGCGTCCTTAAGACAAACTTTTCCGCCGCAGGCCGCCACGCCAAAAGAATATGTCGCAGCCGCAATCCTATCGGGCATAACTGTGTATTCACACCCTGAAAGCTCGTCTTTTCCGCAAATTCTGATAACATCTGTCCCGGCCCCCCTTATATCTGCACCCATTAAATTGAGGAAATTCTGCAAATCCACTATTTCAGGTTCTCTGGCGGGATTGTAGATTACAACTTCAGCCTTTGACAAAGCACACATTAAAATTATATTTTCTGTCGCTCCTACGCTTGGATACAATAAAGTTATGTTTCGGGATTTTACCCGCTCTAAACTACAATATATCTCATTATCTATTTCTGAAATCTCTGCCCCTAAATCCTTTAGCGAACGAAGATGTATGTCAATCGGTCTCTCGCCAAGTCTGCAACCGCCGGGCTTTGAAATGCGGGCATAGCCGCAGCGCGCAAGCACCGCCCCCAAAAACATAACCGATGAGCGCATCCTTTGCATCAAATCTCTCGGTATATTGCCGCAAGTAATATTGTCGGTGCAAACCCTTACAGTATCTCCCTCCCTGTAAGTGTTGCCGCCAAGCATTGTCAAAATTTCAAATGCAGATTGTGTATCTAAAATATCAGGACAATTATGTATTATGCACTCTTTATTTGTAAGCAATGTTGCCGCCAGTATTGGCAGAGCAGAATTTTTGCATCCCTGTATTTTTACCTCTCCAAAAAGAGGGCTCCCTCCGTGTATCAGAAGCTTGTTCACTCTGTTTTACCTCCGTTTCATATCACATCTCTCTATCTTTATATGATATTTACGGAATAATGTGATTAAACAAGCCTCTCTATTTCATCACAAATTATATCAATAGAGTTTGGAACTCCCATTTTTAAAGACGCTTTTTTCATTTTCGCTTGTCTCTCGGGATTTAAAACTATATCAGACACTGTCCTTTCAATTATTTCAGTATTTAAATCTGATTCTTTTATCATTACTGCACCGCCGCCGCTCTCAACTGCTTCTGCATTGTGCTGTTGATGGTTGTCGGTAACATAAGGC
Organism: Clostridia bacterium; assembly: GCA_045589715.1. Taxonomy (GTDB): domain Bacteria; phylum Bacillota; class Clostridia; order Monoglobales; family Monoglobaceae; genus UMGS1820. The sequence continues at coordinate 46,920 of JAZNPN010000047.1, read as the reverse complement.
GACGGCACCAGAATTGCAGGTTTTCCAATTGCAGTAAGTTCTGCAAGAGTGCTGGCGCCCGCCCTTGAAATCACCAAATCTGCTGCATTCATAGCTATATCCATATCATAGATATATTCATCTACTTTTATATCATTTGGCAAAATAAATTTATTTTCTTCAAATCGTTTTTTAACAGCATCTAATTGATTATTCTTTCCCGTTGCCATCAAAATCTGATATTTATGACTATCTGCAACACTCATAATCCAATCAGCCATAGCTTTGTTAAAATCTCTTGCCCCGAGACTTCCGCCGAATATAATTATAAATGGTCTTGAATCAAGTCCAAGCTTTCTTCTTGCCAAAAAGTTGTCAACACCAAGCATAGATGGTCTTATGGGACTTCCTGCCACCATTGTTTTTTTCGTTTTGGGAAGATGTTTTTTTGCAGCCTCCATACCTACCGCTACAACATCGACATACCTTGCTAAAATTTTAGTTGTAATTCCCGGAAAGGCATTGGACTCATGCACAAGGGTCGGAATACCCATTTTTGCCGCTGCATAAAGAACAGGCCCACAGACATATCCTCCTGTGCCTACAACTATATCGGGTTTGAATTTTTTGATTATCTTTTCAGAGGCCATCACCGCGGCGGGAAGCTCTAAAATATTTTTAACAGTACCAAAGCTCAGCCTTCTTTCAAAGCCGTGAACCTTAATCAAATCAAGCGTGTATCCGCTGTGAGGGATAAGGCTTACCTCAAGACCCTCTTTTGTTCCCACAAAATGCACCTTTACATCTGTGTTTCGCTCACGCATTCCGCCCGCGATAGCAAGTGCAGGGTTTATATGACCCGCTGTTCCTCCGCCCGCAAAAAGAATTTTCAACTAAACTCCCCCTTTACAGCTTTGTCTGCCTTGAGACATTGAGAACCACTCCCATTTCCGCCATTGTAATTATAAGAGCAGTAGAACCATAGCTGAAAAATGGCAGGGGCATACCCGTAACGGGAATTGAAGATGTTACAACTGCAATATTTATAAGTGCCTGAAATGCTACTATGCCAACGATACCTACAACCAAAAGCGTGCCAAATAAATCAGGCGCTTTTGCCGCAATCTTAATTCCTCTTATTATTAAAAATGCAAATAAAACAAACAGGACAATCGCACCTAAAAGCCCCAACTCCTCGCATAAAACCGAGAAGATAAAATCGTTATGGGGTTCTGGCAGAGACTGAAACTTCTGTCTGCTTTTGCCAAGCCCTACACCAAAAATTCCGCCTGAACCTATGGCATAAAGAGACTGCACTATCTGCCAGCCATCACCCTGAGCATCTGCGAACGGGTCTAAAAAAGAAGTAATTCTCGCCATACGATAAGGCTCTGCTATAATCATCGCAATAACGCCAAAAACTGCAGGTATTGCAGTAAGTATAAAGTGCTTAAGAGGTGCACCGGCTACAAAAAGTATCAGCATAGCCGTTATTCCTATAAGAACTATACAGGAAAAATGAGGTTCTAAAGCAAGCAGAACCACATATATACCAAGATATACAAGATATGGCAAGAATCCGTTTTTATAGCTCTTAAGTTCTTTTTGCCTTGCAGGCAGAGACAGATTATATGCAAATAGTACAATTATCGCAAATTTAGCAACCTCCGATGGCTGGAAACCAAACAACCAGCGGGTTGCACCGTTTATAGTACTTCCAAGACCTGCCACGACCAGAACAAGTAATACTGCCGCACCTATATAAATTGTGCCTGCGAGCTTTCCTGCAAATCTATGATAATCAAATCTTGATGCCACATACATTGCGGCTCCGCCGATTATTACCCCTGTAAGCTGTTTTTTCAGAAAGTAAAAGCTGTCTCCAAAATTAGAATATGCCCTCGCGCTTCCCGCACTGAACAGCATTATTATTCCATATGTAATAAGCAGAACAACCATAGCAAGAAAGAAATAGTCCATAGAGCCTGCAACCGGTCCTAAAATCTCGCTTATAGTTCCCTTTAGCCCTGATTTTTTATTTGAATGTTTGATGCTTGTTCCTCTATCATATCTGTCATTCATACAGATTCCTCCGAAAAATCAATTTGTGGTTTATCCCAGAAAATACATAAGTCCGCAAAGAATCGCTGTCACAAATGTAAAGACCGCAACTATTTTCACTTCACTCCATCCGCACATCTCAAAATGGTGATGAATCGGACTCATTTTAAAAATTCGCTTACCTGTAAGTTTAAATGACGCCACCTGCAAAATAACCGAAAGTGATTCCATTACATACACAAAACCAACTATCAAAAGCACAAGCGGCTGCTCCAGAATTATAGCCATACCGCACACCGCGCCGCCTAAGAAGAGCGAGCCTGTATCGCCCATAAACACTTTTGCGGGATATTTATTGTAGAGCAAAAATCCAACAATTGAGCCTAAAAGTATTGCCGCAAAAAGCGCAACCGCCGTATTTTCGACATTTTCTGCAAACAGCATAAAGAATAATGCCACAACAATAGTTATGCTTGTAGCAAGACCATCAAGTCCGTCAGTTAAATTTACGCTGTTTACAGTCGCAAGAATTACAATTGTTACAAATGGGATATAAAGCATACCCATATCAAACGAAAAATCTGTAAAAGGTACCTTTATACTTGTACTTATCTTAGCCCCATATACCGCCCACGCTACAAAAGCAATAGCCGCCACCAACTGCAGTAAAAACTTTTGCTTTGCAGTAAGGCCTAAATTTCGCTTTAAAATAACTTTTATGTAATCGTCTATAAACCCAATTACGCCATAAACCAGAGATATTGCTATAAGCATTATTGTTTCTGCACCTATCTGCATCTCTATTACATTAAATACCTTCAAAAGATAAGACACAAGGCAGGTGATAACAATTGCTGAAATAAAAATCAATCCGCCCATAGTAGGTGTTCCGGACTTTTTTGCGTGCCACTTAGGACCTTCCTCACGGATTTCCTGCCCGAACTTTAATCTTGTCAGCATTGGAATAAACCAAAGCCCCAATACTGCCGCTAAAATAAATGCACAAACACCGCCCGTAATAAGTTGATTCATAAAATCACAGCCTTTCCTGAATTATCCCTGATTTTTTTCCATATACTCCGCTACTTCCTCAAGGTGCATACCCCTTGACGCCTTAAGGAGAACCAAATCTCCCTCTTTGAGTATATCATAAAGACTTTCACAAACCTCATCATTTGTGTTAAACGAATAAATATTTTCAAGCCCTGCAGCAGCCGCACCCTCAGCAATCAGTTTTCCTCGCTCCCCTACGGTAATAAGACAATCTACACCATAGCCTGGCACCAAAAGTCCCGTATCAATATGCGCCTTTTTGGAAATGGTTCCAAGTTCTAACATATCACCAAGTATTGCAACCTTTCTGCCATCGCATTCTTTAAGAGAAAGAACCTCAAGTCCTGACTTCATAGATGTCGGACTTGCATTATAACAATCTTTAATAATAGTATATTTTTTAAGTTTTACTGCTGCCTGACGGAGTCCCACGGGGATAAACTCTTTTATACCCGTGATTATATCCTCAATGGGAACATTATACTTAATGCCTACAACTATTGCAGACAGGGCATTGTATATATGATGCGCCCCCGCAACACCTATGTTTGCTATGTATTCCTTTCCCTCCAGCAGGAATTTAAATTCACTGCTCTCAGCATAAGTCTTTGCATCATACGCTCTGATGTCACATTTTTCATTTTCTATGCCATAGTATATGGTCTCAAAATCAAGACGGCCTGTAAGATTCCAGAGCATATCATTATCCCCGCAAAGCACTACCGTTCCATCAGGGGGCAAACCTTCTAATACCTCAAGTTTTGCGTTTAGTATCCCTTCGCGGGTTCCTAAGTTTTCTATATGAGCTTCTCCTATATTGGTTATAACCGCAGTATCAGGCTGTGCCGCTCTTGTAATGCGGGATAACTCTCCAAAATGGTTCATTCCCATTTCGATTACCGCAATCTCATGCTCGCGGCTTAATCTGAACAGAGTAAGCGGAACACCGATTTCATTATTAAAGTTCCCCTCAGTTGCAAGAGTTTTATACTTTTGTGACAGCACTGATGCGATCATACCTCTTGTAGAAGTTTTACCGACACTGCCCGTGACCGCAACTAACGGAATGTGCATCTCTTTGCGATAGCAAAGAGCTAAATCAAGAAGTGCCTTTGATGTATTCTCTACCAGAATCAATGGAAAATCCATATCAACCTCTGCATCTTTGTCAGAAATTGCACAGACTGCCCCGCTTTCTATAGCATTTTTTATAAATCTGTGTCCGTTTAAGTTCTCACCCTTTAGCGCCACAAACAAAGCTCCGTCTTTTATTGTCCTTGTATCGGTGGAAACTGACGAAACTACTATATTTTCATCACAGTTTATGAGCTCGCCGGAAACGGCTTTTGCTATTTGTTTAAGATTTAATATCGGTTCCATATAAAGCCCCTCTTTTACTATTTCTCCTGCGAAATGTTTAAAAGTTTTCTGACTATCTCCCTCTCGTCAAAGTCAATAGTCCTGTCAGCCAAAACCTGATATGTCTCGTGCCCCTTGCCCGCAAGAAGAACCACATCTCCCGGCTTTGCTAAATCAAGTGCATACTCAATGGCAGAAAAACGATTTACAACCACTTTATACTCACATCCGTTTTCCATACCCTCTACTACCTGCATTATTATCTTCTCAGGGTCCTCTCCTCTGGGGTTATCGCTTGTTACAACACAATAATCAGAAAGCGTTGCCGCAATTCTGCCCATTTTGGGGCGTTTGTCAGAATCCCTGTCTCCTCCGCACCCGAACAAAGTTATAACCCTGCCCTTACAAAATCCTCTGATTGTTTTTATCACATTATAAAGTCCGTCAGGAGTGTGCGCATAATCTATAATAACGCTAAATCCCCTGCCCGTTTCTATTACCTCAACCCTGCCTTTTACTCCTCTTGCAGTTTTGAGGCCCTCTACTGCATCATTCATTGATATGCCTGCTGCAACAAGACAACTTACAGCCGTGAGTGCATTGTATACCGAAAATTTACCCGGAATAGATAATTCTACCTCGTACTTTTTGTTTTCAAAAGATACATCAAAGGATACCCCTTTTTCTGAAAGTTCAACATTGGTCGCCCTCATATCGCACTCTTTGTCTATTCCATAAGTGAGCATACTTTTACACTTCGAATTTTTAATCAGATAGTCAGCGCTCATATCATCTGCATTTACAACGCCTGATTTGGTTATTTTATAAAGTATTCCCTTTGCCTTGAGATAATTCTCCATAGTTTTATGAAAATCAAGGTGATCCTGAGTTATATTTGTTATTGCACCCACATCAAAGGTACACGCCGTAACTCTGTCAAGAGAAAGTGAATGTGACGAAACCTCCATAACAACATAATCAGCTTTTTTATCACGCATCTTTGAGAACAGCTGCATAAGCTCTAAAGAATCGGGGGTTGTATGCTTCGACGGAATAACCTCTGTCCCTATCATATTCTGGTTCGTTCCTATAAGACCTACCGTCTTTCCCATTGACTCAAGCACAGACTTTACAAGATAAGTAGTAGTCGTTTTACCATTTGTGCCCGTAATTCCGATAAGACAAAAGTCACGCTCGGGATGCTCGTAAAAGTTTGCCGCCATAAGCGCAAGAGCTTTTCGTGTATCTTCTACTATTATGCAGGTAACACCCAAATCACTTATATCTCTTTCTGCAAGAACAGCGATTGCGCCTCTTTGAATGGCATCTTCTGCATAATCATGTCCATCTGTTTTAAATCCCGATATGCAAACAAAAATGTTGCCGGGCTTTACTTCAAGAGAACTGAATGCAATTCCTGAAATATTTAAATGTTCACTGCCGATTATCTCTTTAATTTCGACATCTTCAAGCAACTGCATAAGTTTCATAAGTAATCCCTCCTTATAATTCGTCGCCAATCTCTGAATATCTGAAATCCACCGTCACAACCGTTCCGGGCTCTACGATAGTACCCGCCGCAGGTGACTGATTTGCACAAACAGCTGTACCTGTACCGCTTCCCGAAACGCCTTTCACTCTTGCGTTAAGTCCTGAATTTATCAAAGTCGCTGTCGCCTCTGCCGCTGTCATACCTGTAACTTTTGGTATAGTAACCGTCCTCTCGGTTTTTGTCCCCTTCATATACGCTACAATGGTAGCACCCTTCTGGAGCTTTGTGTACGCCTTTGGAATCTGGTCTGTTACAACTGAGCCGCTTCCCTTTACTCTGATAGAAAAACCGGCTTCGTTTAAAATCCGTGTTGCCTCTTCCGTAGTTTTACCCGAAATATCAGGGACATCAACCTCTGCATATTTCTTTTCTTCTTCGTTGTACTGAGGTTCAATCCCCAGGTACTGAAGCGTTTCTTCCAATATATTCTTTACAACAGGTGCTGCAATAATACCACCATAATATGTCATACCAATCTCAGGCTCATCAAGTATTACAAGACACGCTACCTGCGGATCATCAGCAGGAGCAAATCCTATAAATGATGCCACATATTTTTGATTACCTCTGGGTTGCTTTTCTGATGTACCCGTTTTGCCTGCAATCCTGTAGCCGGCAACATAGGCATTCTTACCGCCGCCCTTTGATACAACCGATTCAAGTATTGAACACATTGTATTACTGGTCTCTTCCGATATAACCTGTCTTACAACTTCAGGCTCTTTACTCTCAATTACAATATTTTCCGAATTAACAATTTCTTTTATAAGGTGTGGTTTATAGAGCGTTCCTCCGTTTGCAACCGCTGATACTGCCGTAATCATCTGAAGCGGAGTCACCGTTATACCCTGTCCAAACGATGTTACAGCAAGGTCAAGCTCTGTAAAGTTATTCTCTGAAAAGCCAATACCCGCTGTTTCACCGGGAAGTTCAATCCCCGTTTCCTCGAAAAATCCAAATGCTTTTACACCCTTTAAAAAGTAATCTCTGCCTATTTGCTGTCCAATATTGATAAAGGCAGGGTTACAGGAATTCTGTACTGCTTCTGCAAAACGCTGTGTTCCGTGCCCGTTTCTGTTAGCACAGTGTATAGTTTCGGTAAGAACCTTGATTGAACCCCCGCAGGAATATACATCCTCAAGCGAACAAGCCCCCGTTTCAATCGCCATAGCAGCTACGACAGCCTTGAATGTAGAGCCCGGCTCATACGAGTCAACCACCGCTTTATTGCGGCGTACCGTCTGTATAACTTCATTAAATCTGTTTATATATTCTGTGCCCTCAAGACTCTTTAATTCTTCCTCTATCTGAGGATATTTATCTTTTATCGGCTGAGTAATCTCAAAAGGTTTGTTTAAATCGTAATCGGGTTTCGTGCTCATCGCAAGAATTTCACCCGTATTTACATCCATAACGATTACCGCTGCACCCTCTTGCAGATGATTTGAAATTCTCGCATTTTCAAGATGCTTTTCAGCATAACTCTGGATGACCTCGTCAATAGTAAGTACCACGCTGTAGCCATCCTGTGCTTCTATGTAGCTTTCATAATCGGTTCCCATCTCCATACCTGCTGAATCACGGGTGGATACAACTCTTCCCGGTATACCGCTTAAGGTGGAATCATATACACTCTCAATTCCTTCAAGGCCTTGGTTGTCCTCACCTACAAAGCCGATTATGTGAGATGCAAGATTGTTGTAAGGATAATATCTCTTTACATCATCGACAAAATTTATGCCTGATAATTTTTTTAATTCTATGTATTCGCGAAGTTCATCAGCAACTTCTTTATCCACTTTCTTCTTGAGATATTCAAAGCCGCTGTTTTTCTTGATTTTAGCTTCTACATCCTCTGCCTTAAGTCCTAAAATATCAGCTATTTCATCAGCTACCCGACTTTCTGAAAGATTTGCCTTAGTGATTGCATCGCGTAAATTCTGAGGAGTTATACTTATGGTCTCCACCGTCACATTACTGGCTAAAACCTTGAAATTCCTGTCATATATCTTGCCTCTTTTTGCGGTGACTGTATTGTCGCTTGTCTGCTGTTCAAGTGCCGCACGCGAGAGCTCTTCGCCGTTTACAATCTGAATCCATGCAGTTCTTAGCATCAATAATACAAAAACTATAACTATCACGGCGCTGATAAAAACTATTCTTTTTCTCTGTATAGGCCTGCTGCCGCCAAAAAATTCGTCTGTGAATTTCCGTTTATCGTTTCCTGCCACTCTGAATCACCTCTTGAAATTAAGTTGCATAAAATAGCCAAAGTGCAGATACCGAAGCAATCTGCACTAATCCTCTTTTTAGTATATTCGTATAAAATCTATTTTAAAACACTAAAAGCATTAACCAATGCCCCCGGTGTTCCGCTAATTGCGCTTGCACCGCTCTCCTTTAAAGTTTCACCGGCGCTCAAATCCTCCATCTCAATATCTATGTAAAAAATCTGATGATTTTCAGGGCGCATCATACCAAGCTCATTTTTTGCATAAAGCTCAACTTCGCCCATCTCAATGCCCTTGTCTATCTTTGTCTGCAAAACCTGATTTCCTGAAAGTATCTGCTCATACTGCTTCTCAAGCCCTGTAATTTTCTGATTACTCTCAAGTATTATAGCATATCTAAATATAACTGTGAAACAAATCGCAACTAATGTTAAAAACAACATTCCTGCCCGTACAAAATTTTTATTTACAGCCGTTTTCTTTGATGGCGCTTTTTGTAAAGGTTTTGCTTCAGCAGTCCTTCTGGGATATGCAGCAGGGATATCATATGCCGTACCCGTATTTGAATATAGGCTTCTGCTTCTGTAGTCGTAAACTTGTCTTGCGCCATAATTTACAGTTCGTTCTCTGTACTGTGTTACGCTTGGCACGGCTTCTCATCCTTTCTTAATTCATTTAATCTATTTTTTCGATAACTCTCAGCTTTGCGCTGTGAGCTCTGAAGTTGTCTTCAAGTTCTCTTTCATCTGCCACAACCGGCTTTTTGGTAACCAACTTTATAATCGGCTTTTTACCACAAACACAAACGGGAAAATCCTTTGGACAATCACAGCCTTTTGAAAGCTCATAAAATACATTTTTAACGATTCTGTCCTCTAAGGAATGGAATGTAATGACTGAGAGTCTGCCTCCTGTTTTAAGGCAGTCAACAAAATCGCGAATCGCCGCATCAAGGCCGCTCAGCTCCCCGTTTACTTCAATGCGAATCGCCTGAAAGGTTCGCTTTGCGGGATGCTTGTCCGCAAATCTCAAGGCCGGCGGGAATGCCGACTTTATGATATCAGAAAGCTCTGTTGTAGTTTCAATTGGCTTTTCTTCTCTTGCCTTAACTATTGCAGCTGCAATCTTTCTTGAAAGCTTGTCCTCGCCGTACTTAAAAATTATATCGGCAAGCGCTCTTTCTTCATATGTATTTACAACAGTATAAGCATCAAGCTCCTGAGTCCTGTCCATTCTCATATCGAGTCTTGCATCTAAGTTATAGCTAAATCCCCTCTCGGGTGTATCAAGCTGTGGCGAAGATACTCCCAAATCAAGAATTGCTCCATCAAGCTGTGTTCCATTAAGTATGCTTTTTATATTAAAAAAGTTGTCGTGGCAAAATGTTTTCTGACATTTATATAATCTCAGTCTTTCCTGTGCAGCTTTATGCGCCATTTCATCGCGGTCAATACCTATGAGTCTTCCATCCTCTGAAAGATTTTGGCATATAAGCGAAGAATGTCCCCCTCCGCCGAGAGTTCCGTCTGCATAGGTACCATCGGACTTTACCTTGAGCATATCAACGCTCTCCTTAAGAAGAACCGATATATGGTTAAACTCCATACCTCAAAGCACCTGCCTTAAATTCCTATCTGTTTCATAATATCGTTAATCTTATCCATATCAAAGGTTGCATCTGTGTAACCCTTCCAATTCTCAAGGCTCCATACCTCTACCTTTTTATGTTCACCTACAACAACAATTTCCTTTGTAAGCTCTGCATATTCACGAATAGCGGGCGGAATAACGACTCTTCCCTGACTGTCAAGGTCACATTCTGCCGAGGTCTGCTGGATATATCTCATAAGCATCGCTCTGTCCTCAACCGGAACATTCTCAACTCTTTGCATAAACGCATTCCACTCAGAAAGCGGATAAATGTTAACGCACTTTTCATCACCGACGGCAACAACAAATGTTTCGCCGAGTGCTGAACGGAATTTTGAAGGGATGTTAACTCTGCCCTTTACATCAATGTTCTGGTCGTACTTTCCGACTAACATTTCGTTGCCTCCTTTCGGTTTGTATTCTGGTCGAAATCTATACACTTTGATACACTTCGATACATTTCTCCCCACTCGATTATTATTTTAATATATTTATATGAAAAACGCAAGTGTTTTTTTTAATTTTTTTTAAATTTTTTTTACAAATTGTTTCAAAATACCTTTATTTGCCACAAAATTTTCTTTTTTCACTCTTTAGACGGCGTTTTTGCGTGATTTTTTAATTGACAAAAACGGCGTGTTGGATTATGATATTTAATGTAAAACTTCATATAATATTGATAAAATATTTTAAGGAACGGTAAAAATATGGAAAGACACATTGAAGCTGATAGAATCGAACTTGTTATAAATTTGTTTGGAAGCTTTGACGAAAATGTTCGTCTTATTGAAAAGGAACTTGATGTTGCCATTATCAACAGAGGTTCTGATATAAAAATCGGCGGAGAGCCTGAAATGGTTGACAAGGCAGTTTCTGCTGTGAACGCCCTTCTCGCTATGGCAAGCAGAGGCGAAAACATAGGTGAGCAAGAGGTTCGTTATGTTATGTCTCAGGTTGAGACGGGAAATGAAGAACAGCTTGAGGAACTGGGCAAGGATGTTATCTGCATAAATTCAAGAGGCGTTCCCATAAAGGCAAAAACTTTAGGGCAGAAAACATACCTTAAAACCATAAAGGAAAATGCCGTTGTCTTCGGCATTGGTCCTGCCGGCACAGGCAAAACATATCTTGCAGTTGCGGCGGCAGTTAACGCTTTTAAAAACAAAGAGGTAGATAAGATTATTCTCACCCGTCCCGCAATCGAAGCAGGAGAAAGCCTTGGCTTTTTGCCCGGCGATATGCAGGAAAAGGTCGATCCTTATTTAAGACCTTTATATGATGCACTTGGCGAGATGCTTGGCTATGAGAATTTTCATAAGAATTTAGAGAGAGGCATCATAGAGGTTGCTCCGCTTGCCTATATGAGAGGAAGAACTCTTGATAACGCATTCATTATCCTTGATGAGGCACAGAACACAACTGCCGAACAAATGAAGATGTTTTTGACTCGTATGGGATTTTCGTCACACATTGTAGTGACGGGCGATGTTACCCAGATTGATTTGCCCAAGGACAAAAAATCAGGACTGCGCGATGCGGAAATTGTACTCAAAAATGTAGAGGGCATCGAATTTGTATACCTTGACGAGCGTGATGTTGTCCGCCATCCGTTGGTACAAAGAATAGTAAAGGCATATGAGAGAAAAACCTTAGAGCGGGAGAGAGCTTCTAAGCGAAGCAAAGGATAAGTTATATGAAAATCAGTTTCTTAAACGAACAAAATAAATACAAAGTTACAAATGACATAAAAGCGCTTATTAAAAAATGCGCCCTTTCATCCCTTAAATATATGGACTTTCGCACCGATGTTGAAATCAGCGTTGTTCTCACTGACAACGAGGGAATTCGGGAGCTTAACAATATGCACCGCGGCATTGACAGAGCAACAGATGTTCTCTCCTTTCCTATGTTTGAGTACGACAATGATGGCAACATAATTGACGATGTTGATGAATTTGGAGAGTTCAATGAAATGGGAGAGTTGTGCCTTGGCGACATTGTTATATCACTTGAACGCGCAGAAGAACAATCACAAGAGTATGGCCATTCTTTTGACAGAGAAGTGGGCTTTCTGACAGTTCACTCTATGCTCCATCTTTTAGGTTTTGACCACATGGAAGAAGACGAAGAAAAAGAAATGTTTAAGTATCAGAAAGAAATACTTGATAGTATTGGGCTTGTACGATAGGAGAAATTTATGAAATCAGGATTTATTGCAATTACGGGTCGCCCAAATGCGGGCAAGTCAACCCTTTTAAATCAAATAATAGGTGAGAAAGTGGCGATAGTTTCGTCAAAGCCGCAGACTACAAGGACAAAAATTTTAGGCGTTAAATCTGGTGAGGATTTTCAGCTTGTTTTAATCGACACACCTGGAATTCATAAGCCTCACAACAAATTGAGCAAGCGAATGGAAAAATACATCTACACTGCAACTCAAGACATTGACGCTCTTTTGTATGTAGTAGACTGCAACATAAAAGACAGCGAGCTTGATGCAGAAAAAGAGGCGCTGATGGGACTTAAAACATCAGGTGTGCCCGTAGTCTTAGCCGTCAATAAGATTGACACACTTCCAAAACTTCAGCTTTTGCCCGTACTTGATAAATTAAAGGATTTATATGACTTTTCTGACATTGTGCCGATTTCTGCTCAGGATGGCGACAACCTTGATGAGCTTTTTGAAAAACTTTGTTCACTTCTGCCCGAAGGCCCAAAGTTTTTCCCTGATGACACCATTACAGACCAGCCGGAAAGACAAATTGTATCTGAATTTATCAGAGAAAAGGCACTTCGTCTTTTGAACAAGGAAATACCTCACGGCATAGCAGTAGAAATTGAAAAAATGAAACAAAAGGAAAACGGCACTTACGAAATTTTAGCCGCAATCTACTGCGAAAAGCAGAGCCATAAAGGAATTATCATCGGCAAGGGCGGTGAAAAGCTAAAGAAAATCGGAAGCTTTGCCCGCACCGATATTGAAAAATTTTTGAATGCAAAAGTTTATCTTGAGTTGTGGGTTCGCGTGAAAGAGGATTGGCGAAACCGCGAAAACTTTATCTCAGATATTGGTTTTGAATAGGAATTGCTCCCAAATCTTCACAGTATAGAAAAAACTTCATATCATATACTAACTTCACAAAGTGATATGGAGGTAGTGTTATGAGATACAGCTCACAGGACATCGAAGATAAATGGCAGCACTTTGAAAAAACAGGCAGCATAATATCATATTTAAAATATAAAAACGCTTGCAGCAGAGATTTAGATAAATACGAAGAAGAATATCCCGATACGGAGGATGAGCCTATTGCCTATCGTTGATACCGAAGGTATAGTAACAAGAGAAACTAAATATGGAGATTCATCCCGCATACTCACGGTGATTACCCGCAATATGGGTAAAATCTCTGTTCTTGCGGGAAATGTCCGTAAAGGAAAATCGGGGTTGCTTATGGCAACCTCTCTCTTTGCATACAGCCGTTTTACTCTTTTTAAGGGCGGTTCTTCCTCCCTTTATAAATTAAACGAGGCTGAAGTCATAAACTCTTTTTCAGAGATTAAAAACTCACTTGATGCAATGGCGTATGCCTCCTACTTCTGTGATGTAACAAATTCGGTTATGCAGGAGGATTCATCTGACCCTAAGCAGACAGACCTCCTTCTTCGCGCCCTCTATATGATTGATAAATCTCCCGAAAATGCCGAAAAAATAAAAGCAGTGTTTGAATTTCGCACCCTGTATATAGCAGGGCTTATGCCCAATCTTTCAGAGTGCGGCGACTGCGGCAAACCAACAAATCTTACGGAGTTATGTCCGCAAAATGGTTCTGTCTACTGCGAAAAATGCGGCGCGGCGCACCCGACAATGCAGATAAACGACAGCATTTTAGCAGCACTTTCATACATAACCATTGCTGATGACAAAAAGATTTTTGCATTTAATATGTCAGAAAAATCCATTTCTTATTTAAGCTCTCTGGGAGAGCAATGTATCGAAATTTTGCTTGAAAAAAACTTTAAAACTCTCAAATATTTAAAAAATGTAACTTCCCTCTAAGGAGAAAATTATGCAACAGAAAATATACGATTTTTTAATGAATAACGGCGCAGGGCAGGTTGGGTTTGCAAAACTTTCAGGAAATAACTTTTCTATGCCTTATGCGATTTCCTATACTATCCCGCTGTCAAACGCCATAGTCAATCAAATTGATAAAGCACCAACCCATACATATTTTCACCATTACCGCAGCGTAAACGCCTATATTGACAGGCTTTCGTTAGAAGTTGGTTTAATGCTTCAGGATGCGGGATTTAATTATGTTCCTATACCCGCATCGCAATCGGTAAACGGACTTCAGGGGATTTTCTCTCACAAAGAAGCCGCCGTTAAAGCAGGTCTTGGCACTATCGGAAAAAGCAGTCTTTTTATATCTAAAAAACACGGTCCCCGCATACGCCTTGGTACAATACTTACCGACTGTGAATTCAAGGTCCCCAAAAAGCCGCTTGACAGCATCTGCAAAGACTGCAATATATGTAAATTAAGCTGTCCCGCTATGGCAATTACGGGTCAGGAATGGAGCAAGGACAGACCGCTTTCTGATATTTTAGACGCAAAGGCGTGCAGTGATTATATGAAAACGGAATTTCAACACATCGGAAGAGGTGTGGTCTGCGGAATTTGTATGAAAGTATGTCCCAAATATAAAAATAAAGGATTGGTTTAACACCAATCCTTTATTATTTCTAAAACCATATTAAGATCATCTGATATGTAGTCTGCGGCATCCTTCATATCCTGAGTAACCTCCACCATATCGGGGACCAAAACTGCTGTCATTCCCGCTCTCTTTACGGACAAAATTCCGTTTCTGGAGTCCTCAATTCCCAAACACTCTTTTGGATTTTTGCCTATGCGTCTTGCCGCTTCTATGAAGATATCAGGGTCAGGTTTACCCTTTTCTATATCTTCTCCGCATACAACAGCATCAAAATATTTGCTAAGTCCTGACCTTTCAAGCATCAACAACGCACGGTCTGAATGTGTAGATGTCGCAACCGCCATGGGAATATTATTTTTTTTTAAATATTCCAGAATTTCAACAGCCCCTTTTTTTATGGGTATTCCGCTTTCATCAAAGATTTTAAAAACCTCTTCTACCATATGGGTGCGAAATTTTTCAAAATCAAAATCCTGACCAAAAAGCCCTTTAAATCTTCTTTCTATTTCTTTCCGTGAAGAACCCATAAAAGCAGTTATAAACTCAAGAGGTACTTCAATTCCCCATTTCTTAGCAGTTATCCCCCAGCACTGAACATATATCTCCTCTGTGTCAAGCAGGGTTCCGTCCATATCAAAAATTGCACCCTTAATCTGCATTTTAGCCCTCGCGCCTTTCAAAAACATTCTTCTTTGCTTTGCAGAGCGGACACTCAAATGTCTCAGGAAGTGCGTTAAATTCTTCCTCCGTTCCCGGAAAAACATATCCGCAAAGGCCGCAAACAAACTGAACTTTTTGCTTTTTCTCCTCTTCAATATAGGTAGGAGCGTTCTTTGCAGTAGTGCCTCCCTTTACCTTATGATAATAAGCGTAAGTCATAGGTCTTGCGCCATCGAGCTTCTCGCCGTCCTCCATTTTGCCTATAAAAATTGTGTGGGTATCGCAGTCAATTTCCTGTTCGACCTTACACAAAACCCAGGAACACATATTATCATTTACAACGGGCATATTATCACCAACAGTTATAAAATCGGTGTTTTCAAATTTATCTATATCCCTTGAAGAATAAAAACCAAACCTTCCGATAGTCTCCATACTTGTATCTTCTGATGCTATAGACAGAGTGAAATATCCCGATTTTCTTATAGCGTTCTCAGTAAAATTATCTTTATTAATCGAAACGCCCACTCTTACAGGATCAGCAGTTACCTGAAATGCAGTATTTGCAATACAACCCACATTCTTGCCCTCAGTTTTTGTTGCTGCGATATATACGCCGTATGACATATCATATAAAACTTTTATATCCATATTAACAACTCCTTTATTAGATTTTAACTCAAAAGTTCAATAAAATCAAGTATGTATCTGTCAGCTTTCTTCTTTAGTTCCGCGCGGTCGGGCTTTGCTCTGTCATCCTCTACGATAATAGTCTTAAGCCCTATCTTTTTCGCAGTATCAAGTGCAACCAGAATATCTTCAAATAAGACTGCATCTTTTACATCACAGTCAAGGCGGCGCAGACATTCTAAAAATACCTTGGGGCTTTGCTTACCCTCGCCTACCTCATCTGCATATGTAAATACATCTATCATATCATAAATCCCGTTATTCTTAAGGCAAGCTGTAAGAAGATTTTTTTCGCAAGCGGTAGCTATACCTATTTTTATGTCGTTTTGCTTAAGATACTCTATAAATTCCTTTGCACCCCGTTTAAGTTTTATTTTGCTTGCATAGCTGTCAAACACCATACTCTTCCATTCTTCTCTGATTTCTTTTGGGGTCATAGGAAAATGAGGGAACTCTTTTAGCACATATTCAGATGATTGAGTAAGAGTCATATGTGCAACTTTTCTTATCATGCTTTCAGGGGCGGTAAACCCATGTTTTTTAAGAACCTGCTCTAAAAGTGTGTCCCACACCCACATAGAGTCAATCAATGTGCCGTCTAAGTCAAATATAACGGCTTTTATATTCTTTATCACAAATTTTCACCATTTTCTTTAAGTTCTTTTTAACTTATGATATCCCTCATTATTAAATTTGTCAACACTTATCATTTAAAATAAAAGGCTCCTTTAGGAGCCCTTTAAAATATCTATTTAACGGTGTAACCACCTTTAACCATAACGATTACATCATTGTTTGCTTTAAAGCCTCTTCCGTCTGCAAGGGGAATAATCAACAAATGGTTTGACGGCATCTGCGTTCCGTTTGCAAGGTCATAGCCTGCTGTTGTATCAGCAAGTCCGCCTTTTTCAGTAGAAATTATAGTGCCTTTGCCCATTCTTAAAATAAGTTCTGTGCCAGCCTCGCCTATAAGGCTCTGTCCTGCTGTCATATTTACAACGGTAAAACTTGCAGGGCGTGCTGTTACATCTCCGTCTGAGTTACCTATTCTCTGGTCCACATATTCCTTAATCTGAGGAATAACAGTGTCCACTATATAGCTTTTTGTTACAACAGGGTCATCTGTTCCCCCCGGTTCTGAAAATACTGCAACGCTTCCCATAAGAATACATACAACTGCCAAAATTATTCCCAGCCTTAAAAACTTTCTGTTTTTCATAGTTCTTCCTCCTAAGTATATAATTTTAATCATTATCAGTTTCAGGTAAGACCGAATGAAATTTCCAAGGCTTCGTTTACCTTGTCCATCACACTTTGGTCTATATGGCCTATCTTCTCCTTAAGCCGTTTTTTATCTATTGTCCGTATCTGCTCTGCCAGCACAACCGAGTCCTTGGAAAGTCCGAAACCGCCTGCGTCTATCTCAATATGGGTCGGCATCTTCGCCTTGTTTATCTGGGATGTAATAGCAGTTGCAATCACAGTAGGACTGTAACGATTGCCTATATCATTCTGGATAATCAGCACAGGTCTTATTCCGCCCTGTTCAGAGCCTACAACCGGACTTAAATCCGCATAATATATATCTCCTCTTTTTACTATCAAAACATTCACACTCCGCAAGTTAAATTCTATCCTTTGCTCTCGTAGTATTATACGCAAGTGTTCCTGTTTTGGTACACAATCGAGGACTTTTGGCAAACGAAAATGATTATGTACTAATCCATAAACGGTGAGTCTAAAAGATAATTATGTGTCTTCTGTCTCTCTCCGTCTTTTAAATAAATTCTTGGAATTCTCTTGCCGACCATGCAAAGGATTTCATAATTGATAGTCCCCATCTTGTCAGCAAGGCTCTCTACCGGTAATTCTATATTATCGCCTTCGCCGAACAAGATAACCTCGTCGCCGATAGCAATAGTATTTACATTTGTCGCGTCAAACATACATTGATCCATACAGATATTTCCGACAATATCACACAAATTTTTTCCAATTAAAACTTTTGCACCCTTATTCGACAAAAGTCTGGAATATCCGTCGGCATAGCCAACCGGTATTGTTGCAATTTTGGCATCATCTTGCGCGATGAATTTTCTGCCGTAGCTTATGCTTGAGCCTTTTTCAACCATTTTAAGATTGGTGATTTTTGCTTTAAAGGTCATCGCAGGCTTTAAATTAAGCGCGCTTAAATCCACAGCTTTTGATGGACTTGCACCATAGAGGATTATCCCGGGACGCACCATATCAAGGTGCATATTGGGAAATCGAATGAGTGCCGCGCTGTTGCAGCAATGTCTGGTTTTAATATCTACACCTTTACTCTTTAGTATATCACAAGCCTTGATAAATCTTTCAAACTGCAAATTTGTGTATTCATCATCATTATCGTCTGCAACCGAGAAATGTGTGAATATTCCGTCAATAATTACATTGTCAAGTGCCGCAATTTTTAAAATTTCGGCAATAGTTTTTTCGTTTTCACATTCGTTGTCGGTAAATCTATATCCTACTCTGCCCATACCTGTATCAAGCTTTATGTGAAGCTTTGCGTTTCTTTTTAATTTTACTGCCGCTTTTGAAATTGCATTTGCAAGCTCAAAATCAAAACAGGCGGGGATTACATCATTTAAAACCAGCGTTTCTGCCTCATCAACGCTGCTGTGTCCCAAAATCATTATGGGACTCTCTATTTTACAGCGCCTTAGCTGGACTGCCTCATCAAGGCAAGCTACCGCCAGAGCATCCGCCCCGTTTTCAAGAAGTGTTCTTGCAACCTCTAAATATCCATGTCCGTAAGCATCTGCCTTTACAACCCCTAATATTTTAGCGGATTTGTCTACATAGCTTCTTATTGACTTTATGTTATTTTCGATTGCATCAAGGTTAATCTCTGCCCATGCACGATTTTCCTGATTCATTGCCTTCACCTACCTTCAATTTGCCAGACTCTTTATCACATACGGAAGTTCTTCTATAATATCCCCCGCGATAAGGCTGAATTCTCCCTTTTTCTCAGCCGCCACATCGCCCGCCATACCATGAACGAAAGTTCCAAGCACGGCTGCTTCATAAGGCTTTACGCCCTGTCCTATAAACGACGCAATTATTCCCGTCAGCACATCGCCGCTGCCGCCCGTTGCCATTCCGCTGTTGCCGGTCGTATTTATATGGCTTTCACCACAGGGCGAAGCTATAACTGTTCTGTGCCCTTTAAGCACAACTATCACATTATATTCTTTTGCGAGCTCTATTGCCACTTTTTCACGGTTTTTTTCAATTTCTTCAAGCGTATATCCTGTAAGTCTTGACATCTCCATCGGATGGGGGGTTAAAACCGCAGTTCCTTTTTTATCTTTCAAAATTTGCATATTGTCCTTTAGGGCATATAGCGCATCTGCATCAATAACTAAATGAACGCCGCTTGAAAGCACCGCTTTTACAATTTCAATAATGTCAGGCTTTCTGGAAAGTCCGGGGCCGATGGCACAAACATCACAAGCCTTTAACGCTTTCTCAATATCATAAATTGCGTCTTTTGAGATAGCACCGTCATTTTCTTTAAGCGGTATTGTCATAGCTTCGTTAATATTCTTTGCAACAATTTCATAGACGCATTGCGGAATTGCCGCCGTAACAAGTCCGCTCCCGCTTCTGAGCGCCGAGTATGAACACAAAACCGCCGCTCCGCTCATTCCAAGAGAGCCTGCAATCACCAAAACCTTGCCGCAATCACCCTTGTGCATTTCGCAGTAACGCTTTGGCAAAAACTTATGGTAGCTTTTAAACATCTCCATATTTTGGCCGCCGATACATATACCCTCGCCGGAGACTACTGCTGAGGCTGTTGTCCTTGAGTGACTGATGCTGACATCAGCGTCAAGTTTCTTACCCATAAACCTAAGATACGGCTTGTCAAGCTCATCATGCAAAACCTCAATATCCCGAAGCCCAAATCCGCGGAAGCCGCTTCCTGAATATTTTGCAAAAGCTTCCTTTGCGGCAAACGCCCCCGCGATACTTTCATACTGATTTTTGCACTTTTCAAAATACTCCCTCTCCCTCTTGGTGAAGGTATGTTTTTTAAAAAGTTCTATATCCTTCATCTCATAAAATCTGGATATTTCTACTATGTCTGTGCCGACTTTTATCATTCAGATATCCTCTCTTATAAAAACACCTTCTGCGGGTTTAGTCTTTTAAAACCATCTTTTATCGTGTCGTTTGGATTAAACAAAAGCATTTTTTTGTCCCCATTATTTTCAAACACAACAAAATAAACACCCTCATCTTTTACAGAAGAACAAGCATATATTTTTTTAACATTTTCGTTTTGCATATAATTTCTGTACGCCCTGTCATTAACATCTGCCATAACTTCAATGTCTCTTGCATTAAGCGAAATCACAGGCTTTCTTCTGCGTGCGGCAATAACCTTGTCAACATCAAGTGCACCATTTGTAAAACAATATTCGTATTCTAAGCTGACAGTCTGGGAAAAATTCCATATAAAATATAAAAGCCCCGCACCTATAAGCAAAAATATGGTGCCCCATGTAGTAGCTGCAAACATAAACATTAAAGGCAGTATCACAAGAGCAGCTATTATGCAAGCTACAAGCTTTATAATATCTAAACCCGTCATCTTTCTTTTAACTAATTGTTCTGTAAAAATATCCATATTAAATCTTCCTTATCTTTTGAATATAGTAACAGTTTCCTTAGGGAGTCCTATTTCAGAAAGTCCGTCTTTGGAAATCTCACCCTCGCCCGTTACAAACATAAGCGGTCCCTTGCTGCTGTCAACTGAAACAACATCTGTTATGTTGTTCTGATTATTACCGCATCTTAAAATTTCGCCGTCATAGGTAAGTGCCACGGTATAACCATCGCCTGCTGCAACCTGTACCACATTTGTCCAACTGCTTGTATTACATTCGCCGTCCTTGTTTCTTCCGACTGCTACCACTCTGCCATCCAAGGTAAGACCAACTGTATGATAAGCCCCTGCCGAGACAGAAACAAGTCCTGACCAATTATCAACATTGCATTGACCATAGGTATTATCGCCTGCAGCTACTGCTCTTCCAAGGTTGGTAACGCCCACTGTATGATATTTGCCTGCTGATATATCGAAGATATTTTCCCATTTACCAATATCACACTGACCTTTTTCGTTATTGCCGCGGGCAATACATCTGTTGGCACGATTTATTGCAACTGTGTGCTCGCCGCCTGCAGAAACTTCAATAATGTTTATAAATCCGCCTACATCACATTGCCCTTTATCATTACTGCCGCTTGTGGTAATTCTGCCACTCTCAGTAAGCCCAACCGTGTGATTGTCGCCTTTTGATAGTATTCCTGAATAAGCCTCCATTATGCTTCGGTAATTTTCTTTACTTTTTCTGTAGTCAGGTATGTCTTTAAAATATGCCGCCGCATTTATGAAATCACGCTGTCTTGCATAACAAACAGCAATACACCAGTCAACCTCTTTGTTTTTATCACCAATAAATATAAACTTATCGGCATTTTGAAGTTCTTTAAGCGCATCTTCAAAATTTTCGCTGTTATATAAATTCATAGCCTTTTCATATACAGCGTTTGAATCCTTGACATACTTATATCCAACCACTGCCATACAAACAACAACTATAAATAATACTATAAAAATCCATCCTCTTTTTTTCTTGGTTTTTTTAGATTTTTTTTCGTTTAATTCACTTATAAACTTATCTGCCTTAAGGATTTTGTCATCAACAGCAGTCAGTCGGTCAGTTTTTTCAAAATCAACTTTTTGAACTCTGTCCGTTTTATCAAAATCATAGCTTTTTGTTTCTTCAAAAACCTCAATCGTTTTTGGAAAAACCTCGCTGCTCTCCCACATACCATCATCTAACATTACAGAGCGCACAATCACAGCTCCATACGCTGTCATAAGCGACGGAGAGTCTATTGATGTTTCTCCCAAAGAGCAGTAAACACCCTCAATAATTGAAAGGATGTTTCCGCTTTGGTCATAGCACGCCACATCAATATATACAGCCGACACATCGCTTCTTAAGGCTTTGAGTGTAAGCTTAAAGCTTTTTGTCGTATCATTACCAAGTTGTAAAAGCTCACCTTTTTCAAGTCTTACGGGGCAGTCGGGTTCTTTGTTATTCAGCTTTTCTATAGCTCTTAAAAGTTCCATTTTGGCCACCACATTTTACTTTATAGTTACTTAATTATATATTATAACCATTATCAAATCAAATTGCAAGTCAATTTAAATATTGTAACAGAATATTAAAATCACAACCTGCATAAGTATAAATTAACTCTTGTTTTCGGAGGTTTTAGTATGAACAAACTCAGAACTATAACAGCTGTCACAATCGTGTTTTGCATTATTTTTATGAATATTTACGCAGAACCTTCAGCTCAGGTAGATACAAATGTATCCACCCAGCTTATATCTGCAAAATCGGGTATACTTATGGAACAATCAACAGGCGAGGTTCTATATGAGTTAAATCCCGATGAGCGATTACAGATTGCAAGTGTCACAAAAACTATGACCATGCTTTTAATTATGGAGGCCTTAGAGAGCGGTAAAATCAGTCTCTCAGATATGGTCACAACCAGCGAATACGCAGCATCCATGGGCGGCTCTCAGGTATTTTTAGAGGCAGGCGAGCAGATGAGCGTTGATGATATGTTAAAAGCCATCGCCGTCGCATCTGGAAATGATGCCGCCGTTGCTATGGCAGAATTTATATCAGGAAGCGAGCCTGCCTTTGTTGAACAAATGAACAAAAGGGCAGAGGCTCTTGGCTGTCTTAACACTCATTTTATAAACTGCAACGGACTTGACGAAACCGAAGAACATTATAGTTCGGCTAAAGATATCGCCATAATCTCAAGAGAATTATTAAAGCACACCAAAATTTTAGACTATACCACGATATGGATGGATTCACTGAGAAACGGAGAATTCGGGCTCTCAAACACAAATAAACTTATTCGTTTTTATAAAGGTGCAAACGGCATCAAAACAGGCTCTACAAGTACGGCCAAATATTGTCTTTCTGCCTCTGCCGAGCGCGACGGAATGACTTTGATTGCAGTTGTTATATGCGCTCCGTCAACCGCGGAAAGATTTGCTTCTGCCTCTGCTCTGCTTGACTATGGCTTTGCAAACTATGAGGTTGCTGATTATTCCGATACATCTGTTCCATATGTCAGGATATCAGGAGGAACAAAAGAACAGATTATTCCTGAAATTTCAGACAGCAGTTTTATTGTCAAAAAAGGCAACAAAGAAAAGGTTGAACAAAGTTTTAACCTTGAAAGCAATATTTCATCTCCCGTAAAAAAAGGTCAGAAACTCGGCGAGGTAATCTATACTATCGATGGTGCCGAAATTGCAAGGCGGGATTTGTGCGCCCCTGAAGATATACCAAGAATAAGCATCCTGCAAATGTTTGTAAAAAGTCTCGGCTTTTTCTTAAATAATTAAAATGATACACAAATTTAATATTTTTGAATAGGATAATGTGGTACAATGGTGGTATATTTAGGATTTTTATATCTATTATTAAATATACAAGGAGAACTATTATGCCACAGAAGAACAAAAAGATAACAAAAACTTCTTCAAAGCGCAAGGCATCAGCTTCAAAGACGAAAACAGCGTCTTCCAATAAAAAATCAGGCAAAACCATTTCCAATGAAATAAAGGGCATCATTTTAATCGCTCTTGGAATATCTCTGGGATTTGCCTTTCTGCTGGAATCAACAGGCGTTATTGGCTCGTTTATACACAAAGCCTGTTACGGCCTGCTTGGTGTATCAAGCGCGGTAAGTTGTATATTTCTTATAATGACGGGTATATACACCTTTGCCGATAAAATTGGAGATAAAAACTCTTTTCGGTATACTCTTTTGGTGCTCCTGATTATAACAACCTCTGTTATTACCCCTTTGTTTACAGGAAATGCCGAGCTTCAGGCAACCAGTCTTTTTGCAGCTGTTGCCGAGCTTTGGAACAGCGGCATCAGCGGCACAGGCGGAGGTGTTATCGGGGGCGGCATCTGTGCAATCCTGTTATCTCTTATAGGTCCGGGTATAACATGGGTTTTAACCCTTGCAACTGAGCTTATATTGATAATACTTTTAACAGGTGTATCTCTTGAAAAAATGTTCCGCTCATTTTTAGGATTATTCAGGCGCCACTCAAAGGATTATCACGATGTGGCAGATTCTGAGATAGAGTTCAACCTCCCGCCTCATTCGACTCAGAGTGATGCTGTAAAGGAAAAACTTAAAAGACACAAAAGAAAGGGCGAATTCTTCGACGAGTACTTTGAAGGAGAAGAAGTTATTAAAGATACCCCGAAAAGATTTCGTTTTAAAGATGAAGAACCTGATGTTCTGCCCGAAAACGAGGACATTGACCTTGACCTGCCATTTTCTATCGATAATTCAAAAACAGGAATTTTAACCAATCTTCCCGATGAAAATGGCAATCTCAATACTCCGGTAGAGAACGAGGAGGGCACTGACTACGAGCCACCGTCAGAGGCAAAGCTTGAAGATGTATTCGACCCCCTTACACAAAAAGCGGTGGATGCAGGCATTCCGCTCGACCGCGCGGTATTGACGGGCAGAAGAATGGCGCTTGACAATGCAGAGGAAAATCTCCCTGAGACACAAATTAAAAATCAGATTGAGGAAGAAAAACCGAAGGTTATTCAATATCATCTGCCGACAATTGACCTTCTGGAAATGCCAAAACCTATGGCAAAAACCCGCGATGAGGTAAAATCCGAACTTGAAGACAAGGCAAACCGCCTGCTTGATACCTTAAGAAGTTTTAAGGTAGACGCATCTATTATAGATATAACTCAGGGACCGTCTGTTACCCGTTTCGAGCTTCAGCCCGGATTTGGTGTTAAGGTTTCAAAAATAACAAACCTTGCAGATGACATTGCTTTAAGCCTTGCCGCAACAGGTGTCAGAATCGAACCCGTTCCCGGCAAATCTGTAATCGGCATAGAAATACCTAATCAATCATCGGCGGCAGTTCCCATCCGCGAAGTCATTTCAAGCCCCAAGTTTAAGAACTTTAAGTCAAAAACTGCCTTTGCGCTTGGAAAAGATATCAGCGGCAACTGTGTTGTTGCAGATATTGCGGACTTTCCTCACGGACTTATAGCAGGTGCCACAGGTTCAGGTAAAAGTGTGTGTATAAACTCGCTTATTACAAGCATTCTCTTTAAAGCACGCCCTGACGAGATAAAAATGATAATGATTGACCCCAAAATGGTTGAACTTGGCGTTTATAACGGAATTCCACACCTGCTCATCCCTGTTGTAACAGACCCTAAACACGCAGCGGGCGCACTTAACTGGGCGGTTGGTGAAATGAAAAACCGCTACGCTCTTTTAAAAGATAATAAGGTCAGAAACTTAAAAGGTTATAACAAACTTATGGATGAGATAGGTGAGCCTGACTCAAAACTTCCTGAAATTATAATCATTATCGACGAGCTTGCAGACCTTATGCTTGCAGCAAAAGCTGAGGTTGAGGGCGCAATAAACAGTCTTGCCGCCCTTGCAAGAGCTGCGGGAATGTATCTTATTATCGCAACACAGAGACCCTCTGTCAATGTCGTTACGGGCGTTATCAAAAACAATATCCCAACCCGTATTGCATTTGCAGTTACATCAAATGTAGACAGCCGTACAATTCTTGACACAAACGGCGCAGAAAAGCTTCTGGGCAAAGGAGATATGCTATATAGTCCAAGAGGTTCATCAAAACCAATCCGTATACAGGGTAACTTCGTATCAGACCGCGAAATCGAAGCAATCATTGACTACATAAAGAGTCAGTACGAAGCCGAATACGATGAAACAATTATCGAAAACATTGAGCGTGAGCGCGAACAAGTTTCTGCAAATCTTGACGCACAGGATGATTTTGACGACGATGAGAGAGACGAAACTGCAAAGGACAAGCTGTTTTATGAAGCAGTTGAACTTATACTTGAAAATGGACAGGCATCAGTTGCTATGTTCCAGCGTAAATTTAAGATAGGCTATCAAAGGGCAGCAAGGCTTATTGACCAGATGGAGCAGTTTAAAATTATAGGACCATATGAGGGAACAAAACCCCGTCAGGTTCTCATTACCCGTCAGGAATTCAATGAGATGCGTATGAACAACCCCGAAGATTAAGAAAAAATGCTGGTAAACCCTCTAAAACAGAGAGTTTTATCAGCATTTTGACTATATCGTATTGTTTGAAATTGTGCAAATGCACGAATTTATAACATTTTTCAAAAATATGTAGCATTTTTCAGACTTTTATAGTAAAATGAGTTCATAAATGTAATTTTTAAATTTAAAAAGGAGATTTTCAAAATGAACAAACAGGAATTAATTTCAGCAATCGCTGAAAACGCTAACCTTTCTAAGAAAGATGCAGAAGCTGCACTTAGCGCATTCGTAGGCGCAGTTCAGGGCGCACTCAAGAAGGGTGACAAGGTTCAGCTCGTTGGTTTCGGTAGCTTCGAAGTTAGAGCAAGAGCTGCAAGAACAGGCAGAAATCCTCAGACAGGCGCTGAGATGAAGATCGCTGCTGCTAAGGTTCCTACATTCAAGGCTGGTAAGGCTCTTAAGGACCTCATCAACAAATAAGTTTATTCATAACCTTGCACGGACAAGCATTTGCTTGTCCGTGTTTTTTATGCAAAAAATTTTTTGAAAAAATTTTTTAAAAACCCATTGACAAATAAAAAATATGTGCTATACTTAAATAGTAATCATTACTATTACTGTTTAGGAGGTTATTATGGCAAGTACTCCCGTAAAAAGATATAGTAAACAGCGGGACTGCATTATGCGTGTGCTGTCAGGCACTTCCTCCCACCCCACAGCCAATTGGATTTACGATAAGGTCAGGGAGGAGATTCCGAACATAAGTCTTGGTACAGTGTATCGCAATCTTGCAGTCTTAAGCGATGAGGGCGACATTTTAAAACTTGCCGTCGGCGACGGCACAGAACACTATGATGCTTGCATCAAACCTCACTACCACCTCTATTGCAAGAACTGCGGCGGTGTTTATGACATTGATATTGATTATCTTGATGGTCTTGACCAGAGGGTAATTAAAAGTTCAGATATTGAGGTTGATTATCATCGGGTTATGTTTTACGGAACATGCTCTAAATGCAAAGGTAAATAATTTATTTAATTTTAGGAGGATTTTATTATGAAAAAATTTGTATGTCAGGTATGCGGATATGTTCACGAAGGAGATGCTGCTCCCGAAAAGTGCCCACAGTGCGGCGTTCCCGCTTCAAAGTTCAGTGAGCAGAGCGGTGAAAAATCATGGGCGGCAGAGCATGTTATAGGCGTAGCTAAAGGTGTTTCTGAGGATATTTTAATGGATCTTCGTGCAAACTTTGAAGGCGAATGCACAGAGGTTGGTATGTATCTCGCAATGGCAAGAGTTGCACACCGCGAGGGCTATCCCGAAATCGGTCTCTATTGGGAAAAGGCAGCTTATGAAGAAGCAGAGCACGCTGCAAAATTTGCAGAGCTTTTAGGCGAAGTTGTAACGGATTCAACAAAGAAAAATCTCGAAATGAGAGTTGACGCTGAAAACGGCGCAACTGCAGGCAAGTTTGACCTTGCAAAGCGCGCAAAGGAAGCAAACCTTGACGCAATCCATGACACAGTTCACGAAATGGCTCGTGACGAAGCCCGACACGGCAAAGCTTTCGAAGGTCTTTTAAAGAGATACTTTAAGTAAGATACAAAAACCAACAGGAGCAAAGGCTTTGAGCCTTTGCTCCTTGTCTTTTCCATATATTTGGATTTGTTAGTTTAATTTATGCAATAAAAAGTAAGGTTGCCTTCCCACTTGAATCAAATTTGTCACATTAGAAATATCATAATCGTTCTTTTTATACGCTTGCAAAAATTCCTGTTCGCTTGAATAAATCATTTCTTGTCCATACCACGATTTAGATGATTGCGGAGTAAGCTCTAAATATACTGCTTTACTATCCGCAACAAATGTAAGCATTGTATGTACTTTGTTTTTCTTCTTGTTATATATTAACCATATTTTATTTGAAACACTTAGATTATCAAGAATTGATTTCATTACTACGACAGTATCTACACAGGTCCCGATTTTTTCTTTTAGCGTGACAGACGGATCTTGAACTGTGTAAATCGTTTTAGAAAGATGATCGTATTCATTGTCAAAACCCTTATCCATGTTTGGCTTGTATTTTTTACCTTCAACAATAAAGCCATATTCAAAACCGTTGTTATATAATTCCGCCCGCAGTATATCGCATATTTCTTTGATGCTCATTTTTGTATTTTCTCCCTCCATGTTTATATTCAAACCGCTTTTATGCCTTCAGTATATCATAAGTGCGCTGCTATTTCAATACAGATCATGGTGTTTTGTCTACTTAAAACTAAAAAATATATCATGTAAAAGAAAATGGTGAAATGCTGACACATAACAGCATTAAATTTTTGGCAAGAATAATAAGAGATGATTTGCATATCCCATTTAAGTTTCATAACCTTCGCCATACATACGCAACCATATTAGCCGAAAGCGGTATAAGTCCAAGATATGTGCAGGAAATGTTGGGTCACTCAAAACTTGAATTTACATTGAAGTATTATACACATATAACAAGACATATGGCAGATATGGCGAGAATGGCGATTGATGAAAAACTATTACAATTTGATAACAAATTTTAAATTTGTGTCCCAAACACTTGACTTTTTGTCCCAGGCGTGTTATAATACAAATACAATGAATTAATGTTTGTAAATGGAGGTAATACAATGAAAAAGAAAAACGTTATAAATCTCATAAAATATTACTCCGAAAATAATGATGCGGGTTTTAGAACAGAAGCATATGAAATAGCTAGCGATTTTGATAAATCAGGTGATTATCAGTTGTCGGAATATATAATGGCGTTAATGTCAAATGCTAACACTTTTGTTCCACAGATGAATGAAGAAAACCTTAATTTTCTTCAAAAGGTTCATTTGAACCAAGACCCTCTCCCTTTGCCTGAAGTTATTAAAGATGACATTGTTGGTGTTGTTAACGCTGTAAGTCACAACGCCGGAATAAATAAGTTTCTTTTTGAAGGTGCACCTGGAACCGGTAAAACGGAGACTGTAAAACAGGTTGCTAGAATCTTAGAAAGAGAATTATTTATTGTGGATTTTGATTCTGTTGTTGATAGTAAGTTGGGTCAAACTTCCAAAAATGTTGCAGCTCTATTTAACGAAATTGCAAAACTCCCATTCCCCGAAAGAGCAATTGTGCTTTTTGATGAAATTGATGCTATTGCTCTTGATAGAATGAATTCCAATGATTTAAGGGAAATGGGAAGAGCTACGTCAGCTGTATTGAAAGGTCTTGACAATTTAAATGATACAGTTGTTTTAATAGCAACAACAAATCTTTATGATTCGTTCGATAAAGCTTTGTCTCGAAGATTTGATGCCATTATTAACTTTAACAGATACACCCAAGAAGATTTGATGGAAGTTGCTGAAACTATTATTAATGGATTGCTCAGCAAATTTAAATTTGCAAGTAAAAATACGCGACTACTTAAGAAAATATTAAATCTTATGTCCCCCATACCTTATCCGGGTGAATTAAAGAATCTCTTGAAAACGTGTATTGCTTTTGGTAGCCCGAATGATGAGTTTGATTATCTAAAAAGATTGTATGCATCTGTTGACTCTAATTTAGGAATGGACTTAAAAGCTATGCAAGAGCACGGTTTTACTGTGAGGGAAATTGAAATTCTTACAGGGGTTTCAAAGAGTCAAGTTTCACGAGAATTGAAGGAGTAAATACATGAATGATTTGTTAAACTTAAAAGGTACATTTCAACAAGAAAATAGAAATTCAAGACCAGGTCCGCCAAGCTTGCCGGCAAACACAAAAGTATCCGTGCAACATATGAAAAAGTTGCTGGAGGACTTGTTGATACTTAGAGACTATTGGAGCAAAGAAAAAGTAATTACCGGTGCTCTGATTAGTGTGCAGTATATAGATGTAATTGCTAAAAGCCGCAGAATTTCAGGTTTTTTATCCAAAGGTAGTGTAACTGCTAACAGTTCAGTTGTAGGAGCAAAATTTGCAGATGTAACAACTCCTGAAAATATAATAGCGAGAAAACACATTATTACCCATTACGTTCCCTTAATAATTCTGGAGGAGTCTATTAAAAAATTGTCGTCTTCTATAGGAATTGTAGAAAATACGTTTGACGGTGTTATCTCGGCAGAAATTGTAAAAAAAATCAATGAAAAAACCATTGACTTTAAACCTGTGGGAATTGCTAAAACTGCATTTTTAGAAATAATTGTAGATTGTCATTATGTAGAAAAATTCTTCATAAGCCAAGAGGATACAGATTTTAAAACAGACACCATAATCACAATCTATAAAACCGATAACACAAAAACTGTGTTAGAAAAGGTTGGTATCAATGTACTACCGAGCAGAATATATGATGAAACAACATTGCTTCTCACTCCGGACCAACTGGGGATCCTGCAAAGCAGAGCGTCATATTTGATTGCGATGGCAACTACTGATATATCTAAACTTTCAAAAGAATTGTTGTTAGGACCGTCTGAGGATTTAGTTACAATTCCTTCTCCTAAAAATGAACCAACCATAGGTGTTATTGATACGATGTTTTGGGAAGATGTATATTTTACAGAATGGGTTAAGTTTGAAAAAAAGATTCCTGACGAGATCGAACTTGAACAAAAAGATTACTTTCACGGAACATCAGTATCGTCAATCATAGTAGATGGTCCCACAATTAATCCTGAACTTGATGATGGTTGTGGTAGATTTAAAGTTAGACACTTTGGTGTTGCAACAAGCGGACATTTCAATTCATTTACTATATTACGCACCATAGACGAAATCGTAAAAGCGAACAGAGACATAAAAGTGTGGAATTTATCTTTGGGGTCAGATAAAGAAATACATCCAAACTTTATTTCACCCGAAGCTGCAATCCTTGATAAAATACAAAGTGAAAATGATGTTATATTTATCATTGCAGGCACAAACAAACGTAATGATGACGGTGAGGAAAAATATATTGGTTCTCCTGCGGACTCCATAAACTCCTTGGTAGTTAATTCGGTTGATTACAACAACAAACCTGCATCATATTCAAGAAAAGGTCCGGTCTTATCATTCTTCAACAAGCCTGATGTAAGTTATTATGGTGGAGATAGGAATAATCCTATCAAAGTATGTTGTGAAACAGGCGGACAAATTGTTGCGGGGACATCTTTTGCTGCACCTTGGATTGCGAGAAAAATGTCTTACCTTATTGACGTGCTTGGATTAAGCAGAGAAGTAGCGAAAGCTTTAATTGTAGATTCTGCTGCCAGTTGGAAAAAGCAAGAAGAACCCTCAAAATATATTGGCTACGGTGTTGTGCCAATTAAGATAGAAGATATTATAAAATCTCAGGATGATGAAATCCGATTTGTAATTTCCGGCGTGTCCGAAAAATACAACACCTATAACTACAGTTTGCCTGTGCCAATAAGCAAAGATATGTATCCATATATTGCAAAAGCTACATTATGCTATTTCCCGGTCTGCTCAAGAAATCAGGGCGTGGATTATACAAATACTGAACTTGATTTGCATTTCGGTAGATTGGATGGTAAAACTGTAAAAACTATAAACGATAATAAGCAAGGCGAAGATGGAAGTTACATATACGAAGGTAATGCCCGTTTGTTTTTTAGAAAATGGGATAATGTTAAACACATTGTTGAGTATCCAAAAAAAGTCACAAGACCTAAAAAAGTTTATGAAACTAAACTGTGGGGATTGAGCATAAAAACAACTGAACGCCTTGAAGAAAAATACGGGGAAGGATTGAATTTTGGTGTTGTAATAACACTTAAAGAAATCAATGGCGTTAACCGTATAGATGAGTTTATAAAACAATGCTTTCTCAAAAACTGGCTTGTTACTCCAGTTAATGTTGAGAACAGAATTGATATTTACAACATTGCTGAAGAAGAAATTGAATTTGACAACGAATAGAGAAAAGAGGTGAAAAACTATGGCAAAAAATGCACCAACAGGTGATAACAGAAGAATTGGAGCTGTTAAAAACAGAACACAGACATATAATCCTAAAACGAGTCAGTGGGTTAAGCGTGATTCTGACACCGGCAGATTTATGGATGTTAAACAGGATGGCACACCGTTTAAGGGTGTTACTAAAGAAAAGTAAAGCGTAGGTGATAAGGTATGAATATATTAAATCTACATATTTCATGGAAGAACAAAGCTCAAAGGTCAGAATTAGAAAAAATTATAAAGAATTTTCAAGATATATCGGTTGATAACGTAAATTGTTTAGTAAGGCATAATGAAGATAACTATATAGTTTGGTTAGATTGCAATAATGAGTTTGACTGGGAAACGACAGACAAGTATAAGGATACACATAAAGAAAATACTTGTATGTACGGTTATATATCTAGAATAGGAGTGTTGCAGCACCAACCTATTGTGCGTTATTTGTCCAAAACAAAACACAGAGAATTTAATTATATGTTAGCGGAAACCATTGTTTTGATATTAGAGGGTGAGTATATTGAAGCCGACAAACAAATTATAC
The DNA here is from genome assembly GCA_045589715.1 of Clostridia bacterium. GTDB lineage: Bacteria > Bacillota > Clostridia > Monoglobales > Monoglobaceae > UMGS1820. The sequence continues at coordinate 14,228 of JAZNPN010000047.1, read as the reverse complement.
TGCTTGAAAAATATCTGAAAGATCGAAATTGTGAGATAACAAGAAAATGGCAATTGAGTTATTGTTTCATTATTCTAGGTACGATATTCTTGCTTTGCTGCGTTGGTAGATACTATTCTGATAAGATAGTAAGTTGTTTAAGAATCAGTCAAAATACACTTGGCGTTTTGGGATTTTCGCTTTTAGGGACAGTTGGAGCCACGCTTTCAATTATTCAAAAAAGCGGAAAAGTCTGCTACGACTGTGAATCTGGAAGAATGCTAAATTTTTTGGAGATATTTTCTCGTATGTTTGCAAGTGTAATAAGCGGTTTTATAGCAATTTACTTGTATAAGTTGGATATCATATTTGGGAATTTCAAATCTGAATATAATGAAGTCTTTTGCTTGATTTTGATATGCATTGTTGCAGGATTTAGCGAACGATTGATCCCATCAATAATAAGTCGTTTTGAAAATAGTGAAAATAAGGAGGAGTGTTGTAATGACAAGGAAAGCATTGATAATATCTAATCCAGGAGAACTCGGTGCAGAAAATTACTGTGAGGGTGTAAAAAAAGATGTAGTCAACTATAAAAATTTTTTAATGTCAGCTGTTGGCGGTGGTTGGGATGAAAATGAAATCCTATGCATTGAAAGACCAGACCCATTTTTATTGGATATAAGACTTAAACTTATGGAAAATATTGATTATACTCTAATAGTATTTTGCGGACATGGAAGTGCTACAGAAGACGATACAATTATAGAACTAAAAAAAGGCTGTGAGTACAAAGTGGAATCCTTGAGGGATGGGGCAAAAAAACGAACAATAATTATAGACTGCTGTAGAGTCATTGAAGATGAATTATATGCTAGTGAAATAGAAAATAGGTATGCATTGCTTGAAAAAAGCAGTTCGGATAAAATGGTCGCAAGGATACATTACGATGTAGCTTTAAGCAAGTGCCCCAATGGAATAGTTGTTACATATGCATGTGACTTAAATGAAACCGCTGGAGACGATAGTCGTCATGGAGGATATTATAGCTATTCCCTTCTAAAATGTGCTAAAGAGTTCGCAAAAGAAAGTGGTGCTGATAAATGTACAAGCATTGTTGAAGTGCACGATGCTGCTGCAATTATGACACAACGCAGAAGTGGCGGCACTCAACATCCTCAAATTGAAAAACCTCGTAGCGGTCCTTATTTCCCATTTGCTGTACATGTTTGATTGAAAAACTTGCAAAATTCTACAAAATGTGCTATAATAAGATCATAAAACAGATGCAACGACAATCTGTGGGCAAAAAATTCTTGTGGGCAAACGGTGGGCAAATTTAGTACCGAAAGCTCGCAAACCCGCATAAATAAAGGCTTTGTGGTTGGATTTCTGTGACGAAGCCCGACACGGCAAGGCATTTGAGGGACTTCTCAAGAGATATTTTGGTTAATAAAAATTGATATTAAAGGGCTGAGCTTTTGCTCAGCCCTTATTTTATGCACTTTTTAATCTTGTAAAATACAAAACAGTTTAAACCTGAACAAATGTGTAATTTTCTATTAAGATTGATAATATATTCTCAAAATAGCTTTTACAGGAAATAATTTTTCAAAAAATACTTGACAAAGTTAACTTTGCAGAGTATAATGTGTTTAAAAATTTGAATATCACAAAGAACGACTGTGACGAGGACGGTCGGATTGTGAAGCCTTGAGAGAGTTGCCGGATGGTGCGAGGCAATGGCAGAGCTTTCCAATGACTTATCACCTCTGAGTTGGAGGACCGAAAGCAAAATGCAAGTAGACTCCTTCCGTAATGCTGCGTAAAGGCAAAGGGCTTGTTAGAGCTCACTAAGTGACGGAATACTTTACCGTAATTTGAGTGGTACCGCGGGTTGTTATAACTCGTCTCAAAAGATTATTTTGAGACGGGTTTTTTGTTTTATTCAGATTCGTAACCAATATCAAATTTGTCAAAAATGAAAGGGGACAAAAACAATGGATTACAGTTTGAAAGAAGTAGCGGGCAGAATCAAAGATCTGCGCGAAGCAAAAGGTTATACGCAGGAAGAACTTGCAAAACTCACGGGTGTAACCGCAGAAGATTACAAAGTTTTAGAAGAAGGTGAAACAGATTTTAGTTTTACTTTCATCTATAAATGTGCAAAGGCTTGCGGCGTTGAAGTTGTTGATTTGCTGGAAGGAACAAGCACAACCCTTACCTCCTTTGCCATCACAAGAAAGGGCGAAGGTCTTAAAATATTAAAGAAACACGGCGTAGAGTATGACAACCTTGCTCCTAAGTTCAAAGAAAAACTTGCCGAGCCTTTTCTCGTTAAATTTCCTTATCTTGAAGAGGAACAAAATCAACCAATTAAATTAAACTCACACAATGGGCAGGAATTTGATGTCATCGTTAAAGGTTCACTTAAAGTTCAGGTTGGAAATCATATAGATATCCTTCACGAAGGAGACTCTATTTTCTACAACAGCATCATTCCTCATGGTATGATTGCGGCATCAGAGGGCGGATGCGAATTTCATGCAGTAGTACTCAATCCGCAGGATGGAAATGTAAGCGAAGAATATCCTGAAGCTCCAATGATTGCCGCAAAAGTTGCTGCACAAAAAGCAAAATCTGAAACTGTTGCAGATAAATTCATCGAATCATCATATGATGAAAACGGCGTATTTAGCGGTATCAAATTTAAGAACGCAGATACATTCAACTTTGCATTTGACTGCGTAGATGCAATTGCTGAAAAGAATCCCGATAAACTTGCTATGATGTGGGTTGCAAATGATAAGACAGACAGAAAATTCACTTTCAGCGATATGAAAAAGTATTCTGCAAAAACTGCAAACTACTTTGAATCACTTGGCATCAAAAAGGGTGATACCGTGATGCTTGTATTAAAGAGACACTATCAGTTCTGGTTCTCAATGCTTGCGCTTCATAAAATCGGTGCTATCGCAATCCCTGCAACAAATCAGCTTGTAGAACACGACTTTGAATATAGATTTAAAGCAGCTAAAGTAAAAGCAATTGTATGTACCGCAGATGGGGATGTATCAGATGAAGCTGAAAAAGCAGCTGCCGGATTCCCCGAAATGATCAAGGTGTTAGTCGGCGGAAGCAAAGATGGTTGGAACGATTTCAATGTTGAAATGGAACGCTTCAGCACACACTATTTCAGACGCGAAGACACTCCTTGCGGAAATGACCCGATGCTTATGCTCTTTACATCAGGCACAACCGGATATCCGAGAATTGCAACTCATTCATACAAATATGCTCTCGGTCATTATCCCACTGCAAAGCATTGGCACAATGTAAATCGTGACGGACTTCATTTTACAATTTCTGACACAGGCTGGGGTAAGGCTCTTTGGGGTAAACTCTATGGTCAGTGGCTTTGTGAAGCGGGTGTATTCACCTATGACTTTGACAGATTCCATTCAGAAGATATACTTCCAATGTTTGCAAAGTATAACATCACAACATTCTGCGCACCGCCTACAATGTATCGTTTCTTCATCAAAGAAGATTTGTCAAAGTATGACTTATCTTCTATCGAGCACGCAACAACAGCAGGCGAAGCACTAAACCCTGAGGTATTCAATCAGTTTAAAAAAGCAACAGGCCTTACTATTATGGAAGGTTTCGGTCAGACAGAAACAACACTTTCTATCGCAAACTTTGTCGGCTCTACACCGAAAATCGGTTCAATGGGAAGACCAAGTCCTCTCTATGATGTAGCTGTCTTAGACCCAGATGGCAACGAATGTAAAACAGGTGATACGGGTGAAATCTGTATCCGTGTAAAGGATAATGTTCCTTGCGGACTCTTTATCGGATATTACCTTGATGAAGAAAAAACAAACGAGGTATGGCATGACGGATATTATCATACAGGCGATCAGGCAACAATGGACGAAGATGGATATCTCTGGTATGTCGGCAGAATCGATGATGTTATCAAATCATCAGGCTACCGCATCGGACCTTTTGAAATCGAAAGCGTTATCATGGAGCTTCCTTATGTTTTAGAATGTGCAATTACCCCTGTTCCCGATGAAGTTCGCGGTCAGATTGTAAAAGCTACCATTGTTCTTGTAAAAGGAACTGACGGCACCGACGAACTCAAAAAGGGAATTCAGGAATATGTAAAAACACATACCGCTCCTTATAAATACCCAAGAATTGTTGAGTTTGTGGATGAACTTCCTAAGACAATCAGCGGTAAAGTAAGACGAGTTGAAATCCGTAAAAACGACTTGGAAAAATTGAACAAGTAATCCATTATTTAATATAAATTGGATAAAAATTAAATCCTAAAGGGTTGAGAAAATCTCAACCCTTTTTGTTTGCTTATAATGAAAACTGCTCCAATAAAAGCATTTATCAACACATCCATTGCAAATCTTTATATAATATTTATATTTACACTATGATCTTTATACAATATTTATGTAAGGGATGATAAAATATATGATTATATAGGCAGTATACGAAAGATACTCTGCATCAAAATCCACAGGAAACTGTCGGGCAGTAACAGAATTGCTTAAAACACACTTGTGGAAATTGATGCGGCTTTGGAGGTATAGAACTATGAAGTTGACGGGCGCAGATATAATTGTACGAACATTGATTGAGCAGAACACCGATACAGTTTTCGGTTACCCCGGGGGACAAATCCTCAATGTTTACGATTCTCTCTATAAATACGAAAGCGAGATAAAGCACATTCTCTCAGCACACGAACAAGGTGCTGTTCACGCCGCGGACGGATACGCAAGAGTTACAGGCAGGGTAGGGGTCGTAATTTCAACCTCAGGGCCGGGTGCAACAAATCTGGTTACAGGCATTGCAAACGCATTTCTTGATTCCATTCCCATTGTCGCAATCTGCGGAAATGTACCAAATAATCAACTCGGCACAGACAGCTTTCAGGAGATTGACATAACCGGAATTACGCTGCCGATAACCAAGCATAATTACTTGGTAGGCTGTGTCGAAGATTTAGCCGATACGATAAGAGAGGCGTTCAGGCTCGCAAAGTCAGGCAGACCCGGACCCGTTCTTATTGATGTACCCAAAGATGTTCAAATGGCAGAATGCGAATATACTCCGCAAGAACCTGTTGAATCATACGAAAAATTCGCCTGCAATGATATAAGTGCGGTGGTTAAATGTATCAACGAATCGAGGCGTCCATTCATATACTTTGGGGGCGGTGCAATAACGGCAGGTGCCGAAGAAGAAATTATGAAACTTGCCGATTTAATTGATGCCCCTATCGGTTGCTCACTTATGGGCATATCGGGTATTGCAACCTGCCATCCGAGATTTCTGGGAATGCAGGGCATGCACGGGCACTACGCATCAACAGTTGCAATGAATCATTCAGACTGCATCATTTCTCTGGGTGTAAGGTTTAACGACCGTGTAACCGGAAATAAAGAAAAGTTTGCAAGGGCATCAAGCATCATACATATTGATGTTGACGGGTCAGAACTTTCCAAAAATGTAAAACCCGCACATTCACTCAAGGGCGATGTAAAACTTACCCTGCAAAAGCTGATTGAACATCTTGATAAAAAAAGCCACCCCGAATGGGCAAACAAAATTAAAAAATACAGGAAAACCGAGGAGCAAACCTTAGATTCAAGAGAGGGTATGACCCCGCGCGCAGTAATCACCATGCTTAATTCTTATCTTGATGAGGATACTCCGATTGCTACAGATGTAGGACAGCATCAGATGTGGACCGCACAATATGCAGCTTTTTCACGCACCCGCAGATTTGTTTCAAGCGGGGGTCTTGGAACCATGGGCTTTGGCTTGGGTGCCGCAATCGGCGCTCAGATGGGAACCGGAAAAAGAACCGTGTTAGTTACAGGCGACGGAAGTTTTGGTATGTGCTTAAACGAACTTGCTACAGCTGTTTCAAATAAAACTCCCATTGTAATTCTGCTTTTTAACAACGGCGTTTTAGGAATGGTTCGCCAATGGCAAACATTATTTTTTGACAAACACTATTCAAACACCATTCTTGACAGAAAAACAGATTTTGTCGCGCTTTCAAAAGCCTTTGGAGCAGACGGCATAAAGGTTGATACTTTAGAAGAACTTGATGCCGCATTTAAAAAGGCATTTTCGTATGACGGACCATTTCTGATTGATTGCAGCATAGATAAAGACGAATTTGTTCTTCCTATGCTTCCGCCGGGCGGCAGTATGGACGATATTATCACAAAGGTGGGTGAATGAGGTGCAAACATATACAATAGCAGTTCTTGTTAAAAATGAATTTGGTGTGCTCAACAGAGTTACAAGTATGTTCAGGCGCAGACAATTTAACATCAATTCTCTGACAGTAAGTGAAACTGAATCGGATAAGTATTCCCGTATAACTGTCACATATAACGGGGAGCCTGAATTCCATCACCAGATGATAACTCAGCTTTGCAAACTCCCCGATGTATGCAAGGTAAAAGAGCTTACCCGTGATGAATCTGTAAACTGCGAGCTTATGCTTATAAAAGTTAAAAACGATTCCTCTACCCGTGAAGATATACGGACTGCAGCTGATGCCTTCAAGGCAGAAACTATCGACTATACGCATGATTCAGTAATTATGAGAATTGCAGGGGATTCTAAACGAATTGATGCCTTCATTAGCCTGATGCAGGAATTTACTATTCTGGAAATATGCCGCACGGGTATAGTTTCATTAGAGCGGGGAAGCAAAACAATACTGGAAAATAATTAGTCTTATGCACAATCAACCCCAAGAAGATTATAAAATCCCTGATGCTTACCTAAAGCATACTGATATCAAAATATGCTTAAAAACATTGACACGGCAAAGCAATAAGTGTATAATATTTAGAAAATACACAGGGGATAACGAAAATGGCTTTTAATACATTCGTTATGATAACATTTTCATAAATACCTTATAGCCTATAACGGAGTCTTACTTGTGATGATACAAGTGGGACTTTTTGTTATTTGAAGGGGAGTGATACAGAATGGACAATGATTTAATTTTGGTAGCAGACGGCGATGAGAGAATGCGCAACCTTATCAGCGTTACACTAAAGAACCATGATTACAAATGTATCACTGCAAATAGTGGCGAAAATACCATTCTGCTGGCTTTATCAAATAATCCCGGCATAGTTCTTTTAGAGCTCAATCTCCCCGATATAGACGGAACAGAAGTTATACGAAAAATCCGTTCCTGGTCGGATGTCCCGATTGTTGTTGTCAGCAACAGAAAAGAGGATCACGACAAGGTAATAGCGCTTGACAGCGGGGCTGACGACTACATAATAAAACCATTTTCTGTTGAAGAACTGCTCGCAAGACTGAGAGCTGTAAAGCGCAGACGCAATGCCGAGCGCAGCTTTGAATTCTCACCTGTATTCAAAAACGGCGATTTAAAAATAGACTATACTTCAAACTGTGTTTATATCAAAAACGAGGAAATACATCTTACTCCTATTGAGTATAAACTTTTGTGTATGCTCGCTCAGAATATAGGTAAGGTTTTAACTCACACATATATCACAAACCAAATCTGGGGCAGCGGCTGGAACAACAATATCATGACGCTGAGGACATTTATGGCATCGCTTAGAAAAAAACTCAGGACAGGAAACAACGAAGAATACATCCGTACACATACAAATGTCGGCTACAGAATGGTAAGTATCGACAATTAAATTGACAAAGAACTTTATTCTGTGTATTTATATCTTGATTTTTCCATATACTATGAGGAACGAGGACTTGACAGCTTTGCAAACCGCTATATGATTCAGGCCGCAGATGATATGATAAAGAAAATGAAGCTTTCCGTCAATGACTCTAAGGGCCTTTATTCATTGTATGCTGAATTTGCCGCAAGGGTTTACAGCGCACCGTCACTTGTTCTTTAATATAAACCCAAGGGGGGATATGTGTGAAAAAGACATTTTTAACTATGAGTGCAATTATTTTGTCAGTAGCGTTGCTGACGGGATGTCGCTTAACTCAGGCACCATCCGTTCAGAACCTGCCTGACACTTCTCAATTTATCGGTGAAGAAAGAGCCAAGGAAATAGCTCTTGAAAAGGCCGGAATAACTGATGATGGTGTTGTGTTTGAAAAGGTTGAACTTGACAGAGACAACGGCGTATGGAAGTATGAAGTAGATTTCAGAAAAGACCGCACCGAATATGACGCTGATATAAAGGCTGACGACGGAATGGTTATTTCATTTGAGACAGATTACAATGACTAAAAATATTTTTAAAATCAGGTATTATAAAATTTAATTTCATAGAAGGAGGTATCATTATGGCAAAGTATGTATGTCCCTGCGGATATGTTTATGATCCCGCAGTTGGCGATCCTGATAACGGAGTAGCCCCCGGCACCCCTTGGGATGAAGTCCCCGAAAGCTGGGTATGTCCCGTTTGCGGTCTTTCAAAAGACGCTTTTGAAGAAGAATAATAAAAAAGACAGAGTTTAGACTCTGTCTTTTTTATTTAAAAACTCTAATGCGAACATAGAGCCATTCCAAACATAAAATTGAAAACTGAAAATGGAAAATTGAAAATTAGAATAGCTTTTCGCAAATGCGAAAAGCTATTTTTCATTTAACATAGAGCCATTCCTGTTAGACTTGAAAAAGATGATAGAACTTATGATTTAGACTTTGTCACTTTTGTTTGCCCAAAAGGAATAAAATTTAAATCATAAGTTTGAAAAGGCTTTGCAAGTGTAAAGGGAATGTAGCTATGTTGGTATATGATATGCTCTATTGTTTTAACAGTTCTTTTACAAGAGCAGAAATTGTTTCAAGCTGTTTATCTGTCAACCCTTTCATATCTTTTATAATATCATTAAGCTTTGACGGATTACTCGAATTAAAATCAAAAAACTCACTTGGTGTAATATTTAAATAGTCACAAATATATAATATTCCGGGCAAAGATGGCATTGATTTTCCTGACTCAATATTATTTATATAACCTGCATTCTGACCAATCGCTAAACTCATTTCTCTGGCAGAAACGCCTTTTTTAGTTCTCAATACTGCAAGTCGCATAGAAAAATCTTTTTCTTCCACTTCTACCACCCCTTATTGCATTATAACCCACACTTCCACAAAAAATATCTGTTCAAAAGCTATATTTTCGTTGCAATATTAGTTTGCAGGCGTTATTATTTGATTATTGACGGAAATAATCAAATAATATTTAGAGGTGATTTTATGTTACACACCTATACTTGCGCCTTTTTTGGACACAGAGACTTCTGCTTCAATTATAAAATCGAAGCAGCATTAGACAATATTTTAAGGCAGTTAATTAAAAATAATGAATATCTGGAGTTATTGGTCGGAAGAAACGGGGAATTTGACAGGTTTGCTGCCTCACGCATTGTTCACGCCAAAAAACAATATGGGAATTTTAATAGTTCGTTAACACTCGTTCTGCCATATTATAGCGCAGAATTTTACAATAACGAAAAATATTTTTTAGGTTATTATGATGAAGTAGAAATTTGTGAGCCATCATCAATTGCTCACTACAAATCAGCTATGAAAATAAGAAATCAAAATATGGTCGAGAGAGCAGACCTTATAATCTGCTACACAGAAAGAAATACAGGCGGTGCATATAAAGCAGTTCAATATGCCAATTTTCTGCAAAAGCCCATTATAGATCTCGCAGAAATCAATTCTGATAATTGATATTGATTTTTCTTCTCAAAAGATATACAATATATGTAAACTTTACAAGGAAGAAAAATTTATGAGTGCAATTTTAACATACACAGCCACGGGCAGAGACAATGGTAAAACTGTTGAAACCATATGCAAACGGGAGTTTAACATATCTTCAAGCCTTTTAACCTTTTTAAAGCTTAATGGCAGGCTTAAAATAAACGAAAAAATTTGCAGAAGTGTCGATATTATTTCGCCATGCGATGTATTGACAGTCGATGTTTCCGAAAACGAAGCCTCCTCCCACATTGTTTCTTCAAAAATGGATATAGATATTGTTTATGAAGACGACTATATAATCGCAATCAACAAGCCGAGAAACCTCTGCGTTCACCCCAGCATAGGTAATTTTGATAACACTCTTGCAAACGGGGTTATGTACTATTTAAGGGAAAAGGGCGAAAATTATAACTTTCATGCGGTCAATCGCATTGATAAGGATACATCTGGTTTGTGCATCATCGCCAAAAACAGATTTTCCCATGGTGTGTTATCAGAGCAAATAAAGTCAAAAAAATTTAAACGCAAATATATGGCGATTATTGAAGGCACCCCCTACAATAAAAATGGCATTATAGATAAACCAATCCGCAGAGAAAGCGAAAGTATAATAAAAAGGATTGTCGCACCTGACGGACAAAGGGCGGTGACTTACTATACTGTCTTAAAATCCGGCAAAGTCTATTCTTTAGTTGACATATTTTTAGAAACGGGCAGAACTCACCAGATACGGGTTCATTTTTCTGATATGGGCCACCCGTTGCTCGGCGATTGGCTTTACGGCAATGAGGATAAGGCTAGATTTTGCGGGCATCTTCTGCACGCATACTATGCAGAATTTTATCATCCCGCCACGAAAAATTTAATGAAACTTAATCTCCCTCTTCCGCCTGATATGGAAAATATAATCGATTGACACCCTATATTTAAGTATGCTAAAATATTTATATCACGCAAAAGGAGTGTTTTATATGGAAAATTATATAGTTTGTAATTGTATGAAAGTAACTTACAGCGATATTTACGATGAACTTTTGAAGAATAAAAATTTTAGTGATGTAACCGATGCCTTTGAAAAAATTAAGGCAGTTACCAAATGTTCAAGCGGCTGTGGCGGCTGTCACGACAAGGTTCTTGATATAATATCTGAAATTATGATGAGATAAGGTCTCTATCCCCGTATTTGCTCAGCAATTTATTGACATCAAATTCAAACTATGTTATAATTTTGAGAATATTTGTAAAGGGGGGCTTTAAAAATGAGCTACAAAAGAATACTTACCATTCAGGATATATCCTGCGTTGGGCAATGCTCCCTCACGGTTGCGCTGCCTATAATTTCCGCCTGCGGAATTGAAACTGCAGTTCTTCCGTCCGCGGTCCTTTCAACCCACACAGCAGGGTTTTCGGGATATACCTTTCGCGACCTTACTGAAGATATACCAAAAATTAAAGAACATTGGCAAAAAGAGAATATAAAATTTGATGCTATATACACAGGATATTTGGGCAGCACAAAGCAAATTGAATATGTGGCAGATATTTTTGATTCTGTCGGAAACGAAAACTGCATCAAAATAGTCGACCCTGCAATGGCAGATAACGGCAAGCTTTATCCTGCGTTTGACGCAGCGTTTGTCGAAGAAATGAAAAACTTATGCAAAAAGGCTGACTTTTTAGTTCCAAACCTTACCGAGGCGTGTTTTCTGACCGATACTGAGTATAAAGAAAAGTATGACGAAGAATACATTTATTCAATCGTCGAAAAATTACATAACTTAGGCGGCAAAAATGTCATCTTTACGGGCGTTTCGTTCCGCGATGGCAAGACGGGTGTTTTAGTTTCGCAAAACGGCAAAAAGCAATATTACGAACACGATTTTCTGCCCAACAGCTGTCATGGAACGGGCGATATCTACGCATCCGCGTTTGTTGGTGCTCTTATGAACGAAAAGACTGCTTTTGACTCGGCATACATTGCAGCAGACTACACGGTTGAGTGCATAAAAGCCACCGCAACTGACGAAAATCATTGGTACGGCGCAAAATTTGAACCTGTACTCTATAAACTTATCGAGGCACTAAGATAATTTTAAAAGCACTTGCATTAGCAAGTGCTTTTAAAATTATTATAATAAATGTTTAACTCATTGTCCATAATAAACACAAGATAGGAAGTGATTTATAATTGGACTTTGTTAGAGTTATTTTAACTTCTTTACTGTCAGCCATATCATTATTTGTGATTGCCAAAATAATAGGGCATAAGCAGATGGCGCAACTCGATTTTTTTGATTATATTACAGGCATCACAATTGGCTCAATAGCCGCTGAACTTGCAACAGAATTGGAATCCCCCTGGAAGCCGCTTGTTGCAATGATAATCTATGGTATGATTGCGTTTGGGCTTACAATACTTGTACGCAAATTCCCCAAAACCCGTAAATATATCAACGGCACCCCGACCATTGTTATGGACAACGGAAAATTGTACCGGGGAAATATGAAAAAAGCAAAGCTTGAGCTTTCTGAATTTATGGTTCTGTGCCGTCAAGAGGGATATTTTAACATAAACGATATCGAGACCGCTGTTTTTGAATACAACGGCAGAATTACAATTTTACCAAAAAGCCAAAAAAGGCCGCTTACTCCTGAGGATATGAATATCCTCCCGGACAAAGCGGAAATATGCACAGAGATTATTATGGACGGGCGCATTCTGCACGAAAATCTGAAAAGGCTCGGACTTGATTTGATATGGCTTGACAAGCAATTAAAAAAGCAAAACTATGACAGCGCAAAAGAGATATATTTGGCTATATGTGACAATAACAATAATCTATCACTATTTCCAACAAATTAGTTTTTGCATCTTTCAATATTTGCCTCGCATATCGTCCTTTGCGTTGCAATGGTTGCCAGTGTATCACCCAATTGAGTAAGTATGGCAGCGAGCAATTCAACTTCTTCGTTTTGAAGCTTACTGGACAAGGCGTTAGCAATTGCAGTTATTGACGCGGTAAGCTGACATGAATTCATTATATACTCTCCTTAAGGCGATTTCATTTCGGTTAACGAATGTGCAATCGTCTTTTGAAATTAATACTGAAACATTGACAACAAATTTTTGAAAGTGTATTTGAAAAATTTATTCGCTATGTAATATTTTGAAAAGCCATCTGCAGAAATAAATCTACAGACGGCTTTTGGGGTTAACTTTTGTTATTACCGAGAACTTTATCAGGAAATACAGATGCATTGATTAAATCAGCGGGATCTATATCAAGGGCATCGGCAATATTAAAAAATACTTCTAAAGAAAATGGATGTGCAATGCCCGGTGCTTCAATCGCACTAATATGAGAACGACTAACATGTGCCAGTTCTGCGGGTTTTTCTTGTGAGAAACCTCTCATTTTACGAATAGTTGATATTGCAATACCTAACTGAATAAATCTATCACGATTCTTGAAATCCACAACACCACTCATTTTAGATCACCTACCTCTTATACATTATTATACTTGATTTGTCAGTTGTGTCTGCATTTGATAGTAAACATTTGACTATATTAGTGAGCAATAGTATAATAAATTATGTATGAGACAAAATGAGTGAGCAAAATGTAATTTATTGTGCAATTGGTGAGATATATGATAGATACAACCAACACTTGTTGTTTCTTCGGTCACAGAAAGATTGATGAAACGGAAGAATTAAAAGATAATTATAAATTGCTTTTAAAGTCATTATGCTTTTGGATAAACCGAGGCATAATGATTTTTTTGTTTTGTCATAGGTTTGTCATAACGGGTTTGATAATATGAAGTAAATTTGAAGGAAAGGACAGTGAAAATGAATAGTTTTATCCTAAAGGGAAACATTTGCTACAGCATATCAAAAACAGAATTAAAGACAGTTTATTTGAATCACAAGACCACGCACCGTCAACAGAAATATAATTAAAATTTACTAAAAATTGCTATTGATGCTCAAAAAAGTGAAGATTGCCGCTCTTGAAAATTGGCAATAAAAAATGGCTCAAACCCAGTGTTTGAGCCAAATATATTGGCAGGGGCAGTAGGATTCGAACCCACGACCTGCGGTTTTGGAGGTCGTGTCAAATTAAAAAGACCGTCCAATTTGTTCCCGCCGCTCCGCCGTTTGTGCTACTTGCTCTTTTGAACCTTATGCCTTTTGATGCTTTATTGATGCTATCCGAAAATCTCCTCTGTAAAGCTGATGCTCAACTGCCAAAAAATCGACGCTAATAATTTTATTTAAGTATAACATACATTCCGTGAAATTGCAAATAGAATCAAACGGAATTGCCTGTTTTAATCACGCCAGAATAAAATTAGCAGAATTACTCGACAAACAAAATCAAACGCAATACAAAGCGTTTTTGAGCCAATTACGGAAACCCATTCCATAAACGCTATATCAAAAAAAGATATAC
>JAZNPN010000046.1:0-4590 GCA_045589715.1 Clostridia bacterium | reverse complement strand
TTGAAGTTTGCAAGGATAATCAAAACGATAGCAAGATATCCGGAAAGTGCAATAGATGCAACAAAACCCGGAAGTCTGTAAATCAAAATCATAAAGAGCATTACAAGGATAAGACCTATGATGCCGGCAAGAATTGCATTGTTTAAAGCCTCATCGCCGAGTGTTGCAGTAACAGTCCTTACCTCAACCTGTTCAAGTGAGAACGGAAGCTTACCTGATTTGATGTTAGCAGCAAGAGCTTTTGCTGCTTCAGCTGTGAAGTCGCCTTCTATTATGCAGGTGTTGCTGTCGATTTTAGTTTTAACTGTAGGTGCTGAAAGAACTGTGTTATCCATTACTATGTAGATAGGACTTCCAACAAGTCTTGCTGTAGCTGCTGCAAACTTTTCTCTGCCTTCGTCAGTAAGTTCAAGCTCAATGTAGTTAGAACTTGCACTAATTCCTTCAGATGCCTGTCCATACTGAACAGATGCATTCTTAACCAACGAACCTTCCATAACAACATCACTTGGGTTAACAATTACATTGTTTGCATTTTCAGGGTCCATAGTTACATTCTCAACGAACTGAAGCTGAGCAGTAGCACCGAGAGTTTCAACGGCACTTTTGGCATCATGAACATCCGGAAGCTCTACGCGAACCTTATCAGTACCCTGACGGGTAATTGGGGCTTCTGTAAGACCCTGATTGTCAAGCCTTGTTCTGAGCATGGTCATAACAGTTTCCATATCTTCATCCGTGGGGTTTTCTGTCTGAGCCTTATAAACTATTACAGTACCACCTTTTAAGTCAAGTCCCAGGGTAACACCGTTTTTTACACCGGGGATTTGAATGTTGTCCGAAATATTGACGCCGAATACGCCAACATAAAGAAGTGCAGCGATTACAAGTATAATAGCCGCAAATTTAACTATACTTTTGGACACTTTGTTTCCTCCTTCGTATGGGGCAAGCCCCTTTTAATTATGTAAATTTAATTTTTTACTTAAAGTTATAAATATTATCAAAACTAAATTATAACCCTTGAAGATATCTAAGTCAAGCGTATTTGATGATTTGTTAATAAATTTTAAATAATTTTAGTATCATTTATAATCAGACTGAATTTGGCACCAAGAAAATCAGCAGCGCGCCTTGACATAAGCATTCTGGTTGAGAATATCTCAAAATAATCCATAAGAGAACAAATCTCGGTATCAATCTTTAAATCAAGGCAAATGGTTTTATTAGGAAGAACCGAAACATCTGCCTGAGTTGCAGCGTAGTTTACCCTGTCGTGAATGTCAAATTCAGCGGTGTCGCGGTTTCTCACGCGGCTGCGTCTTACATCAGTTTTGTCCGCAAGAATAAGTGCAGCTGCAATCTGGTTAACGGGCGTTCCTGTTCCCTCGTCGTGATTGCCGATTGCTGCAACGATTTTTGCGATTTCATTTGGTGACATACCAAGCCTTGTAAGAATATTAAAGGCAATAACGGCGCTGCTCTGAGCGTGGTCAACACGATTTACGACATTGCCTATATCGTGCATATACCCTGCAATTCTTGCAAGTTCAGCAGTTCGCTTATCAAAGTTTAAGGATGTCAGAATCATATGAGCAATCTTTGCCGCACGCTGGGCGTGAAGCAGTGAGTGGTCAGTATATCCTAAAGTTCCTATATATTTATCGCCTTTTTCCAAATAGGTTTTTATCTCAGAGTTTTTGACTATATCCTGAAAGGTTACAAGATTTATGTTTTCACTCATTTTAAAACCTCCTTTTATTCAGCCTCAACAGCCTTTGCAAAAAGACTGCATTCAACGCGTTTGCGCTGGAGCTTACAGCTTATTTCGTGAGGCTTTGAAATATCGCCGTTTATGAGACAGGCATTTGCCATACAGCCCCCGCTGCAGTAAAATTTTGCAAAACAATTTTTGCAATCTTCCTTGGTATATACATTGCAGTCCTCAAAGGTCTGACGGATAGTCTGGTTTAGCTTTCCGTCGCTTATATTACCCATTTTATAGCTTTCCGTACCTACAAATTGATGACACGGATAAATATCGCCGTTTGGGGCGACCGCAAGATATTCACAGCCTGCACCGCAGCCCGATAAGCGCTTTATGACACACGGGCCCTGGTCAAGGTCAATCATAAAATGGAAGAAGTTGAACCATTTGCCGTTTCTGCGGCGATTTAAGTATTCTTCCAGCAATTTTTCATATTCTGAGTAGATTACGGGTAAATCTTCTTCTCTTAAAGCATAATCGGGGGTGCCATCGCATACAACAGGTTCAACAGAGGTCTGTTTAAAGCCAAGGTCTGCCAGATGAATAACATCATCTGCAAAATTCAGATTGTAGCGGGTAAATGTGCCCCTTACATAATAATTATCCTGATTTCTCGTTTCAGCCACCTTTTTGAATTTGGGAACGATGCTGTCGTATGAGCCGCTTCCGTCAACTCTTACACGAACTTTGTCATTTGTCTCCTTTGTGCCGTCAAGACTTAATACAACATTTGACATATTCTCGTTCAGGTATTCTATAATTTCATCATTTAACAGAATGCCATTGGTAGTAAGGGTAAAACGGAAATTCTTGTTATGTATTTTTTCCTGCTCTCTTGCGTGCTCTACAACCGCCTTTACCGCACCAAAATTCATAAGCGGTTCGCCGCCAAAGAAGTCGACTTCTAAGTTTCTTCTCTTGCCTGAATTTGCAATAAGAAAATCGATAGCCTTGCAACCAACTTCAGCACTCATAAGCTCGCGCTGACGATGATATGCCCCCTCGTCTGCAAAGCAGTATTTGCATCGCAGGTTGCAATCGTGAGAAATGTGCAGACATATCGCCTTTACGGGCGAGCGTTTTTTCATATTGACCGCGATGTCTGCATAATCGTCCTTTGAAAAGAGAGTGTCACTTTCGTAAAGAGAGTACATCTCTTCCCACGCGTCAAGTATGTCGTCTTTTGAAAATTCAGAAGATAAAGAAGAAATGATATCATCAGGCAGGTATCTGTCCGGAACAAAGGTATCATTTTCTACAGGACAGAGGGCATTGATTATGTCAAAGCAGAGCTTGTCCAGAACATGGACACAACCGCTGTTTACATCAAGAGCCATATATTTATCTTTTATTTTAAATGTATGAACCATAATAAAAAGCCTTTCTTAAATACGCAAAATCGGCGCCCTAAGGCGCCGTGATTAACAGGTATTTTGTTTTACGCCTGCTTTTCGCACTTCTGGTTAGCAACTGTGCAAGATGTTTTGCAAGCTGACTGACAAGAAGTCTGACATTCGCCGCAGCCACCCTTTGCAGCACTCTTTTTAAGTGTAGCGTTGTTTA
This sequence comes from Clostridia bacterium, assembly GCA_045589715.1. GTDB lineage: Bacteria > Bacillota > Clostridia > Monoglobales > Monoglobaceae > UMGS1820. The sequence continues at coordinate 1,259 of JAZNPN010000046.1, read as the reverse complement.
AAGTCTTAATTCTTTTCATAGTAAAAACTCCTTTGTATGTAAATTTAAATTTTATCTGTATTTCTTGCGGCGAGAATTCACGCCGACAATTCCGCCGATTGCTCCGCAGATAACACGAATTACAGCTGAGAGCAGAGCGGAGGATGAAAATCCGAAATTTCCAAATGCTATGCCGCCTATAAGATATACAGCCAGAACATAGAATATTCCGGTAAGCGCTCCCGATAAAAGCCCTTGCTTTAAGAAGTGACGAGCGGCCTTAAAGCCGCATATACCGACACATATGTCTGAGATAGCGCCAACAACCATAGCAACTGCAATGTCCGGTAAGCTAAAGAAGACTGCCGCACATGATGCTAAAAAAATCAATCCGACAGAAAGAGCAATGCAGACAGCAGTATTTTTTAAAAGAAATGGAATATCAAAAATTCCGCCACTTGCTACTGAATCCCTTGCCATATAAATCCCTCCATAGTTTGTTCATATAGTAAGATATATGGAAGACGGAGAGATAATATGACGAAAAGTTAAAAGTTAAATATTATTCAGCCTCGGGTGTCTCTTCATCAGGGATAGGCGCAACTGATTCATCTTCAGCAGCTTTAGAAGCCTTTATAAGACGGCTGATAGCGGCACGCTCAATTGAGATATATGACTTTGTAGTGCCAATGCCTGTTTCAAGAACAAAGATATCGTCCTTGATTCTTAAAATTTTGCCGTGGATACCGCCGATTGAAGCAACCTCGTCGCCGACCTTTAAAGCAGCAATCATTTCGCGCAATGCTTTTTCCTTTTTACGCTGTGGACGAATGAGCATAAAATAGAACACAACAAAAATAAGAATCATTGGAAATAATGAAATGATTGAATTAACTAATTCTGGCATGATAAACCTCCTGTAAAGTATAATTATAAATATTATTATAAACATAATTATCAAAATTTGCAATAGCTTTTATACAATTTTTTCTTTATATTTCAAAAAATCCGTTGAATTTTAAATTACATTTCTATATTTAAACTATGTAATTGAATTTATTTATAATCTGTGATACAATGAGTTTGCAAAGCAAACTCAATGAATTGCCTTGCGGCGTGAATTGAAATCTGCGATTTCATGAATTGAGCCTGTGGCTCATGAATTGCACTTCGTGCATTAAAAAGGCAATTCAATTCATGGAGCGATAGCGAGAAATCATGGCGAAACGCCAAATCATGACAGCGAAGCTGTCAATTCATAAAAAATGAATGGCATCTAA
>JAZNPN010000045.1:0-3053 GCA_045589715.1 Clostridia bacterium | reverse complement strand
ATGTATTAGGCGGCAGACCGAGTATGGGAAAATCCGCACTTGCTATCAATATGGCTGTAAATATGGCTAAGGCTAAGAAAACTATACTTTTTATATCGCTTGAAATGGGACGAAAAGAAATAATAAAAAGGATTATATCATATATTTCGGGTGTTAAAGCAGGAAGATTAAAGACTGCATCGGTCTCTGATGAAGAGCTTGTAAAAATTGTTTGGGAAGCTGAGAAGCTTACCAACGACCATTTCCTGATAGTAGACGAAGCGTATCAGACTGTAAATTCTATATTGGGAACTGCCGTAAGACTCAACAATCAATTAAGGGAAAGCGGCAAAAGAATTGACTGCATTATAATCGACCATTTGCATTTGATGTCCTCGGGAACGGGGACGCGGGACCGCAGACAGGAGATAGGCGAAATCACAAGAAAATCTAAAATTCTTGCAGGTAAACTCAACTGCCCTGTTATGCTGCTTTCGCAGCTCTCCCGAGCAGAAAAGGGACAAAAGGTCAGACCGCCTCAGCTCACGGATTTGAGAGAGTCGGGCGATATCGAACAGGATGCGGATGTTGTTGCATTTGTTCACCGTGAGGAGTATTATAATCCTACAATTGATAACAGAGGCAAGGCAAATTTGATATTAGCAAAGGTCAGAGACGGACAGACTACCACAACTGACCTTAGGTGGGATGGTACTACAACTACATTTTCGCAAATAAAAATAGATGATATTGATTAGGAGGGGGTTTTGTTGAACGCTGAAGAATGGCTTATGAGTATCAGAGGAATTAACTTTGAGATAAAAGGTTTAAAAATCTCATACGAGAACGCTGTTGAACGAGCGGGTTCGACAACCTCTGCCCCCATCGGCGAGAGGGTAATGTATACCCCTGAAAATTCAAGAGAAAAAAATATGGTTGATGCATCAAACTACGCAGCAATATTAGAAAAGCTGATTATAAAAAAAGAGGCTCTTTTGGAAGAGGCTGTTGAACTCATAGAACGAGTAGGAAATGCGAAACAGAGAGCCCTTTTGAGGTTTTATTATATTGAGGCGCTTTCCTGGGAAGAAGTTGCAGAGCGGCTTAATTTTTCGGCACGATATGTTTCGGGGCATTTAAAAGAGCAGGCTCTTGAAAAGATAGAAAAAATCAGAGAGCGCTCAGCTCTCTGATTTCCCGAGATAATTGTGAATTGCATTACGGATAAATTCCGATTTGCTAATTCCATCTTGTTTGATGTGGCTTTCCCACGCTTCAACAAGCTCTTTGTCAAGGTCTACGGCTATACGCTTATAAACCTTATCATTATACCTCTTTTTTACCTGCCAAGATGTGTTGCTTGCCATAGTCTGTCCTCCTTACTTTCGCTTAGTCCATTTAACAAATATCATTAAAATAAGAATATTTGTTACTAAGGAAATTAAGCTTAAAATCAATGATAATACTTGCATTTTTTTATTGATTGAGTTATAATATATTTACCCCCAAAAGGGGGCGGGGATTATTCATCCCCTTTCTTTCGGGTCGTTGCCTTGTAAACTATGATAACTGTTGCCAAATCGATTATCGCAGTTACAAGTCCAACGACCATTTTGATTACCTCAATCAAGTTTCTCACCTCACTTTCTGATTATATTATATCATACTCTGCAGAGTATGTCAAGCTTTTTTTGCAAATTTTTTAATAATTTTTTCAGTTTTTTCAAATTTAGTTCCTATTTGTTCGTATTATTTCCTGTTTGTTCATTGTAGTTCCATTATATCTATGATAATATGTAGACTGCAAATGATGTTTCATTTGTCTGTATCTCCCTATATGTGGACCGCATTCGTGCGGTCCATATTTGTTTTCAAAAGGAATGTGATTATTATTATAAGCGTAGAACCTATCAGGGACAGAAATATTTACAATAAAATAAAAAAGGATTTGTTTGAATGGAATATCAAGTATGGCATTATGTTTATGCTTGGTTCTCTGCTCGCCTTGCGAATAAATGAAATTCTTGACTTCAGCGTAGGTGATGTTGCGGATAAAAACGAACATACTTTCAGACAAAGCAAAACGGGAAAAGAAATAACAATTGCCTTTAGCCCTGAGCTCAAGGCTGCTTTGAAGGAATATTGCAAAGGCAGAGACCCTCAGGAAGCTCTTATTCCCTGCAGAGATAATGAATATAAACCATTGTCAAGAGTTCGCGCCTGGGAGGTTATTCATTCTGTGGGCGAAAGATACGGATTGAACCTTGGTACACATTCGATGCGCAAGACCTGTGCATATCATTTCTACCAAAAAACAAAGGATATAGCTACTATAAAAGTATGGCTTAATCACTCTGCGGAACGAGATACTCTGACATATATTGGAGTAAATCAGGAGCTTGTTAAGCGTGCAATGATAAACTTTAAAATTTAATAATGCAAACATAATTTGCAGGCGTTTGGTTAGTATTTTTCAAATCTTGAAAAAAGCTTGTAAAAATAAGTGTTTGAAGTATTTTTTAAAATACAAACACAATATAAATTATGTTTGTGTCACGGGAGGGCGAAATGGCTCAAAAACCTATGCGAGAATGTCGAGCGTCAGGGTGCCATAACCTGACGCGGAATGGATACTGCGAAAAGCATTTAAACCGCAAAAATGAGCGCCACAGGGTATATGATAAAACTATGCGGGATAAAACAACTGCAGAGTTCTATAAATCAAAAGAATGGCAAAAAGCAAGAGAGCTATCAATGGCTCGCCATTACGGGATTTGTCAGGATTGCGGCGGTACGGCTGAAATGGTTCACCATATTAAACCGCTGAGAGATTACCCAGAGCTTGCAACTGTGCAAAGCAACTTAAGACCGCTTTGTAATAAGTGCCACGGCAAGTATTGACCCCCCGGGGGTATAAAAAATAGGCAGAAGCCTAAAGACCGCCGCCAAGTTTTCTGTGTGTGGTCGCAAGTTTTGAGGCGGGGGTCAAAATGGAAAATTAGAAAATAAGCGTTGCGAAAACGCAGCGGGCATAGAAAATGTGACGGTGAGAACTTAAACTGTCATATAGTGTG
>JAZNPN010000044.1:0-3789 GCA_045589715.1 Clostridia bacterium | reverse complement strand
CGATGTTAACACAAATGCGACCCTTGCTTAGCATAAGTAAGCCCGGGTACCGGGTTTCAAAATCATCATAAGGGTATCTATCGAAAGCCTCATCAAATTGAGCAGCTGCATTGCGTTCTACAATCTGTAAAAGATACGCGTTTTCTACTTTGGATTTCGCTTTTTCTGCTTCTAAATAGTCCGCATTCAACGCATCAGAGTTCCCCGCATATCTAATCACGCTTTCGAGTGTTATGCAAACTCCTAAACTCTCCATAAGCGGAATTACGACACTATTTGCCTTATCGCAAAAATCCGTTAACCCGCGTGTTACTAAATCTGATTTTTGTAAATCAAAATTTAATTTTACTTTCTTATCCATAAATCACTTAATCGCCTTAATATTTTCAATTTGAACAATTATTTCCCCCATATTATCTGCTTTTAATGTGTTGGCATAATCCGAAGAACTTAAAATGCCGCCAATAACAGATATGCAAAAACTCACTATTTGCGAAACCTCAACATCAGTAACGCCCGCTTTTGCGCAAATGTCCTGCATTCTTTCGGGTTCTATTGGTATATATGGTGTTCGCTCTTCGGGTTTTTCAGCCATTAGTTTTTGTTCGCGATACTTTGTAACACGCTGAAAAACATTGAATATGGCTGATTTTTCATTTTTATTATTATCCATTTCTGTTTACATTATATATGTTTACACTCTAATTTGTTTGCATTATAGGCATTTGCCTTCTAATCAATCCCAAATGTCGGTTTCTGCTTGTGTTACCGCATTATCATAATTTCCTTCAATAACCTTTATTAGGTTATCAACCTTTATAACCCAATCGAATGAAGCTTTCCAGCCCCGTTCATTGTCCCCTTTAAGGAAACTTGATTTTTGCACCTTCTTGAAAGCTGCTTCCAACATAGTAAATGCGTCATCTTTTGTGGCATTATCAGCAGTCCCCATAAGCATTTTAAGGCAAATGGATATAGCGCCTTTTCTATTGCATCTGCTGGGGCGCTTTGATGTTAATTTTGTAACACTCCTATACCCGGGACAGCACGCATTCCATAATTTTTGCACTTTTACAAAATCAGAATTATCAAATTTTACAATTTCATTGGGCGAAAATGCCGAAGGCTTTTTGCTCTCTAATCTCTGATTAGAGTTAATTATATCATCTGTATATGCTTCTGTTTCTGTATATGTATCTGTGTTGTACTTTGGGTTGTGCTTTGGTTGTTGTTCGGTTGTACTTTGGGTTGTAGAATAACGGTTGTTTTTGTTGCCTTTTGGTGCACCTCCTTTCGTTCCATTTAGATAATTAGCCCGGCTTTTTCTTAATGTTGGTTCTAATAAGTCCCAAGCCAACAGCGCAAACCCCGTCAAATTATTGGGGACTTCTCCAAATAGGCTATATCTCGCAATAGCTCGATATATCGTTAGTTGGTCGCCGTCTTCAAGTTTACTTATTGCCTTCTCAAATGATAGGTAAAATGTAAAACTTTGCCGTTGTACTGCATTATCCTCTATACCTGCCATTTTGTATATTTTTATCAATCCAATAAAGTTTATAGCGGCTTCCTTCTTTACCTTCTACCCAAACATCAGAAACGACAACCCCCATTTTACGCAAATCTCTTATTACGCTTCTCGGGTCACCAATGTGTAAGCGTACCGCAATATCAATAACACTATAACGGCTCCCACTTGATAACAAGTTATATAATTGTGCCTGCTTCTTATTCATACCAATGTAATTTAAGTGTTGATACAATACGCTTGCGCCTTTTGGTTAATCTCTGTATCTGTTGAGGCTCTATTTGTCTGCAACCAGGCTTCCAACTCCTTGCGATTAAAATAAACCACCTTGCCGGAAGGCTTGTAATGCGGTATTTCTTTCCTCATTGTTAATTTATACAGATAACTTTTTGAGATACCCATATATCTTGCAGCCTCATCGCTTGTTAGCACCTCTTTTGTGCAAGAAATGATATTTGCCGTTATAGTGTCGGCTAATTTCCTTTGTTCCTTTTCGTTCATTGCTCTACCTTTATTTGTTAATAGATATGGGAGCGCGTCCGCTTTCCCTATTTATCTCGTTATCGATAACAAGTGCAAAGGTATCAGATAAGAGCAAGCAAGAATAGTGTATATTAGTGGCAATATAGTGGCACTAAAAAAGCCCCATTGAGGGGCTTAATCAAAGAATATTTTTGTATCTATTTCATCTTTCCAACGCTTTACACACTCGGATTTTCCGGTATCGGCATTTTGCGAAATGGCTCTATCAAGCCGCACAACATCAAATAGTATTTCAAGTTGCCTAATTACTTCGCTACTAAATTTGTCGGTCGGACCGGGACAATATAGCTTCTCTAAAAAGTATGCTAACCGCGCCTTTGCGCCTTTTGCGCCGCCCCAACTCCATTTATAACCATTCCCACTTACTTGCATATATCCTTTGTTTATGGCGCGTTCAAAATACTTTTCAGCTCGCGGGGTTATGGCACTATAAACATTGGAAGCAATTTTGAAAAACTCTTTTTCTTCAAGTTCTTTCGCAAACTCCACAAGTTCACAAATTCGCTTCAATCCTATAAATGAATCTTTATGGCTTTTAACCTGGTCTGTTAGTGTAATATCTGCAATATATGGAACTGCATATTTTCCTTTAGGAGTCATTAAATAGCCTTCGAGTTGTTCGCAAATGTCGCAAATCTGCATATTTTCAAACCGCCAATTATCTGACGGACTACACAAGTTCCCCGCATCTGCTTCTTTAAGAAACCTTGATATACGCGCAAACATTCTGCCGCTCGCTGTATTAAACCCTAAAACCTCCTCTACCGGGTCAGTTTTATATGTTTTGAGTGTCTTTGCAAAAATACCCATAGTATTATAATTTTAATTCGGGAAGGCTGTTTATTGCTTCTTCTTTTAATTTGTCAACAGCGCGGGTATACTTTTCCGTGTGCTTTAATCCGCTATGCCCTAACAAACTTGCAACCGTTTTTATGTTGGCTCCATTATTGAGGATATTAACGGCAAAACTATGACGCGCACAATGCCAGCTTATATGCTTGTTAATCCCCGCTCGTTTTACCCACCTTTTAAGAGCCTTTAAGCACATTTCATAACTTGGCAAAGGGAATATAAGGCAATTTCCTTCGTTGTTCTGTGGCGGTTCTCCAATCAGCGATATAAGCCCGTCATTAAGTGGAATAACAACGCCGCTACTATTTGAGTGTCCGCGTGTCTTGTTTTGCTCAAATCTCAACAGCTTATTTGAATAGTCCACATTCTTAAATGTAAGGTCTTTAACATCGCAGAACCTCAACCCGCAGTACAAGCATAATATAAATGCACGCTGTATAATAGGATTTTCGTTTTCGTAGTGGGTTGCTATAAGGGTTTCTATTTCTTCTAACGAAAGTATATCTTTTCTCAATATTTGCTCATCAGCTTTTATTACCACTCCGGCACAAGGGTTCTTCGCTATAACATCGTGCTCAATAGCATAATTAACAACCTTCTTAAAACGCTGGTATATGCTCTTTGCACCTTCTCCAACGCTTCGACTTTGAAGGTATTCCGTAAAGGCTTCTATCATATCCCTTGTTATTTGTTCGGGCTTAATCCTATAAGAGAATTTATTGTATTCGGGAGTTTCATTTAGAAAATCGATAAAGCGATTTAATGCAATCTGCATCATTCGTATGTCTTTCTTAGTATAATTGTCGATATACGCCCTAAAATAGTCTATAAAGTTTATATCACGGTCTTTTTTTAACCTATACCCG
>JAZNPN010000043.1:0-2649 GCA_045589715.1 Clostridia bacterium | reverse complement strand
AATAGTTGACGAAGCACATGGAGCACACTTTGTCTTTAGTGAAAAATTGCCCGATACTGCACTCAGTATGGGCGCAGACATTTGTGTCCAGAGTGCCCACAAAACATTGCCCGCATTGGGACAGTCCTCGTATCTGCATATTGGCAACACAGAAATTGACACAAACAGATTTATAAAAATGCTCAGGATGCTCCAGAGTACGAGCCCGTCATATATGCTTATGACTTCACTTGATGAGGCGGCACGATATATGAATAGCACAGGCAGAAATGAGCTTAAAAGACTGATTTGTGAAATAGAAAAATTAAAGAATAAAGTCAAGTCAAAAACAAGCATAAGATTTTTGGAAAGCACAGATAAAACCAGAATTGTGGCGGACTTTTCAAAAGTAAAAAGAAGCGGACATAGCGCAGAAAAAATATTGGCAGAAAAATTCGGCATATATGCAGAGATGTCAGATTTTAGATATGTGGTTTTTATACCAAGTATCATAAATACTAACTATGAGATAAAACAGCTTGCAAAAGCTCTTATATATATAGGAAGAATTAAAGATAGAGATATAGAGGAAAATATACCGCTTCCGCAAATTAACCTTGAGATGCTGCCAAGTGAGGCATTTGAAAAAGAAACGGAGACAGTCTCGGTAAAAGATGCGACAGGCAGAGTGAGTGCAGAGGTTGTGTCTGCTTGTCCGCCGGGTGCTGCGGTAGTTGTGCCGGGACAAAAAATAGATAAATCAGTTATTGATTATATAACAAAAAACAAAGTTTGCGAAAGAATAAGCGTAATCAGATAGAGGAGGTGCCTTGCCGTGGCAATGAGTGATGTCCGGGGACACAGCAGTGTTAAAGCGTTGCTTGAAAACTCAATAAAATGCGGACGGATAGGACATGCTTATATATTTGAGGGCGCTGAGGGTGTAGGAAGACTTACCCTTGCAAAAGCCTTTGCAGAAGAAATAACAGGAGGGGCATCTGCTGAAAATAATCCTGATATAATCGTTGTGACAAACGAATTATATGATTCTTCAAAAAAGCAGACAAATGTTTTAATAGATACAATCCGTGCAATGAAAGCAGATATTTATATAAAGCCGTATATCTCTGATAAAAAAGTATATATTATACCCAATGCGGATACAATGCTCTCTCCTGCACAAAATAGTTTGCTTAAGGTGTTTGAAGAACCGCCTGAGTATGCGACAATAATATTGATAGCAAAAAATTCAAATACTTTTCTTCCAACTATATTATCAAGGGCAACCCGTATAAAACTCTCGCCCCTTGATATACAAGAGGTTGAGGAATATCTGATTAAAAAATCTGTTGACAGCAAAAAGGCAAAAACACTTTCTGTAATGAGTGGAGGAAGCATCGGCAAAGCGCTTACGCTTTTAGAGGATGAAGAAGCAATAGAGCTTCGGCAACAAACTATAAAAAACCTTATGAATATGCTGACAGCCTCAAGCAGGGCAGTATATGATTTTGTAAAATTTTTAAAACAGAACAAATCATCTTATTCGATTGTCCTTGATGTTATATCGGGGTTTTCAAGAGATGTTTTGAATATAAAAATGAACTCTTTTGGAATTGAAAACGCAGACATAGAGGAAGAGGTTAAAAAGTTTTCTCTGTCGGTTACAAAAGAGGCCGCATTCAAACTCAATGAGATTGCGGCAAAATATATGCGTATTATAAACTTAAATGCAAATTACCCGATTGCTGTTTTATGTATGGCGACGGAATATTGGGAGGAAATCCATGGTAGAAATTATAGGAGTGCGTTTTAACAGCGCAGGTAAAATTTATTATTTTGACCCCAAGGGCAAAAAGCTGAATGTGGGCGCACAGATATTGGTAGAGACCGCAAGGGGCGTAGAGCTCGGACATGTGGTAGTTGCAAATAAAGAGGTAGACGAAGCTGAAATAGTTCAGCCCTTAAAGCCGATTATTCGCCTTGCAACCGAGGAGGATTTTAAGCGTATAAAAGAGAATAAGGAAAAGGAAAAAGAAGCCTTCATAATTGCCAACGAGAAAATCCGTGAGCATAAGATTGAAATGAAACTTGTAGATGTTGAATATACCTTTGACAGAAGCAAAATTTTGTTCTATTTTACGGCGGACGGCAGAATTGATTTCAGAGAATTGGTAAAGTCGCTTGCAAGCGTATTCCATACACGCATAGAACTTCGACAGATAGGTGTTCGTGATGAGGCGCGTCAACTTGGCAGTTATGGCATCTGCGGAAGATATTTGTGCTGCGGAACATTTCTGGATGATTTTCATCCCGTTTCAATCAAAATGGCAAAAGAACAGGGTTTATCACTTAATCCAACTAAAATATCCGGCACCTGCGGCAGACTTATGTGCTGTCTGCAATATGAGCAGAATGCCTATGATGATATGCTGAAAAAATTGCCTCATAAGGGAATGATGGTTGAAACAGCTGACGGCAAGGGAACGGTTGTGGATGTAGCCACCTTAAAAGGTGAAATTAAGGTTAAGTTTGAGGACGGCGAAAATGTCAGATTTAATACCTATAAATTGGGAGACTTTAAGTTTAATAAACCTAAAAAAGAAGAAAAAGAAGAAATGACTGAGCAATAGCTCAGTCATTTTTGTTTAGAAATTATCGCAAATTTCAATG
>JAZNPN010000042.1:0-7209 GCA_045589715.1 Clostridia bacterium | reverse complement strand
TTTTTATATAATCTTTTATATAATCTTTTATATTCCTATTATAATATTATATATTAAAAATTACAAGTAAAATATTATAAAAATACCATTTTTATTTTCTTTGGCAACATATTATCAAAATTCCTATAAATTCGCAGTTTTACATTGCTTTTGTCTAACTTGTAAATTTTTTCCAATTATTTTACCAAAATCTATTGACAAATTTTGTAAATTAAGTTATTATGTAATTATTAAATACAAAGGAGTGTAATTTTATGACAAACAATTTAAAGAGCAAGGTTTTGATTGTAGACGATAACAAAGATTTTGCAGATACATTATCTTCCTATATTAACAAAAGCAACAAACTTTCCGTTGTCGGCTGTGCTTATGACGGACTTGAAGCATTGAGTATGATAGAGCTTACAATGCCTGATATTGTTATCTTGGATATGGTTATGCCAAATCTTGACGGAATGGGCGTTTTAGAAAGATTCAGAGAAAAAATTAACAAAGGCACAAGCCCCGTCTTTATAGTAGTAAGCGCAGTTATTACGGAAAAAATGGCAGTAAACGCAGCAAGCCTTGGCGCAGATTACTTTATGCTCAAACCCATAGATTTTGAAATACTTATAAAGCGTATCGAAATGTTTACATCAGAAATTGAGTTTTCCGTTCCTGAAATTAATTCAAAAGACGGATTTTCAATTCCAAACCCAAAATCTGCTCCTGATATAGAGGGAATGGTTACAAGCATCATCCATGAGGTAGGCATACCCGCTCACATAAAAGGCTATCAGTATCTTCGTCATGCGATAATGATGGCTGTTAACGATTTAGATATAATTAATTCTATAACAAAAGAACTTTATCCGACAGTTGCAAAGGATTTCAATACCACCCCAAGCCGTGTCGAGCGTGCCATCAGACACGCAATTGAAGTTGCATGGGACAGAGGTGATACTGATGTTTTAAATTCATTCTTTGGTTACACAATTGCAAATTCAAAAGGCAAACCCACCAACTCTGAATTTATTGCAATGATTGCTGACCGTTTAAGATTAAAACTCCGCACAGCATAAAAAATATCCCCAAAAGCATCTGACTTTTGGGGATATTTTTTATTCAAGAGTATTCTCTGCCTGGTCTAATATTACCTGTATCTCAGCAAGAAGAGCCTTTCTCTCCTCAGGGTCTTCTATTTCTTCAAGACGCTCAATCATTTCCACGAGCTCTTCACCGGAAACCCCTGTTTCATTCTGCGAATCGGTTTCATTGCTTACTACGATATCTGTAGGTTCATCCGCTCCTCCAATTATGGCATTGTTTGTATCATTTCCATTCATTTTGGTAGCATCATCTTTTCCGCAACCTACAAGAGAAAACGCAAGCACACAGCATATAATTATACTAAATATTTTCTTCATATTACACCCTCCTCTTTTTTAATGATACCTAATTCTTGACATTATGTCAATAATTTTATAAAATTTCATTTAAAAACACTTGCTTTTTTTATAAAATATGATATAATAGAATAGTTGTTTTTATAAAGCACAATCATTAAACCAATCGGAGAGGTGGTCGAGATGGTTTAAGGCGCAGCATTGGAAATGCTGTGTGCGTTAATAGCGCACCGTGGGTTCGAATCCCATCCTCTCCTCCAGCAACCTATTGCAAAAGCAATAGGCATCGAGGTGTGGCTCAGTTTGGTAGAGTACTTCGTTCGGGACGAAGGGGCCGCAGGTTCAAATCCTGTCACCTCGACCATGTCAGAGCAAGCTTCATATCGCTTGCTCTGATTCTTTATTTAATTAAATATACTACTGCCACCGGGTAGTGAATGTGTCAAGGCATTCGTTTGTATATCGTTAGGTCTTTGAAGATATACATACGGATGTTTATTTTTTTGGGGGGTTATATGAATAACTTAAAAACTTATTTTTCGAAAAACGATATTATTTTATGGTCATCTTCTGTTTTTCTCATCGTTATTTCATTTTATATTTTTGATAGAGAAAGTTATCTCACTTTATGTGCATCGTTGATTGGTGTTACATCACTAATCTTTAACGCAAAGGGAAATCCTTTCGGACAATTTTTGATGGTGATATTCAGTCTGCTCTATGGAATAATTTCATACACTTTCTCTTACTATGGCGAAATAATAACATATCTCGGTATGACAATGCCTATGGCTGTTTTTGCACTTATATCTTGGCTTAAGAATCCGTATAAAGGAAATAAAGCAGAAGTCAAAGTAAATTCTTTGACTTTAAAAGAAAATATCTTTATGTGGACAATCACTGCTATCGTTACAATTATATTTTACTTTATATTAAAGCACTTTGATACCGCAAATATCATTCCAAGCACAATTTCTGTTACAACAAGTTTTCTTGCAGTGTATCTTACATTTAGAAGAAGCCCGTACTTTGCACTTGCCTATGCTGCAAATGATATTGTTTTAATAATTTTATGGATATTGGCAAGTGTTCTTGATGTACGATATATTTCTGTTATCGTCTGTTTTGTTGCATTTCTTTTCAACGATATCTATGGTTTTATCAGTTGGAAAAAAATGAAGATACGACAGGAAGAAAAACAGTAAATTGTTTCAAATTAAACACAGCCTTTTCTTTGGTTAAGGCGTATCAAATTTTGATTAATAAATAGGCACTCTGCAAACCTGCAAAGTGCCTAGATTTTTGTTAATTAGAATATGTAAACCTTAATTTAAACGAGGGCATATTATCATAAAAACGCCCCTTTATTTATCCATTGGCAAGTATAATTTCTGACCTGCATATATTTTGTTTACATCTGTTATGCCATTAACACAGTCCGCAAAATGACTCATCATACCATCATAGCGGTCAAAGCCTTTGCTTCGTATTTTTTCATCAGGCTCCCATGTATTGTTCTGATAATATGCAACATCGGTACACATCTGACTTGCGCTGCCATCATCATATATTTCAATAGGCTTTATTTCTATTGTCTTCTTAGTTCCGCATACAACAACCTGCCGTCGCCCGCCCATGTCATCGTAGTATGAACATTCATACCTTCTTCCGGCAGAACAATCGCCTTCTTCTCAAGGGCTCTGCGTATAATGGTATTTGCTTCACAACATAACAACTGACACCGTTTGTTTGAATAGATTATTGACGGGCGGATAATAGTGTAATTTTCATTCACGATTCATCCTCCTTAAAACAAGCTACACCGCCCAAGCAATAGACATTTTTATACCCCAAATACATAAGGTCATTATATGCCTGAACACTTCTTTTTCCTCTGCTGCAATACACAATTATTTTTGTGTTTCTGTCTTTAATCATATCAGGTGCAAAACCATGCAGAAAATAAAATGGTATATTTATTGCACCATCAAGATGTGCTTTCTCATATTCATCACTTGACCTTACATCAACTAATACTGCTCCGTCAGATATAAGTGCTTGTGCCTGCTCCCATGTTAGTTTTTCTATTGGTTTGGGAACAATATCCCCTTCATCATACGGATTGATTGCTTCAAAGGATTCACTGCACTCAGCTTTGAATACTATGGTTTCGTGTGCTCTTAAACTAAAATTCATTTTTTGTTCAGGTATTAAATCCTTATGGCAGCATAAATCACGCACACTTAAAATCTTTCCGCAAAATCCAAGCTGCTTAAAATCAAGTTCTCCCGTAAGATTATCATCACTCCTGTTAAGTACTGCAACCGCCTTAACTTTTGAGTCAGCACCTTTAAGATTTTTTATCCATATTTCACCCTTTTTAATTCCGTCGCTTATAACATCCTGAACCTGCACAGCCTGAAGACATGCTATATCCTGATTAATTTCAATAAGTTCTTTGTTCTTTAGTATTTCAAGAGTATCTTCGCTGATTTTTGTAAGGTCACAGCCTATCACAAGCGGGGTTGACATCATACACCACATTGCAAAATGAGTTTTCTCTTCCTGCAGACCAAGTCCGTTTCCCAACTGCAGCATATCAAGGTCATTGACATGTCCCGGAGAGCAATATCTTGCAAGAGGTTTCACCGCATCTATCTGTTTTAAAACTGATTCAAAATTCGGTTGAATATCCGCACTTGTTCTCCATGAATCCGCTATTTCTGCAACCCACTTTCCGGGAAACTGCCAACGGCAAACATTATACACAATGTTTTTCCCTGTTCTTTCGCTTATATCATCTATTATTCTTCTGATTTTGGTATATTGCTCCTTATCATCAAGTCCGACAAAAATGCCGCCGCACCAGTCAATCTTGATGAAATCAAAACCAAAGTCTTCAAAATACATTTTAAGGTCTTGTTCTTCATATCGGTAAAGTCCTACATTTCTGCCGCTTTCTCCCTCTCCGCCGTGATAAAATGCACAAGTAGAATCGCCGCCGTCAGAATAAATTCCGGCTTTAAGCCCTCTGCTGTGCGCATAATCCGCAACAGGTTTTATTCCGTTTGGAAATCTTTCTTTATGAAAAAGAAGCTGACCATTTTCTGCACGACCTCCAAAAAAGCCATCATCAATATTCAGATATGTATATCCACACTCAGCAAGTCCTGTTTCAACCAAAGCATCTGCCTGAGCCTTTAGCTTTTCTTCATTTATGTCTGTTTTAAAGCAATTCCACGATGCCCAGCCCATAAGTGGTGTTTTTCTTTTTTCCATAATTTCTCTCCATTAGTCAAGCTTTGTCCAGTCAAACTGAACACATACAGGGAAGTTCTTATCGTTTACCAGTCTTGTATAAACCTCGGTACAATCCTTTGGCGAATGAATTTCCTAAACCAAGCCTTTCATATCAACACGCTTGCCTGCACACAACTTCAAAATAGATTTAATATCATCGCTTTGTGTAAAGAAACCGGGTGACGAATCAACCGATGGCCTTGCAGCTGAATTTGCTCCTATAATCTGAACTCCACAGCCATGAACCTTTCGGTAAAAATCTACTGTAAAATCACAGTTTCTCGTACAACCTTCAAGCACAACTCTGCCGAACCTTGCCATACAATCAAGACAGCTTATAAGACCTGCCCCGACTCCCGAGATTTCCAATGCAACATTTACTCCGCCGTCCGTAAGTTTTTTAACCTGTTCGGCAAAATCTTTATCCAAAGGATTTAGTGCATAGTCTGCACCGTTTTTAAGTGCCATATTTCGTCTCTCCTCGTTAGGATCTGCCACAATTATCGGAACAGCTCCCGATACACGGGTATACTGCACCGCAAGCTGTCCTAAAATTCCCAAGCCCATCACAAGACAGGATTCCCCAACTTCAAGCCTTGCTTCTCTGATTGCCGCAATTGAAAAGGAACCAATAAACGCCATTGCAGCTTCATTAAAACTTATATTGTCCGGAATTTTAATTGCATTTTGTTCGTTCACAACATTAATTGCTTTATGCGTACAATTTGTAACAGCAACTCTGTCACCGACTGCAACATTCTTTACATCCTTACCGATTTCTATTACAACCCCCGCGCTACTGTAACCGCCATATCTTGGGAAAACCGCTTCTTTTGCAGGTCCGTCAAAGATGCTTACATTTAAGTCCCCTGTAATATTAGCTTTCTCTGTTCCGCAGCTTATGGTACTGATTACTGTTTTAACTTTCACCTCGTATGGTTTCAAATCGCGCACCTCAGACCCAAGAAGCTCAGCTGTGTTTTTCTTTGTAAATACTATTTGCTTTACCATTTCCATATTATCCCCGCCCATCCTTGCCAAAAATAATACATTAATAATACATTGACTTTCTATAAAAAGGAATGGCATAATGTTATATATGTTTGTCATTTTGTTGTTTTTAAGGAGGCGAAATAGAATTATGATTCATAATGTTATTTTAAAAGATGAGGGTTTTCTGGATTTAAATCCGGTTCAATTTGGTTACGAGAACTGTAATAAATCCCATTCCTTCGGTCCGTCCGTACGAACACATTGGCTTATTCATTATGTTGTATCGGGTTTTGGAATTTTTAAAATCAAAGGCAAGGAATATAAACTTAAACCCGGCGAAATGTTTGTCATTCCGCCATATATAGAGACTTATTACGAAGCAGACGATGTTAATCCCTGGAGCTATATTTGGATTGGTTTTACCACAACCAGCGATATTACAGAAAATATTTCAGATGTTATTAAATGTCCCGAAGTGGAAATGATATTTAATTCTATGAAAGACTGCGAAAACTTTTACAATGGCAGAAGCGCGTATCTTAGTGCAAGATTGTGGGATTTGTTTGCACTATTGCCGAGTTTAATGGTGATGATGGTGATGCGCCGAAGCCTTTGTGATTTCTGTATGACATTCTTCCTCATGGCAATGCTCATCCTCCGCTTCAAGCTCAAGAGTTGTATGCCCAATGCCGTGTTCTCTCAGTTCTTCACGGATTTTTTCTTTTATATCATGAAAATTGTCGTTTGTCACAACATGCATCGTCGCATAGTTACTCTGCCCATCCATACTCCATATATGAATATGGTGAACATCAATTACCCCGTCAATTTTTTCAATATGCTCCTTTATTTCGTTTACGCTGATGCTCTCGGGTATTTTTTCAAGAAAAAGGTCAAGTATCCGTTTTAAATTTTTAATCGTGTTTATTAAAATAAATATCGCAACGCCCATAGACATAATCGGGTCAATAATCACAAAGTCAGTAAACCTCATCACAACTGCACCGATAAGCACCACAACCCAGCCGAGCACATCCTCAAGCATATGCAGATTGACAGCCTTTTGATTTAAAGAATCCCCCTCACGGGTAAGAAAGGCGGCTCCGAAATTTACTATCACGCCGATTACGGCAAATATTATCATGCCGTCATAGTTAATTTCGACAGGAGAAATAATTCTGCCTATCGCATTATAAATAACCATAATCGACCCGATAAACAAAATCAGCGTGGTAATAAGACTGCCGATTACGGAAAATCTTGCATATCCGTATGTATATTTTTCATCAGGCTGTTTTTTGCTCTTTCTTTCAAGCAAATAGGCTATCCCAATGCTTGCCGCATCCCCTATATCGTGTATCGCATCCGAAACAATGGCAACGCTGCCCGTGAAAATACCGCCCGCAAATTCAAAGACGGAAAACGCCAGATTTAAAATAAAAGCAATCAAAATATTCTTTTCTGTTTTCATAAATCCTCCCAAGATAATACATATACCCATAGGGGTATATGTATTATTATATCCTCATAG
>JAZNPN010000041.1:0-76395 GCA_045589715.1 Clostridia bacterium | reverse complement strand
ATTGTTATATATCAGACTCTCGTCTGCTTATATACTCGATTGTTTGTTAGCTCTTACCGAATACTAACGTTTTTGTAAAGTTCGCTAAAACTTTTAGGAATTGACAAGGTCTTAAACCTTGTGCAATTGTCGTAACGATTCGTTCTTAAAAACTCTTTCGTTACCGCTTCTTCACTGTTTACTTTTCAAACATCATCTCGCAACTCTCGCTTTTTGCTCCGTGCTCCATTTCCGTTGCACTTCGCTCTTTCGCTCGGTTGCTCCTCTTTCCCAAAAAACCTATCGGGTTTTTCGGGAGCCCTCTGCGCGGCTTGCGCCTTGCCCTTGGCTTTGTCTCTCTCGTGAGACAGCTTGTCTATTATACCACGCTTTATCCCGCCTGTCAATACCTTTTTTCTTCTTTTTTGAAAATTTTTTTGACCAGCTTGCGTGATACTCAGCCACCCTTGCTGAGCGACTTGTTTAGTATATCACCATAATCTAAAAAAGTCAACATTTTTTTGCACAAAATTCTACACAAAGACAAGGCTCGATTTCGCTACCCTTTTAGTCAAAACTGCTATGTTAACTTATTCATTACTTTGGCATATACTATTTTATGGGAGAATCCCGAATTTGTTAACAGAAAGGCTTGATAATTTATGTGCGGAATTGCAGGTTGGATTGACTTTAATTCTGACATTTCTCAAAACGAAAGTATATTTTCTGATATGTCTGACACCTTAGAACGCAGAGGTCCTGATGACAGCGGCGCCTACATATCCAAAAACGCCGTGCTCCTGCACAGGAGACTGGCAGTTGTGGATATCGAAAACGGAAAACAGCCTATGTATAAAAAAGATGCTGACCGCGAATATGTAATTGTATATAATGGCGAACTATACAACACTAATGAGCTTCGTTCAGAGCTTTTAAAACTTGGCCATAGATTTGTTGGTCATTCCGATACCGAGGTATTACTTTCTTCCTATATAGAATGGGGTGATAAATGTGTTGATAAGCTTAACGGCATTTTTGCCTTTGCCATCTATGACAAGAGCCGCCGTTCATTATTTGTCGCCCGTGACCGAGCAGGAGTGAAACCATTTTTCTTTCATAAATATGATGGCGGCTTTATTTTCGGTTCTGAAATCGCCACTCTCCTTGCACATCCTAAAGTTTCGGCAAGGGTTGATAGATTTGGAATAGGCGAAATATTTTTAATAGGCCCGGGCAGAACCCCAGGAGCCTCTGCCTTTTGTGATATAAAGGAATTAAAGCCGGGCGAGTGCGGAACATTTGACGAAAACGGTCTTAAAATAAAAACATACTGGTCACTTACCGCAAAGGAACACACAGACTCCCCTGACGAGACAATTGAAAAAGTTCGCTTTCTTCTGTCTGACTCTATAAAACGACAGCTTGTCTCGGATGTTCCCCTTTGCTGTTTCTTGTCCGGCGGGCTTGATTCAAGTATTATCTCGGCAACTGCCGCCGCAGAGTATAATAATATAGAAAAAACGCTTACCACATATTCGGTAGACTATACTGATAACGCTAAATATTTTAAGGCAAGTTATTTTCAGCCCAACAGCGACGACCATTATATAGATATAATGAAAAACGCTATAGGTTCAAATCACAAAAAAGTTATACTTGACAACAGTGATGTCGCCGATGCACTCTTTGATGCGACCATCGCCAGGGGGCTTCCAGGTATGGCAGATGTAGATTCTTCATTATTATTGTTTTGCCGCGAGGTAAAGAAGACTCATACTGTTGCAGTATCAGGCGAATGTGCTGACGAAATATTCGGCGGTTATCCATGGTATTCAAATCCTGAAGTCTTATTTAAAGATGATTTCCCGTGGAGCGGCAATACCGAGCTTAAATCCAACTTAATTTTAAAGGATTTGCTAATCTATAACCCTGTTGACTATGTATACAGCCGTTACCTGGAGACCATAACATCTGCACCTAAGACAGGTTATGAATCAGAACTTGACAGTCGAATAAAAGAAGTTACTATGCTTAACCTTAAATGGTTTATGCAGACACTTCTTGACCGCAAGGACAGAATGAGTATGTATTCAGGCCTTGAGGTGAGAGTTCCTTTTTGTGACCACAGAATAATGGAATACGCCTATAACATTCCCTGGGAAATAAAATCCTGGTATGGCAGAGAAAAAGGACTGCTTCGAAAGGCGTTTGAAGGAATTTTGCCGGATTCGATAATTGAACGCAAAAAAAGCCCCTACCCTAAGAGTCACAACCCAATATATATTGAAAAAGTGAAGGGCTATGTGCGTGAGCTTCTATATGACAGGGAAGCACCTATCTGGGAAATCGTAGACAAGAAGGCCGTATGGGAATTATATGAAAGTGAAGGCAGCGCATTTACAAGACCATGGTATGGTCAGCTTATGAACTTTCCACAGATTATGGCATATATTCACGCAACAAATATATGGCTTAAGCATTACGGAGTTGATATTGTCTGAAAATAATTACAAACTCCCGAGGCTATTCCCCAAGCAAGTTTCAGTTGATAATCGCTGTCCTGCAGTTTTTTAAGTTCATCAGGATTTGATAAAAAACCACACTCAACAATAACAGAGGGCACAGCTGCATTTTTTAAAATATAAATGCTGCTGTCGCCTTTTTTTGCGACTCTTGTGTTGTTATCATTCAAGGTTTTAAAAAGTGCATCTTGAATAGCCTCCCCGAGCACTTTTGAGTTTTCAGGTGTTTCTGCATAAAAAACCTGTGACCCCCAATACTTGCTCTGCGGAAACTTATTCATATGAACACTTACAAATATATCCGCTTTGTTCTCCTCTATCATTTCCTTTCGTCTGTGTATATCAGAAACTTTGTCACTTGTCCCATCGGTTCGGCTTTCGTCCTTGGTGGAAATATCCTTATCTCTTGTCATAACCACTGTTGCCCCGACCTCTTCAAGACATTCCTTAAGTTTTAAAGATACACTTAAATTTATATCCTTTTCTAATACCGCCCCGACCGATGCACCTGCATCAAAGCCTCCATGCCCCGCATCTATAAGGATTGTTCTGTTTGAAAGTGGCAAAGTCACCGGCTCAGTATCGGGTGCAGTTACATCATCTTTTGCCTCTTTTACAGATGCACATATAACCACAAGCGAGATTGCCAATAAAATGCAAAAGAAATATATAAGTGTTCGTTTTTTTAGCCATATAAACAAAATCATCACCCCTATAATAATTATGGGGTGATGATTTGTTTTATTCATTTCTTTCCGGTTTCTTCATTTTAAACATAATTCTGAGTAAACCTCTTAGCATCTTAGGTGCTCTCACCACAACAACCTGCATAAAAATACCTCTTTCCGCTGATTTAAGATTTGCCGACAAGCCATATGCCTGCCGCCACAAAGGCAATTCCCAGAAGAATTATCAGAAGATAATACGGAATTATGTACGCTATCAATATCCCGACACCTGCTGCAATCAGCAATGAGCCAAATGAGCAACCTTTTTTATTGCACCCGCAATTTCTTCTAAACATTTCAGAATCACCTCCACAGCCATTTCTGTTATCAGTATATTCTGAATATCTTTTTTGGTTACAAATTAGCGGAAGCAAAACAATCTAAGCTTCGATTTTAGAGGCGGATTATTTTATTCAGCTAGTTTAAAACTCCCCCCAATTTATCAATGTTTTCCTGAATTTTTGCCTTAAGATTACTATTTTGCAGGCTTAATAGGTCAGGGTCATTTTTAAGTATATCAAGTGCCGCATCATGAGCATCTCTTAAAATCTGCATATCATTTGCAAGGTCGCCCACCTTCATAGTCGGCATTCCGTGTTGTCTTGTCCCCAAAAATTCACCCGGTCCGCGAAGTTCTAAATCCTTCTCCGAAATCTTAAATCCATCGTTTGTTTCGCACATTATCTTCATTCGCTCCCGTGCGGTTTCGCTGTTTGTTTTGCAGAACATAATGCAGTATGACTGATGCTCGCCCCTGCCCACTCTGCCCCTTAGCTGATGAAGCTGAGATAAGCCAAACCGCTCTGCGTTTTCAATTACCATTATTGTGCTGTTTGGAACATCAACGCCGACTTCAACAACTGTGGTTGCGACAAGAGCCTCTATCTTTCCATCTGCAAAACGCAGCATTATATCATCTTTTTCAGAAGGCTTCATTCTGCCGTGGAGTGCTTCTATCTTTCTGTCTTTATATGCACCTTTTTTAAGTTCCTTTAAATACTCCTCTACGGCATTTGCATCTATTGCCTCAGACTCTTCAACGAGGGGACATATAAAATACGCTTGTCTACCCTCTTTAAGCTTTTCTAAAATAAATTGTTCTGCTGCGCGGCGTTTGTTTTCACCTATCGCCATTGTGGTAACAGGCTTTCTTCCCGGAGGCAATTCATCAATCACCGAAATATCCAAATCGCCGCACATAATAAGAGACAGAGTTCTGGGAATCGGGGTTGCGGTCATAACAAGGTTGTGCACCGTTTCGTTCCCCGTTAAGGCTGTCCTTTGCCTTACCCCGAAGCGATGCTGCTCGTCAGCTATCGCAAGAGCAAGATTATCAATCTTGACTTTGCCTGTAATAAGGGCATGAGTGCCGACTATAACCTGAGCCATTCCGCTTTCTATAAGCTTAAGATTTTCACGCCTGTCCGCCGCCTTTTGTCCACCGCTTAAATATGCAACCTTTATATTGAATTTATCAAACATTGTCTTCAGGCTGTTATAATGCTGCTTTGCAAGAACCTCTGTCGGCGCCATCATTACAGATGTTTTGCCCGCCCTTGCAACTGCATACATAGCCGCAGCCGCCACCACAGTTTTTCCTGAACCTACATCGCCCTGAACAAGTCTGTTCATAGGCACATCGCTTTTTATATCTGCAGATATTTCATTGATAACTCTTTTTTGTGCAGTTGTCAATTCAAAGGGCAGCTGCTTTGCAAATTCTGCTATACATTTTACATCAGAGATTTTAGGCGCCTTTTTACCATTTCTGTATCTTTTAGATGAGGCAACGCCCGTTTGAAGAACTAAAAATTCTTCAAATGCAAGGGTTTTGCGAGCATCTTCAAATGCCCCAAACTCTTCAGGGGCGTGCATTGTGCGGATTGCTTTATCTGCACTCAGGAGCAAGTATTTCTCCCTTATGTAATCCGGAATAATATCCGCAATCGGTTCTTCAAGATTTTTAAGTGCCGCATCTATAGCCACTCTTATATTCTGCTGGGTAAGGCCTTTGGTACACGGATATATAGGGATAATTTTACCCGTCTTTTCACCCATTTTTGTTTCGGGTTCGATAATAGGATTTATCATTTCAAAAATCATACCCTTACGGCTGGCTTTGCCAAAGAATGTAAAGTATTCGCTTTTTGATAAAGAATCCACCACATAGGGGGCGTTAAACCAGGTGAGGTTTAAAACACCCGTGCCGTCAGACACTCTTGTCTGCACAACTTTAGAACCCGTACGGGCACGAAAAGAACGGACACCCCCTGCAAGGGAAGCCCTCACACAAACACTCTCGCCCTCTTCAATATCGCATATCTCACGAATATCAGTTCTGTCCTCATAGGCTCTCGGCAAAAATCTTATCAAATCACCGATATTAAACACGCCAAGCTTATTAAAAAGCTCGGCGCGTTTTTCACCTATTCCTTTAAGATAACGAATATCAGTATCAAGCTTTAACATAAAGCCTCATCACCTTTCAAACTAAGTGAATACAATGCTTATCTTACTCAACTGCAATCATATAATAATAAACAGGCTGATTTCCCGATATCACAGAAAAATCTATGTCTTTATGTCTTTCTGACAGTCTGTCCGCCAAAGCATTGGCAGTTTCTTCGTCAGTATCCTCGCCATAATAGATTGTAACAACTGCAGTATCCTCATCAATCATTTTTTCAGTAAGCTCAAACGAAACATCATTAAGGTCGGAGCCGATATTGGTAATATCAGAACCCACCATACCCATAACATCGCCTTCGTGAATTTCAAATCCGCCAACTGCAGAATCACGAGCGGCAAATGTAACCTGTCCGCATTTAACCATTGACATCATTTCATTCATAGCCGCTGTGTTTGCATCAACATCTGTTTCAGGGTCAAAAGCGAGCATTGCCGAAATTCCCTGAGGAATATTTTTTGTAGGAATAACCACAACATTCTTGTCGCAGATATCGTTAACCTGCTCTGCTGCAAGGATAATATTCTTATTGTTTGGAAGAATGTAAACAGTCTCGGCGTTAACCTTCATTGTCGCATCCAAAAGGTCCTGAGTGCTGGGGTTCATTGTCTGTCCGCCCTCAACAATCATATCAACGCCGATACTCTTCATAACCTCAGCAAGACCACTTCCCGCAGAAACTGCAACAACACCATATTTTTTCATTTCCTGAGGCTCAGCATCTTCTGCTATGGTTTCACTGTGCTGATATTTCATATTATCAATCTTGATATTGATAAGTTCACCGAGCTTTAATGCCTGTTCGATTACAAATCCGGGATGGTTGGTGTGGATATGTACTTTTACAATATCCTCATCATCAATAACAAGCATACAATCACCCTTTGGGCTTATTGCCGCCTCAAACTGCGTAGTCTGGCGGTCAGGTGACGATTTCTGAATGATAAATTCAGTGCAATAACAAAATCTTATATTCGCAGTATCAATATCTGCCGCTTGCGCCTTAGCTGATGTTGCAGCAAAGGTCTCCCCTCCCTCTTTAAGCTTAATAATCTCGCCTGTTTTGAGGAACTCTGCCGCACCTTCCAAAAGGGTAACTACGCCGCATCCGCCTGCGTCCACAACGCCCGCCTGCTTTAAAACGGGCAGGATTTCGGGAGTTTTGGCAAGACTTTTCTTAGCAGCTTCAATTATTGCAAAGAAAAATTCTGCCGCATCATCATAGCTTTCAAAAGACTCCTCCGCAAATTCTGCAGCCTCACGGATTACTGTGAGAATTGTACCTTCAGTTGGCTTCATTACTGCACGATACGCAGTATCTCTGCCACCGATTGCAGCATTCTTTAAATCTTCAACCGAAATAGTTTCCTTTTCCTTTAAAGCCCCTGAAATACCGCGAAGTATCTGGGACAAAATTACACCTGAATTACCCCTGGCATTTCTTAGTGACGCCTTTGCAAGCACACCTATCATATCACCTGCAGTTTTGCTTGTGTCAGCAACCGCTGTCGCTGCTGCCGCGCCAAAAGTAAGACCCATATTTGTACCCGTATCACCATCGGGAACAGGGAATACATTCAGATCATTTATCATTTTTTTGTTATTTTGTAAATTATTTGCCGCCGACTCAATCATCAGCCTTATTTCTTTACCTGTCAAAGTTCTCACTTATATAAACTTCCTTTCTTTTAAGTTAAAGGTTAATGATTAGTTAACTCTTATGCTCTCCACATTCACAGTTACCGAGCCTACCTTGAGTCCTGTCATTTCTTCAATCTGATATTTGACATTACTCTTTATAATGTCGCCGACAGTTCCTACATTTACTCCGTACTCCATTATAACAAACAACGCAACATCAATGACATCGCCTGAAACTCTTACCTTGATGCCCTTATCCATATTTTCTTTTTTCAAAAGTTTGGCAATCCCATCCTTGCTTGAACGAACCGCCATACCAACTACTCCATAACATTTTGTTGCTGCATAACCTGCAAGTTTTGCAAGCACTGCATTTGAAATGCGTATCATACCTTTTTCATTCTTAATCTCTGCTGCCATAATATTACTCCTTTCCAATTTTCAGTTTTATATGTTAAATGTATACGCTTCAGTTTTCTCTGCAAATTCTGCATCGCTTTTGTGACATGTAAACAACACAATTTGTTTATCTTTAATATCACTAAGACACATAATAGCGTTCTTTGCGCGCTCATCATCGTAGCTTGTCAGTATATCATCTAAAAACACAGGCAAACCCTCGCAGATAAGCTTTGCCATAGCAAGCCTCAATGCTAAATATATCTGCTCATATGTTCCAAAGCTTAAATATTCTGCATCATAATAATTATCATCCCTGCTAAATCGCATTCTGTAATCACTCAAAACTTTTACGCTTTGGTATTTGTCATCGGTGAGCTTTCTGATAATCATATCTACATTTTCATTAAGCTGGGGCATATTTTCTGCTTTCCAGATATCCTGAGCCTCTTTGATAATTTGCTGTGCTTTTTCACAGGATAAATATCTGCGCTTTAGCAACTCAAGTTCCTCAGTTAACGCCTGAATCTCAGTATCAATATCTGCAGGAATTTTAGTTATCTTTGTTTCATACGCCATACGGCTTTCCAGAGACTTTATCTCAGCTGTAAGTTCAAGCTGTCTGCTCCTTAATGCAGATAACTTTACTTCAATCTCTGCTGCAGTCTTATCGGGAGCAGGTTCGGTTACCTCTCCCTTCTTTAAATCATCGTAGCTGTCCTGTCCCAAAAATCCCTCTTTGGCCTTAGAAAGACTTTCAATCTGCTCTTTTATACCAAGAAATGATGTATAAATCCTAAAAAGACCCTCGCTGTCACTAACTCCAAAATGTTCAAAAGCATTTGAAAGCGCTGATTTTAATTCCGCTATTTCGTCAGCTTTGACATTCATCATTTTCTCGTTTTCATATTTTATATTATTTATTTGCTGTTTTTTATTCTTTGCAGCATTTAATGTTTTTACTCCAAGAACAATGAAAACCATACCGATTATAGCGCTTGCCAAAAAAGCAAAGACTCTTGCCAAAAGGCACATAACTATTGCCGCAATGGCCCAAAACACACCAATTGCAAAAAATACACCGGCCAATGTTTTCTCTCTTTTAAGCTCTTTTTCTGCCGCTGAAAAATCAAGTTCTTTAAGCATCTTGTTTTCAGCCTCGAAAAGTTTTTTCTCGGTCGTCTGCACATCTTTAATTATGTCAGTGGTAAGACCTTTTCCTTTTTCAAAATCAGGATTTTGACTCAGCGACTTGATTTTTTCGTTGCATTCGTCAATTCTCTTAAGCCTTTCCCTCTTTGCAGCATTTTTCTCAAATTCTATACTTTTGTTAAAGGCGTCGGCACAGATATCAATTTTTTCATTGGTTTCTGCCATTTCCGCTTTCAGCTCGGCAATTCTCTTTTGAGTTGCGTCAGTCTGAGTAAGCTGGGTCAAAAGGTCATATTTTTCTCTCTTGAGTTCCTCAATTTTATCGCTTAATTCGTCAATTCTGCCCTTTGCAGACCTTTTATCCTTTGCCTTTAAACTTCTCTTTTCTTTTTCTATTGTTTCAATAGCAGATTCTGCCGAAACACCCTCATCACCCGTTGACTTTAAGTTCATAAGCCTTCCGGTCAGCTCATCACATCTGCCATTTGTCGAAATTTTGCTTTGCCTTATAAACAGAGTTCTCTCAAAAACTTCGGCTGATACCCCAAAGAGCTTTTCGCCCAGATTATCCGCGGTATACTCGTTTAAAACCTCACCGCTTTTGGCATCGCAAACCTCAAATTTATCACCCGCGGCAGTTTTGCCAAATTGTCTGTGTATCTCTATGCTTCTTCCGCCCAGCGATAACTTTAAAACTCCGCCCGCTTTACTCCCGTCCCACGGGATTGCTCTTTCGCGCTCCTTAAGGGTTTCATCTGCCCTTTTGCGGGTCGGCATACCATAAAGCATTGCTTTTATGAAAAGCTGGATGGTGGATTTGCCCGCTTCATTTTTCCCGTATATAAGGTTAAAGCCGTCTTTTAAATCCAGAGTAAAATCTTTTAATTTACCGAAATTTGTTATTCTGATTTGCTCAATTACCACTTTCATACTTTGTCACCTCCAAGCAAGGCGTCAATCCCAAGTATCAAAGCGTCATATAAAATTTCTTTATCCTCTGCTGTCTTGATTTCTTTTTCCATACGACGGATAAACTCGCCACATAAATCATTATTCAAAGAAAGTTGTTCTATATCGTAGCAAGGTTGAGTTTTGTCTGCAATTTCAATATGATAAAAGTCATTTAAAAGTTCTGCCTTTATAATATCGGAATTGATTGACTCTACTCTCCCCTTAAGAATAACCTTGTATATATCTTCATTTGTGCCGCCAAATCCATATATGAAATTCTTCACAATTTCAACAGCATTAAGGCTGTCTTCAGCCCCCGTTATGTCAATTTCTTCACGGAACATTCTGCGGCGGCAGGTTCTTTCAAACTGAACTGTCACCACACCATTTTCTATGTTCCCTGAATATACGCCCAAATCTTTGCACTCGTCAAAACCTCTTCCCTCGGGCGCACCCGGATAAGCATAATAAGTGTCTCCTGCCTTTAAAAGTCCTGAGCGTTTATGGATATGCCCAAGTGCCAGATAATCGGCACCGCAATTTTCAATAAAGCTTTTATCAATGGGATTATATTCGCTCTTTCCGCCGTTTGAGACCAAGTCTCCGTGAAGAAGCAATATGTCCGATATTCCCTCTGTCTTCTTTATAGGAGGAATATTCATAGCCGACACATACGCCTGATTAAAACTTACGCCATACACCCTTGTATTAAGTTCTGTAAGTTCAACACACTCAAACTCTGTTTTAAAGATATGGACATTACTGCCAAAATCCTCTTTTGCATAAACCGAGTCAGGGGTATATGGATCATGATTTCCTGCCGCTATGAAAATTTTTGTATCGGGAATTTCCGCAAATTTGCGCTTTAAAAAAGCAACTGTTTCACTTGTAATGCTTCCCGTATCGAACAAGTCGCCTGCAATCAACAAAAGGTCTTTGTCCTTTGCCCTGCTTATTATATCGGACACGCAATGCAGCATTTCTCTGCGCCGTTTTTCTGCACCCTTTGCATCAAAGTGCGCAGAAAAAGCAGTATCCAAGTGCAAATCCGCTGTGTGCAAAAAAGTGGGCATCGGTTCCCCTCCTATTCTTCGTCAGGCATCTCCCATGTATGATAAACATTCTGAACATCATCATTTTCTTCAAGCATATCAATGAGCTTTTCCATCTTTTTGATATCCTCATCACTCTCAAGCACGGTTGTTGTCTGAGGAATATAGTTAATTTCAGCCTGAACAAATGTGTAGCCCGCTGCGTCAAGCGCATCGCGGGTAGAGCTGAAATCTTCGGGCGTTGTCATAATCTCAAAACAATCGTCCTCAACATTAAAATCATCTGCCCCTGCTTCAAGAGCTTCCATCATAAGGGTATCCTCGTCGATTGCATCTGTCTTCTCGATGACAATCATACCCTTTCTGTCAAACATAAAACCAACGCATCCGTTCTGACCGAGGTTTCCGCCGTTTTTATCAAAGTAGTGGCGCAAATCGCCTGCTGTTCTGTTTTTATTATCGGTAAGGGTTTCTACCATAACGGCTATACCGCTTGGTCCGTAGCCCTCATAAACCATTTCAAAATACTCGCTTGTGCTGCCCTCTCCCGAAGCCTTTTTGATGCTCCTCTGGATATTATCGTTTGGCATATTGTTAGCCTTTGCCTTTGCAATAACATCGCGAAGTTTTGAGTTGCTGTCGGGGTCGGGACCACCCTCCTTGACTGCAACCATAAGTTCACGGCCGATTTTAGTAAAAATTTTGCCGCGCTTTGCATCAATTGCACCCTTTTTTCTCTTTATAGTCGCCCATTTGGAATGTCCTGACATAAGTAACCCTCCTGATTTCTCTCTTAATAGCTGCGTTTGTATCCGCCGCTGCGCTTTGAATCATTACTGCGCTTTAAGTCCTGAAATTTTTCATCGCTATCCTGCTTAAACTTTAAAAGCATATCATCAAAGCTCATATCCGCGGTTTTTCTTCCAAAGTCAAATTCTTCAGGTGGCATACGCACACCATCATCTGCAGGGCGTGCCTTTCTGCCCTGGGGTTTCTGCTTTCTCTCGCTCCTGCTCTTTGTCTCGGGCATTGTCTGCTTAATTGACAAACTGATTTTTCCGTTCTCCGACGCAATAACTTTAACATTTACAGTCTGTCCCTCTTTAAGATGGTCCTTTACATCGCTTACATACTCAGACGAAACCTCAGAGATATGCACAAGCCCTGTCTTACCATCGGGAAGCTCGACAAATGCACCAAACGCCGCAAGTCCCGTAACTTTGCCCTCTAAAACTGTTCCTACTTCAACCTGCATATTAAATTTTGTTCCTTCCTCAAAAGAATAATCTTTTCTTATGTAAATTTATATTGTTCTTATGTGTTACGGAGTTTCGTCAGCTTTATTAGCATCCACAAAAACTCTCTCATTTGGGCCTATCAGCCCCAGCTTTTCTCTTGCAACCTTTTCAATATATTCAGGGTTTTCAAGATTTTCTACTTCCTGCTCAAGCCTTTCAGTTTCAGCTGCCGCCTCGGCTATTTTTTGTTCAAGCGCCTCTATCTCCTTATTTTTTTGATTAAGTGTTTTCTGTTGAGATATCAGCGTTCCCCCAAAATATACTACGGCAATCACCGCAACCAGAAGCACTGTAAGGCGCTTTAGATTGATTTTTTTGCTTTTTCTGCCAGACTTGTGTGCAGCCTTTGTATTTGTGCTCATAATTTACAATCCTCTCTATTGCGCATAAGTACCTACAATAAATCCATTGTATCCTTATTATATACTAAGCTTTATCATTTGTCAATCAATTAAGTTCATTATTTTCGGGCATTTGCGCCATTTTTTCTCTCCGTCTTTTTTTAATATTTTCCGCAATCTTAATCCACGGCTTTACTATAAGCCGTATAGGAAAAATCAAAATTCTCACAATAAGATTGCTGATCCCAAAAAGTAAATCAACAAGTTTCTCGCCCACAATAAGACGATATAAAACAAAGCCCGCAATCTCTGTCAGAAGGCTGTATATTCTGATGACACCATTATTTACCACATATGCCTCAAGCACACATATTATCCCTGCCAGAAACAAAAAAAGGATATCCTCAAGATTTATAAGGATATCCTTTGTTTTAATCATTCTTCTTGTAAGCTTTATTAAGTCGTATATAAGTGCAAGCGACACACCCGTCAGCAAGGACCATAAGAAATAGTCAATATTTGCACCAAATGTCAGCTTCATAATACCCTCCGCCTATCTGAAAAGTCTGCGGAAAAATCCGCCCTCTTTGTCATCTCTCATTGTATCGCTGTACTGTATCTCGTCAATTTTGCCATCTATCACAAGCTGACCGTCATCAACATTGAGCTTATTGATGCGAAATTCATCCCCAAGCACCGTCATCGTTCCCATACTTGTTATAACAACAACTTTTTCTTCATCAAAACTTTCTACATCCTCTACCCCTGTAATTGTAAGGCTTTCCCTGTCCTGCATAGTAACTTTATGAGATTTGCTTTCTTCCATCTTTTACATCTCCCTCGCTTTTTAATTAAATATATTCGCAAGGATTTTATTCTATACATAAAAATAGTGCCGCGTTTGCGGCACTATACCAAGCTAAAATATCTGCTCAAAATCTCAATTGCGTTGTTTTTTATCATCGTTTCGCCGTATTCATTAAGTCTGCCAAGCAGATACTGACACTTTTGCTCCCTGTGTGCAAATTCACACAAAACAAGGTCTGCTTCTACAATGTGTACGGGTTCTTTAGGTATCAGATAAAGATAATATCTCTCCCCCATCTTATAGAGTGTACTCTTCCCCAGATATACATATTGAAGTTCTTCTGCCGCCTTTGAAGCATCATCAAACTCATCAAAGCTGTATATGTATTTATAAACTCTTTCTCTCTTTGGCCTGAGCTCGCCTTTATGTACCTTTCCCTTGTAGCCGCAGTTATTAACTGCTGTTTCAAGCTCCTTATCCGTGCATACCTTTGTAATAAACATTCCTATTCCATCCTCATAAGACGGGATGGTTTCAACGAATAATTTTGCTCCGTCAACAGAGAAATTAACGCTCTCCTTTGCAAGGCTTATGGCGTGCAGGAACATCTCCTGAACCTCAGGGGTATTCTGAGAAATTTTGCCGACAGTTATATTCCATTCTTTTGCTTCTTCTTTATCAATCAATACCTTAATTTTGTTTTCAGCTACAAGCTCTATTCTCAAACCCACCCCTCCTTGTCTTAAGATATCTTATTCGTCTTTTGGCTTTATTATTCTCATTATATCAATACAAAATCATAATGCAACGATTTTTATAAAATGTAAAACCCTTGTAATAACTATGAAAAATTCGTAATACTTACGCAACAAAAGTAACTTAATTTTCATATATTTCCGAAATTTTTATATTGTATTTTTCAAAAAAGTGTGTTATATTATAGGTGTTAGAAAAATTAAATATCCCTGCTTTGTACGATAATGCGGACACAATGTAAAACCAACACTTTATTAAAGGGGTCTGGTCTCCGAAGGCGGCGCACATGCCTCATACCCTATGGTATCCAGTGGACTTGTAATGTCTTTGGGCGTTTCCCCACCTGGTTTCCAGGTTTTTACTTTGACCGCCCGATCGGCACGGCGGGGTTTTTTCTTTATGAATAAAAAACACTTGACAAATGCTTGCATTTACGATATAAATATAAAGTAGTAAGTTCAAGGATTTTATTCTTTTAGGAGGACTTTTTTTGCGAGTTATTTCGGGCATCAGACGAGGGCTCAAACTTAAATGTGTCGAGGGCGAAATTACCCGCCCGACAACTGACAGAGTTAAAGAATCTGTCTTCAATATTATCCAGATGCGTCTTCCCGCACAAGAGGTGTTAGACCTTTTTGCAGGCAGCGGCGCCCTTGGAATTGAGGCTTTGAGCAGACTATCCTCCCATTGCGTTTTTGTGGAACAGGACAAGCGTGCCTTTTCTTGTATCAGAGAAAATCTCGAAAATGCAAAATTTTTGGATAATTCCACTTTAATTTTAAAGGATTCGTATACATTTTTAGCAGATTGTTCTTTAGCATTTGACATTATATTTCTGGACCCGCCGTACAACAAGGGTATGCTTTACCCCAGCCTTGATCTGATAAGCAAAAATTCGCTTCTTAAAGATGACGGCATAATTGTTGTTGAAACCGAAAAGGACGGCGAGAATCCTACGCATCCTAGCTTTCAGGTAGTGCGCCGTGCAACATATGGAAAAACGACCGTTACCATCTTAGAAAGAGGTGGCAGTAAATGATTACCGCAGTTTATCCCGGCAGCTTTGACCCCTGCACAAACGGACATCTTGACATAATAGACCGTGCGTCCAAACTTTTTGACAAAGTTGTTGTTGCTGTTCTGACTAACAGCTCCAAAAATCCGCTCTTTTCAGTTGAAGAAAGGATTGACCTTTTGCAAAAAGTTACAAAGGACTATAAAAATGTGGAGATTTGCTCATTTTCCGGTCTTTTGGTAGACTTTTTGAGAAAGACTGACGCAAGCGTGGTAATAAAGGGAATTCGTGCCGTTTCAGACTTTGAATATGAATTTCAGATGGCACTTACCAACAAAGCTCTTTACCCCGAAATGGAAACCTTGTTTTTACACACAAACAAAGAATATATGTTCTTAAGTTCGAGCATTGTAAAAGAGATAGCCACTTATGGTGGTTCACTTGAGGGCCTTGTCCCCGAAGAAATTATTCCGATTATAAATAGGCGTTGTCAGATTAAAGAATCTTAATGCGCTTTTCTAATAAATCATAAATTTAGGAGGAAAACAATAATGGATGGATTAGAATTATTGGATGAATTGGAAGACATAATAGACAAAGGAGCAGGTATTCCTTTTTCAGGTCGTTGCATATTAGAGCGCGACGAACTTATGGATGTTGTTCAGGAACTTAAACTTAAACTTCCTGATGATCTTAAGCAGGCAAAGTGGATTAAGGAAGAAAGACAGCGTATTCTTCAGGAAGCTCAGGCAGAAGCTGACAATATTATTAAGGCAGCTAACGAAAAAGGTATTTCTATGATTAACGAGCATGAAATCACTCAGAAAGCAGTCGAGCAGGCTCGCCAGATTATAGAACAGGCAAAGAGTGACGCTCTTGCTATCGAGGACCAGGCTTATAACTATGTTGACAGTCTCCTTGAAACCGTTGAAAAAGTCAGCGTTTCTTCTATGAAAGAGCTTGAACAGTGCATTTCTATTGTTCGCAACAACCGTTCAGAACTTCGCAGCACAAACAACGCCGTTATCGTAAACGATATGATAGAAGAATAAATAAAAACCCGACTTTTAAAGTCGGGTTTTTTTATCTTTCTAAAAGTTTTAACACAACAACTGTCATATCATCGTCAGTTTCATCATTTTTCAAAACTTTTGCCATATCCATTATTCTGTCTGCTATTTCCTGAGCAGGCATTTTTTCATCCGTTTCCTCTATCATAGCTTTGAGCCAATTTTCGTGTCCCTGCTTCATTTGAAGCCCGTCACTAAGCATTATAATAATATCACCGTCTCCTATTTTATGGGCAAAAGTCTCAATCTCCATATCTTTTACCGCACCCACCGGCAAGGATGCGTTCCTTATTATCTCTACTTCCCCGCCTCTTTTGATGTAGCTTGGCTCTGCTCCGTTTTTTACAAATTCGGCATCACCGCTAAATAAGTCAATTACGCACATATCAACGGTCGCAAAAGCCTCTGTTGCAGACTTCATAACCATAATTGAATTTATAAGCCTTACCGCAATTGATTTATCAAACCCTGCCTCAAGAAAATCCCCCAGCAGCGTCACTGTTGCTCCGCTGTCTCTTGATGCTCTGCGTCCTGTTCCCATCCCATCACTGAGTGCCGCCGCAAATTTACCATCGCTTAAATATCTGAGAGCACAGTTGTCGCCGCATTCCTCAGCCTTTCCTATGGAACAAACACCCGTTTCTATGCGATATCCCTCAGGCTCTGCAAAACGAAGAGAAACACCCCCGTTTTCTTTTTCCACTATTCCCACGGGCACCATTTTAACTCCAAGCACCCCCTTTAGCGCACTTTCTGCCGCTCTTCGGTACTTGTCCATATTATCAAAGTCTGAAAGAGAGATATACGCAAAATATCTGCCTCTTGCACCAATGGTTACATCAAGACTTAAAACCTCTATTCCCTTTGACTCAATCCTTGAAATAATTTCTTCCTCCGCCCCGCAATCTATCTTTTCCTCGCATATTTCATCAGAAATTTTATCTAAGATATGAGCTACGCTTCCAAGCTGCTGTCCCGCAAGCTCACGATTTTCAGTAAGCTTGCTCTTCCAGACACAATTTATTTTATAAATTTCAAAAAGTCTGTTCATCTCTTTTATTATTGAGCGCTCTCTAAGGCATCTCTTTTTGAAAACCTCATCTAAATCTTCTTCGCAAAGCTCTCCTTTTCTCTCCATTATCTCAAGCATACGAAAAAGTGATTTATATGTAGAATTAAAGTTGTTTACCCAGCAATCGCTCATCCGCGAACATTCTCTGCACACCCGCTCTGCAACGCCGTCAAACATCATTGATATATCTTCCATATCAACTCCATTGTTTTTGTCCGATAAACTTAGAAATGTATCTGCTAAAATCCTGAAAGAGTCTGCTGCAGAACTAAGCCTGTTCTTTATATGCGCCTCCGCTCTGCCCTCCGCGGGTTTCTCCTTTTTAATTCCCGTTATTCTCGAAATCATTCTAAGCCTCTTCTCTGTCATAAATATCATAAGCACCGCAGCAATCGGAATATCAAGATATCCAAATGGAACAAATCCAAACTGTCCGCAATATATCGAAAGTATAAAAGCCGGGACACAAGTGCCCGCTAACACTCCCCGCCTGCCTTGCCTTATAAAAAGTCCGCCCGAAATCCCTGATATTGCATAAACTGCGGGCAAAACAAAAAAACTTTCTCCCCGTCCTATAATTACACCTACAACCGCCCCGCACACAGCGGCGGCGCTCACCCCGCCAATAGCGGCTGCTACATTTATACAAAACAGAGCAATAACACTTGACACAGAAAGGATATTCCCAAATTTTATGTCATTAAATCCGAGCAGTACGATACCCGCAACAACTGCAAGATACGCTCTCTCTGTATTATTTATGGCAAACAGACTGCTCTTTTCTCCTTGCAAAAGCCCGCGATTATGTTCAAAAATTGACGCGCCTATCCCGCAAAGCGCTATATCTGCCAAAAGTATAAGAAGATTACCCATTGTAAAGCCTGTCCATATCATACTTCCCACCCCTGCAACAAGGATTGAAAGAATTGCCGCGCAAAAAGCTACAGGTTGCGGTATGTCATCTCCGTCACGGTCTGCTACAAATAAAAACAAAAGATATAAAAGTATCGCCGATATGTATTTAACCGAGACAGCGATGTCCCCAAGCGTCAAGTATCCAAGAGATGCTGCGACTGCACTTGCAATAGCAGAAGACGAAAATCTAAGTTCAGTTGCCATAAATGCAACTCCAAACGGCGCGATAGGCGGCATTGGCGTAGCTCTTGCAAGAAATAAGGCGATTATCCTTATCGATGCCTGATATACGCTTATCTTAAACCGCTTACCTTTTCTATCTCTTGTACCATTTTCAATAACGCAAATTTCTTTTGTATCCATATAAATTCCTCCCTACCGCCAATATTATACCCATATTTTCCCAATTTTTCTGTCGAAGCAAGGAAGGAATCCAAAAAAAATTATATTTTTATAAAAGTTACTAAAGCTGCTAAAATTAAGCAGAATATACATATTGTAGCTGCTGCAAATTTTTTAAGTCTGCGTTTTTTAGATTTGGTATACACCCCCTCTATTGTGTTTACATAGTCGTTTATAATTCTTTGTGCTTCTTTAACTATTTTGTGCTCATTATTTTCTGTCATATTTTTTCCCCTTTTGGATTTATTTACAAATATTTTTATCGAAACACAAATTTTTTATACCTAATTTCTATTTGACACACATTTATCTTTGTGATATGATAGTATCATATATTTTTCGCCATTTTTGGCATATTCAGGAGGCAGATTTAATTGAAAACGAAAATTAACACCCGTGATATGGTAATTACCGCCCTTCTTATTGCAATAGGCATTATAATTCCTATTTATTTCAGCTTTTTGAAGGTAGTTCTTCCACCCGCATTTACGGCTACACTTTTATCCCATGTTCCGATTTTTATTGCAATGTTTATCTCACCTTGGTCAGCGGCATTTACTGCTATCGGTACAACAATTGGTTTTGCGGTAAACCCTGTTATCGGTCCTGTTGTTACCGCCCGTGCAGGCTCGCACATTATATTTGCACTTGTTGGTGCTTTTATGATTAAAAAGAATTGTAACTTAGTTTCTGTTGGTGTGGCTACTGCCATTTTGCACGCATTGTTTGAGGCAATTACCGTGTATATCTTCCTATCTCTTGGCTTGACTGCTACAGAGGAGGGTGTTACATATTTCAGCGCGGCTTTCTACACCACGGGAATCGGCACTCTGATTCATGATATAATTGACTTCATCGTTGCATGCGGTATAGGCGCAGCACTTGCCAAAGCAAAGGCTATACCCAAACTTCCAAAGCTTATCTAAAAAATGCGTTCGGTTTTACCGAACGCATTTTTTATTTTTTCAGGCACTTTTTAAGATACTTACCCGTATATGATTTGCTTGAGCGGGCAACCTTTTCGGGCGTTCCGCAGGCAACAATTTCGCCGCCCTTGTCGCCGCCCTCAGGTCCTAAGTCGATTATATAATCGGCGGTTTTTATCATATCAAGATTATGCTCGATAACTACCACTGTATTTCCTGCATCAACTAATTTCTTAAGCACCTCAGTCAGTTTATGAACATCGGCTGTATGAAGACCCGTTGTTGGCTCGTCTAAAATATAAATTGTTTTACCCGTACTGCGCTTTGAAAGCTCAGTTGCAAGTTTTACTCTCTGTGCCTCACCGCCTGACAGAGTAGTAGACGGCTGACCGATTTTGATATATCCAAGTCCTACATCATAAAGAGTCTGAAGTTTTTTCTGAATTTTAGGAATATTTTCAAAAAACTCACAGCCCTCTTCTACGCTCATCTCCAATACATCATAGATATTTTTACCCTTATAACGAACCTCTAAAGTTTCTCTGTTATAGCGCTTTCCCTCACAAACCTCACAGGGAACATACACATCAGGCAAAAAGTGCATCTCAATTTTTATGATTCCGTCACCCGTACAGGCTTCACATCTTCCGCCTTTTACATTAAAGCTGAATCTGCCCGAATTATAGCCTCTTGCCTTTGCTTCCGGTGTCATTGCAAAAAGATTTCTTATATCCCCAAAAAGCCCTGTATATGTGGCAGGATTACTCCTTGGGGTTCTGCCGATTGGTGACTGGTCGATATCAATGACCTTATCCAAATTTTCAAGACCCTCAATTGTCTTGTATTTACCCGCTGTCTTTTTGGCACCGTTTAGCTCATTGGCAAGCGCCTTATATAATATCTCATTTATAAGAGAACTTTTACCGCTGCCCGACACGCCTGTAACACAAGTGAATGTTCCGAGCGGAATTTTTACAGTCAAGTTTTTAAGGTTATTTTCGCTCGCGCCCTTTATTGTAAGCCACGCACCATTTCCCTCTCTTCTTGTTTCGGGCACGGGAATCTGCTTTTTGCCGCTTAAATAGAGACCCGTTTCGGATTTTTCGCATTTCATTATTTCTTCGGCTGTTCCCTCTGCTATAATTTCACCGCCGTGAATGCCCGCTCCGGGACCGATATCTATTATATGGTCGGCTGCAAGCATAGTATTCTCGTCGTGTTCTACAACAAGCAAAGTGTTCCCTAAATCCCTCAATCTTTTAAGAGTTGCAATAAGTTTTTCGTTATCCCTTTGA
This sequence comes from Clostridia bacterium, assembly GCA_045589715.1. Lineage (GTDB taxonomy): Bacteria > Bacillota > Clostridia > Monoglobales > Monoglobaceae > UMGS1820. Next base: position 55,606 of record JAZNPN010000041.1, on the reverse strand, counting down.
TGAAGTCCGATGCTTGGCTCGTCTAAAATATATATAACGCCCATAAGGCTTGTGCCTATCTGGGTTGCAAGGCGTATTCTCTGCGCCTCACCGCCCGAAAGCGTCCCCGCACTGCGTGAAAGGGTCAGATAATCAAGTCCAACATCTACCAAAAAGCCAAGTCTTTCGGTTATTTCTTTTAATATATTCTTAGCAATTATCTTGTTTTTCCCCGTCAGCTTTTCATTTAAATCCTTAAAGAATTTTAGAGCATCTAAAACTGACAGATTAGTCACTTCGTTAATGTTAAGCCCATCGACAGTTACGGCAAGCGTCTCTCTTTTTAAGCGGGCCCCGTGACATTCGGGGCACTTCATATTAACCATAAAGGTTTCAATATCCGTCTTTGCCCATTCTGAATTTGTTTCTTCGTGACGGCGCTTTAAGTTATGAATAACGCCCTCAAACCTTGCATATTGAACACCCTTTGCGTATTTTCTGTCATAGGTAAGCTTTAGCTTTTCACCTCTTGTACCATAGAGGATAGCATCCATTGCATCCTCTGACAAATCCTTAAGAGGGGTATCCAATGTAAATCCGTATCTTGCCGCAAGTCCCTCGTAATACATTCTCGAAATGCTGTTCTTCTCGGTACCTGTCCAGCCGCTTGCAAGTATTCCGCCCTCATTTATACTTAAGTTTTTATCAGGCATAATAAGATCCGGCGACACTAAAGTAATTGTACCTATGCCCATACAAGCAGGACACGCCCCGTATGGAGTGTTAAACGAGAACATTCTTGGTGCCAGTTCGTCAATGCTTATCCCGCAATCATCACAGGCATAATTCTGGCTGAATGTCATTTCTTCGCCGTCAATTACATCTACCAAAACAATGCCGTCTGCCATATTAAGAGCGGTCTCCACAGAGTCAGCAAGACGCTTTTCCATACCTTCTTTTACAACAAGCCTGTCAATTATAATTTCAACGGTATGTTTTTTCTGTTTATCAAGTTTTATTTCATCGCTTGTAAACTCACATATATCGCCGTCAACTCTCGCCCTTACAAACCCATTCTTTCTGGCATCATCAAAGATTTTATGATGTTCGCCCTTTCTGCCCCTTACAACAGGCGCCATAATCTGAATTTTGGTTTTTTCAGGCAGGTTTTTTACCGCATCTACAATCTGGTCAACTGATTGGGGGGAAATTTCTTTTCCGCACTCAGGACAATGGGGTGTTCCCACATTGGCATATAAAAGTCTTATATAGTCGTAGATTTCAGTAACCGTTCCAACTGTTGAACGGGGGTTTTTACTTGTGGTCTTCTGGTCGATTGATATTGCAGGGGATAGCCCCTCTATTGACTCAACATCAGGTTTATCCATCTGCCCTAAAAACTGTCTTGCATAAGCAGAGAGCGACTCTACATATCTTCGCTGCCCCTCTGCATATATGGTTTCAAACGCAAGAGATGATTTACCCGAACCGCTGAGTCCCGTAAGAACCACGAGCTTATCTCTTGGTATTTCAACCGATACATTTTTTAAGTTATTTTCATTTGCACCTTTTACTATTATATTTTTATTCATCTTTATACCTCTTCTTCAAGGCGGCGTATCTCGTCTCTTATCTGCGCCGCAAGCTCAAACTGCAAAAGCTCCGCTGCCTTTTTCATCTCGGTAGTAAGTTCTGCTATTGTTCTTAAGCGGTCTCCCTTCTCACTCTTTATCGAACTTTCCTTGACCGCCTTTGTAGCCTCAATAACTTCTGAAACACTCTTTTTTATCGTCTTTGGCACTATGCCGTGTTTTTCATTAAACTCTGCCTGTATTTTTCGTCTGCGGTTGGTTTCATCTATTGCCCTTTTCATAGAACCCGTTATGTTATCCGCATACATTATAACCTTACCCTTAGCATTTCGTGCCGCTCTGCCTATGGTCTGAATGAGCGAAGTTTCACTTCTTAAAAAGCCTTCTTTGTCAGCATCAAGGATTGCAACCAGCGATACTTCAGGGATATCAAGTCCCTCTCTTAAAAGGTTAATTCCAACCAAAACATCAAATACGCCAAGGCGCAAATCACGGATGATTTCCATTCTCTCTATGGTATGAACATCAGAGTGCAGATATCTCACTCTTACCCCCATATCCTCAAGGTATTCAGTCAGTCTTTCAGCCATTTTCTTGGTAAGAGTTGTAACAAGGACTCTCTCGCCCTTTTCATATCTCTTTATTATTTCAGCATATAAATCGTCAACCTGACCCTCAATCGGGCGGACTTCAACCTCGGGGTCCAAAAGTCCCGTAGGTCTTATAACTTGTTCTACAATTTTTGCTGAATTTTCTTTTTCAAAATCGGCAGGCGTTGCACTTACAAACACCGCCTGATTTATTCTCTCATAAAACTCGTCAAATGTAAGCGGGCGGTTATCAAATGCCGACGGCAAGCGAAAGCCGTATTTTACAAGGCTTTCTTTTCTCGCTCTGTCGCCCGCAAACATCGCCCGAACCTGAGGGAGCGTCACATGCGACTCATCAACGAACAACAAAAAGTCTTTTGGCAGATAGTCCATAAGCGTAAAAGGCGGACTTCCCGCCTCTCTGCCACTCATATGGCGGGAATAATTTTCGATGCCGTTACAAAAGCCCGTCTCTCTCAGCATTTCTATATCATAGTTGGTTCTCTGCTCAAGTCGCTGAGCTTCTACAAGTTTATTTTCATCGTTTAGTTCTTTAAGGCGCTCTTTAAGCTCTTCCTTTATGCTCCCTATCGCCCTCTCTCTTTTATCTGCAGTTGTTACATAGTGGGAGGCGGGGTATATGGCAATATGATTTCGCTCTGCTGTTACCTCTCCCGTTACGGGGTTAAAATCATAAATCTTTTCAACCTCATCACCGAAAAATTCGACCCTTACTGCGTGAGAGGACGAATCAGACGGGAATATGTCAAGCACATCGCCGCGCACACGGAATTTGTTTCTCGAAAAATCAATATCGTTTCGCTCATATTTTATCTCTATAAGTTTTGCTACTACCTCGTCTCTGTCCTTTATCATTCCGGGTCTTAAAGAGATAACCATATTATTATAATCAATAGGGTCGCCAAGTCCGTATATGCAAGAGACGCTGGCAACAATAATTACATCTTTACGCTCAAAAAGTGCAGAAGTTGCACTATGTCTTAGTTTATCTATTTCTTCGTTGGTTGATGCGTCTTTTTCGATATAAGTATCTGAATGTGCAATGTACGCCTCAGGCTGATAATAGTCATAGTATGAAACAAAATATTCAACCGCGTTATTCGGGAAGATTTCTTTAAACTCACTGCAAAGCTGAGCCGCAAGAGTTTTATTATGGGCAAGCACAAGTGTCGGCTTGTTGACCCTGGCTATTACATTCGCCATTGTAAAGGTCTTGCCGCTACCCGTAACACCCATAAGCGTCTGAAATTTTTCGCCCATTTTTATGCCGCTTACAATTTTCTCAATCGCTTCGGGCTGGTCGCCGCTTGGCTTATATTTTGAAACGACTTCAAAATCCATATAAATCCTCCTCTCCTGCTCTGCTTAATTTTTTATTTTATCATATATTGTATCAACTTTCAAGACATAATATCAAAATTAAAAATCGCAGTGAAAATCACTGCGATTTTTTTATTTACTCTCTATTGCCTTTTTGGCTTTTTCGATTATTGTCTTGGTATCAAGTCCGTACTCTTTGAGTAATTCATAAGGCTTACCGCTCTTACCAAACACATCCTGTGTGCCCACTCTCTGCATCGGAACGGGGCAGTTTTCAACTAAAACCTCTGCAACGGCTGAACCTAAGCCGCCCATAATGTTATGCTCCTCAGCAGTTACAATCGCGCCTGTCTCCTTTGCCGCTTTGATAATAATATCTTTATCAATAGGCTTGATTGTTGCAATATTTATAACTCTTGCACTGATTCCTTCTTTAGAAAGCTCTTCTGCTGCCTCCATGGCAAAAGGAACCATAAGTCCTGTTGCAATTATTGTAACATCTGAACCTTCCTTTAATTCTACGCCTTTGCCGATTTCAAACTTATAATTTTCATCAAAGATTACGGGAACATCAAGTCTTCCAAATCTTAAGTAAACGGGTCCTTCATAGTCAATCGCAGCTTTTACTGCAAGTCGAGCTTCAACTGCATCGGCAGGGTTTAAAATAACCATACCCGGAATTGTGCGCATAAGGCCCATATCTTCAAGACACTGGTGTGTTGCGCCGTCTTCCCCTACAGAAATACCCGCATGTGTTGCACCGATTTTTACATTTAGTTTAGGATAGCCGATTGAGTTTCTTATCTGCTCAAAGGCTCTGCCTGCTGCAAACATTGCAAAAGAACTTGCAAACACGACTTTGCCGCATGTAGAAAGTCCTGCTGCAATTGTCATCATATTTCCCTCTGCAATGCCCGTATTTATAAATCTTTCGGGATATTCCTTTTTAAAGCTGTCTGTCTTTGTAGACTTTGAAAGGTCAGCGTCCATAACAACTATTCTATCATCTGCACCAAATTCCTTAAGTGCATTTCCGTAAGCAACTCTTGTTGCTACCTTTTCTCCTAATGTGTATGCCATTACGCCTCACCTCCGATTTCTTTTATGTAGGCATCAAGCTCAGCTATTGCTGTCTCATATTGCTCTTTGTTAGGAGCCGCACCATGCCAGCCAGCCTGATTTTCCATAAATGATACGCCTTTTCCTTTAACACTCTTTGCAAGAATTAAGGTCGGTCTACCCTTTGTAGCCTTTGCATCCTGAACAGCTTTTTCAATCTGCTCAAAATCGTGGGCGTCAATTGTTATAACATTCCAGTTAAACGCCTCAAACTTTTTATCAATAGGAGTTGAGTTCATAACCTCTCTTATATCTCCGTCAATTTGCAAGCCGTTAAAATCAAGAAATGCAGTAAGATTATCAAGTTTATGGTGTGCCGCAAACATAGCTGCCTCCCATACCTGACCTTCTTCTATCTCACCATCACCAAGTGCTGTATAAACTCTGTATTCTTTATTATCAAGTTTTGCAGCAAGTGCCATTCCGCAAGCTGCGCTTATACCCTGGCCAAGTGAGCCTGTTGACATATCAACGCCTGAAACGCCCTTCATATCAGGATGTCCCTGAAGATAACTGTCGGTGTGTCTGAAAGTTTTTATATCCTCTTTTGAAATAAATCCTCTCTCAGCCAAAACACCATAAAGTGCAGGCGAACAATGACCCTTTGACAATACAAATCTGTCACGATTTTCATCCTTGGGACTATCGGGATTTATGTTCATCTCTTCCATATAAAGATAGGTGAGTATGTCTGCAACAGACAACGAACCGCCCGGATGTCCTGAGTTCGCGCTATGTACCGCTTCAAGTGCCATTTTTCTGACATTTGCAGCGTGCAGACGAAGTTCTTTTACTCTTTCTGCATTCATTTGTTTTTACCTCCACTTATATTAAATATAATTATTATCAAATCCGTTACCCATAACCTCTTTGGCATCTGCAATTATTACAAATGCCTTAGAATCTATAGTCCTGACAATCTCTTTAAGATTTGGTATCTCGTGTTTTCTTATTGCACACATCAAAATTCTTCCGCTTTTGCCGGTATACATTGAAAAAGAATTGAGTCCTGTAACACCTCTGTCCATTTTATCATAGATTTGGCGGGTTATATCCTCATTTTTATCAGAAATTATATACACAAGTCTTGCAAACTTAAGACCTTCTAAAATCAAATCTGTTATCCTTGTGCTGACAAATAACGCAATGCCCGAATATAATATGGTTTCAAAGCTTTCAAAAAAAGCTCCCGCTATCAATATTATAATCCCGTCAATCAACAGAAAAATCTGACCGACCGAAAGTCTTGGCAAAAATTTTCTCAAAACAAGCACAAGTATATCTGTGCCGCCGGTAGAGCCTCTTGACTTTAGCACAACCGAAAGACCCCCTCCCATAATCGCTCCGCCAAAAACCGAAGCTAAAAGTATATCCTCTGTAAGACTTGGCATAAATGACATCAGCTCAGTTGCAAATGATGTCACAACGGTTCCATAAATAGATTTTACAAGAAAGCTCTTGTCAAAAATCAGGAGCCCCAATATAAAAAGCGGAGCATTTATAAGCAAAATCAAAGTGCTGACACGGATGCCCGTAAGGTAATGTACTACTGTTGATATACCGCTTATTCCGCCTGGAGCAATCTTAAATCTCACCAAAAATACGGACAGGGCAATGCCCACAAGTATTCCGCCAAGAGTTATCTCAGTAAATTGTAATATTTTTTTAGATAATCTCATACTAACCTCCAAAATGTAGATATGTATAAGATTATCGTTATTAAAACAATTTATCCATAAGCTGAGATATTCTCTCAGTCTTTCCGCTTACATATAAAAAGCCGAGCAGCGTTTCAACCCCTGTTGCAATTTTATAATCTGACATATCCGCATTCTTTGGCGGGTGGGACTTGGTATTTCTGCCTCTTTTAAATGCCGCTTGCTCCTCCTCGGTTAATATATCCGATATTTTGTGATAAAATTCCGCCTGCGCCTTAGCGCAAACATATTTTACCGCAGTTTTATGCAAATCATTTACTTTATGGTTGCCGCCCTTTGTTATATGACTCCTGACATAGAGCTCATACACACAATCCCCCAGATATGCAAGGGAAAGGGCGGTGTAGCCACTTGCATTTTCTGTTTGAACTAAATTCAGTATATTTTCGATATTTTCCATAATTACGCCTTTAAAAGCTGTTGACCCTGAGGGGTATCCTTTACTATATATCCCATATCCTTAAGCTTATCGCGAAGCTCATCTGACTTTGCCCAATCTTTAGCTTTTCTTGCCTCGGCACGCTCAGAAAGGATTGCCTGTATATCATCGCCCGCAGTCTCGTCTTCTTTTCCTAAGAGTCCTAAAACGCTGCCAAGCTCACGGATTGCTTTTGCAGAATCTTCGCAAAGCTTTTTAGCAGGATTTTGTGAAATAACCTTATTGACATCTGCCACAAGCTCAAATATAGCAGAAATAGCATCAGCAGTATTTAAATCATCATCCATAGCAGAGATAAATTTTTCTCTGTGGCTATCCATAGAATTTATTACTTCTTTTTCAGCACCATTTAATTCTCTGTCCTCTGCGGACTCCTTAAGAAAATCAAGGGTCTCAAGGCAGGTGTAAATTCTGTTAAGTGCAGATTTTGCAGAATCCATTAAATCCTTGCTGAAGTTAATGGGACTTCTGTAATGAGCCGACAGCATAAAGAAACGAATAACCTCATAATCAAACTCTGCCGCAACATCACGGACTGTGAAGAAATTACCAAGAGATTTACTCATTTTTTTATTGTCAACATTTATATATCCATTGTGAAGCCAATAATTTGCAAACTGACAGCAATTTGCCGCTTCACTCTGGGCAATCTCATTTTCGTGGTGAGGGAATATTAAATCCTGACCGCCGCTGTGAATATCAATGGTTTTACCAAGGTACTTATTAGCCATTGCACTACATTCAATATGCCAGCCGGGTCTGCCCATTCCCCATGGGCTCTGCCAAGCAGGCTCTCCCTCTTTTTGCTTTTTCCATAAAGCAAAATCCATAGGGTCTTCTTTGTCAGTATTTACATCTATACGCGCACCGCTCTCCAAATCCTCAAGCGGTTGATGCGAGAGTTTGCCGTAACCCTCAAATTTTTTGGTTCTGTAATAAACATCGCCATCTACATTATAAGCATATCCGCGCTCTTCAAGATTTTTAATAATATCAATAATTGCGTCAATATTCTCAGTAGCTCTGGGATGCACAGTTGCTTCCTTTATGCCAAGGCCCTTTGCATCGGTAAAATATTCAGCAATATATTGGTCTGCAAGCTCAGAGACAGTTATGCCCATCTCGTTTGCCTTGTTTATCATCTTATCGTCAACATCTGTAAAGTTCTGAACAAACTTTACATTAAAGCCCTTATATTCAAGATAACGGCGAAGTGTATCAAATATTATAAAAGGTCTTGCGTTACCGATATGAAAATAGTTATAGACAGTTGGTCCGCAGGAATACATCTTTACCTCTCCCGGAGTTTCCGGAATAAATTCCTGCTTTTGTCTTGTGAGCGTGTTATATAAATAAAGCTTTGTATCAACCATTTTCTTTTTCCTCCAAATTCTTTTTAATTCGGTTAAGCTCTGCCCTTATACTGCAAAGCTCCATAGATATCGGGTCGGGAATGTGTATCTGGTCAAGGTCAGGCGCGGGCTTTAAAACAGATGCAGGCGCAACTCTTACATTGTCACGCTTAACTATGTGCGCAGGAACGCCGACACAAGTGCTGTTGGGCGGGATTTCGCTCAGCACCACAGCATTTGCTGCAATTTTGCTGTTATCCCCAACCAAGAAAGGTCCAAGAACCTTGGCACCTGAGCCGATTGTTACATTATTACCAATGGTTGGGTGACGCTTTCCCTTATCCTTACCCGTACCGCCAAGAGTTACCCCCTGATATATGGTACAATTATCACCGACCACCGCTGTTTCGCCAATCACTACCCCCATACCATGGTCGATAAAAACATTTTTACCGATTTTCGCAGAGGGATGAATCTCAATGCCCGTCTTTTTGCGGGTATGCTTGGAAATCCAGTCCGCAATAAAGTGATGTCCCTTTTCATCAAGAGCATGAGCAATACGATAGTTAATTATCGCCCTTACACCGGGATAGAGCAGATAAACCTGCGCCTTTGACCTTGCGGCAGGGTCACGCTCAAACACGATATTCACTTCTTCTTTTATCATTTTAAAAAAGCTCATAATCCACAGCCTTTCTATTTTCACAATAAATTACTATAGACCTTTGCATACATAGTAAGTATACCTTATTTTTAGCATTTAGTAAAGAGAAAATTTTGTAAATTCAATATTCTTTTAAAATTTTGTTGACTATTTATGTTTTTGGCTTTTTCAGTGTTCTAAATTTGTCTTGATTTTTCAATATAAATAGAATATAATACTCGTATAAATCAAAAAAGGTGATAATATGAAAAAGATATTTGCTTTATTTATATGTATAGGTATTTCTTTAACTCTCTTTGCCTGCAGGAAAAATCAGAACCCTCCTCCGCCCATAAGCGACATTCCTCCTGCAACTGCCTCTGAAGACGAGCCTCAAAAGCTCGAAAACGGCAATGAAATCGGTACAGATTACGAAGCTCTCACCGAGGAGGAGCGCTACGATACAGAACGATCTGAAATTGCACGCAATATCAGAGACGCTCAGGAACTTATTCTCTCAGGGGATTTTGAGGACGCGAATATGATACTCAACAGCCTTAAAACCCGCAAACTTACAAAAGATGAGCAAGCTCAAATCAAAAACTTACAAGCGCAGATGATTTCTGTATCCGACTAATACTTTGAGGTAGATTATATGCTTAACGAGCCAAATAAAACACCAAATATATCCCCTATAAGATATGCACAATGGGCATTTGATAATCTTTCCACCGAGATTACTCCGCATCTGCAACTGCTCAGACAAAGTAAAAATCTGACTCCTGAAGAATTGCGTGCCGCTCACAAATCCCTTATGAACATATACGGCACTCAGGCGCAGATGCACAATTTAGCTGAACTTTTCGGAGAAGATGATTCAATTTCTGCCCTAAAGTATTGTTCATACAATGCAAAGCAATTTATAGAAACAATTGTCAGACAAATTGAAAAATCAATACATTCTGACAAAATACATATACATCCATCATTTGGCGACGGTTGCAATACTGTCATTTTAGACGCAAGGCGCACAAGCCTGATTTTGTATAACTTAATTTCAAATTCCATTATACATACAAAATCTAAGGAAAAAATTATTACAATAAAGCTCCGTATGCAGGGCGATAATCTGATTATTTCGGTAATCGACAATGGCAACGGAATTCCTATTACAAAACGCAAAACTCTATTTTCTGCTTTTGAGGAAGGCATACTTCCATCCTCTCTTTCAAAAACAGGCGGCGGATATATGCTGAGCGGACTTGGTCTCTCTGTATCCCAGAAAGCCGCAACAGATATGAGAGGTCAAATCAGATATGTCCCATCCCGTGAGCATACGGAATTTGAAGTTTCTATTCCACAGACAGGACTTGACAGGATGTATGTTTCAGAGACGATTATCTTTATTCCGGATATTGAACTTATTACTCGTTGTCTTGCCACCGCAAAGCTCTGTTTAGAAGCCGAAAATTAGCCTGAAAAAGAGTGATTTTTTGCACTTTTTTAAATTTGTTAACAATTTGTTCATATTTATCCAAACCCTTGTGTGTCAAGGGTTTAACAAAGACGCGCTCTTTAAAAAGTGCGTTTTTTCGTTTGTTTTGGGGTAAAAAGGTTGACTTTTCCTCAAAAATGTTATATAATTGTTTCGTACGGCATAAAAAAATCAATATTTTTTGTGCCATCAAAGCTTGTGAAAGGAAGTGAATTTGGAAAATAAAGCATAGTCAACTAAACTTGGAGGTTTTTTAATTTGAATTTTTTATGTAAAAATATGAGAAGGATTATTGCTCTTCTCTGCGTATGTGCAGCAATGCTCACATTTATGACAATTCCGTCATATGCGGCAGAGGATGAACCAATTGACTTCGGTCAGTTTTACGGGATTATAGACGCAGACACTCTTAATGTAAGAGCGTACGCCTCAGAGGAAGCTATCATTCTTGCAGAGCTTCCGAAGTACACATATGTAAGAGTAAATTGGATTGAACCTGAATGGGTTTGCATCTCTTACGACAAAAACAATGTAGGTCTTATAGGTTATGTTTCAGCAGAATACATAAAGGTTTTCGAGGGCCAAGCGCCTGATATGAACTCATCAGCCGGTCTTTCAGCAGTTAACATTGCTACCCAATTTCTGGGCGTACCTTATGTATGGGGCGGAACAAGCCCTTCAGGGTTTGACTGCAGCGGTCTTATGCAGTATGTTTACAAACAGCTCGGTTACAATATCAATCGTGTTGCAGATGCTCAGATGAGCAACGGCATCGCCGTTTCAAGAGAAAATCTTGCCCCCGGCGATATAATTGGTTTTTCAAGCGGCGGCATCGGCGGATATGTAACTCATGTAGGTATGTATGTGGGTGATGGAATGATGATTCACGCACCACATTCCGGCGATGTAGTTAAATACACAAGCATTGACTCCGGATACTACAGCACTCGTTTTGCAGGAGCAAGAAGAATTATTTACTAAGATTAAAAAAGAAGATGCTTAAAGCATCTGCTTTTTTTATTGTGAATACAACACCCGGCAGCAATCTACGATTGCGTTATCGGGTCGGGTTCTTATCTCACAAAATCAAATTCTACTCCATAAATATGGACCGTGTCGCCCTCTTGAATTCCTGCTTTTTCAAGCATTTTGATTGCGCCGCACTTAATCAGGGAGCGCTGGAAATACTGCAGCGATTCATAGTCATCAAAGTTTGTAGAGCCTACAATTTTGCGGACGCGATCACCCGTCAAAATATATACACCCTCCTCAACCTCAACACGCATCTCCTCTTCCTCACGGCGAAGTTCATCAATGTCAAATACCTCATAATCCTCATCGACTTCTTCGGGCATTGTTGATAAAAACTCCAGAGTATAGTTAAGGACTTCTCTTACCCCCTGCTTTGTGGCAGCAGATAATTTAAACACCTTATAGCCTCTCTCTTCCATCTCCTGCTTAAACGCCTCAAAATTCTCCTCAAACTGGGGAATGTCCGCCTTGTTTGCAAGAATAATCTGCGGTTTTTGCGCAAGCTTTTCGCTATGGAGCCTAAGCTCGTTATTTATAGTGTCAAAATCCTCTACGGGATTTCTTCCCTCAATACCTGATACATCTACTATATGAAGCAAAAGTCTTGTTCTTTCAACATGACGCAAAAATTCGTGACCAAGACCTATCCCTTCGTGAGCTCCCTCTATTATTCCGGGAATATCAGCAATTACAAAGCCGCCATTATCGCCCATATTAACAACGCCAAGATTTGGTTCAAGTGTGGTAAAGTGATAATTAGCAATCTTCGGTCTTGCGTCTGATACCATAGACAAAAATGTCGATTTACCCACATTAGGAAATCCCAAAAGTCCGACATCTGCAATCAGCTTAAGCTCAAGCGTTATCTCACGCTCATCGCCCGGCATACCAGACTTTGCAAACTTGGGGGTCTGCCTTGTAGCAGTTGCAAAATGAACATTACCCCATCCGCCGCTGCCACCCCTTGCAACAACCATACTCTGTCCATCTGTTTTAAGGTCACAGATTATCCTGTCTGAGTTTGCATCACGAACCAAGGTTCCCACGGGGACCTTTATCTCAAGATTTGCGCCGTTTTTTCCGTTGCGATTTGCGTCCCTGCCATTGCCGCCGTTTTCTGCGGCATATTTCTTTTTGTAGCGGAAATCAATCAAAGTATTTACACCCTTATCAGCAACAAATATAACATCGCCGCCTCTTCCGCCGTCACCGCCGTCAGGCCCGCCGGCTGCAACATATTTCTCGCGGTGAAAGGTCACAGCGCCGTTGCCGCCATCCCCTGCTTTTATAAAAATTTTAGCCTTATCAGAAAACATATTTATCCCTCCCGAGAAAAAAACAAGGCGGACAAAATGTCCGCCCTTTAGTCTTAATTACTGAGCGATATCGTAAACAGAAACCTGCTTCTTTGTCTTACCCTTACGCTCAAACTTAACTCTGCCGTCAATCAATGCAAAGAGAGTATCATCGCTACCCTTACCAACATTGATACCGGGATGAATTTTAGTGCCGCGCTGACGAACTATAATGTTGCCGGCAAGAACGCTCTGACCATCGCCCTTCTTGACGCCAAGGCGTTTAGCCTCAGAATCTCTGCCGTTTTTGGTACTACCCATACCTTTCTTATGAGCCATTTATATTCACTCCTTTTTATTCAAGTAAAACTCAATGCTTACGCATTGATAGCGGTAATTTCAACCTTTGTGTAGGGTTGTCTGTGACCCTGCTTTTTGTGATAGCCCTTCTTAGGCTTATACTTATAAACAATGATTTTCTTGTCCTTGCCGTTTTTAACAACATTTGCAGAAACTGTAGCACCCTCAACATAAGGAGCACCAACCTTAAGGTCATCTCCGCCAACAACTAAAACCTTGTCAAATGTAACAGCATCGCCAGCTTCAACATTGAGCTTCTCGATGAAAACTACATCGCCCTGCTCAACCTTATACTGCTTGCCGCCTGTTTCGATTATTGCGTACATATCGTAATCCCTCCTATTACCCAAGACTCGCCATTCGGGTAAACAAATTGTTTTTCAAGACCCTTTCTGCGCGGTTACCGATATATTCTATCATAAATTAAATCTTTTGTCAACAAAAATTTTAATTTGTTTTAAGCCTGGTTGTTTTGCATAATTTTCTCTATCTCTTTTTCGATAGAGTCTTCTATCTCAAGGCTATTCTCATCCGTCTCTTCGGTATTGTCATAATAATCATAACTGCTTATATATTCAGACGGAACCAATTCGTCTCTGGGGCCTTTAGTCTTATATATAACTATCTCCCCAAGTTTAATTCCCGACACAATTTCTACATTTTCATTATCTGCTGCACCATATTTAACAGCTACCAGAACGCAGTTTTCAGGAACCTCTATGTCAGGATATTCAAGCTCATTTTCAAGAGATTTTGTCAGAACTTTCTCAGGAATAGTCTCATCCTCATCATACCTTACTATCACCAAAGCATTAGTGCCATCAGATTTCATAAGCGCAGCTTTTGGAGCAATCATCACCTTTTTAACTGATTGCAATACAACCTGAGCATTTACTTTCATTCCCGGCAGAAGCTCCTCTGCATCTGTAATTGTAACAGTTACATCAAACATTGTTCTGCCATCATCACTCGGATATCCCTCTACTCCTACAGCGGATACCATGCCTTCAAAAGTCTTATCAGGCAAGGATTCTGTTTTTACAATTACTGCCTGACCCTTTTTAATCTCACGCAATTTATATTCATCAACGCTAAATGTAAATGTCAGATTATTTGTATCAACAATAACCATCATCGGCTTATCTGTGTCCGTCATTGCTATATTATCGCCGGTTTTAGCATTCTTTTCTACAATCATACCCGATGCCGGAGCCTGAATAGTATAATTTGCAAGATGCCTCTCGGCAGCCTGAAGATTTATCTCTCCTCCCTTTACATCGTATGTAGTAACGCCGCCGTTTGCAGTATCTACCGATGCCATAACCTGACCGACAGAAACGCTCTGACCTACACGAACATTTACCATAGATATTCTGCCTGATGCGTAAGTCATAACTGCTTCTGAACTTCCATCCTCTTTAGATATCACCGCAACTACACTGCCGGGACTTACATTAGCACCCGCATACATTCCAAGACTTTTTATAGTTCCCTCTGCAGTAGAGCAAATTCTTGAAGAAGAACTTACAGAACCGCTTGACGCTCTGTCTACCTCATTCTTTGCTCTCTCTACCGAAAGCTTTGCCTCTGTATCGTCAAGACGATAAATAACATCGCCCGCATTTACATAGTCGCCCACTTCATAGTCCGACTCAATTATCTTGCCCGAAACTAAAGAGGTGATCTCATATCTGTTTTCTGCGCTTATAACTCCGCTGACATCCATCATATATTCAATATTTCCCTTTGCTGCAGCAATCTGAGTATATCCTCTCATTGGGTCAGCGAGCGCGATTACTCCAAAAACAGATGCAGCTAAAACCGCCACAATTAAAACACCTGCAATCACTGACAGAACAAGTTTCTTCTTTTTAAACTTGGATTTTTTATCAAGTTCTGCAGCTATTTTTTCAACATCTATGCTGTCAGTATCCTCCAGATTCTCCTGGTTTTCATCGAATAAAACGAAATCTTCCACCATCTCGTCATTATTCTTTCTTCTGTTGAACCAATTTTCCATTGTCATTTCCTCCTGCATCTTTGTTATGGAATATTTTGTCCACCTTTTTAATATAAATAAACAAATAAATTTAAAAGGTGGGATAGTATGTTTCCTGCGCATATTTTTGCATATTTAATCGTATTCTTTATACTTTATGTACTTTGCTGGCTTTTTTTAAAGCCAATAAAATGGGTTTTTCGCCTGTTTTTAAATTGCGCCTTAGGCTCTTTGTTTATGTTTGTCTTAAATATATTTCTGCCGACAAACTTTGCCTTAAATCCACTTACAGCTATGACAAGCGGAGTTTTAGGTATTCCGGGAATCATAATGACCTACATATTTCAAGGCATCTTATAACCTAAAACTGTGCGGTCACGCCCCTCTATATCCTTTAAAATCTCTATGTTTTTATATCCGTTTTCTTCGAGTATCAAAGAAACGGCATCACCTTGATCAAAGCCAATTTCAAATGCCAGAAGCCCTCCGCTTTTGAGGGGGGCAGCTTGTGCAATCCTGCGATAAAATATAAGCCCGTCTTCGCCACCTGAAAGCGCGGTGTAGGGTTCAAAATCCCTGACTTTTTTATCAAGTGTTTTTATAACCTCATCTCTTATATAAGGCGGGTTTGATACAACACAATCAACTAAAGTATCCGGCATTTTCTTTAATATATCATGCTTTACGAAACTTACTTTACTTAAAACTCCGTTTTTTTCAGCGTTTCTTTTTGCAGTTTTCAAAGCATCTTTAGATATATCAACCAAGGTTACAGCTACATTATTCATATAATGCGCAAGACTTATGCCGATGCAGCCGCTCCCGCATCCAATGTCCATAATTTCAGAATTATCAGGGGTTCTTTCTATAACTGTCTCAACCAGCAATTCAGTATCAGCTCTCGGTATCAACACCGACGGATTTACCTCAAACTCAAGTGACATAAATTCGGCTTTCCCCAAAATATATTGCACAGGCTCTCCATCTTTAAGACGGCTTACCTTTTGCATAATTTTATGAATTTTCTCCTCATTTACATCAAGGTCGCCCAAAATAAGCTGTGTTTTGGAAAGCCCAAGCTCATTTATTATAATTAAATCCGTATCAGGTATACCCTTAAATTTTGATCGGAGCTCTTTTATCTTCATATTACCACTTATCTTCTTCTTTATTTTCGGGAATTACCGCCTTGAGTGCGGCAATGGCAACCTCAATCTGGCTATCGTCCGGCTCGTTTGTAGTAATTAGCTGAAACAACATTCCGGGTTTGCTTATTGCTCTTGTAAATGCGTTATCGTGTCTTCCGGCAAACTTAATAATCTCATATGATATTCCCGCCACAATCGGTAATAGCAATAACCTTAAAACAAGTCTTGTGATAACCCAGGGAACCGCTACAAGATAAGGTCCTACAACCGGAATTGAGGCAAAAAGCGCTTCGTCCCAGGGAATGATTGAATACACGAGTATACTTATTACCATAACGATAAGTAAAAAGCTGGTTCCGCATCGGGGGTGTAGTCTTGACTGACATCTTACATTTTCAATGGTTAAATCAAGTCCTGCCTCATAGCAGAATATTGACTTATGCTCTGCCCCGTGGTACATAAACACACGCTTTATCTCAGATGTTCTCGCTACAAGCGCCAAATATGCAATAAATATCATTATTCGAACTACACCTTCAATAAGGGTAAGTGCTGCACCTGAGTTTATAAAACCCTTTAAAAAGCCTGTCAAAAATGCCGGCAATAGTATAAACAATCCAACGCTTAGCAAGAGCGACAAGCATACCGCGATATATATTACCACATTTGTTGCCTTTTCCGAATCAAGTTTTTCTTCCAGCCATTTTTCAAACTTTGACGGTTCCTGCTTTACGGGCTCGCCGTCATCATCTACATCGAAGAATTGAGCGGAAAACATCAATGCCTTTACACCTATAATCATAGAATCTACAAAATTAACGCATCCTCTTATAATTGGTAGTTTTACAAACCTGCCCGTTCTTACCTTGCCCAAAGGTTTTTCATCTATTATTATATCTCCGTCGGGCTTTCTGACCGCTGTAGCAATTTTACGAGGACCACGCATCATTACGCCTTCCATAACCGCCTGACCTCCGATAGAGGTCTTGCGCGCAGCAACACATTTTTCATTATTTTCTGCCATAATCAAGCCCATCCTTTCATTTTTCTGCAATTTATAATTATATCACAGGTGTATAGAATTTTCAACCACTAAATTGTAAACAATTTATAGATAAAATAAAGCCCCTATAAGGGGCTTTATTTATTTCACTTTAAGAACATCGCTTACCAGATTCTGCATATCATTTTTGTCAATTACGCCATCATATATCTTCGCCTTATCCTTAAGCTCTGCCAAAGATTTTGGTGTTTCAAAACCGCTCTTTTGTTCGAGCTTTTCAATCATTTCAAAGTCAGAAAGACCATTGGTTTCTTCACCTAAAGCAGATAAAACAGCTTCGTTAAACTTGAACGGACTCGCGGTAGACGCAATCACAGTTTTTGTGGTATCGCCGGTCTCTTTTACATACTGCTCATACACATCAACTGCAACTGCAGTATGGG
Source organism: Clostridia bacterium (assembly GCA_045589715.1). Taxonomy (GTDB): domain Bacteria; phylum Bacillota; class Clostridia; order Monoglobales; family Monoglobaceae; genus UMGS1820. Next base: position 38,058 of record JAZNPN010000041.1, on the reverse strand, counting down.
TGTCAAGTGTATAACCCGTCTCGGTGAATGTTTTCCAGATTTGTGTTTTTGTGAAGTAATCATCACAACAACCGCCCCAGAAGATATCGGTGATTTTATCGTGAAGTTTTTTGTCAAGTTTATATACACCATCTGTATTTAGCTTTTTCATCATATCAGATACTTTTTTATCGTCACAATCACAGATATCAAACAGCAATCTTTCAAGGTTGCTTGAAATAAGGATATCCATAGATGGTGATACACTCTGATAAAATGGTCTGTTTTTGTCATATTCGCCCGTCTTAATAAAGTCGGTCAAAACATTATTCTGATTTGATGCACAAATCAGCTTATTAATCGGAAGTCCCATTTTTCTCGCATAATATGCAGCCAAGATATTGCCGAAGTTGCCTGTTGGCACACATACATTTATTTTTTCGCCCATTTCAATCTCGTTACTTTCAAGCATATCGCAGTATGCAGAAATATAATACACAATCTGCGGAACCAATCTTCCCCAATTGATTGAGTTTGCAGAGGATAAGGCATAACCCGATTTATTAAGTTTCTTGCCATATTTATCATCTGTAAATATAGTCTTTACACCGCTTTGTGCATCGTCAAAGTTACCCTCAATGCCGGATACATAAACATTTTTACCTTCCTGCGTCATCATCTGAAGTTTTTGAATATCACTTACGCCCTCTGCAGGATAGAATACGATGATTTCTGTGCCCTTAACATTTTTAAAGCCCTCAAGTGCCGCTTTGCCCGTGTCGCCTGATGTAGCAACGAGAATGACAATCTTCTTATCCTCCCCTGTTTTCTTCATTGCAGTTGTCATAAACCTTGGAAGTATCTGAAGCGCCATATCCTTAAAAGCACAAGTTGGACCATGCCACAACTCAAGTATATATTTGTTGTCCTTAAGTTTTACCACGGGGGCAACCTTCTTTGAAGAAAAGCCTGTTCCGTAAGCACCTCTTGTGCAGGCAGAAATTTCTGTTCCTGTAAAGTCTGTCAAAAACTTTTTAAGGATTGCATTTGCCCTTTGAATATAAGTTTTCCCCACCAAATCCTTAATTTCAGTCTCTGAAAGCGCAGGGATTTCTTCAGGCACAAAAAGTCCGCCTTCTACAGAAAGACCCTTTTTAATTGCTTCAGCAGATTCAAACTTAAGCTTTTTATTTCTCGTACTGATATATTTCATAAAATTAAAACCTCTCTTTTCTCTATACTACGCAAAATGTCATTTCAGACAAAGCAACTCTTTATCTGAAATGACATAAACTTCTTAAACATTCAAGAATTAGCCAATGTACTTCTGAACATTAGGTCCTGCAGAACTTGCGTCCGCACTTACCATCATTGTAAATGATACATTAAACTTTTTCTCAAGTCCTTCAACCTCAGTAATAAAGTCCTCAAGGTCTTCAACACTTGCAGAAGGAACACTCTTGAAAATACTATCTATAAAGATATGGGTAACATCATAATCCTGAGCTATTATACCACAGAGCATACCAAAAAATTCATCCATATTCTTAATATTAAAGCTCTCTGTGTTAACCATTCTTGCCTTACGGTTAAGGTCGTGAATAAGGCGGTTGCCCTCTGTGATGCATACTACATTACCCTTTTCAATATCAATAGCTGTGTTTACAGCCTGAATAATTTTAGGGGTTTTGCCACTGCCTTTCAATCCAATATGTATCTTTATCATATAGAATTCCACCTTTCCGGTAAAGTTTTATTTTTTTGTTGGTATTATTGTAACATAATTCAAGAATTTTAACAATACTTTTTTTGAAATTTTTTCAATTTTTTTATCAGCCTCTAAGACGCGCTTCAAGCGCTTCCTTTTCAGCTTCGTAGCCCGGTTTTCCCAAAAGCGCAAACATATTCTTCTTATAGCTCTCAACACCCGGCTGATTAAACGGGTTTACCCCCAGTATATATCCGCTGATACCGCACGCCTTTTCAAAGAAATACACAAGCTGACCAAAAGTATATTCATCAAGACTCTTAAGTTTTATCAAAAGATTTGGAACTTCGCCATCGGTATGAGCTAAAAATGTTCCCTCAAAGGCTTTCTGATTTACAAAATCCATACCTTTGCCTGCCAAAAAGTTAAGTCCGTCTACATTGTCGCTGTCTTCTTCTATTATAAGGTCTGTCTTTGTGTTTTCAACTGTTAGGACAGTTTCAAACAGAGTTCGTCTTCCGTCCTGAATATACTGACCCATGGAATGAAGATCAGTTGAAAAATTAACGCCTGCGGGGAAGATACCCTTTTTATCCTTGCCCTCGCTCTCGCCGTAAAGCTGCTTCCACCATTCAGTGAAATATTGAAGCTCAGGGTCATAATTTACAAGCATCTCAATATCCTTGCCTTTTCTGTGAAGAATATTTCTTACAGCTGCATACTGGTAACATTCATTTGTCTCTAAATCATCTTTTAAATACATCTCTCTTGCATCTGCTGCGCCCTGCATCATAGCAGAAATATCTGCACCGCAAACCGCAATTGGCAAAAGGCCAACCGCTGTGAGGACAGAAAATCTGCCGCCTACATCATCGGGAACGACAAATGTTTCATAGCCTTCTGTATCCGCAAGGTTTTTAAGGGCACCCTTTGCCTTGTCAGTAGTTGCATAAATTCTGTTTTTAGCCTCTTCTTTTCCGTACTTATCCTCAAGATATTTTTTAAGAACGCGAAAAGCAATTGCAGGCTCAGTTGTTGTACCTGACTTTGAAATAACATTTACTGATACATCTTTGCCCTCAATACACTCAAGAACCGAATTTAAATAGTTAGGGCTTATATTATTGCCCGCAAAGATAATCTGTGTCTTTGCAGTATAGTTGTAAAAAGGACTTGTTAAAAAATCAATGGCAGCCTTTGCTCCAAGATATGAGCCGCCTATACCAATAACTACCAATACATCTGAGTTTCCTCTTATTCTTTCTGCCGCCTTTTTGATTCTGTCAAACTCTTCTTTATCATAATTAACAGGAAGGTTAACCCAGCCTAAAAAATCATTACCCGCTCCCGTTCCTTCATGAAGTGCTTTATGAGCAGCACTAACCTGAGGGGCAATCATTTTGATTTCTTCACTGTCAAAAAAGCCAAGCGCCTTAGAATAATCAAATCTTAAATTTTTTTGCATATCTGTCACTCCTTATTAAGATATATACTAAATTTTAACACACGAGTCAACTTCTTGCAAGTAGATTATATAAAAATATTTTATCAATTTTCGGGCATTATATGTAACAGAGACACAAAAAAGACAAAATATTATAAACTTCCACATTTTGTCTGAATAAAAGTTTAATTTGTGCCTCAAAATAAAGTCGTAACAAATAATTATTTTATATTGCAAAAGGAGTGAAAAGAAATGTCAAATAATAAGAGCAACAACAATTATGTAGTACCTCAGGCAAAGGCAGCTATGGAGCAGTTCAAAATGGAAGCTGCAAACGAAGTAGGTGTTACTCTTAACAAGGGTTACAATGGTGACCTCACATCAAGACAGGCAGGTTCTATCGGCGGTCAGATGGTTAAGAAGATGATTGAAAAGTACGAACAGGATCTTCAGAACAAAGCGTAACTTTAAATAGCATCAAAATTAAGGGCGGGAGGTTTTCCTCTCGCTCTTTTTAAAATATTTTTGAAAAATACTTGATTTTGAAAAAAAGATATGTTATAATGTCAAAGTTATTTGATATGTGCCGCTGTGGTGGAATTGGCAGACGCGCTGGACTCAAAATCCTGTGGTAGTGATACCGTATCGGTTCGACCCCGATCAGCGGCACCATAAAAATCCTGTTCTCCCGAACAGGATTTTCGTTTATATGCGCCTGTAGCTCAGCTGGATAGAGTGTCAGACTCCGACTCTGAAGGTCGTGGGTTCGAATCCCGTCAGGCGTACCAAAACAAAAATCCCGTCGTAAGACGGGTTTTTTGTTTTGTATTATTCATTTTTTCTGTGCTTTTTGGTAGTTTAAAATAAATATCCCTGCGCAGATGAGAACAAGCGTTATTACAAGATTGACAGGCTCTACATTGCTATCCTCGGGAAGCATAAGTTTTGATAAGATAGTTCCAAAAACAGGAATCATAAAGCTGTAAATTGTAACCTTTGATACAGGATTATGCTTTAAAAGCACCCCCCATAGCGAATAGGCAACTGCCGAAAGTGCAGCAAGATACAACAAAACCAGCACTGCCCCTGCGCTCTCAAATGTTGTTTTTCCGCCAAGCACCAGCCCCAGAATTATCATAAATACTCCGCCTATGGCAAACTGATAACCGCTTATAACTACAGGGTCTTCATACTTTGAATAGCGTTTTATAAGAACCGAAGAGACAGCGTATGCAATGGCTGAAAATATAACAAAGCCATCGCCTAAGAAATTCATATTAAATTCAAGGCCTTTAAGGTTGATTATAACGACGCCCGCAAACCCTATAATACACGCTGTAATCTTTTTAAAAGTAAGTCTTTCCTGTCTGAATATAAGACTTGCAACAAGTATCGAGAAAAATGCGTTAGAACCGCTTGCAATGGTACCTTTTACACCCGTGGTATTAGCAAGTCCCACATAGAAAAATATGTACTGGATAACCGTCTGAAAGGCACTCACCGTCAACACTTTTGAAATATTTTCTCTTTTGGGATAAAGTACCTTTCGCCTTGCAAGACTGTAAATCAAAATTGTGAGAATTCCTGCAAGGGTAAATCTTATTCCCGCAAATAAAATAGTTGACGCTACATTCTTCTCAGGCAAAATAAGAGAATATCCTATTTTTATAAACGGGGTCGCACTTCCCCACAAAGCACAGCAAAACAGCGCTATTATTGCCACCAGAACCGGGTTTGTGAAAATTTTATTGCTCCTCATAATATCTCCTTAACAACCGCTACATTATTCATTGGTTTCAGTTTTACTAAAACCATTATATCCCAAATTAAGGGCATTGTCAATTATATAAAGCAAAAAGGAGCATTAAGCTCCTTTTCTTAGATATAATGAACTTTATCCTGCATATTGACCGTGTCTTTGTCAATGTTATATTTTTGCGCACGGCGCTGTTCAAAGAACTTTACTGCAACCTGATCAAAGAGTGCATAAGATAATACATCCTCTTCCTGTTCCGTCCATTCTGCTGCTTCTTTTCTAAGTTTGTCAAGTTCAGGCTTAATCAAATCAGCAGGGCGGCAGGTGATAGCCTTTTCGTCGCCGATAATTGACTTTCTGAATTCTTCGTCAATTGGAACGGGTGTTTTTCCATATTCACCCTTGCAGATACCCTTGGTTTCTTTAGTAACCATTTTGTATCTCTCGCCCATAATTACATTCAAAACTGCCTGAGTTCCAACTATCTGACTGGTAGGAGTAACAAGAGGAATGTAACCTAAATCCTTACGGACTCTTGGGATTTCCTTTAATACCTCTTCAAATTTATCCTCGGCGTTCTGTTGCTTAAGCTGAGATACAAGATTTGAAAGCATACCGCCCGGAACCTGATATTTAAGAGTGTTGATATCAACACCTAAAACCTTGGTATTCATAAGACCGCTCTCTAAATACTTATCGCGCATAGGCTTAAAGTAATCTGCAACCTCAGTAAGGGCATTTAAATCAATGCCTGTATCATATTCACTTCCCTGAAGAGTTGCAACAAGAGGTTCTGTCGGCGGCTGAGAAGTGCCCATCGCCAGAGGTGACAGAGCGCAGTCAACAACATCAACGCCCGCCTCAATCGCCTTTAAATATGTCATAGAACCTACACCGCTTGTATAGTGTGTATGAAGCTGAATCGGGATTTTAACTGCACCCTTAAGCGCCTTTACCAAATCGTATGCTGTATAAGGTGTGAGCAATCCCGCCATATCCTTAATACAAATCGAATCCGCACCACAGTCCTCATATTCTTTTGCGAGCTTTACAAAGTATTCATTGTTATGAACAGGGCTGATTGTATAAGAAATCGCCGCCTGAACATGGCCTTTTTCTTTCTTTGTTGCATTTATTGCTGTCTGGAGATTGCGGACATCGTTGAGTGCATCAAAAATTCTTAAAATATTTATTCCGTTTGCAATTGATTTTTGAACAAAATATTCAACCACATCATCTGCATAATGGCGGTATCCCAACACATTCTGTCCGCGGAAAAGCATCTGTAAATCTGTTTTTGGAGCTGCCGCTCTTATCTTTCTGAGTCTTTCCCACGGGTCTTCATTTAAAAATCTGAGACACGCGTCAAATGTAGCACCGCCCCAAACCTCTAAGGAATGGTATCCCACCTTGTCAAGCATGGGGAGCGCTGGAAGTATCTCGTCAGTAGTCATTCTTGTAGCAATAAGTGACTGGTGTGCGTCACGGCACACGGTCTCGGTTATTCCGACTTTAGCCATTTATATTACCTCCTAAAATTTTAGTGTGCGTAAAGTGCGAGGAAAACGCCTGCGGCAACTGCCGAGCCAATTACACCCGCAACATTTGGGCCCATTGCGTGCATAAGCAGGAAGTTTGAAGGATTTTCCTTCTGTCCCACCATCTGCGAAACACGAGCCGCCATAGGAACTGCAGAAACGCCCGCAGAACCGATAAGAGGATTGATTTTTCCTCCTGTTAACTTACACATAATCTTGCCGAGTATAAGTCCGCCTGCTGTGCTGAAGCAGAAAGCAACAAGACCGAGCACAACAATACCTATTGTTTCGCCTGTTAAAAATGTCTCTGCCTTTGCAGTTGCACCGACAGTTATTCCCAAGAATATAGTAATAACATTCATAAGACCATTTTGTGCAACCTTTGAAAGTCTCTCTGCAACTCCGCTTTCCTTGATTAAATTACCAAGCATAAGCATACCAACCAAGGATACCGCATCGGGAACAATAAGAGCAACCACTATTGTAACTACAACAGGGAAAATAAGCTTCTCGGTACGGCTTACTGGTCTTAACTGTTCCATAACGATTGAACGCTCTTCCTTAGTTGTAAGTGCCTTCATAATAGGCGGCTGAATAACAGGGATAAGTGCCATATATGAATATGCCGCAATTGCAATTGCAGGAAGCAGCTGCGGAGCAAGTGTCTTTGTTACATATATAGCAGTAGGACCATCTGCACCGCCAATAATACCGATGGATGCAGCTTCCTCTACGCCAAAGTTTATACCCGGGATTAAAGCACCAAGCACAAGCGCACCTAAGAATGTCAAAAATACACCAAGCTGTGCCGCCGCACCCAATATAATACTTTTTGGATTCGCAATAAGCGGACCAAAATCAGTCATACAACCAATACCTAAGAATATAAGAGGCGGATATATACCAAGTTTTACACCGAGGTATAACATATCAAGGAGTCCGCCGTTTGAGAGTATCATTTGAATATCAAGATGCCCATCAATCATATATTTTGTATCAGTAAAGTACTCAGGGTGCATCATAATAGCACCCGAATTTGCAAACATAGGCAGATTTGAGAGCAGCATACCAAATGCAATAGGCAAAAGAAGCAGCGGCTCAAACTTTTTAACAATAGCCAAATAGAGCAGAACACAAGCAATTACTATCATTAAAGGTGTACCTATTACCTCTAAGATATTTCCGCCGTTTTTCATTGAATCAATCAATGCGGCAATACCCGTGCTACCCATAAAGTTAGTAAATGTTTCTAACATATTCGCACTCCTTTATTATCCCAAAGAAACAAGTATGTCTCCTGTATTAACAGTAGCACCCTGAGTTGTGCTTACAGCAACTACCTTGCCTGATTCCGGTGCCATAATTTCATTTTCCATCTTCATAGCTTCCAAAATGCAGAGAACATCGCCTTTGTTAACTGTCTGACCGACAGATACCTTAACTGAAACAATGGTTCCCGGCATAGGTGCTGATACATTTGTAGAGCCTGCAGGTGCGGGAGCCGCCGAAGGTGCAGAAGCGGGAGCCGCAGCAGGTGTGGGAGCCGCCTGAGGTGCGGGAGCCGCCTGAGGTGCGGGAGCCGCCTGAGGTGCGGGAGCCGCCTGAGGTGCGGGAGCCGCCTGAGCAGGTGCAGGAGCAGAAACTCCGCCAACCTCTTCAACCTCCACCTCATAAGAAACACCATTTACATTGATAATAAATTTTCTCATTTTAAAATCTTCCTTTCAATCTAAAATCTTGAGTCGATTACATCATTAAGTCCTGCTTTGTTCCATGCAGGAGCGTTATTTGATACTCTTCTGTAGGATTTGATATTAAGTTTATAAGTCGATGTATTAAGACTTGCCGCAACCGCCGCAGTGAGTACCGCAATGAGATTAGGATCTTCCTTTTGAACTTCCACGGGTTTTAAAACTACAGAAGTTACCTCCTGATGAGGTTTTTCTTCTTTATAAAAAACCTTTTTCATTGCCATCATTACAAGCATCAGGATAATCAAAACAGCAAAAACTATAATAACTCCTGTAAGTGTTACCATACCGCCTGTTGACAGCGCTTGTTGTAATGTCATATGCTATCCCTCCTTAAAGCGGAATGTTGCCGTGCTTCTTTGCGCTACGGCTTTCCCGCTTGCTCAAAAGCATCTCAAGTGCACTTATAATTCTCGGTCTTGTAGAGTCAGGTTCTATAACATCATCAATATATCCGCGGCTTGCCGCAACATATGGGCTTGCAATAGTTTTGGCATATTCATCTATCTTCTCCTGTCTGGTCTTTACAGGTTCAACTGAATTTTTGATATCATCTTTAAACATAATATTTGCAGCACCATTAGGATCCATAACAGCAACCTCAGCGGCAGGATAAGCAAATGTTACATCAGCACTGCTGTTCATAGCAACATACGCTGTACCGTACGCCTTTTTAACAATAACATTTACCTTAGGAACGCTGGCCTCTGCAAATGCGTATAAAAGTTTAGCTCCGTGACGGATAATGCCGCCATTTTCCTGAGCCTTGTCTTTAGCATAACCTTTGGCATCTGTGAATGTAACAACAGGAATATTAAAGCTGTCACAAAATCTTACAAATCTTGCAGCTTTTAATGAAGCGTCTATATCAATAAGACCCTCATTTTCAGCCGGCTGGTTTGCAACAATACCAACAGTTGCGCCATTAAGTCTTGCAAAGCAAGTAATAATATTCTTCGCAAATTCAGGCAAAATTTCAAAAATCTGATTATTGTCAACTATCTCTGAAATAACAGATTTCATATCATAGCTATCATAATCCATAGCATTCAGACTTTCAGACAATCTGTTAAGGTTGTCATCGCAGTCATATAAAGGTGCCATTTCAAGATTGTTAGACGGCAGATATCCCAAAAGTTCCTTGACATTTGCAAAGCACTCAAGCTCAGTTGCGCATCTCACACTTGCAACGCCTGTATTTTCTGCGTGTGCGTCAGCTCCGCCAAATTCTGTTATATCCTCTCCGACAACAGATGGAGCATTTAAAAACATTTTAGTTTTGTTATCTACAACAAAAACAAAATCGCTCATCGCGGGCAAAAATGCCGCGCCACCCGCGCACGCACCTAAAACTACCGAAATCTGAGGGACAACGCCTGATATATTGGCACTGCTATTTAATATTTTTGCAAATGAGCAGAGTGCATCAACCCCCTCTTCAAGTCTTACGCCGTTTGAATCACAAATAGCAACTATGGGAGCGCCCATTTTAACCGCCATATCCATAACTTTTAAAATCTTTTTTGCACCCATTTCGCCGACTGAGCCGTCAAGTACGGCAAGGTCCTGAGAATAAGCGTATACAAGCCTTCCGTCAACTGTACCATAACCTGTGATAACACCCTCTGCCGGGGCATCTTTTTCGGTTAAATTAAGTTCTTTATACCGGTTGGTCACAAACGCATCAAGTTCAACAAAACTTCCTGCATCAAAGAGCATAGCTATTCTTTCTCGTGCGGTCATATCTCCGCTACTCTGCTCAATGGCAAAACGCTTTTGCTGTAAATCATTCAATTTACCCATTGTCTAAGTTTCCTCCTTGAAAGTTTTATACTAAAAAATTATCTTCGCTTTTGTTTTGAAGCATTTTTCATAATGCTTCTTCCCTTTTCTGCCGAAGATTTTTTACCCGTGCCTATTTTTTTAAGCATATTTATCTCCGACTCTGTAAGCTTACGCCATTTACCAAGGGGAAGGTGTCCAAGTCTTAAACCCGCCTCCTCAGTCCTTTTAAGTTTTTTAACTATGCAACCGACTGCCTCAAACATTTTTCTTACCTGTCGGTTCCTACCTTCGTGAATTGTAATTTCAAGCTTTGTTCCAAGTCTGGTTGCGCCAACAACTTCAACCTTTGCAGGACTTGTCTTTACGCCATCAATCACAACACCGCGGCGTAAATTTAAAATTGTATCCATGGTTATATTACCCGTAACCTCGGCAATATATGTTTTTTCTATGTTATTTTTAGGATGTGTAATCTTATAAGTAAGGTCACCGTCATTTGTCATAAGCAGGAGCCCTTCTGTGTCATAATCCAGACGGCCTACGGGATAAATTCTTGCGGGAATTTCGGAGACCAGACTCATAACTGTCTCTCTGCCCTTATCGTCTGAAACGGTTGTCACAAATCCTTCAGGCTTATTGAGCATAATATAAATCATTTTATTAGTCATACGGATTCGCTCGCCGTTAAACTCAATAACATCATTATCTTCGTCAACCTGGACTCCCATTTCGCGCACTATTTCGCCATTAACCAGAACTTGTCCCTTTGCAATAAGTTCTTCTGCCTTTCGCCTTGAAGCAACGCCACAGCTTGCCAAAAATTTCTGTAATCTCATCATAGCGATTAAACCCTTTCCTTAAAAAATCAACTTCCTACCCACTATAATTAAATGATACCACTTAGAGCCAATTTTTTCAAGTATTATTTTGCCATATTTTAGATAATTTTATACAAAAAAAGACGGGAGTAAAAACTCCCGTCTTTTGAAAATTTCAACTTAGATTTCAGCGAAATATTTAATAGTTCTAACCATCTGGCTTGTGTAGCTGTTCTCGTTATCATACCAAGAAACAACCTGAACCTCGTAAAGGCCATTGCCAAGGTCGCAAACCATTGTCTGAGTAGCATCAAAGAGTGAGCCGTACTTCATACCGATAACATCTGAAGATACGATTTCATCCTCATTGTAGCCGAAAGACTCAGAAGCTGCAGCTTTCATAGCAGCGTTGATGCCCTCTTTTGTAACATTTTCACCCTTAACAACTGCTGTTAAGATTGTTGTAGAACCTGTGGGAACAGGAACACGCTGAGCTGAACCGATGAGCTTGCCGTTAAGTTCAGGAATAACAAGACCGATAGCCTTTGCAGCACCTGTTGAGTTTGGAACGATATTAGCAGCACCTGCTCTTGCGCGTCTTAAGTCACCCTTTCTGTGAGGACCGTCAAGAATCATCTGGTCACCGGTGTAAGCGTGAATTGTAGACATAATACCTGACTGAATTTCAGCATACTTGTTTAAAGTATCAGCCATAGGAGCGAGACAGTTTGTAGTACATGATGCAGCAGAAATAATTGTATCGCTTGCATCAAGAGTCTTCTCGTTTACGCTGTAAACGATAGTTTTTAAATCATTGCCGGCGGGAGCTGAGATAACAACCTTCTTAGCACCTGCATCAATGTGAGCCTGTGACTTTTCCTTTGAGCAGTAGAAACCGGTACACTCTAAAACAACATCAACGCCGATTTCGCCCCAGGGGAGCTCTGCAGCGTTTGCCATTGCATAAATTTTAAGAGTCTTTCCGTCAACTGTGATTGTGCCTGCTTCGTCGTCTGCAACAACTGTGTGAAGACCTTCACCAATCTTGCCGCAGTATCCGCCCTGAGCGGTATCATACTTTAAAAGGTGAGCAAGCATTGAAGGCTTTGTTAAGTCGTTGATAGCAACAACATCATAACCTTCTGCACCGAACATCTGGCGGAAAGCCAAACGACCGATACGACCAAAACCATTAATAGCAACTTTTACTGTCATAGTAAAAACCTCCTGAATATATAAATAATAATTTTTTCATATGTTTATTGCCGCAATGTATATTTTACCTCATATTCTAAAAATATACAAGCCTTTTTTGTAAAAATTTTGTTAAAAAATTAACTAAATTTTCTCTATTTATCGAACAGATTTTGCAAAAATAGACGAGCGCGCTCGGATTTTGGGTTATCTATTACCTCAAAAGGCGTCCCCTCCTCCTCAATAATTCCGTCTGCCATAAATATAATCTTGTCGCTGACATTCTTTGCAAAATCTATTTCGTGAGTTACGATAATCATAGTTATATCCTCATCTTTAAGAGAACGGATAACTTTTAAAATTTCGCCTGTAAGTTCAGGGTCAAGTGCCGATGTCGGTTCGTCAAAGAACAATACCCTCGGCTTTAAAATAAGCGCTCTTGCGATAGACACTCGCTGTTTCTGACCGCCCGATAATTCGCAAGGGTAATTATTTAGCTTATCAGAAAGTCCGACACGCTCTAAAATTGCCTCTGCATCTATTTGAATTTTTTCGTAGATTTCTTTTTTATTAGTTTTAAAATCAGGGTTTTCCTTTGCAAGAAGCCTTGGTGCAAGCATTACATTGTCGATAACGCTATACTGAGGAAACAGATTAAAATCCTGAAAAACAAGCCCGAAATTTAATTGTTTTTTGCGGATTTCGGCCGCGCTTGCTTTTTTCTCGGAAGTTCCGTCAAACAACAACTCCCCATCTAAGATTATCTGCCCTTCATCTGCCCTTTCCAGAAAATTGATGCAGCGCAAAAGTGTAGTCTTACCACTTCCCGATGAGCCGATTATAGAAACAACCTCACCTTCGTTCATCGAGAAATTTACACCCTTTAATACCTCAGTTTTGCCAAAGTTTTTATAAAGGTCCTTTATCTCCAGAATTTTCATGCCGTCACCCCTTTACTCAAAATAATTAAGCTTCTTTTCTATGTAACCAAACAACAGGGTTAATACACCGCAGAAAATCAGATAGTAAACACCCGTAAAGAAAAGCGGCCAGATTTGTCCGCTGATGCCGTGTGAGCTTTTCATAAAAGCTCCGCCTGCCCAGATAATTTCCTGAAGAGCAATTATTCGGGCAAGTGATGTATCCTTTACAAGGGTAATAATCTCGTTTGACATTGGGGGAACAATTCTCTTTACCATCTGCAAAAGAGTCACCTTAAAGAAAACCTGTGACTTTGTAAGTCCCAAAACCTGCCCCGCCTCTTGCTGACCGATGGGAACACCTTGTATCCCGCCGCGGTAAATTTCTGAAAAATAGCAGGCGTAATTTAATATAAACGCAATTGACGCCGCAAAGAACCTGCCGCCTTCGCCGCCGCCCCATATATTATTGCCGACAAGTCCGGGCAAATAATAAATTATCATAAGCTGAAGCATCAGAGGCGAGCCTCTGAAAACCCAGACAATAATCTTTGTAAGTCCGCTTAGGGGCTTAAATTTTGACATTGAGCCAAACGACATAATAAGCCCGAGCGGAATAGCTCCCAAGAGGGTGACTGCAAACAGCTTAAGTGTCTGAATAAAACCCTCATTAAGGGCAGGAAACACTATAGGCATCTGCGCAATTATAGTTTCTATTAAATTTTTAAGTGACTCTAAGAGCTGCATACTCTCCACCCTCTTGAAATATTTATGTATTCTTATTTAATGAGTGCTGCCTGAATACCATATTTTGCAGCTGTTTCTTCAAGCAAACCATTTGCTTTTGATTCTTCTAAGAATTTATTAAATTCTGCAACGATGTCAGAACCCTTACGGAAGCCAACGCCATATTCTTCATCGCTTAAACCAATTGTGTAAGTAAGGCTTTCATAGCCTGTGCCCTCGCCTACCATAGCCGCCGCCATAAGTGAGTCGATGATAGCAGCATCGCTTGTGCCTGATGCAACTTCCATAACAGCTGTCGCCTGGTCCTTAACAGGAGTAAAGCTGAATGCGTTTGCTTCTGCCATCTTCTGACCCGCAGAACCCTCTTCTACTGCAAAATTAAGCTCTTTTAAAGATTCAACTGTCTGATAATCTGCAGCCTTTTCTTTAGGAACGATAACTATCTGCTGATTGTTGCAGTAAGGAACTGAACAGCTCATAGCAGCTAAAACCTCTTCTGTTAATGTCATACCATTCCAAACACAGTCAATAGATTTTCCGCTGAGTTCTAAAGCTTTGCTTCCCCACTCAATTTCGGTAAACTCAACATCAACACCGAGATACTCAGCAAAAGCCTTTGCCATATCCGCATCAAAACCAATCCATTCGCCGTTTTCGTCTTTGTAGTCCATCGGTTCAAAATCGGTGATACCAACTACCAGTTTGCCGTTTTCCTTAACATATGCCAAGTCGCTGTCTGCAGCATTATTAGTACCGCAAGCTGCAACTGACATAGCAAGAACTACTGTTAAAACAATTGCTAAAAACTTTTTCATAATTTTACATCCACCTTTTATATAAATTTTTATCTTTTTCATTTGATGTTTTTCTTCCCCCAGGCGCAACGAAGATTGCCGAATTTTCTAGCGCCTAACGAAGATGCCAGATTTCTCTATTATAATCCTCTATTGTACGGTCGCTTGAGAAGAAGCCTGCCTTGGCAGTATTCATAACAGCTGAGCGAGTCCATGCTGCTTTATCGGCATATTTTTCTTTTACTCTTGAATTTGCGTCAAGGTATGACTCAAAATCTGCAAGGAGAAGATAATTATCCGCAAAGCCGTTGCCTATTATGAGAGACTTGTAAAGGTCATAGAAGATATTCTCGCTGTTAAATGTGCCGTCAATCATTGTGTCAATAATTTTCTTGATAACAGGATTGGTTGCATAAATCTCAGAACTTGGAGATTTACCGCTTGCATAAATGTTTAAAACCTCCTGAGATGACAAACCAAAAATGAAGATATTATCGTCACCAACCTGCTCACGGATTTCAACATTTGCGCCATCCATTGTGCCGATAGTGAGCGCACCATTTAGCATAAGTTTCATATTACCCGTGCCCGACGCCTCTTTGGAAGCAGTTGAAATCTGCTCACTAAGGTCTGCTGCTGCAACTATCTTTTCAGCGCTTGATACGCTGTAGTTTTCGATAAACACAACCTTGATAAGTCCGTTTACCCTCGGGTCATTATTGACAGTTGTTGCAATATCATTGATAAACTTAATAATAAGCTTTGCCATATGATAGCCGGGCGCCGCCTTTGCGCCGAAAATATAGGTTACAGGCTGCATTCCCGCAGTATCGCCGCTTATAATCTTCTGATAGCGATAAATTATGTGCATCGCCTTTAAAAGCTGTCTCTTATATTCGTGAAGTCTCTTAATCTGCACATCAAACATCGAGCTTGGATCAACCACAATTCCGTTATTATCAAGAATATATTTTGCAAGTTTTTCTTTGTTCTCGTGCTTGATTTTCGCAAACTTCTCGCAAAAAGCCGCATCGTCTGCAAACGGTGTTAATTTATCGAGCTGTTTGTAATCCTTAACCCAGCCGTCGCCGATAGAGCTTGTAATAAGTTTTGAAAGCTCAGGGTTTGCCTTATAGAGCCAACGGCGGAATGTAACGCCGTTTGTCATATTCTTGAACTTATAGGGATAAATGCTGTAATAATCCTTAAATGTTTCCGCTTTTAAAATCTCGGTGTGGAGCGCCGCAACACCGTTTACGCTATGACAAGCGGTAAGACAAAGGTTTGCCATACTCACCTGACCGTGAGCGATAACTGCCATATATTCAACTTTGCCAAAGTCACCTGGAAAACGCTCCCACAGCGCCTCTCTCTGGCGTCTGTCAATCTCGTGGATAATCTGACCGATTCTTGGCAAAAGTTTATCAACCATCTCCATAGGCCACTTTTCAAGAGCCTCGCAAAGAATGGTGTGGTTAGTGTATGCAAATGTCTTGCCCACGATATTCCACGCCTCGTCCCATCCAAGTCCCTCTTCATCCATAAGGATACGCATAAGCTCAGGAATTGCAATGGTTGGATGGGTATCATTTATATGAATTTGTATAAATTCGGGGATTTGTGACATTGAAAGTTTCTTCGCCTTATGCTTTGCCAAAATCCACTGAATTGTAGCAGATACAAAGAAATACTGCTGTTTAAGACGGAGCAGTTTACCCTCATAGTGATTATCCTCAGGATATAATACCTTTGAAATAACCTCTGCAAGGTCGCGGTTCTCGGTTGCCCTTATATAGTCACCGCGATTAAATTCCTTCATATCAATAACTTCGGGTGAGCAAGCCTTCCAGAGTCTCAGGGTATTTACAGTCTTGCTGTCAAAGCCTGTGATTGGCATATCGTAAGGCTCAGCAATAACTGTGTTATAGTCTACAAGACGGAATTTAAGTCTGCCGTCCTCCATATATTCTTCAATTCTACCGCCGAAGTGAACCTCTTTGGTATCTTCCGGTCTTGCTATATCCCACACATTGCCACCCTGAAGCCATGGGTCGGGCATCTCAATCTGATAGCCGTCTACAATCTTCTGACGGAAAAGACCATATTCGTATCTGATACCGCAACCGAAAGCAGGAAGCTCAAGATTTGTAAGCGAGTCTAAAAAGCACGCTGCAAGTCTGCCAAGACCGCCGTTGCCGAGTCCTGCATCATTTTCCTGCTCCTCAATCTCATCAAGAGAAACATTTAATTCCTTAAGAGCATCGCGGTAAACATCAGTCTCCATAATATTCATAAGGTTGTTGCCCATCGCTCTTCCCATCAAAAATTCAAAGGAAAGATAGTAAAGCTCTTTTTGCGGCTTTTTATCAGCCTCTGCCTTATATGAAATCCACTTTTCCATAATTTCATCACGGATAGTGAACGCTACGGCGTTATAAATTTCAGCATTTGTGGCACTTTCGACAGTTTTGCCAAAGTATCTGCGAACTTTTCCCGTAATCTCATTTTTTATAAATTCTTTTCTATTTTTATATTCAGTAGAATTTTTAGAAACCTTTTTCATAAAAACACACCTTCCATATTCTGTATAATAATATTATGCAAGCCTACAATGTGCACAATTATAATTCTACCTCAAAATCCCCATTTTAGCAAGTGTTTTTTAAAATTTCTATATAATAATGAAAAAACGGGGCATCTTTTTAAGATGCCCCGTCAGTTTAACCAATTAAATTGTTATATAATTCCTCATACTTAAGTGCTGACTCTTTCCAGGAAAAGTCAAGTTTCATAGCGTTTACCACAAGTTTATTCCAAACCTCTTTGTTTGCAAAATGACCAAGCGCCATACGAATGGTAGACACCATATCGTGAGCATTATAGGCATAAAAGCTAAAGCCTGTTCCCTCGCCCGTAAACTCGTTATATGGTATAACCGTGTCCTTAAGACCGCCCGTTTCCCGCACAATGGGGATGGTGCCGTACGCGAAGGATATAAGCTGGCTTAAGCCGCAGGGTTCAAACATTGACGGCATCAGGAAGAAATCCGCCGCCGCATAAACCTTGTGCGCCAAGTCATTGCTGAACATAATATTTGCCGAAACCTTAGTTGGATTATACCACGCAGTCTGGCGGAACATATCCTCATATCTTGAATCGCCCGTGCCGACAACAACAATCTGAATGTCCATACCCATAAGCTCGCCCATCGCTTCCTGAAGCAGGTCAAAGCCTTTCTGGTCAACAAGCCTTGAAATTATACCAATCATCGCCTTTTCGCCGTCAACGGGAAGTCCCAACTGCTCCTGAAGCTTTATCTTATTGTTTTTCTTGCGGTTTAATACGCTTCTCACAGTATAATTTTCAAAGATGTGAGGGTCGGTCTTTGGATTATAAACATTATAATCTATACCATTTATAATTCCAAACAGCGAATTTGAACGAGCCGAAAGCAAGCCGTTAAGTTTCTCCCCTCCTATGGGAGTTTTAATCTCCTCTGCATAGGTAGGACTTACCGTCGTCACATAATCTGAATATACTATTCCGCCCTTTAAAAGATTGGCACAGCCGTGAAACTCCAATTTATCGTCTGTAAAGAAACTTTCATCAAGCGAGAAAAAGTCTGCCACAACATCCTTTGAATATATACCCTGATATCTCAGATTATGAATTGTAAACATCGTCTTTATACCTTGGTAAAACTCGTTGTTTACATAATACGCGTTTAAAAGTACGGGAACCATACCCGCCTGCCAGTCGTGTGCGTGAATAATATCGGGCTTAAAGTCAAGCATCGGCAAAATCTCAAGACACGCCTTGTCAAAGAAACCAAACCTTTCAAGGTCATTCCATTTATAAAGATAGGGGTCGCCGAAATAATATTCGTTATCTATGAAATAGTATGTTACGCCCTCTCTTTCAAGTTTAAACACTCCGCAGTATTTTCTGCGCCAGCCAAGCGGAATGTATGTGTAGAAACAAAACTCCATTTCATTGAGATATTGGTCTGCTATACACCCATATTTGGGCATAACCACTCTTACATCGTGTCCAAGCGCTGAGAGTGCCTGAGGAAGCGCCCCCAGCACATCACCAAGTCCCCCCGTTTTTGCAAAGGGAGCAACCTCAGAAGAACACATTAAAATTTTACTCATATAAATCTCCCTTTCGTTTGCTTTTAAATAATAGTATTTTTGCCGATAACCATAGGATAAGTATCCTGACCTACGAGCTTTTTGCCGCTTCTTAGGATTACTTCTTTATCAAAAACTACATTTTCAAGCATACAATTATCCATAACCTCAGATTTTTGCATAAGTATACAATTTTCAACAGTTGCTCCCTTGCCGATATGGACACCGCGGAACAAAATGCTGTTTTTAACTGTTCCTTCAATCAGGCATCCGTCTGCTATAAACGAATTGCTGACCTCTGAGGTCTGACTGTATTTTGTGGATACACTATCCTTGATTTTTGTGTATATAGGCATATCCTTTGCAATGCCGAATAATTCTTTTCTTATATCGCCATCTAAAAGTTCAAGATTTGCATCAAAGAAAGCCTTTACATTATCAATATGGCGGTTATAGCCCTCAAATTTATAGCCATAAATTTTAAGACGCTCTAAATTGGGAAGGAATATATCCTTTGATATATGATGCTTGTTGTGTGCCACAGCATCGCCTATAAGCTCTAAAAGCAAATCCTTTTTAACAATAAACATTTGCATATATACATTATTCGTCTTTTGCTGAAGCGGGAAAACATGAATATCACGAACTCTGCCCGTTTCATCTGCATCAACTAAAACACGGCTTGACAAGTCCTTTGAATTAAGCTCTCCTACCTCTGTATAAATCATAGTAATATCAGCTTCGGCATCGAGGTGGTTTTTGAAAACCTCTGCAAAATCAATATTACATATAGTATTACAACTTGATACCAAAACATATTCCTGCTTACATTTATTTAGGTGATAGGTTATACCATTTAAAATATCTATGCCGCCGCTTACTTCTCCCGTTTCGCTCATCTCCTTTGATGGAAGCAGGAATAAGCCGTTACCTTTTCTGTCAATATCCCAGTCCTTGCCCGTGCCAAGATGGTCACTTAAAGAACGGAAATTATATGGTGTAATGATACCCACATTCACTATGGCAGAGTTTACCATACAAGACAGCATAAAATCAACCATTCTGTATCTTCCGCCGAAAGGAACTGCTGCAAGCGGTCTGACCGCCGTAAGTTCGCCCATTGCAGCCTCTGAATTCTCCGCAAGTATAAGTCCCATTAAATCGTGTTTCATAATTAGTTCTTCCTTTCGATAATAGTTAGTCTAGGTTTTCAACAACCATAGAATTTCTTGCAATTTTTATACCCTGCTGGATTTCAACTTCGGGGGCAAGTAAGCTAATGTCGTTACTTAAGAGTTTGGTGTTAATCCAATCTTTATTAGCATCATCGTCATCAGCTCCGATTTTTGCATTCTCTCCAATGACTGCACCCGAACCTACAAGAGACTTGTAGACCGTAGCACCTTTCTTAATTATCGCGCCGGGGAATATTATAGAGTCTTCCACCTTTGCACCCTCTTCAACAGTAACCCCTTCGAATATAACTGAATGTTCCATTTCTCCGTAAATTTCGCAGCCCTCGGTTAAGTAACAGTTGCGGATTTTTGCCTCAGGTCCTACATATTGAGGCGGCTTATTCGGGTTTTTGCTGTAAATTCTCCACTTGTCATCATCAAGAGTAATTCCTGCATCACCATCTAAAAGCTCCATATTAGCTTCCCATAAACTCTGGATTGTACCAACATCCTTCCAATAGCCATCAAAACGATGCGCTGTAAGTTTAAGACCGGAATTTAACATTTTCGGGATGATATTTTTACCAAAGTCGTTGTCCGAATTTGGGTCCATCTCATCCTCAATAAGGTATTTTTTAAGAACCTCCCACGAGAAACAATAAACACCCATTGACGCTAAATTGCTCTTTGGATTTGCCGGTTTCTCCTCAAATTCAACTATGTTTGACTCAGCGTCAGTATTCATAATACCAAATCTTGGCGCCTCATCCCATGGCACTTCAATTACTGCAATCGTAGCGTCAGCACCCGATTTTTTATGCTGTTTTACCATCTTGTTGTAATCCATTTTGTAAATATGGTCACCCGATAAAATAACAACATATTTGGGATTGAATTTATCAACAAATCCAATGTTTTGGTATATTGCATTTGCAGTACCCTTATACCATTCTCCCTTTTCTGCCGAGGTATACGGCGGAAGAACATAAACACCGCCGTTTGAGCGGTCAAGGTCCCATGGCTGACCATTTGCAATATAGGTGTTAAGTTCAAGCGGCTCATACTGAGTAAGCACACCAACCGTGTCGATGCCCGAATGGGTACAATTGCTCAGCGGAAAGTCGATAATCTTATACTTACCTCCAAACGGCACGGCAGGCTTTGCTACATTCCTTGTCAGTATGCCCAGTCTGCTGCCTTGTCCCCCTGCCAGAATCATTGCCACACATTCTTTTGATTTCATTTTGATTACCTATGCCTTTCCGCTCACCTTTTTGTTGTTGGTTTTCCTTGTCTGTGAGCTCCGGCAAGGAACAACCTTCATATACATCGCCGTAATCGGCGGGATTGACAATTCTATCGAATATGGAAATCCGCCGTATGGCTTTTTCTTCGCCCTGCATTTGCGTGTCCCTTTGCCGTTTCCGCCGAATGTTTTGGCGTTACTTGACATAACCACCTCATATTCTGCGTACTCAGGAACCCCGAGAATATATTTTTCTCTCGCAACAGGAGTGAAGTTTATGACTACCGCAATTTTCTCATTTGTCTGCTCGCTCATTCGCATAAAGGATAAGACGCTGTTTTCTGCATCCTCTGCATTAAGCCACTTAAATCCCTTCCAATCGCCCTGTTCTCTCTCTATTTCAAAGAATGACGGGTGCGTCTTGTAAAATTCATTAAGCGTTTTTGAATACATGCGCATTTTGTGATGAAGTTCATAATCATCAAGCATCCAGTCAAGCTGCTCTGCAAATCTCCATTCTACAAACTGACCGAACTCACCGCCCATAAAGAGGGATTTCTTGCCCGGATGGGAATACATATACGCATACAAAAGGCGAAGCTGTGCAAACTTTTCCTCATATGTCCCCCACATTTTATCAAGAAGCGACCTCTTGCCGTGAACCACCTCATCGTGAGACAGTGCCAGAATATAATTCTCTGCAAACGCATACATCATAGGGAATGTAAGCTTATTATGATTTCCTTTTCTGAATAACGGGTCGCACTGCATATAATCTAAAATGTCGTGCATCCAACCCATATTCCATTTAAAATTAAATCCAAGTCCTCCCGCATCTGTCGGCATTGTAACACCGCCCCACGCGGTAGACTCTTCTGCTATCATCAAAACATTAGGGAATCTCTCAAATACCGCAGCGTTTAACTTCTGCAGAAAATCTATTGCTTCAATATTTTCTTTGCCGCCGTATTTATTCGGAAGCCACTCCCCGTCTCTGCGATTATAGTCAAGGTATAGCATACTTGAAACCGCATCAACACGAAGTCCGTCCATATGATATTCAGAAATCCAAAATAGAGCATTCGATATAAGAAACGAAAAAACTTCCGTCTTTGTCCAGTCAAAAACCAATGTTCCCCATTCCTTATGCTCTCCCCTGCGGGAATCAGGATGTTCAAAGAGAGCCTCGCCGTCAAAGCGGGAAAGACCATGTGCATCCTTTGGAAAATGGGCAGGAACCCAATCCATAATTACACCTATTCCATTTAGGTGACAGGCATCAATAAATGCCTTAAGCTCGGCAGGTTTTCCAAAGCGGCTGTTTGCCGAATAATAGCCTGTAACCTGATATCCCCAACTGCCGTCAAAGGGATATTCGCATATGGGCATAATTTCTATATGAGTGTAGCCCATCTCTTTAACATATGGGATAAATTCATCAATCATCTCAAGATATGTGAGATATGTTCCGTCCTCGTGTGTCTTCCATGAGCCGTAGTGCATCTCATATATAGAAACAGGTTTATCATAGGGCGCAGTCTCCCCGCGCTTCTTTATCCACTCATCATCCTGCCAGTCATATGTCAAATCAGTTGTAACAGACGCGGTGGCAGGACGAACCTCTGAATAAAAAGCGTAAGGATCTGCCTTTAATATAACATCCCCCGACTTTGTCTCAATGCTGAATTTATAGTTCTGCCCCTCACATACGCCAGGGAGAAAACGCTCCCATATTCCCGAGGAGCTGTGTTTATACATAATGCCTCTTTCTCTGTCCCAGTCATTTGCATCACAAACTACCGAAACCGTTTTTGCATTAGGCGCCCATACTGCGAAAAGATATCCGCTTTGTCCTTCTTCATCAATCATCTTGTGCGCCCCCAACATACGATAGCTTTCGTAGTTTGTGCCTGTATTGAAAAGATACATTGGCGGCTCATTGATAAAGTTTTTTCGTTTTGTTTCTTTGGCACTTTTTCTCATTTTTTGTCCTCCGTTGTAACATTGTGTCAAATTTATCAAAAGGCTGGCATTTAAGCCCTAAAATTTTATATAACTTTAACAATTACATTTTACCACATTTTTCATATACTGTCCATTTTATTTGAAGAAAATGTTTCACAAAAACTCAATGTCTTTTTTGTAAAGGTTGCGCAAAATCGGCACTTATCTTATGTTTATGACAGCTTGACCATAATTATTCTCAAATAATGTTTTAGTTGCAAATAATATTGGGGTATGATATAATTTGAATTGAAAATGGAGAATGGAAAATGAAAAATCGATTAAAAGGAGGACTTGCAAATGAGCTTCAGAAAAACTATTTTAAATCTGATATATCCTCCTCATTGTGTATTTTGCGGAAAAAGACTTTCTCCAAAATCATATCTTTGGGTATGCGACAAATGCGCAAGGAATCTTCCTTATGCAAACCTATATACAAGGTGTAAGCGTTGCGGAAAACCAATGCCGGATTCGCTATCCGGAATTTGTAAAACCTGCTATATAAACAAAAATTATAATATTAAAATGACCGCTCCCTTTGTATATATGGACTCTGCAACCCGTGCGATAGTATTGTTTAAAAAAGAACGCAACAGCGGAAATGCAAATACGCTTGCAAGTTATGTAGTCAATATGATAAATCGCGATTTCGGCGGAGTAGTTTTTGATTATGTAATCTCTGTTCCGCCAAGAAAGAAAAAGAATAATCAAAGCGGCGCTTATGATCAGGCAGCCTGTCTTGCAAGGGCGGTTGCCCGCAAACTTCACCTGCCTTACATTGCAAACGCAATGAAACAGACCAGAAAGCTCTCAAAACAGAGCAGCCTTTCCTACCACAGAAGGTTTGAAAATGTGCGTGATGCTTTTGCCGTAAGAAAACCCGCACTTACACAGGGCAAGACCATACTTTTAATTGACGATGTATGCACAACGGGTGCAACTCTGGAAGAATGTGCAAAAGCTCTTAAGACAAGCGGTGTTTTAAGGGTATATTCTGCAACGATTGCGACTGTTCCGTCAAATTAAATTGAAAATTATTGTCAATTCACAAAGAAGGGAATGATTTTTCTGTTCTTGATAGTCGGCCTCGGAAATCCGGGCAGAGAATATGCAAACACAAGACATAATGTTGGCTTTGAGGTTGCTGATGCAATCTGCTCAAAGCACGATATAAATCTCAATAAAGAAAAATTCAGGGCAATTCTTGGCGAGGGCAGAATTTGCTCTGAGCGCGTTGTTATCGCAAAGCCACAGACATATATGAATTTAAGCGGCGAAAGCGTTCGCGAGATTGCTGATTGGTATAAAATTGACAACGAAAATATAATCATAATATATGATGACATCTCTCTTCCCACCGGGTTCTTAAGAATCAGAGAAAAAGGAAGCGCAGGCGGTCACAACGGCATTAAGAATATAATCTATCAGCTTGGCAGCGATGTCTTCCCCCGAATAAAAATCGGTGTGGGCAAGCCCGAAAATCCTGATTATGATATGAAAGATTATGTCCTTGGAAAGTTTTCCAAAGAAGAGACTGAAATTTTGGTTAAAACGGCTATCCGTGCAGTCTCTGCCGTAGAAGAAATAATTTCAGCAGATGCCAAATCTGCAATGAACAAATATAACGGAGCGTAATATGAACAGTTTTTTGAGTATTCTAAATGAGCTTGCTGAATTTTCAGAGCTTATAGATAACTTAAAATCAAATATTTCACCTCTTGGCGTTACGGGTGTGTCAGATTCGGTCAGGGCACACCTTATTTTTTGTGCGTGCAAAAAACTTAATCGCGGTGCATTGATAGTCGCTCACAATCAGACTGCCGCCGCTGAGATATATGAGGATTTGCGATTTTTTGCAGGCGCAGAAAACACCGCTTTATTTACCTCTACAGAGCTTATGTTTTATGACGCGGAAGCAAAGAGCCGTGATGTTTTATCTTCCAGACTAAATGTATTAAACAAACTTATATCAAACGACAAAATCATAGTGCTCACCTCCCCTGAGGCGTTGCTGAGCGCAACCGTTCCAAAGGCTGTATGGGAGGATTTTGGTATAAGCCTTAGAACAGGCGACGAAATTGAAATAGACGAGCTCTCCCGCCGTCTTGTTGCTCTTGGCTATCGCAGAGAAGATATGGTTGAAGGCTCAGGGCAATTTAGCATAAGAGGCGGAATTGTAGATGTTTTTTCACCAACTGCCGAAAACCCAATCCGCATTGAATTTTTTGATACAGAAGTTGACTCAATAAGGATTTTTGATGTTGAAACCCAGCGCACAATAGAAATGACAGACCATTTTGACGCAAAACCCGCAGGCGAAATTTTATTCTCAGAAAAAACTCTTGAAAAATTGTGCAAATCTCTTGAAAAAGTCAAATCAACTCTTAAAGATACCGAGCGCGACATCAGGTGCTCTTCTATTCTTGCCCGTGATATAGAGAGAATACGGGAGAGGATTTCTTTTCCGTCGATGGACAAATACATTCCATACCTTTATGAACATAACAAGGATATCCCGAGCATACTTGATTATATATCAGAAGACACCCTCATCTTTATCGAAGAGGGTCAAAGGATTTTTGATAGAATCAAAACCCTTGAAGAAGAAAATGCTGAAAATACTCTTTCGTTATTTGAAAGGGGTATTATTCCTGATGCAAATAAGCAATATTCCCTGTCCTATAAAAACGCGGTAAAGAAAATCCTTGAAAATCCCGTAATAACTATAAGCGGGCTGTCACATTCAGCGCCTGAATTTAAGCCGCAAAGGATTCATTCCTTTTCTGCAAGAAGCCTTGGCGGTTTTCAGGGAAAGCCCGAACTTCTGGTAGAATCCCTTAGCTACTATAAGCAGAATTTATATAGAACGATAATACTGGCAGGAACAAAAGAGCGTGCGAAAAATCTGCAAGCCCGCCTTGAAGAAGACGGCCTTAAATGTTCATATCAGAGCGAGCTTGAAAAACTCCCCTCCCCCGGCGGCATCGTTGTCTGCAGCGGTTCGATAAGCCGCGGTTTTGACTATCCCCTTATAAAAATTGCCGTAATCGGCGATAAAGAGATTTTCGGCAAGGTAAAGACAAAAAAACGAAAGCCCCTGTACCGAGGCAAAAAAGGTGATAAAATCTCAGACTTTACCACGCTGAGCCCCGGCGACTATGTTGTTCACCGAAACCACGGCATCGGTCTTTATTCGGGTATTGAACAGCTTAATGTTGATGGCGTTTTAAAAGATTATCTGAAAATAAATTATAAAAACAGCGACACTTTATATGTACCGACCGACCAGCTTGATATGGTTTACCATTACGACAAAAAAGAGGGTGCAAGAGTCAAAATAAGCAGCCTTGGCGGCACCGACTGGGCAAAAACCCGCCAGCGCGTAAAGGCAGCGGCTAAAGATATGGCAAAGCAGCTTGTTGACCTGTATGCTCAAAGGGCAAATATGCCGGGCATTGCTTTTTCTCCCGATACCGAGTGGCAAAAAACATTTGAGTCATCATTTCCATATGAGGAAACCGATGACCAGCTAAGAAGCATTGACGAGGTCAAGGCGGATATGGAAAAACCCCATCCTATGGACAGACTGCTCTGCGGGGATGTTGGCTATGGAAAGACAGAGGTGGCTCTCCGCGCGGCATTTAAGGCTGTTATGAGCGGATATCAGGTAGCTTACTTAGTTCCCACCACCATTCTTGCAAATCAGCACTTTAATACATTTAAGCAAAGAATGATGGATTATCCTGTAAACATCGAGATGCTCTCGCGCTTTAGAACACCCACCGCTCAGAAAAAAATTCTGAAAAGCTTAAAAACGGGTGAGATTGATATTGTTATCGGCACCCACAAACTGCTCTCAAATTCTGTTGACTTTAAAAAATTAGGTCTTTTAATCATTGACGAAGAACGGCGTTTTGGTGTTGCTCACAAAGAAAAAATCAAGGAGCTTCGCAAGGATATAGATGTTCTCACTTTATCGGCAACGCCTATCCCCAGAACCCTTCATATGTCCTTAAGCGGTATTCGCGATATGAGCGTTATCAATCAGCCGCCGGGCGAGAGATATCCCGTTGACACCTATGTTATGGAATATGACGAATTTGTTGTAAAAGAAGCAATAGAGCGCGAAATCAATCGTGGCGGTCAGGTTTATTACCTGTTTAATCGAGTTGAAGGAATATACAAAACCGCCAACCGTTTAGCAGAGCTTGTGCCAAATGCAAGGGTAGCTGTAGCTCACGGAAAAATGAGTGAAACAGAGCTTGAAAATATTATGATGGAAGTTGCAGGCGGCGATATTGATATTTTAGTATGTACCACTATAATCGAAACCGGTCTTGACATTGCAAATGTTAATACCATCATTATCGAAAATGCTGACAAACTCGGCCTTTCTCAGCTTTATCAGTTAAGAGGCAGAGTCGGCAGAAGCAATCGTTTAGCTCATGCCTACCTCACCTTCAGGCGCAACAAGATGCTGACCGAAGAAGCCGAAAAACGACTTCTTGCAATGAAAGAGTTTACCGAATTTGGTTCGGGCTTTAAAATAGCTATGCGTGACCTTGAAATCCGCGGAACGGGCAACTTAATCGGGGCTGAGCAGCACGGACATATGGATAGCGTAGGCTATGAAATGTATTGCTCTCTTTTAGAGGAAGCAGTCCGTGAACAAAAGGGCATTGAAACTGAAAAAGTTACAGAAACCACTATTGATTTACCCGTATCTGCCTACATTCCGGAAAGCTACATTAAAGACCACAGCAAGCGAATCGGGGCATATAAAAAAATTGCCTCAATCGATACAAGAGAGTCTCTCTTTGATGTCTACGATGAACTTGAAGACCGCTACGGAACAGTTCCCGTATCGGTTGCAAACCTTATGGACATTGCACTCATCAAAAAATATGCAAGCATTTTCGGTATATCTGAAATCACGGGTAATTATGAGCAAGTCATTATGCGCTTTGATACAGAAAATCTTCCCGATATGCAAAACGCGGTAAACATTATGCAGGAAAGGCCAAAGGAGCTTTTTATGACTAATCCTAAAGAACCCGTCCTGCACTTTAAACTGAAAAAACCCGCTCGCGGCGAAGAAGGCGCATATTTGAAAGCTGTCTCTGATTTAATGGAGCAGCTAATCTCATAAAAATATGAATAAATTATAAAAAATTACAAAAAAGGGTGGAAAATTTTTAGAAAATATATTATAATGAAGTTTGTGATAAAAATTACACTTTAATATATAAGGATAAAGGAGTTTAAAAAATGGAAAACGAAAACAAAAATCTTCAGAATGAAGAAACTGTCCTCACTCCCGAAGAAAGAGTTAAGCAGGACATCAGCGAAAAAATCGCAGATGCTGCAGCTGAAATTCAGGAAGAGATTGCAGAAGCTGCTGACCTTCAGGAAGACATCCCTGAAGCTACTAAAACAATTGTTCCCGAAAAGAAGCTTACCCGCAATACATTTATTGCATCTCTTGTAGGTGCAGCTGTAGTCGGTGCTTTGATTGCGACACTGATTTTCAGTATTGCAGGCGGTATTCCAAAGAACAATTCATCTTTGACAGATGCCTCATCAGCTGATTTTTCTGCTTCTGATAATTCAGCTATTATTGCTAAAGTTGGAGATAAGGAAATTTCAGCTACTGACCTTAGCTATTACATCAATGCAGAGGCTTCTAACTATGCAAACCAAAACGCTCTCACTGAGGAAGATCTTTTAACATACGATTGGGATCAAGAGATTGATGGCGTAAAACTCTCTGACAAAATTGTAAACGCAGCCGTTGATAATGCTGTCAACGAAGCACTTACCATTCAAAAGGGTGAAGAAAACGGCATCACTCTTGCAGAATCAGATCAGTATTCTATACTGGGTCAGATATATGGTATGCTTTCAAGCTATGGAAAAGACGGCTTAATCTTAAGACTCAGAACTATGGGAATTCCCACTATTGAGCAATATTGCAAGATGTACGAAAATGTTATGCTTTCACAGCAAGTTTCAGCTGACATAGATGCAAATCCCGCAAAATACTACCCGGAAGATACTTCTTCTTTGAACAACTACATTCAAGAGGGCAAAGCTTCAGTTAAGCATATTCTTATTTCAACCCAATCTTCAGACGGCGAAGAAGCTGTAGACCCCGCTCAAAAGAGAGCCCTTGCAGAAGAAATTCTGTTAAGAGCACAAAACGGCGAAGATTTCGACGCTTTGGTTGCTGAGTTTAATGAAGACCCGGGGGCTGGGGAAACCGGCTACACCTTTACAAAAGGCACAATGGTAGCTGCATTTGAAGACGCTGCATTTGCCCTTAAGATAGGCGAAATAAGCGGCATTGTTGAAACCCAGTATGGCTATCACATTATTAAAAGAATTCCCGGTCTTTACGAACTTCAGGGAATGTGGAAAGAAGATACAAAGATTAGCTTAAAGAAATCTGCAATTGCAAAACTTTCTGTAGCTGATATTATGTCAGATATGGCTAACGCTATTTCAGAAGTTAATTCGGCTCAATAAAAATAAAGAGGGTGCAACAGCACCCTCTTTTTATATTTTTTATATCTTCTTTAGACACAGATTATTGATTGGGCAAGTATCGCATTTAGGCGCTCTTGCCATACAATATTCTCTGCCATGGAATACAAGGTAGTGACAAAACTGCGCCCACTTAGACGGAGAGAGCAGTTTTTCAATCTCCAGCTCGATTTTATACGGGTCTTTGGTTTTTACAAATCCCATACGATTTGAAAGTCTCGTTGCGTGAGTATCCACCACAACACCAGGAATACCAAAAAAATCCCCCAAAACTAAATTCGCCGTCTTTCTGCCAACGCCGGGGAGTTTTAGTAGATTTTCCATAGTGTTTGGTACTTCTGCGCCAAATTCCTCAATCAGCATTCTGCAGCATCCGATTATATTTTTCGCCTTGTTTCTGTAAAAACCTGTAGAGCGAATATCTTCTCTGAGTTCAAGCTCATCTGCATTTGCAAAGGCATAAACATCAGGATACTTCTCAAAAAGCGCAGGAGTTACCATATTAACTCTTGCATCCGTACATTGTGCCGCAAGCTGTGTTGCAATCAGCAGCTGCAAGGCATTCTGATAATCGAGAGTGCAGTCAGCACCTTCATATACCTTCTCAAAAATCTCATATATTTCACTTGCTCTTATCTTCTTCTTTTCAAGACTCTCTCTCATAATAAAAATCTCCATATCTTTGCAAAATATCCTTGCAAAATATCTACTTTAATATTATAATATATAATAAGATAATTTGCAACAAAATTCGTTAAGGAGGATATACCAATGTTTGAACTTGAAAACATAAGAAAATTTGATGCAGAACTTGCCGACGCTATATCTAAAGAGATTGGCAGACAGAGAGGCAAGATTGAACTCATTGCGTCAGAAAACTTTGTAAGTCCCGCTGTTATGGAGGCTATGGGAACACCCCTTACCAACAAATATGCAGAAGGATATCCAGGAAAGCGTTACTATGGCGGCTGTGAATATGTTGACATAGTAGAAGACCTTGCAAGAGAAAGAGCAAAGGAATTATTCGGTGCAGAATTTGCCAATGTTCAGCCGCATTCCGGCGCATCTGCAAACCTTGCAGTATTCTTTGCCGCTATGGAACCCGGCGACACATACCTTGGTATGAACTTAGC
The DNA here is from genome assembly GCA_045589715.1 of Clostridia bacterium. Taxonomy (GTDB): domain Bacteria; phylum Bacillota; class Clostridia; order Monoglobales; family Monoglobaceae; genus UMGS1820. The sequence continues at coordinate 7,390 of JAZNPN010000041.1, read as the reverse complement.
ACACGGCGGACATTTAAGTCACGGTTCACCCGTAAATATTTCGGGTAAATACTTCAATGTTGTTCCGTATGGTGTTGATGATGTTACCCACAGAATAGACTATGATAACTTAAGGAAGCTTGCGCACGAGCACAAGCCAAAGCTTATTTTGGCAGGCGCAAGTGCATATGCACGCGAGATAGATTTTGCTGCCTTCCGCGAGATTGCCGACGAAGTTGGTGCTTATCTTATGGTAGATATGGCACATATCGCAGGACTTGTTGCAGCAGGTCTTCATCAGAATCCTGTGCCTTACGCTGACTTTGTTACAACCACCACCCACAAGACCTTAAGAGGTCCAAGAGGCGGTATGATTTTATGCAAGGAAGAATACGGCGCTATGATTAACAAAGCAGTATTCCCAGGCTGTCAGGGCGGACCTTTAATGCATGTAATTGCAGGTAAGGCGGCTTGCTTTAAAGAAGCTCTTTCGCCTGAATTTAAGGCATACCAGACTCAGGTTAAGAAAAATGCAGAAGTTCTCGCAAAGGAACTTATGAACAGAGACATTGACATTGTTTCAGGCGGAACGGACAACCACTTGATGCTTGTAAGTCTCTTAAAGCAAGATAAAACAGGCAAAGAGGTTGAGCATAACCTTGACGAGGTTGGCATTACCTGTAACAAGAATACTATCCCCAGCGACCCCAAGAGCCCGTTTGTCACAAGCGGTATAAGACTTGGTACACCTGCCGTTACAACCAGAGGATTTAAAGAAGATGATATGGTAGAAGTTGCAGACCTTATCTCTTTGGTTATAAAAGACTTTGACAATAATTGTGATGATGTAAGAGCCCGTGTTGATGCTCTTTGCAAAAAACATCCGCTCTATGAATAAGCCATTAGCTGACAGAATTCGTCCCACCTGTCTTGACGATGTTGCAGGGCAAAAGCATATTTTAGGAAAGGGGCGAATTCTGCGTAATATAATCGAAAGCGGAAAAATTCCGAGTATGATTTTTTACGGGCCTTCAGGCACGGGTAAAACAACTGTTGCAGGCATTGCTGCAAAAATCAGCAACCGCCCTCTCTATCGCTTAAATGCTACCAACGCATCGGTCAGCGACATCAAAGCAATAGTTAAAGAATCTGATGGTTTAATGGGTCAGGACGGAGTTTTACTCTACCTTGACGAGATACAGAATTTTAATAAAAAACAGCAGCAATCCCTGCTTGAATATACAGAAAACGGCAAGATTACATTGATTGCCAGCACCACAGAAAATCCATATTTTTATGTATACAACGCAATTTTAAGCCGCAGTACTGTCTTTGAGTTTAAAGCGCTCACTCCGTCAGATGTAGAGCAAGTTTTAAAGCGTGCGCTTAAAATTCTGCAGAATGAGGATTTTAAGGCTAATTCACTTGTGGCAGATGATAATTTTCTTCATCTCTTAGCGGAAAAATCGGGCGGTGATGTAAGAAAAGCTCTTAACTCTTTGGAGCTTGCAGTCTGCTATACCCCGCCGCAAAAAGATGGTAAAATTCTCTTGACTGCGGATACAGCAGAACAATGCACGCAGAAAAAAGTTTTTCGCTATGATAAATCCGACGACAGCCACTACGATATTTTAAGTGCTTTTCAAAAATCAATCCGCGGCAGTGATGCAGATGCGGCAATCCACTATCTTGCAAGGCTGATTTTAGCAGGGGATATTCAATCCATATGCAGACGCCTTATGGTTATTGCCTGCGAGGATATAGGCCTTGCTTATCCCTCCGCTATCACCATTGTCAAGGCGTGTGTTGACAGCGCATTGATGCTGGGCCTTCCCGAGGCCAGAATTCCGCTTGGACACGCAACTGTTTTACTTGCAACTGCACCAAAGTCAAATTCTGCCCACATTGCACTTGATAAGGCAATCTCCGATATAGAAAATATCGATACGGGAGAGATACCAAGGCAGTTACAAAACAATCACTATGACGGCGAGGGAAGTCTCCAAAAGGGGCAAAATTATCTCTATCCACACGATTATGAAAACCACTATGTCAAGCAACAATATCTTCCCGATAAGATAAAAAACAAGGTTTATTACGAACCTGCAAACAACAAAGCAGAACAAAGCGCCAGGGAATATTGGGATAAAATAAAGAATAATTAAAGGAACGCTTTTGGCGTTCCTTTAATTATTCTTTATTATGCCTCAAGCCCTACAATTATACCGCCTTTTTCAGCATAAAAACTACAAAGCGCAGTAGTTTGATGAATATCAATCACAGCATCGGGATATAGACTTAATATACTTTCTCTGACTGTCTGTGCAAACTCAGGGTTAAAACAATGGCTGATTGAAACCAGGCCACCTTTATAACCAATCTCTTTCATTCTCTGGTGTATGCAGGAAATTGTCTTTTTCTCTCCCCTTGCCTTATCAAGAGGCTGAAGCTCGCCCTCTGTTGCTTTTCCTACAACCCGTATTCCAAGCAATCCCGCAAGCTTTGCAGAAACACCGCTTACCCTGCCGTTGTTCACAAGATTTGTCATTGATTCCAAAACAAATATTATTTCTGTCTTTTTATCGTACTCGGTGATTTTTTCGCAAATTTCTTCAAACTCTGCACCCGACAAAATCAGCTCTTCTAACTTTTCGGCAACCAGCTTGAGTTTCGGACCTGCCGACAAGGTGTCAATTACAAAAACCTTGCGGTCCGGATATTTTTCTTCATAATCCCTTTTTGCAAGACAGGCTGAATTATAGCTTCCCGAAAGTTTGCTCGTTATAGTTATACAAAATACCCTTTCTGCCTCTCCAAATGCGTCCAGCCAGTCCGTAATCGAGGGACACGCCGTAGACGATTTTCCCTTATAACTTGCCAAATCATCTGCCATCTTTTCTACATCCAGTTCAGGGGTATCTACATATTCATTCTCATCAGTAATAATTTTCATTGGCGCATAGCCAAATGCAACTTTTTCAAGAGAAAACAGGTTTGCCGAAGTATCTGCAACTATTTTATAATTCATAATTTGCCTCCAAAATAATTTACTACTTGATAAAAAACTTAACAACTGTTATAATAACATAAGAGGGATTTTATAGCAAATACAATAATTTTAAAAAATATCAGTATTTATACACTTTTTGGAAAGTGTAACAGGAGTTTAGTATGGATAAGAGAATTATTAAAACAAAACGAAACCTTAAGGAGACTCTGATAAAGCTCATCAAGGAAAAGCCTTTTGAAAAAATCAATGTAACCAACCTTTGTAAACTTGCGCAGACGAGCCGAATTACTTTTTATACTTACTATGAGGATAAATATGCACTTTTAGAGGAATTGTTTCAGGATTTTACCGACGAGACAGTTGCTAAGTATCACGCCCTGCAAGCTAAAAACAACCCTGACAAAAACACCCTGAAGGGATATTTTAATATGCTTGAGAGCATAATGTCATTATACGAAAATAACAGGGATATTTTAAAGCATACCTCTCAGGATAAAAATCCATACCTCTTTTCATCGTTTTATCATCGTGTTTATCGCAATGTTGAAAACTATATTACCAAACATGAATCTCAGCTTAAGTCAAAATATCCGGCATCAATGACTGCAACTATGCTCTGCACGGGTCTTTTAGGTGTTCTGAATGAGTGTTACAGGTCAGAACATTCTATAAAAAATCTGCTACCATACATAAGAGATATGTATAAGGATTTACTTATGTCAAATTTATTTATAACTGCATAAAGGAGAATGTATATGTATAAAGCAAGCGACTTAAGATATGATAAAATGAAATATAATCGCAGCGGAAGCAGCGGTCTTTTGCTTCCTGCAGTCTCTTTGGGGTTGTGGCACAATTTCGGTACAAATGCAGATTTTAAAAACATTAAAGATATGTGTCATACTGCATTTGATAGCGGCATTACGCATTTTGACATTGCCAATAACTATGGTCCTCTTCCCGGCTCTGCTGAAAAAAATTTTGGCAAAATTCTTAAAGGTTCTTTTAAGCCGTATCGGGATGAACTTATAATCTCAACCAAAGCAGGTTATAAGATGTGGGAAGGTCCTTATGGAGATATGGGCAGCAAAAAATATCTTGTTGCAAGTCTTGACCAAAGCCTTAAGCGTCTGGGGCTTGATTATGTAGATATATTCTACCACCACCGCCCGGACCCCAACACTCCCCTTGAAGAGACTGTAAGGGCGCTCGATTTGATAGTTCGCTCAGGCAAAGCACTTTATGTGGGTATATCAAACTATAACAAAGAGCAAACCATCGCCGCAGCCGCTATGTTTAAAGAGCTTGGCACACCATTTGTTATCAATCAGGTGCGCTACTCAATTTTTGACAGACACATCGAGGATGATGGCTTAAAGGATTATGCCAAAAAGAACGGAATTGGTATTATAACCTTTTCGCCGCTTGCACAAGGTTTGCTGACAGACAGATATTTAAAGGACATACCAAACGACAGCCGTGTTCGCACAGGCCAGACCTTAAAAGAATCTGCTATCACAGAGGATGTTATAAACAAAGTAAAAGCCCTTAATGAAATTGCAAATGAGCGCGGACAGACTCTTGCACAGATGGCACTTTCCTGGATTATGCGCGATAATGATATTACCAGCGTTTTAATTGGCGCATCCAAAGCATCGCAAATCCTTGATAACATCAAAATTATAGACGCCCCGACCTTTACAAAGGAGCATCTTGACAGAATTGATGCTATTGTATAAAATAAGCTCTGCCGGCACCGGCAGAGCTTTAATTTTTTGAAAAAAAATTGAAAAAAACGCTTGACAAATGGTATTTGCCGTAGTATAATAATTCTTGTCGTTTGAGACAAGCACCTTTAGCTCAGCTGGCTAGAGCACCTGACTCTTAATCAGGGTGTCCGGGGTTCGAATCCCCGAAGGTGTACCAATGAGGAGCCAGACGAACACTGCAGAAATCTTTATGATTGATGGCCTTTTCGTCTTGGCATGTCCGTTAGAGAAAGCGGATAAATAAAAAAAGACTCTTAGGATTGAATTTTTATCCTAAGAGTCTTTTTTGTAAACCCCAAACAAGAGTATTATTTTAATTATTGTTTTTCGTTGTCGAAAGCTCCGGTTCTGTCGAGAATTACCATAATGCGAAGCATATCGTATGTAAGATTGAGTCCGTTCTCGTCACCAATAAGAATTTCCTTATCGACAAGCTTCTGAATAGTCGGTCTCGCCCACTCCGGCATATTATCGTCAATGTAGTTATAAATCATTTTTTCAGATCTATCCTCTGCTTTTATTGCTGAGCTGTTCCCGGTTATTGCTTTGCATATTGCTGATGCAATACGCTCAGCACCTAATTCTTTATAAAGCTTTGCATCTTCTTCAGAATCAACAAAACAGATTTCAACCAGGCACGCAGGAGCCTTTGTGTTTTGTATAACATAAAGATTGGAACCGTCTTTTATACCCCTGTTGCGAAATCCAAGTGCGTATAACGCAGATTTTATGTTGCCGGCAAACGCTACATCACCGCTACCATATGTATACATCTCGCAACCAGCTCCTCCGCCGGCATTAAAATGCAACGATATAAATAAATCAAGCGGATGATTGTTTGCAATCGTACAGATTTTTCGCAGGTCTTCCGCAACGCTTTTTGCGGTATCATTCGTGCAGTCAATGACCGTATGGCCAAGAGCCTTGAGCATATGCATAAGCTTGTAGCCGACAGCTCTTGTTTCATTGCTTTCGTTAAGATACCCTACGGCGCCGCATCCCGTTGTACCGCTGAGTGTATGTCCACAGTTAATTCCTATTCTCATTTCGCAGCACTTCTCTTTCCCTCGAGCATCACCTCATCGGCGCTGATTGCCGCTTTGGTAAAGCTATTATTTTTCCACCAGGCAACAATCGTTGTGATTATTGTCGCAATCAGACTGACTACCTGATATACATCTTCCTCTACAATATCAAGTGTACCTTTACCGCTTACTGCAAGCACCTGATTTCCAAGTGCAAGCGCAAGGCAAATTGTTCTTGCTATAGTTCCTGCTTTTACATTCATAAAAAATTCCTCCTTATTTTAAAAAATATGATACTAATGCCGCAATAACGGCAGTAATCAATGCGTTTATTATGTGGTCAAATTTGCGAATGGGGCGCTCTTTGACTTCTGCAGCAGTGGTCATCATTTTGTTTAAATCCTGGCGCATATACTTCATCTCCACCACCATTTCACCCATCTTCTGATACGCTTCTTTAAAATCAGCGACCTCGCCGTGAAGCTCATCTATGCGGTGATGCGCCGATTTTGCAGATTGCTCAGCTGCCGTAATTTTTTCAATCAATTCGTTTGGCTCCATAGTGTCCTCCTAATATGCTACAAATTCGATTTTTGACAAAATAGAATAATAGTACCTAAGCGGCCTTGCATTTACAATTTCTGTATCAACCGCATTTTCAGATACGAGATAAGCTGAAGATGTTGCTTCAGGGGCTAAGAGGTTGTACCAATTATCACCAAGCTTATAATAAATAACATTCCCTCCGCTTACAATACTGTCAGTTACATATTTGCTGCTCAGGTATAAGCTTCTCGCATTATATACATCATCACCATACAAAATCGAGTTACTGCCTACAGAGTAAGCGTTTGGTTCAAGCTTTGGAACGGTAACAGTTTTAGCCACTGTAGTACCCGCAAAGCTTTCGCGAATTCTTATATCAATTTTTTGATTTGCATACTTTCTACCAACTATAAATTCTGTGAGAAATGTACCATTATTGCCAAGTGTTAATTGGTCAATCCAAACAATATTATCAATAGTCAAATTTTCCGTGTTCGTAAGGTCTGTGCCTGCAAGTGTTACCAAGATTGCAATTTGCGTGCCCTCAGGAGCATTATCTATATGCCCTATAACTTCACAGACCCCCATCTTGTTAACTTCCGCACTATCAATCACTACCGCATTTTCTGCCGAGTGAATTGTGATAGGACAAAGCAACAGCACCAAAGCAAGAAAAACAGATATTAACTTACGCATCAGACTTCACTCCTTTCACACCTGCAGATAAGGTTTCATCAGTAAATTTTGCCGTACCGACACATTTTCCTGTGCGGTATAGTTTAAGTTCAAGCCTGGATAAATCCTCAAACACCATCGGAATAGACTCAAACTTGCCATCAGGAAGAAGTGTTTTTGCCACTTCCTCGCCGTTTAAATAAAGAATCGCAATGTCGATTGATGCCTCAGTTGGTGCATCAATTTCCATTACGGTTACATATTCATTTTTGCTGTAAATATTGTAATCTATAGTTACATCTTTTTCACCCCCGGATGCAAATATAATAACAGTTGCAATAGCAGCTGCTACCGTTCCGGTTATTTTTGTTTTTTTACTCATTGAT
>JAZNPN010000040.1:0-9705 GCA_045589715.1 Clostridia bacterium | reverse complement strand
GTTTGTATAAGGTTCGTCGTTTGGATTAAATTTGCTTTTTAAGCTATAATAAAGACCAATCTCCTCAACAGGCGTTTCGTTAAAATACGGCTCATACGCAATCATATCTTCAAACGCATTTCCCACACGCCTGAAAACCTCCTTATTCAGAGTACCAACGGGGTCTATTGCATCAATGATAAGCGTCGCTCCGTGATGTGCCGCCGTTTGCGCTATCCCGCTTTTCAATACATCTACGGATTTAATCTGTGTATGCACACCTAAATTTGGTGTGCTTCTTGCCATCATATATTCAAATGGGGCGTTTTTTGTAATACTGCGATAAAATTTTCTGGTAAAAGAGCCTGTATACGGATCTCTGTATAAATCGCCGCCCGCATAATCGCAAGCATCTATTACTTCCTCACAATTTGCAGTCGTTGAATTAGGCAATGCAGAATATGCAACATTGTGTTCAACTGACACATCCTTAAAAAGTTCCTTCGTCAAATCAGTCACCCAATGAGCAAATTCGCCGCCGACGGCGCCGCTCTCCCTGCATCAATATAAGTTTCAAGCTGGTCTTTAGTCAGTGGTGTCTGGTCAAACTTTCTTATTGTGCGCCTTGACTTTATAAATTCTATAATATCCATTTTTTCACCTCGATTTAAGTATAACATAAAAAAGTAAAAAAGACAATCTTCTTTAAGAAGATTGTCCTTTTGGAGCTGGTGATGGGACTCGAACCCGCAACCTGCTGATTACAAATCAGCTGCTCTGCCAATTGAGCTACACCAGCATCAACGACTATTAGGATATCATATTTTTTTAACTTTGTCAACATTTTTTTAAAAAAAGTGTTGACTTTTTTCAAAACCGTGCTATAATAAGATTAAAGGTCAAAGAAAGTCAAAGTCAAATTTGATTTCAGGAGGCGATTTAATATGAAACTCAGTAATCTTATTGAGGACTTTATAAAAGATATGATTACATCCGAGCAAGGCGTCATTGAGCTTAAGCGAAATGAGCTTGCAAATCACTTTAATTGTGTGCCCTCACAGATTAACTATGTTATAGCTACCCGTTTTTCGCCCGAGCGCGGATATATTGTAGAAAGCCGCAGAGGCGGCGGCGGTTATATCAAGATAACCCGCGTTATTCCAAAGCAGGGGAACCAGATGATGCACATAGTCAATGCAATAGGTGATTATTTATCTTTTTCCGATGCCTCTGCTATTATACAAAATTGTTTTGATTATGATTTAATTTCTGAAAAAGAGGCAAAGCTTATCATTGCAGCGCTCTCTGAAAAATCGCTGCCCATCAAGCAGCCTGAACAGGATTACTTAAGAGCAAGAGTTTTAAAAAATATGTTAGTCACTATTGCCTGAAAGGAGAATTTATATGAAGTGCGATGTATGTAAACAAAGAGAAGCTACAACCCATGTAACAAAAATAATTAACGGACATTCAAAAGAATATCATTTCTGCACGGAATGTGCAGCAAAGTCTGCCGAATATAATGAGCTTAAATCCAATATGAATTTTGGCATAGGTGACTTTTTAACAGGAATGTTTACAGGCGGTAAGCAGTCCCTTGAGTCTGACGGCAACATTTGCCCCACCTGCAAAATGCCATATTCTGAATTTTTAAAGACGGGAAAGCTCGGTTGCGGCGATTGTTATCTGACATTTCGCAGCAAAATCAACAGGCCCATAAAGCAAATTCACGGCACTATTGAGCATATAGGGAAAGCGCCCGTTCGCGGCGGAGAAAAGCTGGTTATAGGCAAGAAAATTTCAGCCCTTGAGAAACAGATGAACGAAGCCGTTATGGCACAGGATTTTGAAAAAGCCGCTGTGCTTCGTGATGAAATTAAAACTCTTAAAGATCAGAGGGAGGCGTAACTATGTGGTATACAAAATGTGCAAAGGACAGCGATGTGGTTTTATCAAGCCGTGTCCGTCTTGCAAGAAATATAAAAGGCTTGCCCTTTCCTTTAAAAGCAGATGCTGCCACCCAGCAAAAGGTAATTGACCTTTGCAAAAACGCAGTTAAGGATACCAACCTTAAATTCATCGATATAAATGCAATGGAAACATACGAAAAACAAGCCATTGCAGAATGCCATCTGATAAGTCCTCAGATGATGAAAAATGACATAAAACGCGGTGTTCTCTTAAGCGATGACAGCTCGGTAAGCATACTCATAAACGAGGAGGACCATCTTAGAATTCAATGTATGGCGCCGGGCTTTGATATTCAAAGCTGTCTCTTAAAAGCCAACAAAATTGACGATTGCATAGAACAAAGCGTAGATTACGCCTTTGACGGACAGTTTGGATATCTGACCTGCTGTCCGACCAATATCGGCACCGGTATGAGGGCATCGGTCATGGTACATCTTCCCGCTCTTACCCAGACCCGAAACATAAACAACATTATCGACTCGCTATCCCAGCTTGGAATGACGGTTCGCGGAATATTTGGCGAGGGTTCAAAGGCGACGGGAAATATTTATCAGATTTCCAATCAGTTAACTCTTGGCGAGACCGAAGAAAATATAATAGAGCGTTTTGAACAGATAATCTGCGAGGTAATCGAAAAAGAGCGCGCACTCAGGAACGAGATTTATTCAAATAACAAATATCGTGTTGAAGATAAACTCCTTCGCTCCTTTGGTATCTTAGCAAACGCAGTCATTCTTTCTTCATCGGAAGCTATGGCAAGACTTTCTGATGTAAGATTTGCGGTGTCGCTTGGCATTATAAAAGACATTGATTTAGAGCAGTTAAATACTGCCACATATGCAGTCCTGCCCGCAAATATCGTAAAAAAATATAACATTACAGACCAAAGTGACAGAGATTTAAAGCGGGCGGAGGTTATTAAAGAAATTCTACTGAAACAGGAGGTATAGAATATGTTTAAAGACAGACTAACCGAACGGGCAAAAATTGCCTTAACCTGCGGAGCAGACTCTGCTCTTGAAATGGGTCAGAACTATGTTGGAACAGAACATATTTTAATAGGTCTCATCCGTGAGGGCGAGGGCGTTGCCGCAAAGATACTTGAGGCAAACGGGCTTTCTGATGAGCAGATAATTGATAAAATTGCTGACCTTGTTGGCGTTTCAGAGCCACTTGCTTCCGGAAGTCCGGAAGCCACTCCGCGCACAAAGAGAGTTTTGCAGAACAGTTATATCGAGGCACGGCGACTTGGGCACAATTATGTGGGAACAGAGCATCTTTTAATTGCCGTCCTGAGAGAGCGGGAAAGCATTGCCGTTAAGATTTTATTAGAGCTTGGCATTGCTCCACAAAAATTATACAACGAAATTTTAGACCTTTTAAACGACTCTGCCCCGTCCGAAAACACCGAAACCTATGGAGAAAATACTCCAAAAGGAGGCAAGGAAAATGCGCCGACACTTATGAAGTTTGGCAGAGACCTTACCAAAATGGCGAAGGAAGATAAACTTGACCCCATAGTTGGCAGAGAGACAGAGATTGAGCGTGTCGTGCAAATCTTAAGCCGACGGACGAAAAACAACCCTTGCCTTATAGGTGAGCCGGGCGTTGGCAAAACTGCGGTAGCAGAGGGTCTTGCCCAAAAAATTGTTGCAGGAACTGTCCCCGAAATTTTAAAAAACAAAAAGGTTATTACTCTTGATATGTCGTCTATGATTGCGGGCGCAAAATACCGCGGCGAATTTGAGGAACGCCTTAAAAAAGCTATGGAAGAAATCCACAAAGCGGGCGACATTATCCTCTTTATTGACGAGCTTCATACTATAATAGGCGCGGGTGCTGCAGAGGGAGCTATAGATGCGGCAAACATTCTAAAGCCCGCCCTTGCAAGAGGTGAGCTTCAGGTAATCGGCGCAACAACCTTAGAGGAATATCGCAAATATATTGAAAAAGACGCGGCTCTTGAGCGCAGATTTCAGCCAATCACTTTAGACGAGCCATCAGCTGATGAAAGTATTGAAATTCTTAAAGGAATTCGCGATAAGTACGAGGCACACCACAGAGTAAAAATTACTGACAAGGCAATCGAGGCAGCTGTTAATATGTCCGTAAGATATATTCCCGACAGATTTTTGCCCGACAAGGCAATAGACCTTATTGATGAAGCAGCATCAAGGATTCGCATAAAGACACTTACCGCGCCACCCGATATTAAATCTCTTGAAGACAAAATCACCGAGGTGCGCAAAGAGAAAGAAGCGGCAATCACAGTGCAAGACTACGAAAAAGCCGCAAAACTCCGCGATGATGAAAGAGAGCTTTCAGTGGCTCTTACAAAAACCAAAGAGGATTGGGAGAAGAACAACACCACAGCAGAATCCAAGGTTACCGAAAACGAGATTGCAGAAATCATTTCCATGTGGACAGGTATCCCCGTAAAATCAATCGAGGAAACCGAGGGCGAACGCCTCTTAAAATTAGAAGAAATTCTCCACGAGAGAGTTGTAGGTCAGTCGGAGGCTGTTACTGCTGTAGCAAAGGCAATCCGCCGCGGCAGAGTCGGTCTTAAAGACCCAAAACGCCCCATAGGCTCATTTATCTTCTTAGGCCCGACAGGTGTTGGCAAAACCGAGCTTTCAAAGGCACTTGCAGAAGCAATGTTTGGCGATGAAGACGCAATGATCAGAATCGATATGTCCGAGTATATGGAAAAGCACACTGTTTCAAGGCTGGTAGGCTCTCCTCCGGGATACATCGGCTACGACGAGGGCGGACAGCTGACCGAAAAGGTGCGCAGAAAGCCATATTCGGTAGTATTATTTGATGAAATCGAAAAGGCACACCCTGATGTATTTAACATTTTACTGCAGATTTTAGAGGACGGAATTCTAACGGATTCTCAAGGAAGACGGGTAGACTTTAAAAACACAGTTATAATTATGACATCTAACCTTGGCGCCCGCAGGATAACCGAGCGAAAAAGTCTTGGATTTGCAACCGCTGACGAAAACTCAGACAAAGATTATCAGGCAATTAAAAATGAAGTTATGAGCGAGGTTAAGCAGGCTTTCCGCCCCGAATTTTTAAATCGTGTGGACGAAATTATGGTATTCCATCAGTTATCCTCAGACGATATCAAAGAAATCGCAGTCAAAATGCTCAAGGGACTTAAAGAAAGACTTCTGGAAAACGAAATTTCGGTTGAATTTACTGATGATGCGATTGCCAAAATCGCAGCAGAGGGATTTGACCCCGTATATGGTGCAAGACCCATCCGCCGTGTAATCCAAAGCGGCATTGAGGATATGATTGCAGAAAAAATGCTCTCTTCAAACATCAAAGAGGGCGACAATATAAAAATTATTGCAACCGATAGCGGATTTGATTGTAAGTAAAAATAATCCCCTGACTTATCAGTCAGGGGATTTTCTTATGCAATTATTTTACATTTAAAATCATTACGGAAGACACGGGGCTAAGACTATTTAAATTCTTTAATTTAAACAGGCGGATTGTGCTTTCGCCGCTTGGAATGTCAAGGGTAACTCCCTCATCTTCGCTTAATAATGTTACTGTATCCGCATCGCTTAAACTGTTTTCCTGATATACAGCACCGATCAGATTTCCTGCTCTCACGCCCGGAACATAGTCAGGATTTATTGTAACAGTCTTGCTCGCAGCAAGACTTGTTGCATTGCCCGATGAATCTGCAACAAGCGGAGCGTCCGCATTGTAAATCTTTATATCATCAAAGGTATATCCTATACGCTCATTCATTTGATGTTCGGTATAATTTGGTACAAAGATTGTATTTACAAGACGATTGATGTAATCGGGAAGTGTATAACCTGTGGATTTTCCCACTTGCTCCCACTCACCATCCGTTATTTTCCATATCTCGACAGTTTTTGCATCTTTATCGAGAATATATTTCACTGTAATATAATCTTGTTGCATTTCTGAAAGTGATGCAACCTCTGTGCCTCCTGTAACCTTTTCCAGCGCATTTCCGTCACGCTTTCCGCCAATATAGAAACCATGTTCTTCCAGATATGTGTAGCTAAGGATTGTTTTATAGGTAATTCTGAAATCTGCAAGCAATACCTCTACATTTCTGTCGGGGTTACTTGCGTAATAGCCGTGGGGTACGAGACATGTAAGGAGCTTGCCGTATTGAGACTCGGTAATGGTTGAATCGGCTTTTACCTTGAACTCAACGGCTACTCTGTTACCCGAAAGCTTTATCGGAGCGAATGTAAGATAATTTCTTACAAAATCACGACCGCCAACTGCATTTCCTGCCGCATCATAATTCTGTGCAGCAAAGTAAAATGCTTTGTTTCCGTCTGATTCTTCAACGATGCGTGCATCGGTTACGGCGTAAATATTATTAGTGAAAATATTTTCATCAAGCTCGTCAATCATTGCGCCTGTCTTAGCATCCTCAAAGTCCAGATAATAGTAACCGGGTGTTCCCTTATCATCACAAACGCCGATTGCCATACCTGTTACTGATGATGCTGAATTTGCAGTAATATTGACTCCCTTTACAATCTCGGGGATTGTTATGCGCTTTGAAGAAAGCTGTGACCACTCACCCGTAGTTTCATCCTGCTTGTATATAGTTACTCTTCCGTTTTCCATATCAAATTCATATTCATAACGGCCTGATGTAGAATTTGCAAATGCAGTTTCACCTTCAGCAAAACTTAAACTGATATCTCCTGTAAACTCAAGTCCAAAAGTAAAGCTCTTGTTCACCTTCTGCGGGAATGTAACTGTCACAGAAGAACCGGCTGATATAGAAGCTACGCTTGCCGATAAGTCAAAGTCACTGATTTGTGAGCGATGGCCTATCATAAAGTCGTTTCCTCTGTCGCCTGAGCCTTCGTTGTTGTCATCTCTGCCTGTATCCATTGTATATATCTCATTTTGAACAAGAATACCTGCATTTGATACATCAGGAAGTGTATATCCCTTAAGTGTAGCAGATGCAGTTGATGAAAAGCTTAGACTCGCTCCGTCTAATACAATCTCGCTTTCATCAGCAGAATAATAGCTGTTAGCCTCATTTACACCTGTACCTGCAGATGTGTTATATTCTGCTACTTTAGTAAAGTAGTTGTTATCCCAATATGCACTACCGCTTATTGTATAGTCAAGATTGGTGTTTCCTGATACCATAATGTTCTGATTAAACATAGCATTGTGTATGTGCGCCGCTTTGTCACTGTAATTTGCATCAGTAGTGGAAAGGTTATATGCAACAAGTGCATCAACCAATTGCTTGTATTTCGGATACTTTGCATACCAAGCCTCTGCATCATATCCTGTTTTGCTTGATATAGTCTGCCATCCTGAATAGAAGTCTCCTCCCGCCTTTGCTGATGTCGCAAGGCTGCCTCTCTCTGTATACATTAGTCCGTAATTACAATCGTATACTAAGTTTTTGGTAACTGTATGGCCTATTCCGCCGGCTAAGCTTGTGGGGTATTCACAGTTATAGAATACATTTTCTGTCAAATTCACATTCGGCATCAAATCATCCATATAAACTGCTGCCGCCATAGTATGCTGGTCTGCATCTGTCTGCTTAAAGGATCTGATATTTCTGAAAATGTTGTTTATAATTTTGTTACCCTGGAAATATGGGAATGTTCTTCCGTTTGAATATACCGCACCTGCATCGCTGGTGTGTGTTACCACATTATCAAAAATATTGTTCTTGATAATCATGTCATTTCCGCCAAAGATTATTGCTGAGTGCATATGATTGTGGAAATAGTTGTTCTCTGCAGTTATTCCCATAGATATGTCATCGACATTCTCATAATCGCCCATTGTAACAAAGGCCGCGTATGTTCCAACTACTCTTGCGCCATTCTTAAATTCGCAGTTGCTTACTTTGTTATTAGATGGGGTGAGTGTTGCAACATCACCACATCCCAAAAATTCTACAGAAGAATCACCCATATCGGCGAAATAACTCTGTGTAATTGTCGAATTTGTGGTCGCTCTGAGATAAATTGCACGGCCGCCTGCATTCTTAAACACACAGTTTTTAACTGTCAGGTTATCTGCATTTTTACCCGAGATAAATGTTCCTGTAGTATCCTCAAATGATATTCCGTCTATCGTAATATTTGAGATACCATCTAAATCGAACATTGAATTTACCTTATTTGACGCAGAAATGCCATTAGGCTCCAACACGCCTGTTATTACCATATCAACACTTGCGGGATTTTCAGGGTAATAGTACAAGGTCTCGCTATCATAGTCTATATAATATTCACCGGGCGCGTCAAGAAGCTCAGGAAGATTTGAGATATAATAACGCTCGTTCGGCAAAATTCTCCACTCTGAACCAAAGACTGCATCAACCTTTATCTTAAGAGTTCCATTTCCCTTGCCCGTAATCTGTCCGTGACTTAAACGATAGTCTCTTGCCCAGAAACCATCTATTCTGGCATTGGTAAAATCGGTTATATTTTCAATCGGAGCTGTTGTTTTAAACTCATGCGTTGGTGTAGCGCTTTCATTTGTTGAAATTATTTCACCTGTAAATGCCCAGCTGTTATTTGGCCATCTTGCAACAGTCTTTGCCTGACCATTATCTAAAAGCTCTGGAACATAGTCCTGATAATCCTTATCAGAATATGCCGCTGTAATCTCTTGCTTAGTCGGAAGATTTAAACTGCTTAAATCATATTTATATATGTTAGAAAGCTTATCTGCGGGAAGTCTGCCGCCTAAGTCACTCTCAGTTGCACCTACTCCTATGGAATTAACACTATGCCCGCCTGTAAAGGTAACATCTTCACCATTATAGTTTGTGATTGTCATACCGCTGTGATCGCTTGTAAGGTCAATTCTCTCCGTAATCTGGTATGTACCGCCATCTACATATATAGTAAAGTCAACATCCGGATATTCCGCCTTTGCCTCTTTGTATACTTCCACGGCTCTTGCAATAGTCTTAACAGGTTGTCCCTCTTCGCCATTTGCGCTGTCATCACCCGTGTTTGATACAAATATTCCTGTACCCCACTTCTGATAAAGGAGTACCGCCTCATAGTCAGCTACAGCGCTCATGCTGTCACCAACCTGCAGAACAAGTGTTTCACCATTTTCACGCCCTGCATATTTAAGCTGAGCTGTGCCTATCTGCACACTTGTCTTAAACTGGTCCATAGCGATATTTTCACCAAGTGTATAGTACTTGCCGTCAATTTCTACGGCGCCCTCGGTGCCCTCGCTAACCTCGGTTGCAGTATACACCATAGTAGTCATAGCTTCTGCCCCGTCTGCCAATATGTAGTCAAAAGAAAGCCTTTCCTTTCTCATATCAACACTTGTGATGGTTGCAGCAAATACACTTGTCACAAGCATTGAACTTACTACAGCCACGCTTATCAAGCTTTTTAAAAACTTCTTCATAAATACCCCCATAAATTTTGTCATAATTACATATAATAAGTATATCATCTAAAGCATTATCTTTCAATCCTCTATTTTTTGTTTATAGTTCTCAATCTTTAGATTCAGGTATATAAAAATCCCCCTGCCTTACCAATTAAAGCAGAGGGATTCTGCGTATATAAATAGTGCAACTATTTATTTTTGAATTATACCTCTTTTGCCCTCGCCTACATTGTAGTTCTGGAGCAAAGAAATGTTATCAAGAACCTTGCCCGTGCCGAATGTTACACACTCTTCCGCATCATCGGCAATTATAGTTTTTATTCCTGTCTC
>JAZNPN010000039.1:0-2407 GCA_045589715.1 Clostridia bacterium | reverse complement strand
AGGTGATAAAAATGGATTGCTTATTCTGTAAAATTATAAACGGAGAAATTCCGTCCACAAAGGTTTATGAAGATGATTTGGTTTATGCGTTTTGTGATATTGAACCACAGGCCCCAACTCATATAATTATTGTGCCAAAGGTACACATCTCATCTGCCAATGATTTAAACGAAGAAAATTCAGCGGTTGTAGGTGCGATTTTTACAGCGGCTGCTAAAATTGCAAAGGAAAAAGGTTTTGCTGAAAATGGCTACCGCATTGTCAACAACTGCGGAAAAGATGGAGGACAGACGGTTAATCACATTCATTTCCATCTGCTTGCAGGAAGAAATCTTCAGTGGCCTCCGGGTTAAAAAATTAAAAATAAAAAGGTTCTCATAAAAAAGAGAACCTTTTTTTAATGTAACATAAAAATAACTTGACTTTTGTATTTAAAAAATGTAAAATTAAAGAGTATAAGTATAAGGGGAAGTTTAAACAATTCCCTTTACCGATTGCTATACCATAATTTTTCGATTCTTTGCTTTTAAATGATTTTACAATGTGTATATACACAAATATTTTACAGGAGGTGGCTTAAAATAGATACACAAACAATAATTGTATTCGCAGTTTTGATTGTAGTCGCAATCGTTGGAATGTTTCTGGCGTTTAAATATGGTTATTCATACAGAAAAAAGTTTGCGGAACTTAAAATCGGAAGCGCAGAAGAAGAAGCAAAGCGTATTTTAGGCGAGGCGTCATCCCGTTCTGAAAAAGAGGCGGAGCGTGTTAAGAAAGAGCGTTTGCTTGAAGCAAAAGAAGAGATACATAAGCTCAGAAACGAGCTTGACAAGGAAATCAAAGATCGAAGAAATGATGTTCAAAGACAGGAAAGACGCGTACAGCAAAAGGAAGATACAATAGATAAAAAGACTGAGCAGATAGAGGCCCGCGAAGAACAGATTCATCAGAAAATGGCAGAGGTTGAAGAACTTCAGGCAGAGGTTGACAGAATTAAGAAACTTCAAATGGCTCAGCTTGAAAAAATCGCTAATTTTTCAGCAGAGCAGGCAAAGGAAATGCTCTTAAAGCAGGTTGAAGAGAGTATGACTCACGAAAAGGCTATGCTTATCAAGAGCATTGAAGAGCAGGCCAAAGAAGAGGCTGAAACAAAAGCTCGCAATATTATTACAGGCGCAATTCAGCGCTGTGCGGCAGACCATGTTACTGAGACCACAGTGTCTGTGGTTAACCTTCCCAATGATGAAATGAAGGGAAGAATTATCGGCCGTGAGGGTAGAAATATCCGTACAATTGAAACACTTACAGGCGTTGATTTGATTATCGATGATACTCCTGAGGCAGTTATTCTTTCGGGATTTGACCCTGTTCGCCGTGAAATCGCCCGCAGGTCACTTGAAAAACTCATAACCGACGGCAGAATTCATCCGGGCAGAATTGAAGAGATGGTTGAAAAGTCTACCAAAGAAGTTGACAGTGTTATTAAGCAGGAGGGTGAAAGAGCAACATTTGAAACTCATGTTCATGGTCTTCATCCTGAGATTGTTAAGTTGCTTGGCAGACTTAAGTATAGAACAAGCTACGGACAGAATGTTTTGCAGCATTCTATCGAGGTATCACACATCGCAGGACTTATGGCGGCAGAGCTTGGCGCAGATGTTGCACTTGCAAAGCGTGCAGGCTTGCTTCACGATATAGGTAAGGCAATTGACCATGAGGTTGAAGGATCACACATCAATATCGGCGGAGATATCGCTAAAAAGTATAAGGAAAATGAAAAAGTTATCCACGCTATTATGGCACATCACGGTGATATAGAGGCAAAAACTATCGAAGCGTGCCTTGTTCAGGCAGCGGACGGAATTTCAGCAGCAAGACCCGGTGCCCGCAGAGAAAACCTTGAATCATATATCAAGAGACTTGAAAATCTTGAAGCAATTGCAAATTCATTCAAGGGTGTTGAGCGTTCATTTGCTATTCAGGCGGGCCGTGAGGTCAGAATTATGGTTAAGTCTGACGCAGTAAATGACGATGAGACAATCTTGATGGCAAAGGATATCGTTAAGAGAATTGAGGACGAGATGGAATATCCCGGACAGATTAAAGTTAATGTTATCCGTGAGCTTCGTGCAATTGAATATGCAAAATCAGAACCCGACCCGCTAACGCAATCAAAGATTGCGCACGGGTGCCCCGGAACCTTGTTGTATTCACAATAAACAACAAAAGTCGGTTTGGCAATTGCCAAACTGATTTTTTTATCTTCCTTTTATTATTGGGGTTAGTCGCTTATATAAAAGGTATGTAACTATTGAGATAAGCACACCTTTTAAGATATTAAACGGCGTTACGCTAAGTAAAATAACCTTTATCTCATTATCTACAAAAGGCAATATCTTTTGAC
>JAZNPN010000038.1:0-4767 GCA_045589715.1 Clostridia bacterium | reverse complement strand
GAATACGCAAATTTTTCTGCAGCGTTAAAGATTGGATATGATTTGTAAATGAAAAATGACACCTCATCAGTCAGCTTGCGCTGACAGCTTCCCCTCAAGGGGAAGGCTTTTTTATGCAAAAAAAATTAAATTTTATATATACTCAAGGAGGAATTTTATATGAGAATGAGTAAAAAAATGGTAGAAATCAGAAATCAGATTAAGGAGCAGAGAGATATCCTTGACAAGGCCGTAAATGACGGCAATGTCGAGGGTGCAGAAAATGCAAAAAAGGAGATTGCCAAGCTTACAAATCCTTATAATCTCGCAGCTGCTTCTTTTGATGCAGAGCAAAATTTCGGAGTAGACCCTGAGGATAACCCTAAAAATGAGGAAAAGCCTAAGTATACAGCTGAGCTTTTCTATAAGGCGATTTCGGGACAGGCTCTCACCGAGGCTGAAGCTTCAATTGTTGCAGATGCACGCATAGCATATTCCAACCGCTTCAGCGAAGGCAGCAAGAAGGACGGCGGCTATTTAGTGCCTGAGGACCTTGGCACAGAGATTGAAAAGGCAATAAAAACAAGCGTTTCTATGAGAACATTGGTACATACAGAGCCTGTTAACTCAAAGTCCGGAACGAGACCATTTATGAAAAATGGCGCACCCAAGCTTTATAACACCGATGAATATGAGGAAATGAAAGAGATGGCATCGGCTGAATTTTCTGTGGTTGCTTACAACCAGAAGAAATTTGCAGGTATTATTCCGCTTTCAAACGAGCTTTTAGAGGACAGCTTTGCAAACTTTAAGCAGGTTATCATTGACTACTTCTCAGAAGCTGCAAGAAACACTGAGAATGCTCAAATCCTTTATGGTGTTGGCGGTGAAAAGCACTGTCAGGGACTTTTGTCAACTGCCGGCGCTTACAAAGAGGTTTCTTGTGATGAGCTTTCAATCAGCTTTTTACAGAAGGTTACTTTGTCGCTTGATGCAGGTTACAGAAAGGGCGCAAAGTGGCTTATGAACTCTTTGGCTTACGCTGCAATCTCTGAACTTAAGTTTGGAGATGGCAGACCTGTTATTCAGCCTGACCCGAGAAATGAAGGCGAGTATAAATTATGGGGTTATCCTATCGTTATCACCGATGATATTGAAACCGATGAGGAAAACGAGACTGTTTTAGCATTCGGTAACTTTGATAGAGGTTACAGAATGTTCCCGCGCCGTGAATTTGGTATTTCGTTTACCGATGTTGGCGCAGGTGCATTTGAAACCGATACCTTAAAGGCAAAGGGTGTTGAACGCTTTGACGGTAAGGTTTACGATGCAAACGCTATAATCATTGTAAGAAATGTTAAGGTTGTACCGCTTGCGTTCACTGAGCCTGCAGCTGCTCTTGTGGATGAAATAACAGAGGCTTCGCTCTCTAACCTTACAAAGAAGAAGCTTATGGATGTTGCAGGGGATTTGGGCGTTGATGGTGTAACCTTAGACGATACCAAGGCTGACATCATTACGGCAATTCTTTTAGCTGTCGGTGAATAAGAATGAACTTCAGCAAGCTTAAAGACAGAATCGTATTTTTAAAGCCTGACTATCATTTTGAAAACGCTGTTGGCGAAACGGTACCCGCTTGGGTGCCGTTTTCGCCTTATAAGCCGTCTTTGAGTGATAATCCGCCTGCGCTGACCCTGACAGAGGGTGAGAACGAGGTAAGATTTTATCCCGGAAAGACGGAAGCTGACCTTGAAAAATTCAAGGTGTGGGCATCTGTTGTGCCGACATCAGGCAGAGAATACGAGGAAATGCAGAAGATACGGGCGGAGCTTACTTATAAAATACGGCTTCGATATGTAGAAACAATCGAAAATGATTTTAAAATCCTGTTCCGTGATAAAGTTTTCTCTATTGAGTCTATTATTGATTTAAATGGCGCAGGAAGAGAGCTTGAGTTGATTGCCTTTGAAAAGGTATCGGAGGAATATAATGGCTAATCAAAAAGATGTTTTTGGGTTTGATGAACTTGAAAAAGCATTTGACCGTGTAAAGGAAAAATATGTTGATGAGGCAGATGCGCTTTTGCAGTCGCTTGCCACGCAAACAAATAAGAGACTCAGACAGCTTGCACCAACAGGCGTTGGCTCAAAAAATCCGGGGACACTTAAAAAATCATATCGTGCTAAAAAACCTAAAAACTACAAGAGTGGGAAGGTGAAAGTTGCAAGAGTTGAAAATATTGCGGCACACGGACACCTTTATGAACTCGGCCATGAGATATATACAGCAAAACGCAAAAGCGGAAAAGTGCAGCAATACAATGCACTTGGAAGGCGCATTAAGGGAATCACACATCATGGAAGAGTTAAAGGAAGATATCTTTTTGATAAGGCACTAAGTGAGCTTAGGACTAAGCTCCCAAAAGAAACAGAAAAAATTCTTAAAAAAGTGACAAAGGATGTAGAAGTATGATAGGACATACCGATATTCAAAGAGCAGTAAGCAGACTACTTAAGCAAAAAGGGTATCTCGTTCTTGCAAGGGAAAGTATCGAGGGCGGTAAGCGCCCTGCAGCCTCAGTTGATGTTTTCCCCTCAAAGTCTGAATGGGTAGGCGAATATATGGTTGAGGATACCTTCAGTGTGGAAGTAGTTTATTATCCAAAAACTGAGACACAGGAGCAGCTTGCTAAAGCTGCAGCTGAGCTTAAAAATATTCTTCTTTTTTCGCCACTTGAAATTGAGGACAGAGTTCTCCACACATACGAGATAAACTTCTCTAAAAACAATAATCAGCTTGTGGCAGAGGTTGACTATGAGATAAGTCAGGAGGTTGACCTTGAAAACGAGGATGATGAAACGATGGAAGAATTGATAACAGAAATTGAAAATTAAAGGAGTGATTTTATGGGACTTCCGAAGATAAATATTTATTTTAAAACGGCGGCGGATACTGCCGTTAAAAGAAGCAGCGAGGGGATTGTTGCCTTAATCTTAAGAGATACAACAGCGCTTAATGCGCTTAGCTCGCCGTCAGCAAGCTATGACGATTTTGACAAGGTCGACAAAACCCACTATACAGACGAAAGCTATGATTACATAAAAAAAGCCTTTTTAGGTTCTCCAAAGCGTGTGCTTGTTGAGCATATCGGAGAAGAGGACACGCTTGAGGCAGCGCTTAAGAGACTCAAAATCAAAAAATGGAATTATTTTGCAATGCCAACTCTGACAGCGAAAGAAGCTAAAGAGGTTGCAGAATTCATTGCGACTCAAAGAAACAACAAAAAGACCTTTAAGGCGGTAATGAATTACGAAGCAAACGACCCGGGCGTTATAAACTTTGCAACAGGCGGAATTGTTGTGGGCGATAAAACCTATACGGCGGCTGAGTATGCCCCAAGAATTGCGGGTTTGCTTGCAGGACTTTCTTTTAATGATTACGAAAGAGCATCGGCAACATATGCACCGCTTTCGGAGATTACCTCTATTGAGGAGAGTGCAGACCCTGATAAGGATATAAAAGCAGGTAAGCTTATCCTTATAAATGACGGCGGCGGCATCAAGATTGGCCGTGCGGTTAACTCGCTTGCAGAGCTTTCAGACGGTCAAAAGGAAGAAATGAAGAAAATCCGTATTGTAGAAATTATGGATTTAATCCGTGACGATATACACGAAGCTTACGCTGAAAACTATGTAGGAAAATTTGCAAACAATTATGACAACAAGCTTTTGTTTGTAAACGAGGTAAATCAATACTTCAAGCGTCTTGCGGATAACGATATCTTAGAAAGAGAGTATGAAAACATTGCTTTTATCAATGTGGAAGCGCAGAGAAAATGGCTTGCTGAACAAAGTGATGTATCAAATCTCACTGATGACCAAATCAAAAAGGCGAAAACGGGCAGCAAGGTATTCCTTGGCGGCAACATCTTAGCGGTTGATGCAATGGAAGACCTTGATATGTCAATTGGAATGTAGAGTAAATTGAAAAATATAAAATATTTTGATTTTAAAGCCCATAGCCCATATTCCGCTTGCCAAGCCGCAGCGGCAATGTAATATTTTATATTTTTCGATAGTTGTGAATTTAAAAAAGAAAGGATGATTTAAATGGGAGTAAAACCTACAGCGCCAAGAGTAATGAGTGGTACTCACGGAAAAGTCTGGTGGAACGGCGAGCTTGTATATGAGGTCTCATCGGCAAGCGCGACCATAAAGCCAGACCGTGAGGATGTAACCTTTTCAGGTGATATGTGGAAGGATAGTAAGCTTATGGGACTTGGCGGTGAATTTAGTTTAAAAATTAAAAAGGTATTCTCAAGAGCTAAGGCACTTGCAGAAGCTTTTAAAAACGGACAGGACCCCCGAAGTGAGCTTATAATGACGCTTGATGACCCTGATGCGTTCGGCGCAGAGTCTGTGGCGCTTCATAATTGCTGGTTTAACGATATACCGCTTTATAATGCGGAAAACGGAAAGACATCTGAGGAAGAATATTCGGGTGGATTTACTAACTTTGATTATTTAGATTCAGTGGAGGTACGATAAAGAATGAGTAAGAAAGATTATCAGAAATTTACACTTGAGCAACTTATTGCGAAAAAAGAGCAGGCGCTTAATTCAAAGAAAAAGCTGAAAACAATGGATTTATATGTAGAATCCATTGATGCAGTTATCACTATACAGGAACCAACAAAAGAGGTGGTTCGTGATGCTGTAAGTATGGAGGATTCAGGTGATAATTATACAGTATATCAATGCTGTATTGACCCAAAGCTTAAGTCAAGTG
>JAZNPN010000037.1:0-4349 GCA_045589715.1 Clostridia bacterium | reverse complement strand
TGTCATTTCTACGATTTGTAGAGTTAAATAGTAGAGCGATTCTACGAAAAAAGGTAGTGCATTTTGTGACAAAGAATACTATAATTTGTAGCAGATGATGACAGAGGGGAGGAGTAATTGTGAATAT
Organism: Clostridia bacterium; assembly: GCA_045589715.1. Taxonomy (GTDB): domain Bacteria; phylum Bacillota; class Clostridia; order Monoglobales; family Monoglobaceae; genus UMGS1820. Next base: position 4,222 of record JAZNPN010000037.1, on the reverse strand, counting down.
ACTTTTTTGCGGTGTTGCTGAGCTGGGTGTTGGTGTTTACAACTGTTCCCGCGTTGGCAAACAATGGAATATACGATGTTTTGTCTGAATTTAATATTATGTCAGGCGACCCGGACGGAAATATGCGCCTTGATGATTATGTTTCAAGAGCGGAATTTACAAAGATTGCTGTAAATTCATCAAGTTACAAAAATAGCGTGGCAGTAAGTCTTGCGATTTCGCCTTTTCCTGATGTGACTTATAAGCATTGGGCGGCTCCCTATGTGAGGGTAGGGATAACGAACGGGATTGTAAGCGGTTATCCCGACGGCACATTCAATCCTGAGGCGACCGTCCTTTATGAAGAGGCAATCACAATGATGCTGAGGGTTTTAGGATATACAGACAGCGATTTCGGTGCGTCATGGCCATCGGGACAGATTGGCCTTGCAAACAACCTTGATATGACCGACGATATAGAATGTAGCGTAGGTCAGCCAATGACACGCAGAGAGGTTGCAAAGCTGGTTTATAACACCCTTAAAACAAAGATGAAGAATTCGCAAAGCGCCCTTGTCTCTGTTTTTGATGCAACTATTCAAAGCGATGTGACTCTTGTCGCAAGCAGCAATGAGGATAGCTCAGTTGTATCTGACGAAATTTTCACATCAAGCGGAACCTATACAATTGACTTAGATTTTGACACATCAGGAATTGGCAAAAAAGGAGACGCGGTAGTTAAGGATTCGGGAAAACTTGTGGCATTTGTTCCGGAAAGTACGGGAAACACTCAGGAGTATATAGTATACTCAGTTTTAAGCGACAGAGTTATGGCGTACAGAAACGGCGTAATTTCCCAAATCGAAATTTCGGACGATACAACGGCATATAAAGGCAAAAGCAAAATCACTTTTGGCACACTTAAGTCTCAGTTAGAACTTGGCGACAAGCTGATTGTGAGCAAATCAAATACGGGCAGTACAGATTATGTAACATACGGCAAGGGTAATATTGAAGGTCCCGTTACGGCGGTGAATCAAAGTTTTAGAGAAACTTTCGGTGTAGATGACAGCGTGGCGGTTTCCCGAAATGGTGCATCGGCGACAATAGCAGATATTGAAAATTATGATGTGGCGTATTATCTCAGAGATTTGAATATGCTTATGGCGTACTCAAATAAGGTGACGGGTATCTATGAAAAGGCAACCCCAAACCGCGATGTTCTGACCTCAGTTACGATATCGGGCACAAACTATGACCTAGAGGGAAGTGCCGCATTTAATAAACTATATTCCGGCGGTAGCTTTGAATATGGCGATACGGTCACGCTTTTGCTCGGCAGGGGTAATAAGGTTGCAGATGTAATCACTCCGGGGCAGGCAGCAGACGGCGTTGCAGGATATTTGACAGAAACAGGAACAAAAAGCTATTCTACGGGCGATATAACGACATCAACCAACTATTATATAAAGATTGTCCAGCCTGACGGCAATGAATACGAATATATAACAGATAAGAATTACAGTGACAAGGTCAATTCTGTAGTGGAACTTTCTTTTAAAAATGGGTACGCAAGAGTTGTGACTGCGACAAAAAGCTCCGGTGTATCGGGAATTTTCAACTGGGACAGTAAAAAGCTGGGTTCTTTAAAGGTTTCTTCAAACATAAGCGTGATTGATGTGGCAGATGGAGCATATACAAAGCTCTACGGACAAAGGCTTGACGGAATAAATATTAAATCAGATTCTGTTCTTTATGCAGGTAAAAATTCTTCAGGCGAGATATCGGAGCTGATACTTAATAATGTAACGAATGATGCACTCGCCTTTGGAATAATAACGAGTATTACGACCTCAGGAGATAATAGTTCCTACGAATATATGATAGAGGGAAGCAGATACTCTGTAAATGTAAGCGGTAAATACGGGGCAGGCAGCAAAGGGGCTGTAAAAATATCAGGAAGCATTCAAAAGCCGGAGGCTATGTCAAATCTGACAGCTGTCAGCGGAAAGATTACAAGCATCACCGCGGCTGAACTTGTGGCAAACAACAAAAGCTATAAAATAAGTGATAAGGTTCAGGTTTACGAGAGAACATCCGCTATCGATGCAAATTATTCATTGATTTCTATCAACGATGTTTTAAATGGTGATTATACATTATCAGCGTATTACGATAAGTCAACAGAATCAGGCGGCAGAGTCAGAATTATAATTGCAGATAAATAGAAAAATTAAGAAAGCATAATTTTATGCTTTCTTTTTTTCTAAAAATGTGATATGATGAATATAATTTGAGAAGGGAGGGCTAAAAATGAAAAAGGTGTTTCTTCTATTATATATAGCAGTGCTTATTGTATCGGCGGGCGGGTGCCGCAATGCCGCGACAATTGAGCCTACGGCAATATACACACAGGATACAACTCTTGGAGATGGGGCAAAAACGATAGAGGTCAGGATTATTGACGATAAGGAAGAGGAAATCAACATTACAATCAATACAGATTGTGAAAATCTTGGCGATGCCCTGAGAGAGAATAATCTGGCTTCGGGAACTGAAGGTCCTTATGGATTATACATCAAAACAGTGAACGGAACGACCGCAGATTATGATGTAAACGGCGCATATTGGGCGTTTTCAAAGAATAGTGAGATGCTCTCAACAGGGGCTGACGGCGAAAAAATCGAGGATAATGCAACATATGAAATTATATACACAAAATAGAGGCTATTGTTAATTTTGGCAAAAAACTCTCGTTGTCTTTTGTGCATATTGTAGATTTTTTAAAATTTTGTTACAAAACATTGATTTATTTTGTTGAGAGTGCTATAATTAGGCATATATCAATTGAATAAGGATACACTTTATATAAAATTTTTACTTTTAGGGGGATTATGATGTTAAAGAAAATGTTCAAAAGCCTGTTACCGGTAATTCTGGTAATAGCAGTAATCTTCTCTCAGGCAGCATTTGCGCAGGTTACCGTTGTTATGGTAGACATTGCTGCTAAAGAGGATACGGTTGCAGTTACAGTTCGTGGCGCTCAGCCGAATGAGCAGGTAACAATCTTGATTTATGAAGATGATGCAACTGCCGGTTTCAATGGTACCGAAACTATTTTGTACATATGGCAGATTCAGGCAAACGCAAGTGGTGACGCTGTATTCGCAGCGACATTCCCTAAGGCTACTACAGTTGGCGTTAAGGCCGTTGCATTTGGTGCAGAATCAGCAACAGCAGCTTACCTTACAACTGACACAATTACAATAGCTACAAATGTTACAGCTACATTTGCAATTGGCGAAGGTGCAACAGGTACAGCTCCTGAGGATCAGACAGTGCTTGCAGGTGCCAATGTTACAATGCCTGAACAGGGCGACCTTACAAACGGCGACAAGACATTCGCTGGTTGGAGTGATGGCACAACTACATATGCAGCAGGTGCTGAAGTTGCAATAAGTGCAGATACAACATTCACAGCAGTTTGGGAAGACGCTGCTCCTGAAACATTCACAATTACATGGGCGGATGAAGATGGCACAGTTCTTGATACAGATGAGGTAGAAGCTGGTGCAACACCTGCATATACAGGCGAAACACCTTCAAAGGCAGCAGATGCTCAGTATACTTACACATTTGCTGGTTGGACACCTGAGATTGTAGCAGTTGCAGGTGATGCAACATACACAGCTACATATACATCAGCAGTTAATGAATACACAATCACATGGGTTGTAGACGGCGTTGAAACTGAAGAAACATATGCTTACGGTGCAACACCTGTATTCACAGGTAGCACAGACAAGGCAGCAGATGCACAGTACACCTACACATTCACAGGTTGGGATGCTGAGGTTGTAGCAGTTACAGGCAATGCAACATACACAGCTCAGTACAGCACAACAGTTAACACCTACACAGTAACATGGGTAGATGAAGATGGTACAGAGCTTGAGGTTGACACGGATGTAGAATATGGTGCAACACCTTCTTATGATGGTGAAGAGCCTGCGAAGGAAGCAGACGCACAGTACAGCTACACATTTGCTGGCTGGGATCCTGAGGTTGCAACAGTTACAGGCGATGTAACATACACAGCTCAGTATGACAGCGCAGTTAACGAGTACACAATCACATGGGTTGTAGACGGCGTTGAAACTGAAGAAACATATGCTTACGGTGCAACACCTGTATTCACAGGTAGCACAGACAAGGCAGCAGATGCACAGTACACCTACACATT
>JAZNPN010000036.1:0-22696 GCA_045589715.1 Clostridia bacterium | reverse complement strand
TGTGAGCTGTTTAAGGGAAAGCTTACTACTGACTCAAAAAATCATTCGGGCGAGGGAATTTTTTTCACATCAAAGGTAATGGACGAATTTATGATTATATCGAGTAAAAAGATTTTTACAAATAATAAATTTGATAATAGTCGTATACTTAATTCATTGCGCTCTAAGCAACGGGGGACATATGTTATAATGTCAATTTCCAATCACACGCACAAGGAGATGCGAGAAATTTTTGATATGTATTCAAGTGTTGACGGCGGATTTGTTAAGACAACCATACCGCTTCGCCATATATTTGAGACGGCGCCCGTTTCGCGCTCTCAGGCAAAGCGTATTTGTAATCGTCTAAGCAAATTTGAAGAGGTAACACTTGATTTTGACAGTCTTGAATGGATTGGTCAGGGTTTTGCTCATCAGATATTTGTAGTTTTTAAAAACGAGCATCCCGAAATAAAAATAATTCCTATGAATATGAATGAGGATATAACAAAAATGTATAACCATGTATTATCGGGAGAGTAAAATAAAAAAAGACCTCGCATCTGCGAGGCCTTTTGATGTAGGTTAAACTATTTAAGTTCGATAGTTGCACCAACTTCTTCAAGCTTTGTCTTGATTTCTTCAGCTTCTTCTTTGCTAGCGCCTTCCTTAAGTGTCTTAGGAGCGCCGTCAACAACTGCCTTAGCTTCAGCAAGACCTAAACCTGTGATTTCTCTTACAACCTTGATTACCTTAATCTTCTGGTCGCCTGCAGAAGCAAGAACTACATCAAAATCAGTCTTTTCTTCAGCAGCTGCACCAGCAGCCGCGCCAGCACCAGCAACCATAACAGGAGCTGCAGCAGATACGCCAAACTCTTCCTCTAACGCCTTTACAAGGTCGTTTACTTCTAACAATGTTAATTCTTTTATAGAATCAAGAATCTTTGTTACATCAGCCATTTTTAAAATCCTCCATTTTTAAATATTTTCTTAAAATTTTCTAAAGTTTAAAATTATTCTGCAGTTTCTTCGGGAGCAACTTCTGCTTCTACTACTTCTTCAGCGGTAGGTGCTTCTGTTGCTTCTTCTACTGCGGGTGCAGCTTCCTCAGCGGGAGCCGCTTCTTCTGCAGCTGCTTCTTCAGGAGCAACCTCTGCGGCTACTACCTCTTCAGCAGGTGCTTCTTCTGCTTTGTTAGCACCGGGAACAGCTTCCTCATCTACGATAGCCTGCAATGTTCTTGCAAGGGCACCAATAGGTGAAAGCAATGAACCGAGCATCTTTGAAATAAGAACTTCCTTTGAAGGAATTGCAGCATAGGTCTTAACTTCTTCAAGTGAAATTACCTTGCCGTCAACAAAACCGCCCTTAATTTCAAGAGCCTCATTTTCCTTAGCGAAGTCAACCAAAACTTTTGCAGGAGCAACAACATCAGTTGTGCTTGTAGCAAGAGCAGTCGGACCGTGAAGAATGGGGTCAAGCTCTGAAAGACCTGTTTCATTCGCTGCAAAACGCATAAGACTGTTCTTTAAAACGGTGTAATCAACACCTGCTTCTCTAAGCTTTACGCGAAGTGCAGTATCCTGCTCAACGGTCAGACCTCTGTAGTCGGCAAGAACACCTGCCTGAGCTGACTGAAATCTTTCCTTAAGTTGTTCAACTATCGCCTTTTTGTTTTCTAATACTTTCTGACTTGGCAATGTTATATCCTCCTTTCTGAGACTTAAGTCCACATAAGATAGTGCCAATGAAAATCCCTGTATGACAGACATACAGGGATATAACGCATATAATGCACATTATCCTCGGCAGGATTTACGGCTTACGCCACCTGCTGTCTGCGGAACTATATAAAATTGATTTTTGTTTAAATTATGAAAGCTTGTTGGGGTTAATCTTAACACCGGGTCCCATAGTAGATGCTACGGTTACAGATTTTAAGTACTGACCCTTTGCAGCTGCCGGCTTTGCCTTGATAATTGCGCCCATTAACGCTTCAAAGTTTACGCCGAGCTTTTCGCCGCCGAAAGAAGCTTTACCAATCGGACAGTGAATAATGTTGCTCTTGTCAAGACGATACTCAATCTTACCTGACTTAATGTCTGCAACAGCACGAGCAACATCAGGTGTAACGGTACCTGCCTTGGGGTTTGGCATAAGACCTTTTGGACCCAAGATTCTACCGATTCTACCAACAACACCCATCATATCGGGGGTTGCAACAACTACATCAAAATCAAACCAGTTCTCAGTCTGAATTTTCTGTGCAAGTTCTTCTGCACCAACGAAGTCAGCACCTGCTGCCTTTGCTTCGTCAGCTTTGCCCTCACGAGCAAATACCAAAACACGAACATCTTTACCTGTTCCGTTAGGAAGTACAACTGCACCTCTAACCTGCTGGTCAGCGTGTCTTGAGTCAACACCCAGCTTTACATGAAGCTCAACTGTTTCATCAAACTTAGCGGTTGCAGTCTTGCAAACTAAGTCAAGAGCTTCAGCAGGGTCGTATAACTTTCCTTTTTCAAGAAGCTTTACGCTATCCTGATACTTTTTACCTTTCTTCAATGTAAAATCCTCCTATTGTGGTTCTGCAGAACGGCTTTTCGTTCCTCCCACTATTTTAAAAACAATTGTGAAGATTACTCTTCAACAGTAACGCCCATAGAACGAGCTGTGCCTGCAATCATAGACATTGCAGCTTCTAATGAACCTGCGTTGAGGTCCTGCATCTTCTGCTCAGCGATAGACTGAAGGTCTGCTTTGCTAAGCTGTGCAACCTTTGTCTTGTTCGGAACGCCGCTGCCGCTCTGAATCTTACAAGCTTTCTTGATAAGAACAGGAGCCGGGGGAGTCTTAGTAACAAAGGTAAAGGAACGGTCCTGATATACGGTGATAACAACCGGAATGATAAGACCCGCATCCTTCTGTGTCTTTTCATTAAACTGCTTTGTAAAGTCCATGATGTTAACACCATGCTGGCCAAGCGCCGGACCTACAGGGGGGGCAGGAGTTGCTTTACCTGCGGGAATCTGCAATTTAATGTAACCTGTGATTTTCTGTGCCATTTCAATACACCTCCTCATTTCACAAACGTGGTATTATCGGGTTTGCCTTATGACCTACCCTCCCACAGACCGCAATAAATGCGGAATATATAATACGGACTCAGCCGTGTGGGTAACAATTTTAAACGAGCGCCTCTACCTGATTAAACTCAAGCTCAACATCTGTGTCTCTGCCAAACATTGAAACCTTTGCGCGAATCTTCTGCTTGTCCATAAGGATTTCAGTAATAACTCCCACAAAGCCCTCAAGAGGACCATATTTAACACGAATGTTGTCACCTTCTGCAAAGTCAAGTTCAATAGTTTTAACTTCAAGACCCATATTGGCAACTTCTGCATCGGTAAGCGCAACAGGCTTGGAGCCGGGACCTACAAATCCCGTAACACCGCGGCAGTTGCGAACGATATACCAGCTTTCGTCTGTCATAATCATTTTAATCATAACATAGCTTGGGAATATCTTGCGCTCAACAATCTTTTTCTGGTTGTCCTTAATCTCGACAACCTCTTCCATAGGTACGCGGATATCCTGAATAATATCAGACATATTACGATTCTCTACGGTCTTTAAAATATCGGCCATTACTTTGTTTTCATAGCCTGAATAGGTATGGGCTACATACCATTTAGCTTCTTTTGATGCCATAATATTCGGGAAAAATCCCTTCCCTCCTATAGTTATCTGTTAACCAGAAGTGACATAAGCCACCCAAACAATACATCAAGACCCCAGATAACAAGACCTACTACCAATACATAAATGATAACTGTGATAGTGTTGGATTTAACCTTTTTGAATCCGGGCCATACAACCTTTTTCATCTCGGCCTTAACATCTTTGAAGTAGTTTATCATTCTGGAAAAAATATTTGGCTTCGCCATAATCAATCCACTCCTCAACCCTTATTTGGTTTCCTTATGCAGGGTGTGCTTTTTGCAAAAACGGCAGTACTTGTTCATTTCAAGTCTGTCGGGACAATTCTGCTTATTCTTTGTTGTATCGTAATTTCTCTGCTTACATTCGGTGCAAGCCAATGTGATTTTTGTCTGCATTCAAATTCACCTCAATCTTTAGTTTCAAAGGACATCGCCTTCGCAACACAAATAAAACCCCTTTGCAGAGGTACTATATATAATAACACGAAAATCAAGTTTTGTCAACATTTTTTTCTAAAAAAATGGGACCACATTATGTAGTGGATTGCGCTTCGTAAAAATACAACAAATCGTTTTTTGCCCTCAGGATAATGAATGATGCCATTGCTGTATCATTCGCGGGTGATACGCAATTATCGGACAGATTTGCGCCCTCTCTGCATATTAAAGCGTCGTAGCCGACACAGCCGATTTTGGCAGTATCATTTACTGCAAAGCGGGGAATGCCCTTTGGAACATTCCAGGTTGGCTCTGTATTCCCGCAATTTACATAAAAAATGTTGGGAACCTCAAGGCGGGCGATTTTTTCAGCGGCAGTTTTTGAAAATACGCGGTTTGCCACCTTTTCAAGAGCTTTTTCAAGAGCTTTATTTTCTCCGTCCATATAAAAGCTCATTTTCTTAAGATAGAAGCATCTTCTCTCTTTGTCAAGCTCCATAAGTGCAGGGCGCGATGCAGTTATTCCATATTCTTCGTCATGAGAGGTCAAAGAGTCTGAGTGAAAGCGATATTCGTATATAGGCTTTTTATGGACTGTGTGACGGATTGTAAAAAGGCTGTTCATACGCATAAAATAATCATAGTCTTCCAGCATATATTTGTGTTCGGAATAGCCGTTTAACACACATTCTGCGCCCCTGCGGTAAAGGAATGCTGCGCCGATTGTGTTGTTTGCCACAGTGTTTAATGCAGTTGTTCTGTCGGGGAGAATGACATTTCCGCTGAGTGGCGGAATTTCATACCAGCCATAGCCTTTTAAAATATCCCCGTTTTCATCAATCAGGCGCATATTTCCAAACACCATATCGCAGTCAGAGTCCCGCATAAGTTCGGCCTCAAGTATTTCAAGACACGCGGGCAGCATTCGGTTATCCGCACTTGTCCAGGTGAAAAATTCGCCCCGTGCCAATGAAAAGCCGTTGTTTAACGCCTTGGGAAGTTTCATATTCTTCTGGTGTATAACCCGAACTCTCTCGTCTTTTGCCATAAAGCTGTCAGCAATTTTGCCCGAATTATCGGTTGAGCCATCGTCTACTATAATAAGCTCTAAATTGGTATATGTCTGGGAAAGAACCGAATTTACAGACTCCTCCAGATATTTTTCGCAGTTATACACGGGCAGTATGACAGAAATCATACCTCTTATCTTTTGGGTGCGGATATCGGCGCTCCTTAACGGGTATCGGCGCTCAAGCTCTTTCTTCATATCTCTAAAATTTACGGAATTAAAAAATTTAAGCATCTGATTCTCTCTCCAAAATCATATTCCTTACTGCTAAAAAGCCGTCAAGCTCGCATTTTTTGTAATAGGCGGCAAGTCCGCTAAGGCGTGCAAGTTCAGCGTTTATTATATTTATACGCTCGAGAACATAAGGATATGTCCACCCGCAGCAAGAATATCCGTCAAGAAAGAGTCTGTAAGTTGTGACAATACCCTCAAAAGTTGTTCGCCTTATATGTTCTTTGGTAAATCGGTCGGCGCTTACTCTGTGTGTGACCATTGCCTTTGGTTCAATTCCTATTTTCATATTATAATTTAGAGCCAAAAAGCAGAGTGCCGTTTCTTCTCCACCTGCAAAGTTATTGCCTTCTCTTCCGTAATCTTCGGGAAAGCCGCCCATAATATCAAGCGCAGAGTGGCGTATGGCAAAGCAGGCGCCATAGGGAAATTCATATTGTTCTTTTATTTCCTTGAATTTGGTATATGAAACTGTGTAGCCGCTCCACAGGGCTTCCTTACCCTTTAAGAAAACCTTTGGTGTGGGAGTCGGCACTTTAAGAAAAATCTGACCGCCGATTATGGCGCATTTGGGGTGTTTTAAAAATGCAGACTTTATAACGGATATAAGGTTACTGTCTGCAACCGCGTCATCATCTATGTATAAGAGATATTCGCCGTTTGCGGCGGCAGCGCCCGTGTTTCGTGCGCGGGAGAGCCCCAAAACGGGTTCATTTATGATTTTAACACCGCTTGGTGCGCTAATCTCACTTGTAGAATTATTGACTAATATTACCTCAAAGTCTGAGGGTGTCTGGGTTAAAATTGATGCGATACAATCCTTAAGATGTTTTTCGCGATTTGCGGTGCAGATAATTACCGACACAATGGGCTTATAGGTCCTTTTGGATTCACCGCCTTTAGGGGAGCGGGACAATTTCTTGCGGTTAAAAAGCTCGTTAAGAGCCTTTCTGAGGGCAAGAGGTATGCCGCTTGTTTTAACTTCCGCAAGGTTTGAAAGTGAAATGTTTGCCATATTGCCCTCCTAGTCAATTTCAAATTCCGTTTTAGTGTAAAATGTTCCAAGGTACGGAGAAGTTACCCTGAAAACGCCCGCATTCTCTATATAATCATAATATTTTATAGGCTTTGTGCGTCTGTCCTCAAGGGATGCAGAAACAGAGTATTCGCCTGCACATAATGGACAGTCAAAGCGCATTTTAAGGCGGGTTTTCCCCGTCTTTGTAAATTTATATCCTATATCGGCAGTCGAAATTACGGTTAAATCAAGCCCGTAAATATTCTTAAGTGAAACTGAAAATGCCAAACTATCAAGGTTTACATTGTGCGGGATATCCAGATTGAACAAAAGCTCAGCATTTTCTTTTGTTGCCATAATTTCGGGGATGCGGGCAGAAATTATGGAACCGACAGCTGAACCAAAACGCCCGTCCTGGCTCGTTAAAACGCCGTTTTCTAAAGGGGCGGCACCTGTTATGCTCTCCATATATTTTGAGGTGACATACGCGGTTTCGCCGTCAAGACGCAGTTTTCCATCGTCTATCCAGATAACACGGGTGCAGAAACGGCGGATTGTGTCAATGTCGTGGCTTACCATAAGTATGGTTGTGCCATTATTTTTAAGCGCATTTATCTTATTAAAGCATTTTTGGCGAAAGGCAAAATCGCCTACTGCCAAAGCTTCATCAACTATTAAAATGTCGGGAGATGCCGCGATTGCTGTTGCAAACGCAAGGCGCAGAAACATTCCGTCAGAATATGTCCTGACGGGTTTTTCTATATAGTCGCCGATATCTGCAAACTCCTTAATTTCGGGCAGCATAGCTGTGATTTCAGCCCTGCTTTTGCCCATAATGGTTCCGTTTAAGTATATGTTTGAAATTCCCGTATATTCCGGATTAAAACCCGCGCCAAGCTCTAAGAGTGCGGAAATTTTGCCGTTTACAGAAATTTTGCCCGAGGTTTGCCCCGTTACTGAGCAAATCAGCTTTAACAGCGTGGATTTTCCCGAGCCGTTTTTGCCGATTATCCCCACGCACTCGCCTTTTTTCACAGAAAAGGTAATATCTTCAAGTGCCGCTTTGACAAACAAGCCTCTGCGTGAGGCAAGAGGCTTGTATATTTTTGTTAAATTCTCTATTTTAATCATTATTCGGGCAAAATTACCTCAAGGCCGCCCATATAAGGACGAAGAACCTCAGGGATTGTGATGCTGCCGTCTGCGTTCTGGTAATTTTCAAGAATTGCGGCTGTTGTTCTGCCGATTGCAACGCCTGAACCATTAAGCGTATGAACAAGCTGAGCTTTGTCTTTGGGTGAATTTTTATATTTAATATTTGCGCGGCGAGCCTGGAAATCCTCGAAGTTACTGCATGAGGAAATCTCTACAAAGCGGTTGTAGCTTGGCATCCATACCTCGATATCATATTTCATAGCGGCGGTAAAGCCAAGGTCGCCGATGCAGATTTTAACGACACGATAAGGAAGTTTTAAAAGTTTTAATACGAATTCTGCATCATTTACAAGGCTTTCAAGCTCTTCATAAGAGTTTTCGGGCTTTGCAAACTTAACGAGTTCTACCTTGTTAAACTGATGCTGACGGATAAGACCTCTTGTGTCACGACCTGCAGAGCCTGCCTCTGCACGGAAGCAAGCGGTGTATGCACAATACTTGATGGGGAGCTTGTTGCCGTCTAAAATCTCGTCTCTGTGCATATTTGTAACAGGAACTTCAGCTGTTGGAACAAGAAAATAATCGGTGTCAGATACTTTAAAAGCATCCTCTTCAAATTTTGGAAGCTGACCCGTGCCAACCATACTGCTTCTGTGTACCATAAAGGGCGGGAAAATCTCGCCATAGCCGTTTTTGCTGTGAGTATCAAGGTAAAAGTTCATAATGGCACGCTCAAGTTTTGCGCCAAGACCCTTGTAGACGGTAAAGCGCGCACCCGTAATTTTTGCGGCGGTTTCGGGGTCTAAAATGCCCAAATCTGCACCCAAATCCCAATGAGCCTTTGGCTCAAAATCAAACTGTGTAGGCTCCATAAAGCGACGAACTTCGATATTATCCTCGTCTGTGTCACCATCGGGAACGCTCTCGTTCGGGATGTTTGGAATGGTATATAAAATTGCGTCAATTTTTTCGTCAAGTTCACGAATTTTGTCGTCTGATTCCTTGATTGCCGCAGAGAGAGCTTTCATTTCTTCAAACACTGCGGTTGTGTCCTCGCCTGATTTTTTCATAGCAGGAATTTTCTTGGAAACAGCGTTCTGCTCTGCTTTTTTCTGCTCAACTTCGTACATAATTTCGCGCTTTTCCTTGTCAAGCTCTAAAAGTCCGTCGATGTCTACGACTTCCTTTCTGCGGCTGAGTGCCGCCTTTACCTTTTCGGTCTCGGTTCTTAATAACTTAATGTCTATCATAAATTTATCTCCCTTTCAGTTTTAATCTGCTGTAATTGCTGTCTGTGCCGCTTCATATATAATTAAAGCGTCTTGTGTAAGGCCGGAGGTGTCTATCTCAGAAAGTTTTGTAAGTGCGGCATCCTTGTCGCCGTCTCTTGAAAGAGTCAGCGCTTTAGAGATTATGGAATAAGCATCTGCTGTCTTCTCTGATTCAGAAATCTCTGCCTTTAATTTTTCAACCTCATTTTTTAGTGAGTCATTCTCGTTGGTGAGGTTGACTATTGCATTTTCAAATGTTACATTTTCTTCTGATGCCCTGTCAATCTGGTCCTGAAACGCATCTTCTCGATGGTCTGCCATAGATGCGATGATAATAACGATTATCACCGAGAGAAAAAGACACAGAGTATATATGGATAATTTTTTGGTCTTAGCTTTATCGCCCAAGTTAATCACCTTTTTCGCAAAAATATTGGGATTCGTTCTGTGAGCTCAAAAAATATGCCTAAAATCGATTTTGGCTGCTTTGGAATAAGTTTAGATCAGAAGGTGTGAAAAAATCGATTTAAAGTGCGTTTTTGAGCTGTCGATTTTTGTCGAATATAAATTATTTTCTTAATTCAAATAAAATTCTTTCTAAATCATCTTTGCTGTAATATTCAATTTCTATTTTACCCTTTTTTGCACCCTCGCTGATTTTTACTTTTGTTCCAAACTGTGAGGAGAGAGAATTTTCCAATTCTTTATAATATTTTTGGGTAAGAGGATTTGATGATTTTTTCTGTATAGTTTTTTTGTCCTTGCCTGCACTTGCGGCAAGAGCTTCTGTCTGACGGACATTTAAATCCTTTTCAATAATTTCTTTGGCTATTGCTATCTGATTTTTTTCGTCAAGAGTTATAATTGCCCTTGCGTGGCCCGAGGTTAACTTGTCCGCCTTGAGCATTTCTTTAACCTCATCGCAAAGATTGTTAAGTCTCAGCGCATTTGCAACTGCGCTGCGGCTTTTGCCGACACGCTTTGAAATCTCTTCCTGAGTCAGAGAAAAAACTTCAGAAAGTCTTAAATATCCCTCGGCTTCTTCGATGGGGTTTAAGTTTTCTCTCTGCAGATTTTCAACCAGAGCAAGCTCTGCGACTTCTTGTTCCTCGAAATCTCTTATAATGCAAGGGATTTCGTTAAGGCCTGCCATTTTCGATGCCCGCCAGCGACGCTCGCCCGCAACAATGCGATATGTACCATTTTTTGTGGGGGTTACCAAAATTGGCGAAACAACGCCGTGTTCTTTAATGGAGTCAGAAAGCGCGGCAAGTTTTTCTTTGTCAAAATCCCTGCGCGGCTGGTTTTTGTTTGGTTCTATATCCGAGATTGGTAAAACGGATATACTCTCGTTTTGCGAAGAATTATTTATATCTGAAACGATATTTCGCGAGGTATCGCTGAAAAGCGCATCAAGACCTTTGCCAAGAGATTTCTTTTTCTTTTTCGCCTCTGCCATTTTATCACTCACCTTTCTTTGCGGCGGAATTCATTTTAATGACCTCTGCTGCAAGTTTTGTGTAACATTTTGCGCCCCTTGAACTTTTGTCAAAGTGAATTATTGGCTGTCCGTAGCTTGATGCCTCGGAAAGGCGCACATTTCGGGGTATTACGGTGCTGTAAACTGTTGCGGCAAAATGTTTGCGCACTTCCTCTGCTACCTGACTTGACAGCTTTGTGCGCGAGTCAAACATTGTAAGAAGAATGCCTTCAATTTTTAAATCCTTGTTTAAGGATTGCTTAACTATCTTTATCGTTCGTGTAAGCTGGCTTAATCCCTCAAGCGCGTAATATTCGCACTGAATGGGAATAAGTACGCTGTCGGCACCGCCAAGAGAATTAAGTGTTATAAGCCCGAGTGACGGCGGACAATCAATTATTATAAAATCAAAATCATCGCGGATTTCGTCTATACGCTCTCTTAGCTGAAATCCGCGGTTGTCGCGGCCAACAAGCTCTACTTCGGCGCCTGCCAAAGCGATAGAGGCGGGACAGACCCACAAATTCGGGTAATCAGTCTTAACCATGGCGTCCTTTAAAGATGCGCCGTCTACAATGCAATCATATGTAGAATAATCCTCGTCCGTTACCGAAACACCAAGACCGCTCGAGGTATTGCCCTGCGGGTCCGCGTCAATAACCAGCACCTTTTTCTTTTTCTGACCAAGACACGCGCTCAGGTTCACGGCGGTAGTGGTTTTGCCGACACCGCCTTTTTGATTTGCAATTGCTATTACTTTGCCCATTTTGCACCTCGCTTTATGTGTGTTGGTTTAATTATACCACTATATAAAATAAAAAACAAGGATTTTGTCCTTGTTTTTTAAAAAATATTAAATGTTTCATGTGAAACATACATTATGCAACCAGATTTTTAATCCACCTTTTACTTTTAAAGTGGCGAAGTGATAACACCGCCTTTACGGCTTCTTCGGTCATCATAACCAGATATATCTGCGTTATGGGAAGTTTAAAGACAAGCCCTGCAAGACATACCAAAGGCACGCCGACAAGCCATACTGTGCAGATGTCTATAAGCGCGGCGGTTTTTGTATCTCCGCCGTTTCTGAATATTCCCACGATGAAAAGGAATGTAAGGGATTTTATGTTCATAAAGCATGCCATCAGAAATAAAACTTTTAACGCTTCAGAATAAACATCGGGAGTTATGTTATAAGGTAGTAACACAACAGGCCTTACAAGAATAAACAAGGCTGAGATGCAAAGCGAAAAAATTGTGTTAATTACACACAGCCGCTTTGAAATATGATATGCCTTTTCGTATTCACGCGCACCTATCATCTTGCCTACCAATATTCCTGTGGCATTGCCTCCTCCGTGGAAGAATACAAGAAGAAGCCTTTCTACATTCTGGACAATAGTTATTATAACGGTGGCGTTGGTGCTTATCTGGGAAAAAACCCAGGAATAAAGCGTAGTTCCAAGCGCCCACGCGCCTTCGTTGAGGATAACGGGAATTGCCGCCTTAAAAAATCCGCTCAAAATACTTTTGGGGATATTAAAAAGCTCGGCAAGCGGCGCTGCCTGAAGAAGTTTTTTGCCGTACACAGCGCCTAAAATTATTAATAATTCTACCATTCTTGCAATAATGGTAGCGATAGAGGCACCTTCTATTCCCATGGGCGGGATAAACCAAAAACCAAAAATCAGGAGCCGGTTCATTACAAGGTTTACAAAAAGACCTACGGCCCTTGAGATAAAGGGAATGTTAGCCTTTTCGCTGCAACAAAGACTTATGTCATAAGCTGATGAAATTGCGGCGGGAATATATGAAAGGCAGGCAAGTCTTAAATATTTTACTCCGTATTCTATAACGGCAGGGTCTTTTCTGAAAATTCCAATTATAAATCCGGGGGCAATGAGAGATGCAGAGACAAATACAATGCCCGCTGTAATTACCATAATTATATTAAGGCCGAGTATTTCGCGCATCTTTTTAGTATCCCTGGCGCCCCAATACTGCGATGCAAAAACTCCTGCCCCGCCGCAGATACCAAAAACAAGTACGGCAAACAGAAAGTACCATTGGTTTGCAATTCCAACAGCGGCGATTACATCTTTGCCAAAAGACCCCAGCATAACGCTGTCTAAAAGATTGATAAATGCCGCAATAAGCTCCTTTAATGCCATGGGCAGCATAAGGTAGAAGAAACTTTTGTATATCGATTTCAATTTATGCTATCTCCTTAATTTACAAAATTTGACAATTCTATACGCCTTTCATTGTAAGAGAAATTCGATTCTTTTTAACATCACACTCTAAAACCTTGACTTTTACAATGTCGCCGATTGCAACTACATCCATAGGGTGCTTTACATATTTATCGGAAAGCTGGGATATATGAACAAGTCCGTCCTGATGAACGCCGATATCGACAAATGCGCCAAAATCAATAACATTTCGAACAGTTCCCATTAAAATCATACCTTCTTTTAAATCCTCAATGCTCATAACATCTGTTCGAAGAACCGGCTGTTCAACTGCGTCGCGCGGGTCTCTGCCGGGTTTCATAAGCTCGTTTATAATATCCTTTAAGGTGGGTATACCAATACCTGCTTCCTCTGAGAGCTTTTCTAAGCCGTAAGCATTTGCCTTGATTTCAAGGTCTGAGAGCTTATTTTCGCTGATATCCTTTGGAGTATATCCGCACTTTTCAAGAATAAGCTTTGCCGCATCATAGCTTTCGGGATGAACAGAGGTATTATCTAAAACATTTTTTCCGTCTTTAATTCTCAAAAATCCTGCACATTGCTCAAACGCCTTAGGCCCGAGCTTTGGAACTTTTTTAAGCTGTGCCCTTGAGGTGAATTTACCTTCTTGTTCACGATATGCCACAATATTTTTGGCAAGAGCGCCTGAAATTCCCGAAATATGCGAAAGCAGCGGCCAGGATGCTGTGTTTAAATCAGCGCCTACGCTGTTAACGGCATCTTCTACCACGCCGCCTAAGATTTCGCCAAGGCGTTTTTGGTTCATATCGTGCTGATACTGACCAACGCCGATTGCTTTGGGTTCAATCTTTACAAGCTCTGCAAGCGGGTCCTGAACACGCCTTGCAATCGAAATTGCACTGCGCTTGGTAACATCAAAATCAGGAAATTCCTCGGCGCCGAGTTTTGACGCAGAGTAAACAGATGCGCCCGCCTCGTTGGTGATAATATATTTGGTTTTGCAGTCGGGAATTGATTTAAGTAACTCTGCGGCAAAAAGCTCGGTTTCCTTTGATGCAGTGCCATTTCCTATAGAGATTAAATCAACATCATATTTTTTAATAAGTCCCGTGATATATTCTTTGGCCGACTGCTTTTGAGCCTCAGAATGGGTAACAAAAATAACGCCGGTATCTAAAACCTTTCCTGTTGCATCAACTACCCCAACCTTGCAGCCCGTGCGGTATCCCGGGTCAAGGCCGATAACAACTTTATTGTGAATGGGCGGCTGCATAAGGAGATTTCTAAGATTAAACTTAAATACTGCCATCGCCTGCTCCTGAGCGGTTTCGGTAAGTTCGTTTCGTATTTCGCGCTCTACCGACGGCGCAATAAGGCGCAAATAGGCGTCATCTACCGCTTCTTCTACATAACGGGTAGATGCCGTAGGGTTTTTGGCAAGTTCCTTCTTCCTGAGATAGTCCATAATTTTTTCTGTATCGCAGTTGACACAAACCGATAAAAAACCCTCTTTTTCACCTCTGTCAATGGCAAGAGTGCGGTGAGGAGCAAGTTTTTTGCAAGGTTCTGTAAAATCGTAGTACATACGATAAACGCTGTCTTCATCCTTGGTGTTTGAGCAGGTTATAACACCCGTTTTAAACATAAGTTCGCGGATTTTTTTGCGATGCGCAGCATTATCCGAAATCATTTCTGCGATAATGTCCTTTGCGCCCGAAATGGCATCTTCTGCGCTTAATACCTCGTCGGTTATATATTCTGATACAACAGCATCAATATCCTCGTTATTTTGTGCATAAATAATGTTTGCAAGAGGCTCAAGTCCCTTTGCCTTTGCAACGGTTGCACGGGTTTTGCGCTTTGGACGAAACGGTCTGTAAATATCTTCAACCTCAGAAAGTTTTACTGCATTATCAATAGCTGCAGCAATTTCTTCGGTAAGATTGCCCTGTTCTTCGATGATGCGCTTTACATCGGCCTTTTTTTCCTCTAAATTGCGAAGATAATTAAGGCGCTCCTCAAAAGTTCTCAAAACTTCATCGTCAAGCTCACCCGTTGCCTCTTTTCGATACCTTGATATAAAGGGAATGGAGCTTCCCTCATCTATTAAATTCACAGTATTTTCTACCTGCCATAGCTTTAGGTTAAGCTCGGCTGCAAGCTGCTTGAAAATTGTCATTTATATCACCTCTTAAAGCATATTAAAAAAGTCTATCTGACTTGTCTCTGAAAGTCCGTTTAAAACGCCGTTTTCAGCGAGAGTTTCAATAACGGCTTTGGAAATTCCCGCTTTGTTTTTAAGGTCTTCCTGGGAGAGAAACTTTCCTTTTTTTGCCGCTTCCGTAATTGCTTCTGCGGCGGAGTCGCCAACGCCTTGGAATGCGTTAAGCGGCGGCATAATTGCATCTCCCACACGCTGAAATTTTTTAGCGTGTGCCTTGTATAAATCAACAGGTATAAATTCAATGCCGCGTTCATACATTTCAAGACAGATTTCCAAAATGGTGTAGAGGACTTTTTCGTTGGCGGTAGCAGAATTTCCCTTTAAACTTATGTTTTTCATCTCTGCCTTTACCTTTTCCTTGCCCCTGGTCATAATCGAGGCATCAAAAAGGTCTGCGCGCACGGTGAAATACGCAATATAAAATTCTATCGGGTAATAAACCTTAAAATACGCAATTCTAAGAGCCATCATAACATATGCGGCAGCGTGCGCCTTAGGGAACATATACTTTATCTTTTTACACGATTCAATATACCAGTCAGGAATGTTATTTTCCTTAAGGGCTTCCTCAAATTCATCGGGCATACCCTCTTTTGCTGCCCTGCCCTTTCTGACAAACTCCATTATTTTAAATGCAAGGTCGGGTTTAAGCCCGTGCTGAATAAGGTAAACCATAATATCATCACGAAGACCGATAACCTCTTTAAGTGTTGCCACCTTATTTTTAATCAATTCCTGAGCGTTGTTAAGCCAAACATCCGTTCCGTGAGAAAGTCCTGAAATAATAAGCAATTCAACAAAAGTAGATGGCTTGGTTTCAACCAGCATACCACGAACAAATGATGTTCCGAATTCAGGTACTCCAAAGGTTCCAACCTTGCTGCCTATCTGCTCGGGAGTAACGCCAAGTGCCTCAGTTCCCGAGAAAAGACTCATAACTTTCTCGTCGTTTAAAGGAATGGAGAGTGCATCTATTCCCGTCAAATCTTCAAGCATACGAATGGTTGAAGGGTCGTCGTGACCGAGAATATCCAGCTTTAAAAGGTTATCGTGTATCGAATGAAAGTCAAAGTGCGTTGTTATAATATCAGAGTCTTTTTTGTCAGCAGGATGCTGAACAGGGCAGAAATCATGAATATCCATGGTTTTGGGACATACAATAATTCCGCCCGGGTGCTGACCCGTGGTACGCTTTACATCAATCATTCCGCGGGATATGCGGATAAGCTCTTCTTCGGGGGCGATAATCCCCTTTTCTTCGTAATATTTTTTAGCAAAGCCAATGGCTGTTTTATCAGCAATTGTGCCGATTGTGCCCGCCTTAAATACATATTCATCACCGAATAATTCGCCTACATATTTATGGGCAGTCGCCTGATATTCTCCCGAGAAGTTAAGGTCAATATCAGGAACCTTGTCGCCCTTAAATCCTAAAAAGGTCTCAAAGGGAATCATTATGCCGTCGCGCTTTAAATCGGTTCCGCAGATGGGGCACGCCTTTTTGGGCATATCAATACCCGTTGGGTATTCGCCGTTTTCAAAAAATTCGCTGTGCTTGCAGTTTGGGCAAACATAGTGCGGACAGAGTGCGTTAACCTCGGTAATTCCCGACAAGAATGCCGCAAATGATGAGCCGACACTGCCTCGCGAACCAACAAGATATCCGGCTTCGTTTGATTTTTTAACTAATTTGTGAGCAATCATATACATAACGGAAAATCCGTATTTAGTAATACAATCAAGCTCTTTGTCCATTCTCTCTTTAACAACTGTCGGCAAATCCTCGCCGTAGATTTCGTGAGCCTTTTTGTGACACATATCCACCAAATCCTGCTCACAGTTTTCAATGGTAGGGGGATACGAGCCATCTCGCACGGGCTGAATTTCTTCGCACATATCGGCGATTTTGTTGGTGTTTGTAATTACAATTTCTTTTGCGCGCTCGCCTAAATACGAAAATTCTTCAAGCATCTCATCGGTTGTTCTGAGGTACAAAGGTGCCTGTTCATCAGCGTCAGAAAATCCCTGTGCGCCCATAAGCACACGGCGGTACATAGAATCTTCAGGGTCCATAAAGTGCACATCACAGGTGGCAACCGTCATAATTCCGAGTTTGTCACCGAGAGAAATAATCTTTTTGTTTATCTCTTTAAGCTCCTCGTTTGAGGTGACGGTGCCGTTTCTGAGCATAAATGCGTTGTTGCCGAGCGGCTGAATTTCAAGATAATCATAAAATGCCGCAATATCAAGGAGTGCATCATCTGTCTTTTTATCAAGAATTGAGCGGTAAAGCTCACCCGCCTCGCAGGCAGAGCCTATAATAAGTCCATCGCGGTATTTTTCGATTACGCTTTTTGGCATAACGGGGC
The DNA here is from genome assembly GCA_045589715.1 of Clostridia bacterium. Lineage (GTDB taxonomy): Bacteria > Bacillota > Clostridia > Monoglobales > Monoglobaceae > UMGS1820. Next base: position 5,525 of record JAZNPN010000036.1, on the reverse strand, counting down.
GCTTATAGAAATAATCAAGGTTTGACTTTGAAATTAACCGATATAGGTTTTTAAGGCCCGTATAATTTTTTGCAAGCAAAATTATGTGGTATCTCTCGCCCTTTAAAAGCTCAGGGCGGGAATTAATATCGTAGTTTAAAGGTGTATCGGTCTTCATTTCCATAAATTTAAGGAAAATATCAGCAGTTGCTGTCGCATCATCTACTGCGCGGTGGTGATTTTCAAGCGAAACGCCAAGGCGCTGGCATACAACATTTAAAGAATGTTTTGCCTCGTTTGGATAAAGCTCTCTTGAAAGACGCAGAGTATCTAAAATCTTATTGTGAAAATCAAGTCCCAAACAAGCCGCGTTGTAGCGGATAAAACCGCAGTCAAAGGAAGCATTGTGGGCAACAACGGTTGCGCCTTTGCAAAACTCTAAAAACTTTGGCAAAACTTCTGAAATTGTCGGCATATCCTTAACCATTTCGTTTGTAATGCCCGTAAGTTCAGTGATGTTTTGCGGGATATCACATTCGGGGTTTACAAGCTGAGAAAAAACATCGGCTTTTTCGCCGTTTTCGATTTTAACAGCCCCGATTTCAGTAATTTTGTTTGCTTGGGCAGATAAACCCGTAGTTTCTATATCAAAGACAACATAAGATTCGTTTTTGTCGATGGCAGTTGCATTTTTAGGGGTATCGTTTACCATATACCCCTCAATTCCGTAGATAACCTTAAAGTCCTGACCGCTCTTTTTGACAGCGGAGGCTGCCTTGTGGGCTTCGGGGAAAGCCTGCGCCACACCATGGTCGGTAATTGCAATAGCAGAATGTCCCCATTTTGCGGCACGCTTAATTAAGTCGCTTGCAGAAGAAACTGCATCCATAGCACTCATTTTGGTGTGCAGGTGTAGTTCCGCTCGTTTTTCTTCGCAATTGTCAGAGCGCACCTTGGGAGTATCCAAAAGCTCGATTGAGCGAATGTTTAAAACGGGTTTTCTTGCATATTTGTCATTTTCGTAAGTGCCCGAGAGCTTTACAAAGGAGCCGACACGCACGGCCTTTAAAACTTTGGATAGTCGCTCGGTTGGGGCAAACAAGTTGCACGCACACGCCCAGTCGTTATCTCCTAGTGCAAATGAGACAGATGTTCTTGTGCCGAATTTACTTGGCTTGGTCTCGCGGGTTTCCAAGGTTAAAACCTCACCCTTAACAACATAAGTCTGCGCAGTTTCTCCCTCACCCGCTGCAACCAGCGAAGAAATGGATACAGAGGGAGCGGGAATGGGCTTTCCGTAAAGTAAGCCTTGTGTAACAGGGGTATCGGGCGCGGGCGGAATCGGTGTTTCCGCCATTTTTTTCTGTACGATTTCCCTTTCTGCTTCGTCGCTTTCCTTAAGATACTGCTCCATATCTATTGTTTCAAATTGAAGTTGTATATCAAATTCGCGGTAAAGCTCACGATACATAAGCGCAGATATGTATTCTTTAAAGCTATTGCGGTCAAGCAGCGATTTGCCGCCAATTATTTTGGAAATTGTGACTGTGCTTTCGCTTATTTGGCATACTGCATTTGAAAGAAATGCCCGACAAGCCCCGCATTTGTTTAAAAATGCTGAGATTATGCCGTCTATGTATTCAGCATCAGGAGCAAACTCCGGCAGATAAAATTCAATATTTATATTTTTAAGGTTGTAAACCTGTTTTACAGCGTCTGCATACGCCAAAAGCTCCCCTCGGTTAAAGGGAGCATCGGCTTTGAGTGAGATATCTACACTATTATTATCCATATCAAGCTGACAAGTGTGAATTTCGGTTTTCTCAAGTTTAACCGCCAAACTTTCAGGTATCGTCACCTTGTCAAATAAATCTAAAATACCATTCATTTATATACTTTCCTTATCTTGCTTAGATTAACTTGCGAAAAATATAAAATATTTTGATTTATTGCCCAAAGACCATATTCCGCTTACCAAGCCGCAGCGGCAATGTAATATTTTATATTTTTCAAATCTGATTCTCGCAAAGCCAAATCATAATGGCTGTGCCGTCAATTCATTTGATTAATTTCCTCAATCAATGTTTCTATAATTTTATCTTCGGAAATTTTCCCGATGATTTCGCCCTTTTTAAACAGCACGGCGCATCCGTCGCCGCCCGCAATACCGATGTCGGCATCTTTTGCCTCGCCCGGCCCGTTTACCACACAGCCCATAACTGCAACCTTTAGTTTTTTATTTATTGAAGAAACCGCATCGGATACAGCGTTTGCTATGGGAATAAGGTCAATTTTGGTTCTTCCGCAGGTTGGACAGGATACAACCGATACGCAATTTCCGCCTAAATTAAGGGATTTTAAAATAAGTTTTGCCGCCTCGATTTCTTTTATCGGGTCATCAGTAAGTGATACGCGGATGGTGTCGCCAATCCCGTCAGCAAGAAGTGCGCCGATGCCGATTGCGGATTTTACAACACCCTCTTTTGTCGTTCCCGCCTCGGTAACGCCAAGGTGCAGGGGATAATCAAAGGTGTTGCTTGCCATACGATAAGCTGAAATGGTGGTTTTTACATCAGATGCCTTCATAGAAAGCACAATATCGTCAAAATCGTAGCGGTTAAGTATTTCTATATGTTCTTTTGCGCTCTCTACCATAGCAGAGGCTAAATCTCCGCACTTTTCAAGAAGACCCTTTTGAAGCGAACCGCCGTTTACGCCAATGCGGATTGGGATGTTGCGTTTTCTCGCAAGTCGGGCAACTTCTGCGGCTTTTTCTTCACCGCCGAGATTTCCGGGGTTAATGCGTACTTTGTCAACGCCATTTTCGATAGCGCGAAGAGCCAGACGATAGTCAAAATGGATATCCGCAACAACAGGAATGGGCGAATATTTAACAATTTCTTTCAATGCCTCGGCAGAATCCATATCAGGAACAGCAAGGCGTACAATCTGACAACCCGCTGAATTAAGCCTGTCAATCTGTGCTTTCACGGCGTTTATGTCACAGGTTGGCACATTCAGCATCGACTGAATGGCAACAGAATTTCCCCCGCCGATTAAAATATCTCTTATTTTAATAACCTTTGTCATACTATCACCCCTTGAGAATGGAAAATTGATAATTGAAAATTGAAAATTGAAAATTACGGGATTGTTTTGGCAAACCAAAACAAAATCAAATAGCTTTTCGCAATAGCGAAAAGCATCAATAACTTTCCATTCTCCATTTTTCATTTTCAATTATAGTAATTCTATCATAATAATTTATTTATTGCAATGAAAATTTAATGACTAATTTTCTTCCTTATATAATATATAGCTTTTCGCATTAGAAAAAAGCATCGATAATTTTCAATTTTCAATTATTTGTGTTTTGCGGGAACAAAACACAAAGAATCTGCGTCTAAAGTGTAGTAACACACAAATTTGGGGTAAAAAACGCCTGAATTTGAAAAAAATTCAAAAAAGACTTGACAAATGAGCCCTTTGTGGGTAAAATGTTTAAGAATAATGCGATAAACCCGCCCAGAATCATTGCATTTTTTTGTTTGAATTGTTACAAAAAGGTTAAAAATCAAATTATATATTGACATCTTGCGGGTTTTGGTGATATAATTTGACTAAGTTAATAGCTAACGCTGAAAAAGTGTTGGCGATTAGCTTATCTGCGTTTACATAGGCGCAAATGAAGTAGAAAAAAATAATATTTTATATTTTTAAGGAGGATTTGAGAATGAGAAATCTCAAAAAGGTAGTTGCTTTAGTAGCAGTATTTGCTATGTTGGTTAGTTCTGTAGCTTTCGGCCAGACTTTCTCAGATGTAGCTGAAGATGCTAACTATTATGAAGCAATCGAAATGTTAAACGGCCTCAATATCTTGACCGGTGACGATCAGGATGGCGACGGCGTAATGGACTTCAGACCTGAAGATACCATTACAAGAGCAGAGGTAGCTGCTGTTATCTGCAGAATTCAGGATATTAACTCAGCTGCTCAGACAAACACAGAATTTACAGATGTAACTGCAAGCCACTGGGCTTCTGGTTATGTTGCACAGGCAGCAAGCCAGGGTATCGTTAACGGCTATGGCGACGGTACATTCGGTCCTGAAAACCCCGTTCTTTATGAACAGGCAGTTAAGATGATCGTTGAAACTCTTGGTTACGCTCCTTTCGTTGAAGAGCACGGCGGATACTATGCAGGTCATATGACAGCTGCTCAGAGATACGGCGTACTCGAAGGCGTTATCGGTGGTACAATCGGTAAGGAAGCTACAAGAGGTCAGGTTGCTCAGATGCTTTACAACGCAGTTGACACTCCTTTAATGGAGAGAGCTTCTTACGGTGACGAAGCAAACTATGTAATCTACAACGGCTTCTCTTCTTCAGCTGCTAACTATACAACTCTTTTAAAGAGAGACTTAAAGGTTAAGAAGTTTGAAGGTGAAGTTGTTGCTAACCAGCTCACAACTTACACAGGTGCTCAGACTGTTGATACAGAAAAGGCAGAAGAAGTTACAATCAAACTTAACGATGCTGACGAAAACTATTATTACGATGCTGCTAATAATGGCGATACAGCAGACAACAATATATCGGTTACATGGTTAGTTGGCGATTCAAACGCTGCTGATTACATCGGTATGGAAGTTACAGGTTATGCTAAGGCTACAGGTATCAGCGGTAAGTACGAGATTATTGCTATCTCTCCGACTTCTTTAAATGATGTTACAACCTTTGCGCTTGCTGACTATGCAGGTCTTGATGGCACAGCTGTTGAGTACTACACAGACAAAGCAAACGGTGTAAAGACTTCTGTAAAGACAGAAGCTACTCTTGATGCAGTTATCTACAACGGTATCGCTATGGATGCATCTCCTGCACTTGCAGATATCAGTTCAATCGTAACTGTTAACTCACTCTACAGCGGTCAGGTTACACTTATCGACAATGACACAACAGCTGGTGCTGATGTAATCATCGTTGATATCGCAGTTCCTGGTGTTGTTGACGAAGTTAACACAAAGGGTAAGATCACATTCAAGGAAGCTATGGCTAACGCTGAAACCGGTTCTATCTCAAGAATAGTTCTTGATGATGAAGACACAGCTCAGATCGTTAACATCACAAAGAATGGCGAAGCTATTGATTATAGCGAGCTTAAGGAATGGGATGTAGTATCTGCTGTATGGTCACCTGACAACACAAAGGTTATCAGCCTTGATGTTCTTGATAGCACAGTTATCGAGGGTAAAGTTTCTCAGAGCAAGTCATCATTGACTTCAAACGGCGGATATGCTTATGTTATCGACGGTGTTGCATATGACATCGCAGCTAACGCTTATCAGCCATCACCCGTTAAGCTTGGTGCTGCTGGTCTCTTCTATGTTGATGCTTACGGCAAGATCGTAGCATACGACAAGAATGGTACTGCACAGGGTTCTGAAAATTACGCATATGTTCTTGCTGCTACAAGCTCAACAGACGATTGGGGCAAGACAAATGTTAGAATTCAGCTTCTTGCAAAAGACGGCAACGTTTACGAAG
>JAZNPN010000035.1:0-3684 GCA_045589715.1 Clostridia bacterium | reverse complement strand
CTTCATTTTTACACCTCCGTTATCTCTTTTAATGCCTTCTTAAACTGGAATGTAAACAGTATTGCCGTAAATGTAACCGCAATAATATCTGCGACAGGTTCTGCCATATAGACCGCCTGTGTCTTGTCTGCCAAAATGCTTGGCATAATATAGATGAGCGGAAGTAGCAATACGAATTTACGCACAACTGCAACCACAATAGAGTTTGCCGCTTTGCCAAGAGATGTGAATGTCATCTGGCAGGCAATCTGAATGCCAAAGAGACCAAGTCCGCCAAGATAAATTCTAAGCATTGGTGCTGCAAACTGTGCAAGGGTGCTATCTGATGTAAATATCTTAACAAACATCTGCGGTTCTACCATAACTGCTGCCCAAAGTGCTATGGAATATGTTAAACAAGTGATTAAAAGCAGACGGAAGGTTTTCTTAACTCTGCCCGCATTTTTAGCACCAAAATTGTAGCTTGTAATAGGCTGAGCACCTTGTGCAATTCCCTGCAAAGGTAACATTGCAAACTGCATTACACTTGTCATAATGGTCATAGCACCAACTGCAATATCTCCACCATATTTAAGGAGTGAAGAATTAAAGCAAACGGAAATCACGCTTTCACTTGACTGCATAACAAACGCCGCTGTCCCAAGTGCGATGCAAGGCCGAATGTTGTCTGCCTGAAGTTTTAAGTTTTCTTTCTTTAGTTTGAGCTGTGTCTTCTTACCGCAAAGGAAAGAGATAATCCATACACAGGAAAGCATCTGCGAAATAATGGTTGCAAGTGCCGCACCCTTTACACCCATACCGAATCCAAAAATGAATATGGGGTCAAGCACAATATTACACACCGCACCGATAATTACCGAAACCATAGAAACAGTCGTGAAGCCCTGTGCCGTGATGAATGTATTCATACCCAAGGTCATCTGAACAAACAGAGTGCCGATGGCATATATGCTCATATAATCGGTTGCATAGCCGATTGTGTTTTCACTTGCACCAAAGGCAAGGAGCAAGTCCTTGTTCCATATAAGCAAAACTGCGGTCAAAATAACCGACACAACAATCTGCAGACTAAAGCAGTTGCCAAGCGTATTTTCGGCAGATTCAATATCCTTTTCGCCCATAAAGATGGAGGCTCTCGGTGCACCGCCTGAGCTTACTAACGCTGCAAAAGCTGCAACAAGCATAATCAGGGGCATGCACACACCAACACCGGTAAGTGCCAAACTGCCATCACCAGGCATATGACCTATGTATATACGGTCAACTATATTGTAAAGCATATTGATAAGCTGTGCCACAACAGTCGGAATAGACAGCCTGAACAAAAGCTTACCGATAGGCTCTGTCGCTAAAAATTCCTTTTTATCATTCATTTAATATAACACCTTATTTTCGTATATAATTCATCCAGACAACATCATCGTATTGCTTGATTTCTTTTAATTTAAATTCGGATAATGTGCTATCCATAAATAGTGGCTTATCATCTGCTTCTGCAATAATTGGAGCGACAACAAGACTAAGCTCGTCAATCACATTCGAACGCTGAAAATATCCGTTTACAATACTTCCACCCTCTAAAAGAATAGAGTTTATACCCATAAGGGTTTTAAGCTTTTCAAGAGCGATTTTGACATCAATCTCGTTTTCGCCTGCAAAGATATATGGAATCTCCATACTCTGCAGATAGGCAAGATAACGTCCGTCTGCCTGTTCGGTCAAAACCTCAATTATCTGTGCATCTCCATAGCCAGGGTCTTCGTCGATAATCTTACTGTTCTTCCAACCGAGTTTACCTTTTGGATCAAAACTTACGGCATAGAATCCCGACAAATTATCAGGGATAAAATCATTTTTATTATCAATAGGCTCGTACTTTGTCGAATCAGGATACCAACCGCCTGTGAAACTGCTTTCCATCGTCACTCGACCGCAAATAAATCCATTTGCGCCGTTTTTGTTATACTCACGATTTAACTCATAATAAATATCCGTAGCTTTTTCACATTCCTGTCGGGACAAAAAATCTCCCGTAACCTTTCCGTCTATTGATGTCACCATATGACAGATTATGTGCGGTCTGTTCATAACATCACCTCTATATCAATTATACTATATATTCATAGGAATTTCAATAACGCCAAAACAACCCATATTTTTATCTAACATTTTTCTAGCACTTTTCTAGCGAAAACCCAAAAAATGCATCAAAAAGTGGCAATACGAAAGATGCGAGAACAGCAAAGGCTTTGAAGGAATTTATCCCCTCAAAGCCTTGATTTTATGCGGTTTTTATCGTTTTTTAAGTTCCTTTAACTTCCGCTTATTTCGTCTATCTAAAAACACTGTCTAGGAGCTCGAAATGCGGTAGGTCGGCAACACCGGTGCCAGAGTTCAAATCTCTGCATCTCCGCCAAAAAATCCGATGTGTTTTTTCGCATCGGCTTTTTTATATTTTATCGGCTGTCGGTATTTTATAAGCATGTCTTTACATCAAACCGAAAGAAGCATCATATATCCTGACACTTCTTCTGTTTCTAATATGTTATGTAATATTATTCATAACGTCCTCCCGACAAGACACTTTATTGTGCCATTTTTCTTCTGCACCATGATTTTTCTTCACACTTTGGGCATTTAAGGTGTCGGGTAGTTAATGTATGCACGCCCAGAATATACGCCTTGAAAGTTGGTTTAAATGTATGTCCGCATTTTCTGCATTCATAAACACCTGTTTCATAGTCAACCTTGGCGGCATAGAAAATTGCAATCAGAACTAAAACTGCAGAAACTGCCGTAAGTGTAATTGCAATTGCAGGATTTATGATTTCCTCTTCTGCAAGAACAGAACTTATAGCAAGCAAAGTGATACTAATCACAACACCGATAACTGATAATATTATTTTCCTTTTATTACTCATTTCTCCACCTCGTATGGCCAGTCAATAATTCCGCCAAACTCTTTTACATTAGTGTATCCAAGTTTAGCAAGACTTTCAGATGCAATTTTACTTCTTCTGCCTGACCTGCAATATACTAAAATCTGCGCATCCTTGTCGGGTAGCATTTCTTCTGCCTTGTTTTCAATTTCGGTATATGGAATCAGGATTGCATTCGGGATATGACCCTCGTCAAACTCATCCTGTTCTCTTGTATCTAAAATGATATGTTCTTCGCCTGCGTCCATTATCTTTTTGGCTTCCTCTGCCGTGATTTGTTGATACATCGTTTTTTCTCCTTTTTCACTAACCAATATTGCGGTCGGTCCGTCTGCACCGCCTATAATTCCTATACTTGTAGCATCTCCGCAAGCGGTAAGGAAGATGCAGAGAACAGCTGATATAATGCATAATATTTTCTTCATAAACTTCACCTTTAAATTTTTAGTTCAAACAATCCGTGTGTATTGCAATAATAGTAAAGTTTGCCACCATACATTTTAGGAAACCTTACCGTAGCATCCTGTTCGGGATATAATCTTACGGTAAGCACTCTGTCGAACCTTACATAGGCTACGAAACCGATATAATGTTCCTTTGTCATTTCGTGATTAAACTCAATATAAAAATCATCTTCAATTTCAGAAACTTTTATTGTGTGTTCATCGTCTGGCTTATTTAGCTTTAACGCTTCGACCTGTTTACCACAGCATATAACAGAGCAGTTTCCCACCCCTTGCATAAA
>JAZNPN010000034.1:0-30242 GCA_045589715.1 Clostridia bacterium | reverse complement strand
CCCTCAGGACCGATAATAACACCAATTTCTGTTGCATTGCTTTGAGAAAGCGTACCTTTCAGGCTGGCTACCCCATTGTGGGCAAGCATCTCATAAGGCATAAGAGCAAGAGGAGTATCTTTAAGTCGGTTTAGAGCCTCTTTAAAGGTTATGGGAGGCTTAACTTCAGGAAGTATTCCTCTCCCGCATTGCTTTGCCGCCTCAACTGCGACTTTGTTCCAGCGCTTGATTTTCTCTGCCTCTTTTTTGCCCGCCTCAATTTTTGAGACGCATCTGTCCATACTGACGGGAACAATTGAATATGCCCCAAGCTCAACGGATTTTTGAATAATGCCCTCCATTTTGCCGGACTTTGGTATGCCCTGATATATAGTAACCTTTACTTTAGGTTCAAGAGCTGAAAATTCTTTTGAGATAATTTCTGCCTTGCAACATTCCTTGTTAAGTTCAGAGAGTTTTGCAATATACTCGTAGCCCGTGCCATCAAATATTAAAACCTCGTCACCCACTTGCATACGCAAAACTTTGGTTATATGGACTGCATCTTCGTAAAGACAAGCAGTATTTTCGGTTATGTTTTCAGGTTCTGTGAAAAATCTTCTCAAGATACCACCCCTTTATTTTGCTGTGATTGCCGCCCAATCCGAGTCATTCTTTATATTGGTAATTGTAAGTCCGTTTTGTATAAGTGCAGCTTTTACCTCGTTAAGTCTTTCTAAAATAATTCCCGAACAGATAAATGTAGCATTTTCTTTCATAAAACCCTTAATGTAGGGCGAAAGTGCAATGATAACATCTGCGACAATGTTTGCAAGGACGATATCGTGCTTGCCGAGCTTTTCGCGAAGTTCCTTGCTTGCAGTAACATCGCCCGTATAAATTTCATAAATTTCCTTTGAAAGATTATTAAGTGAAAGATTTGCGTATGCCGCATCGGTAGCGTTGGGGTCAATGTCAATTGCAACAGAATTTGATGCTCCAAGTAAAAGTGCAGTAATTGATAAAATCCCCGACCCGCAGCCAAGGTCTAAAACAGAGTCTCCCTGCTTTAAATTTGCTTCGATTTCTTCAAGACAAAATCTTGTGCTTGGGTGTGAACCCGTGCCAAAGCTAAGACCCGGATTTACGCGAAATACAGTCTTATTATCTGTGTTTTTTGGGGTTTCCCATTCAGGGCAGATAAGTATCTTTTCGCCGACGGGGATGGGGTGGAAGTATTGCTTCCAGATTTCTGACCAGTCTTCGTCCTTTACATTGTCGGTTGTAATTAAAAGACTTCCGAATTCACCATTTTTGTCCATAGCCTTAAGTGTCTCCATAGATGTTTTTACTGCGTTTAGCTGTTCTATTCCGTCTGCGGCACAAGTTAAATAAAATGTGATAGTAGTGTCCGCATCTTTAAGGCGCTCAAGCTCTTCGTCTACATAGTCCCAATACATACGATTGTTCTCTAAAAAGTCTTTAAAATCGTCTTTGTCTGAGATTTCGATGCCGCCTATGCCAAGTTCTAAAAGTCTTCCTGATACGGCGTCGATCCCGTTTTTGGTTGTTGTGATTGTTGTTTTTATCCAATCCATAAGTATATTCCTTTCGTAAAGCCAAAAAAGTGCATTTCTGCACTTTTTTATTTAAGAATGTCTTTCATTTTGTCAAAAAAGGTCTTGCGCTGTTTGTATTTTGAGGAGTCAACCTTTTCGTCGAATTGTCTGAGTAAATCCTTTTGGCTCTCAGATAAGCCTTTCGGGATTTCAATCTTGATAGTTACATATTGGTCGCCACGCTGTGTTGAACGCAATTTTGTTGCTCCCTTGCCCTTAAGACGGAACACAGTTCCGCTCTGCGTGCCCTCAGGAATGGTATAAGATACCTTGCCGTCAATGGTGGGCACTAAAACATCTGCACCTAAAGTTGCCTGAACAAAGGATATAGGATAGTCGCAGTAAATATCATAGCCCTGACGGACAAATAATTTGTGACTGCGAACTCTTATATTGAGTATGAGGTCGCCGTTTGTACCGCCGTTTGTGCCGGCATCGCCCTCGCCTCTTACATATACCTGCTGACCATTGTCGATTCCAGCGGGGATTTTAACATTGACCTTTTTGCTCTTCCTTAAACTTCCATTGCCTGCACAAGAGGGGCATGGTTCTTTTATGATTGAACCTTTGCCGCCGCATGTTTCACAAGGACGAGTGGTCTGCATATTGCCAAGAATTGTTCTTTGAACCGTTCTCACCTGACCCGTGCCGTGGCAAGTAGGACAGGTGGTGGGAGAAGTACCTTTTTTAGCACCGCTGCCGTGACATTCGTCACATTTTTCAAGGTGGTTTATGGTAATCTCGCGCTCTGCACCAAAGCAGGCTTCCTCAAAGGACAGTTCTATGCTGTGGGCAATATCTCTGCCGCGTCTTGGGGCGTTGGGATTTGAACCGCCACCAAATCCGCCGCCAAAGCCACCGCCGAAGAAGCTGCTGAATATGTCGCCCATATCAAAGTCGTTAAAGCCGCCGCCATAGCTGTAACCGCCGCCCGCGGTCTGGTCAAATGCCGCGTGACCAAACTGGTCATATTTCTGCTTTTTGTCAGCATCACTTAAAACCTCGTATGCTTCGGTAGCTTCTTTGAACTTTGCCTCAGCACCCTCTTTATCATCGGGATTAAGGTCGGGATGATATTTTTTAGCAAGTTTTCGATATGCTTTTTTTATTTCGTCTGCCGAGGCGCTGCGGTCAACCCCCAGCACCTCGTAAAAATCTCTTTTATCTGCCATATTCTTAATTATTTTCGTCTACTTCGGTGTATTCAGCATCTACTACATTGTCGTTCTGTGGAGTACCTTCTTGAGCCTGTGCTTGTTGCGCTGCTTCCTGTGCCTGAGCGTAGAGCTTTTCTGAGATTGCATAAAAACTCTTCTGAACTGCATCTATCTGTGCCTTTGTAGCTTCTACATCAAGTTCAGCGGATTTAAGCATTTCCTTAAGTTTTTCAATTTCAGCAACAACGGGAGCCTTTTCTTCTTCAGTTACCTTGTCGCCAAGCTCTGTGAGAGTCTTTTCTGTCTGATATACAAGGCTGTCAGCATTGTTGCGTGTATCAACCTCTTCTTTCTTTTTCTTGTCCTCTGCTGCAAACTTTTCAGCTTCTTTAACTGCTTTGTCGATATCTTCGTCAGAGAGGTTTGTGCTTGAAGTAATAGTAATCTTCTGCTCTGAGCCTGTGCCCAAATCCTTTGCAGAAACATTTACAATGCCGTTTGCATCTATATCAAATGTAACCTCAATCTGAGGAACACCTCTTGGAGCAGGAGCAATGTTTGAAAGACTGAATCTGCCAAGAGTCTTGTTGTATGCTGCCATTTCACGCTCACCCTGAAGAACATGAACCTCAACGCTGGTCTGGTTATCAGCTGCAGTTGAGAAAATCTGACTCTTCTTTGTGGGGATAGTAGTGTTTCTTTCGATAAGTTTTGTAAATACCCCGCCCATTGTTTCGATACCAAGTGAAAGAGGAGTAACATCTAAGAGTACCAAATCTTCGACTTCACCCGAGAGAACGCCTGCCTGAATTGATGCACCGATTGCAACACATTCATCGGGGTTTATACCCTTGTGAGGTTCCTGACCGATAAACTTCTGAACAGCTTCCTGAACAGCGGGAATTCTTGAAGAACCGCCGACTAACAATACCTTGTCAATGTCGCTTGCAGAAAGGCCTGCATCGCTGAGGGCTCTGCGGGTAGGCTCCATTGTCTTTTCAACAAGGTCAGATGTAAGTGAATCAAACTGCGCTCTTGTCAAAGTGATGTCAAGGTGCTTTGGACCTGTTGCATCAGCTGTGATAAATGGCAGGTTGATGTTACTTGTCATAACGCCTGAAAGTTCAATCTTCGCTTTTTCAGCAGCTTCCTTAAGTCTTTGAAGCGCCATTTTGTCCTGTCTTAAATCGATGCCGTTTTCCTTCTGGAATTCATCAGCAAGGTAGTTCATAACCTTATCATCAAAGTCATCGCCGCCAAGACGGTTGTTACCGCTGGTTGCCAGAACTTCAAATACGCCGTCACCGATTTCAAGAATAGATACATCGAATGTACCGCCGCCCAAATCGTATACCATAATTTTCTGGTCGGTATCCTTATCAAGACCATAAGCAAGAGCTGCAGCAGTCGGCTCGTTGATAATTCTTAAAACTTCAAGGCCTGCAATCTTACCTGCATCCTTTGTAGCCTGACGCTGAGCATCAGAAAAATATGCAGGAACTGTGATTACTGCCTGAGAAACAGTTTCGCCAAGATAGCTTTCTGCATCTGCCTTGAGCTTTTGAAGTGTCATAGCTGAAATCTCCTGAGGAGAATAGCTCTTGTCATCAATGGTTACCTTTTTGTCAGTACCCATATCTCTTTTGATTGATGCAATTGTGCGGTCGGGGTTGGTGATTGCCTGACGCTTTGCAACCTGACCTACAAGTCTTTCGCCTGTTTTTGTAAATGCTACAACTGATGGTGTAGTTCTTGCACCCTCAGGGTTTGTGATAACGGTGGGCTCGCCGCCCTCCATTACTGCAACACATGAGTTTGTTGTACCTAAGTCAATACCAATAATTTTTCCCATAATATATCATCCTTTCTATTTAGTTACTAACTTTTACCATTGAATGTCTTACAACTTTATCTTTATAAGTATATCCCTTTTGGAATTCTTCAATGACCGTATTTTCGGGCTTGTCGCTCTCTTCTGTCATAACTGCGTTATGCTTTTCGGGGTCAAATTCGTTGCCGACTGCCTCAATAGGTTCAACGCCGACGGATAAAAGCGTATCTTCAAATTGTTTTTTTATCATCTTGATGCCGTCTAAAACTCCGTCTTCTGAGTTTTCTGCAGCAGCAGTTGCTCTCTCTAAATTATCAAGGACTGCAAGAAATGGGGCAACTGTTTCGCAAACTGCCATTTTGTAAAAATCATCTTTCTCTCTGGCAGTACGCTTTTTGTAATTGTCAAATTCCGCGGCCGTTCTTAATAATTTGTCATTAAGGGTTGCAATCTGCTCCTCTAAAAGCTCAGTTTCGCTTTTTTCAGGAACCTTTTCAACAACTTCTTCAACGATTTCTTCCTGTGTTACTTTTTCATTTTCTGCCATTTCTATTCTCCTTTATCTTCCTCAAGGGAGGGGGTGCCAAACCTTTCGCTCAGCATAGATTCAAGCTGTTTTGCAAAGAAGTCAACCCCTGCAACTGCCCTCGAATAATCCATACGCATCGGACCCACAACTCCGATAATACCCGTTAAATTCCTGCCCGCCTTGTAACCTGAAAGTATGACGGAATTATTTTTAAGTTCGGGTATGTTATTTTCTTCGCCTATAAAAACTGCTACCTTTCCGCTCTCAACCTGAGGGAGAGAGGAAACCATTTCGTTAAGTGAAGCCTTGTTTTCAAAGAGACCGATAATCTCCTTAATCTTATCTACATTGCTGTATTCGGGAAACCTCAAAATGTTTGAAAGCCCCTCAGAATATACTTCGTGCTTGTCAATCTCTGAAATTGCTTCGTGAACAAGCTCTAAAACCGAGGTGAGTATCTCGATGTTTACACCGACTGCATTTTGAACCTCGATAATGTTTGCAAGGTTTATCTCAGAGACGGTGAGACCTGAAAGATTTGAGTTTAAAACATCGTTAAGAGTAGTTATAACCTCTTGAGAAATACCTTCTCTCAGTCTTAACACCTTGTTTTTTATAAGCCCCGAGTTATCAGAGACGATAACCATAATCGTTTTCTCATCAATACCTACAAGTTTGATGCTTTTTATAACGCCCGATTCAATAGATGGAAGCATACCAAAGGTAGGAAGAGCTGTAAACTTTGAAAAAAGCGCCGACACATCTTTGACAATTTTATCAAGCTCACGCATTTTGGTAAGCATCGAACCGCGCATCTGCTCAAGCTCACTTGAGGTTATAAGATACCTCTCCATAAGCGAGTCAACATAGAAACGAAATCCCATTCCGGACGGAATTCTGCCTGCCGAGGTGTGCGGCTGTATAAGATATCCAAGCTCCTCTAAATCGCCCATCTCGTTGCGGATTGTTGCAGCGCTTAAGTTAAGGTCGGTATTTTTGGAAATACTTCTCGAACCTACAGGCTCAGCATTTTGGATATACCCTTCGACAATTGCACGAAGAATCTGCTTTTTTCTATCATCAAGTGCCACAAAATCAACTCCTTTTCAAAACGGGGGAAAGTTGTTTTGTTAGCACTCTGGTCAAAAGAGTGCTAAACATTATTCATAGGATACCACGGTATAATAGTTTTGTCAAGCGTTTTATAAAAAAATCTTGCAAACAGAGGGAAATTATGCTATAATTTAAAATTGAATGAGTATGATTTAAAAAGGAGATATTGTTATGCTCAAAAGTATGACCGGATTTGGCAGAGCCGAGGAGCTTATCGATGGATATTTGATTAAGGTTCAGCTAAAGTCCGTTAACCACAGATATAGTGATTTTACAATCAAAACGCCGAGATATTATGCGTTTTTGGAGGATAAAATCAGAAACGCTGCAATGCAGGGTATTTCAAGAGGCAAGGTTGAAATTCTTGTTAGTTTAGAACAAAAAGAAAGCGATGACAGAGAGATTACTTTAAACCGACCTGTTGCCGAAGGGTACATAAAGGCACTTAAAGAGCTTTCAGGACTTGGAGTTTTTGATGATTTATCCATATCTTCAATGGTAAGATTAAATGATATCTTTGATGTTGAATATAAAGAGATTGATGAGGATAAAATTACCGATATGACCCTCGTTGTATTTAACAAAGCGCTTTCTGCATTTGTTGAAATGAGGACAGAAGAAGGCAGACGCCTTGAGGAAAACTTAAAAGAGCATTTAAAGGACCTTTTAAAAGAGGTTGATTTTATAGAAAAACGCTCACCTGAATTTGTGGTTGAGTATCGCGATAAACTTCGCAAAAAGCTCGAGGAGATTCTGGAAAATCGTGCAGTTGACGAAAGCCGCATTATTACCGAGGCTGCAATTTTTGCGGACAAGACCTCGGTTGATGAAGAAATGGTAAGACTTAAAAGCCATGTGTGTGCATTTGAAAATGCAATGAAAGCGGATGAGCCAATGGGCAAAAAACTTGACTTTATAGTTCAGGAAATGAACAGAGAAGCTAACACCACAGGGTCTAAGTGCAACAATGCAGAGATTGCTGCCCATGTCGTTGAGCTTAAATCAATTATTGAGAAAATTCGTGAACAAATTCAGAATATAGAATAGGAGCGGGCGTATGAAACTTATCAATGTAGGTTTTGGTAACATAGTATCAGGTGAGAGAGTCGTGGCGATAGTAAGTCCTGATTCTGCACCGATTAAAAGAATAGTTCAGGAGTCTAAAGAAAAGGGACTTTTGATTGATGCGACTTGCGGCAGACGCACCAGAGCGGTTATTATAACTGACAGCGACCATGTGATTTTATCTGCTATTCAGACAGAAACCATCGCAGGAAGAGCAGAGCCCAGCAAGGAGGAGGATATTGATGAGTAGAGGCAAACTCATTGTTATGTCCGGTCCGTCGGGCGTTGGGAAAGGAACTTTGGTAAAACGCTTGCTCTTAGAATGTGATAATTTAAAACTTTCGGTTTCGGCAACGACAAGGGCGCCGCGAAAGGAAGATGAAGAGGGCGTTACATACTTCTTTAAAACTGAGGACGAGTTTAAGGATATGATAGAGAGCGGAAGTTTTCTGGAATGGGCAGTATACAACGGCAATTATTACGGAACGCCCATTGCCCCCGTTCAGAAACAGCTTGATGACGGAATCGATGTGATTTTAGAAATTGATGTGCAGGGCGCATTAAATGTTATGAATAATTTTAAGGACGCAATATATATTTTTATTGCACCGCCAAGTGTTGAAACGCTTAAAGAAAGGCTTATGGTAAGGGGCTCTGAAAGCAAAGAAGAAATTGAAAACAGAGTCAGAGCTGCAGAAAATGAGCTTGATAAAAAAGACAAATATGATTATGTTGTTGTAAATGACATTCTCGATAAAGCTGTTGAGAAGGTTAAGAATATAATAGAAGGGAAAGATGTATTATGATGATTTATCCACCTATTGCAAAACTTGTAGAAAAGACAGGCAGCCGTTACTCGCTGGTAATTGAGGCTGCGCGCCGTGCAAGACAGCTGTCTCAGGGAGCGCCTGCACTTTCAAATGTAAAGTCTAATAAGGAAGTGTCAATTGCTGCAAATGAGATTTACGAGGATAAGATAAGTGCCGTAGTTGCAAGTCAGCTTCAGCCATCTGCTCAGGAATAATAAAAGGCACGCCCCTGCGTGCCTTTATAATTTGAGGTAAAATTATGATTGCAAAAGTTATACTGACAAACGCTACCGCCCATAGCCTTGGGCGTGAATTTGATTATAGTGTACCGCCCGAGCTTGAAGCTAAGGCGGCTGTCGGTATGCGCGTCACCGTTCCGTTTGGTGCAAGAAATTCATCCGAAGAGGGTATAATCACAAAACTTACAGATAAAAGTGATTTTGACAAAATAAAAGATATAAAGAGCTTTGTGGGGGATGCTCCCGCTTGCTCTGAAAGTCAGCTTGAACTTTGCAAATGGATGCAGAAAAAATATCTGTGTTCTTTTTCACAATGCTATAAGCTCGTACGCCCGCCAAGGGCAAGTGTAAAAATTACTTTGTGGGTTGCACTTGTAAAGGATGCTGAAGCACCCGTTACCCCTTTTCAGCAAAAGATAATTGATGCCTTAAAAGAGCTTGGAGGGACGGCAGAATATGCAGAACTTCTCGAAATCTTAGGGGGAAGAGCTTTAAAGAGTAATATATATGCCCTAAAAGATGCAGGAATTTTGGAGATTGGCGAAGATATCAAGGACATGGTGTCGGCAAAATTTATAAGAAAGGCACATCTTGAATTAAATTGTGATGAGGCTTACGAAATAGCAGATGAGTTTTTATCCCGCAGGGCAAAGACTCAGGCTAATATGCTTTTGATGCTGGCAGACAGCGGTGATATGCCGACTGCTGATTTGGTTTCATCTGTTGACGGGAACTATACATCACTTAATTCTTTGAGAGATAAGGGGTTTGTTTCTATATACAATGAGCGGATTATCCGCAAAGCCTACAGCGAAGAAAAGTATAAAACGACAGATAAATATGTGCCAACTGAGGAGCAAAAGCCGATTATTGAGTATGTTAATAATTTAATCAACGAGAATAAACACGAGAAAATTTTGCTTCGCGGTGTTACGGGAAGCGGAAAGACAGAGGTGTTTTTGCAGGCGATAGAGCATTGTATTTCTCTTAATAAGCAGGCGATAATGCTGGTCCCTGAAATATCGCTTACGCCTCAGATGGTGGAGAGATTTGTCGGCAGATTTGGGAAAAAGGTGGCAGTTATTCACAGCGGACTTTCTCAGGGTGAGAGATTTGATGAGTGGAGCAAGATACAAAATGGTCAGGTCAGCGTTGTTGTAGGAGCCAGAAGTGCTATATTTGCGCCGTTTGAGAATGTAGGAATTATCATTTTGGATGAAGAACATGAAAACAGCTATAAGTCAGAAAATACGCCAAGATACCACGCGGGTGATATTGCAATAAAGCGTGGGGCTGATTTGGGTGCGCCTGTAATTTTCGCATCAGCTACACCTGAGGTTTCAAGGTATTATAAGGCATTAAATGGCGAATATACATTGTTTGAGATGCACAAGCGTTATAATGAAAATGCGATGCCGAAGGCACGGATAGTGGATATGAGGGCAGAGCTTTTTGAGCTGCATAATAATTCACCAATCAGCATAAGGCTTCAGGAGGAAATACGACTGAATCTTGAAAAAGGTGAAAAAACAGTTCTTTTTTTAAATCGCAGGGGATATAATACTTTTGTTTCCTGCAGGGAATGCGGTAAAGTTATAGAATGTGAAAACTGCAGCATTGCTATGACTTATCACAAAAAGACGGATAAGCTGGTCTGTCATTATTGCGGGAAAACCATTGATAATGTAACTAAGTGCCCTGAATGTTCTTCAAAGTATGTAAGGTTTTTTGGCACGGGTACGCAAAGGATAGAGGATGAATTAAACAAACTTTTTCCCGATGTAAAAATTTTGAGGATGGATTACGATACTACATCAGGAAAGGGCGGTCACGAGACTGTTTTAAATAAATTCAAAGAGGGTGAGGCGGATATTCTGCTTGGAACCCAGATGGTAACAAAGGGGCTTGATTTTCCGGAAGTGACGCTTGTTGGAGTTCTGGCGGCGGATACCGCACTTAATGTGGATGACTATCGTGCCGGAGAAAAATGTTTCTCGCTTATCACTCAGGTGTGCGGAAGAGCGGGCAGAGGAGATATTGAGGGCAGAGCCGTAATCCAAACATATCAGCCACAAAACCGAACAATCAATTTTGCAAAAGACCAGAATTATACGGCGTTTTATGAAAATGAAATTATATATCGCAAAAGAATGGATTATCCGCCGTTTTGTGATATAGTATATATACTTGTTATGGGAGATGTGGAGGCAGATGTTGAGGCGGAAATCCTGAATATAGGAGAAGTCTTAAAAGAGGAACAGAAAAAAGACGATAACATTATCAAAATTTTAGGGCCGTCGCCTGCGCCAATACACAAGATTAAAAATAAGTACAGATACAGGGTTATATTAAAGGTGTCGGACAGTGAAAAGCTGACATCGCTTCTGTGGGGAATAAAGGAAGCTCACGAAAAATCCAGACTCAAAAATTTGCTTACCATTGACATAAATCCAACTAATATGATATGATAAGACAAAGCACGGATAAGGAGATATAGATATGGCTATAAGAAATATACTCAAATTAAATCTTCCGGGGGAAGAGTTGCTTTCGGTTAAGTGTAAACCCGTAGGTGAACTTACCGAGAGAACGAAGATGCTCTTAGAAGATTTAACAGATACACTTTATAAATCGGGAGGAGTCGGACTTGCAGCACCGCAGGTGGGTGTCCTTCGAAGAATGGCAGTAATTGATATAGGGGATGGATTGATTGAGCTTATTGACCCCGAAATTATATCAGTTGAGGGTGAGCAGACGGGACTTGAGGGATGTCTTAGCTACCCTGACCATTGGGGGATTGTTACCAGACCCTACAAGGTGACTGTAAGAGCTGCCGACAGAAATGGTAATGTGAGGGAAATAGTCGGCGAGGAGTTGCTTGCAAGAGCGCTTTGCCATGAGATAGAACATCTTGACGGACATATGTTCACAGAAAAGGTAAGTGAGTGGGTAAATCCTGACAATTACGAAGAAAACGGAGATGCGTAATGCATCTCCGTTATTTTATGCTCCAAATATATTATAAAGCATTTTAACAGCTTCGGCTCTTGTTACACTATTGAGGGGTAAAAGTGTTCCGTCAGGATAACCGCCCATAATTCCTTGTGTGCATATTGTTCTCATACTCTCCTGCGCCCAGAATGGAATGGTATCTGCATCAGTTGCAGTGACGGGTGATGCTGACAGCCCGCTTGGGAGTATACGGCTTAGCGAGATTGCAAATTCCATACGATTGATATTTGCGCTTGGGTTAAATGCAACGCCATTATCATTTAACTGTCCCTGCATAATTTTAAGAGAATAAATTGCTTTAATGTTGTTTTCTGCCCACAGGGGGATATCTGCATTATCGGTAAAGGGCAGAGTAACATCTTTGTAAGCATCTGCATCTATCCCTAAATAGTTGCAGAGCATAATTGCAAATTCACACCTTGTCATGTTAGCTGACGGGTAGAAACTCGTACTGCCGTCATTTTCAAGTCTTCCGTTTACCACGCCGCAATTTGCAAGATATGTTATATAATTCTGTGCCCAATGTCCGTTTGTATCGGGGAATTTATTTCCTATATCCGATATTTCTCTTGTATCAAAAAATTTCATTGCAGATTTTTGGTCTTTGGTAACAAATACGCCTATTCTGTGGTAAGACGAATTATCGTATTCGACTTTTATACGATGAGTTTTTTCATTATATATAAAGTCAACCTCTTTGTTGTCTATTGTAACAGTTATATCATCAGCCTTTAAGTCAGGATAAAGGATTATTGCATTTAGCGTTCCGTCAGTTGCAAGTCCGTCAATAGATGGATATTCTTCATCGACTGCTGCCCCACCGCCTTCTCTTATAATAATGGGGATTTGAGTAACGCAGGTTCCTGCTGAAACTGAGAGGGTGCCCGTTGCGCCGCTTATGTTTGATGCCTTAAATACGCCGTTTTCAATATTGCCGACTGTTTTGCTGTCACTTACAACAGTAAAACGATAACAGGAATTTTCGGATATGAGTTTTTCTCCGTACCAATAGCTGTCAGCTGTTAAAGACACGATAGAATCAGGCTCTAAAATCAATTCCTCAAGTTCGTAGCCGTGTGTTGAATCTTTGATTTTGATTGTATCAGGCGTTGTTATTGAAGTAACCACGGTTTCGCCTGAAATATTGCCGCTCTTTGCACCGATATGAATTTCGCCGTTCCCTCTGGCGGTCAGATTTCCGTAGTTATCAATCTTTGAATAACTGCCGCTGCCGTCAGAAATGGCGGCATCTTTTTCTATATAATATTCAATATTTGAAGGGGTGCTTGCAGGTCCGTAAGATGAGTCAATAGCAGAAGCTGAAATCCTTACTGATGCGCCTGATAGTAATTTTGTCCCGTAATTATCAAGAGTGAGCTTATATGGGATTCCCGTCGGTTCTATCATCTTAAGAAGAAATAAAAAGTTTGCACAGCTTCTTTCTTTTTTATCCGAGGGGGAATTTACGATAGTCATACTTGTCGTTCCGGGCATTACAGCACCCATAGTGGTAGAGCCTCCGCCGTCTAGGTTGACAGCTTCAATGCAACCAAGCTCTAACAGCCTTTTGGCAAGAGTCTCTTTTCTTACACCATAGCTATATCCTGATTGTCTGCCGTCAATGGTGTAAAATATTAATGTTCCGTCTTTCTTTATGCCAACGGCAGTACGGGGAGCGGCTGACTCATCCTCAAAGTCAAGCTGTCCGTTTGTGATTAGCTTGCCGCCCGTGAGCCCCAAGGCGTATTTGGCGCTATTCCAGAGCTCTGCGTTTTCGGCAGCGTTTGTGGTAATCGTTATTTTTTGTCCAACGGCGAGGTTTGCGATTCTGTTCTTTATATCATCAGATGCAGAAGAAGATACGCTGAGTATCATTTTGCCCTCAGGTATTGCAACAGAACCCTCGTATTCAGTTATGCTCTCAATGGTCGCAGTAATCGAAGTGCCAAGCTTTATATCTCCGCTGACATCGCTTAAAATAACATCAATTCCTTTGTCGGTTGAATGAGTTTCGTTTCCAAAGTCCTCGGTGAAAAGATAGAGGGCATAGGGCTGACGATATTTGTTGATACATTCGATGGTAAAGTATGAGCCGTCTTCAAGGCTTGCTGTAGTAGCAATTGGGAATTTTGCGCAGAATGCAGAATCGTCTGACTTAAAGCCAATTCCCCAAAGCCATGACGAATCCTTTGTATAAACTCTGCCGTCAATTATTGTGTTGCTCATAGGTATGCCCGTTTGAAGTGAGAAAAAGTCTGCGTTCATTCCCATAGCGGTGGAGTATCCCAGCTGATTTAAAATCTGATTGGCATTTGAAAGAGTCCGCTTTCCGTAAGCGGACCAGCCGTTTGTGAGAGTTACCGAGACATTTTCGTTTGGCATATATTCAACATAATGCTCTGTCTGTCTCCCTACGGAGGAGTCATAAAAGGAATTTTCGTAAAGGGTTGTTCCCTGAGAAATTTCTGTTTTTATCTGAGTTATGTGTGTTCCCAGCACATCTGCAAAGACGGGTGAGGGAAGCGATATAAGCCCTGTTAATAATATAGAAAGAAAACTTTTAAATATTTTGTTCATAAGTATTCACCCCGAAAGTTTGAAATTTCAAAAAACGCCTCAGATTAAGCCAAAAAGTTCTTGACAAGGCTAAATTTACATGGTATAATGATTATCTATCATAATGCGAAAGTTTGCGTATTTGCTTTTATAAGCGGTTAAAAAACAGGCTTTTAAAGCCCCGAATGTGCTTATTATATCACGCTTTGCGGGATTTTGCAAGTCAATTTTCCCAAATGTAATATGGTAAGTTTTTTAAACAGAGAAAAATACAAGAATTTTTACATTCTTCAGAAAATATTTTAATGAGGTGAGCGGTTTTATGGTACATCCTGTGAAACTGGGCAAAAATACTCGTATGAGCTACGGCAAAATTAACGAGATTTTGGAGATGCCCAATCTGATTGAAATTCAGATAAACTCGTATAATTGGTTCCTTGAGGAAGGTCTCAAAGAGGTCTTTCATGATGTATCGCCCATTACGGACTATGCTGGGAACTTAATTCTGGAATTTATTGATTATCGTTTAGATTCCGAGACAAAGTACGATATTGAGGAGTGCAAGGAGAGGGATGCAACTTATGCAGCGCCTCTTCGTGTCAAGGTTCGCCTTATCAATAAAGAATCAGGTGAGATTAAGGAACAGGAGATATTTATGGGTGACTTCCCCGTTATGACTCCTTCCGGTACATTTATTATAAACGGAGCTGAGCGTGTTATCGTGTCTCAGCTTGTTCGTGCGCCAAGCGTTTATTTCTCACAAGAGTTTGATAAAATAGGTAAAAAGCTGTTTTCATCACAGGTTATTCCAAACCGCGGTGCATGGCTTGAATATGAAACTGACAGTAACGATATTTTCCATGTTCGTATTGACCGTAACAGAAAAATCCCCGTTACAGTTCTTATCCGTGCTCTTGGTTTTGGTACCAATGCACAGATTACGGAGCTTTTTGGTGAAGATCCGAGACTCCTTGCTACTATGGAGAAGGATACCACCACAAGCCTTGAAGAGGGCTTGCTCGAAGTTTACAGAAAACTTCGTCCGGGGGAACCCCCCACAGTTGAAAGTGCACAGTCACTTATTACTAATTTATTCTTTGATCCCAAGCGTTATGACCTTGCGCGTGTCGGCAGATTTAAGTTCAACAAAAAGTTAAGACTTTCAAATCGTATCTGCGGCTTTGTATCCGCTCAGACTATTGCAGACCCCGAAACAGGAGAGGTGATAGTTACTGAAGGTGATGTAATCACAAAGGAGATGGCGCTTGCTCTTGAAAAGGCTCAGATTAACGATGTTACACTCAGCATAGATGGCACAACAACCAAGGTTATTTCAAATGGTATGGTTGACCTTAAGGATTATGTTGATTATAACCCAAGAGAATTTGGTATCTATGAAAGAGTAAGAGGAATTGTCTTAAAGGAAATACTTGAAAAGTATCCCGATATGAATTCTGATGAATTCAAGCAGGAGCTTTATGACAGACGAGATGAGCTTATTCCGAGACATATTTTAATTGACGATATTATTGCATCTATTTCTTATATGTGCAATCTTGAATACGGCGTTGGCGAAGTTGACGATATTGACCACCTTGGCAACCGTCGTTTAAGAAGCGTTGGCGAACTTTTGCAGAACCAGTTCCGCATCGGTCTTTCCCGTATGGAAAGAGCAGTTCGTGAGCGTATGACAACTCAGGATTTAGAGGTTGTTACACCACAGAATCTTATAAATATTCGTCCTGTAACTTCGGCTATTAAGGAATTCTTTGGTTCATCACAGCTTTCACAGTTTATGGACCAGATTAACCCTCTTGGCGAACTTACACATAAGAGAAGACTTTCAGCACTCGGTCCCGGCGGACTTTCAAGAGAGAGAGCTGGCTTTGAAGTTCGAGATGTTCACCATTCTCACTATGGCCGTATGTGTCCTATAGAGACCCCTGAAGGACCAAACATCGGTCTTATCAACTCGCTCAGCGGATATGCAAAAGTTAATGAGTACGGCTTTATTGAGACTCCTTACCGCAGAGTGGATAAGGAAACAGGCGTAGTTACTAAAGATGTTGAATATATGACAGCGGATGTTGAGGACGGCTACTATGTTGCTCAGGCAAACGAGCCCCTTGATGAGAATGATAAGTTTGTAAGTAAGAAGATTGTCACAAGATTTAAAGACGAATTTATCGAAGTTCCGCCGGAAAAGGTTGACTATATGGATGTATCCCCAAGACAGGTTATGTCCATAGCTACAGCTATGATTCCGTTCCTTGAAAACGATGACGCTAACCGTGCGCTCATGGGTTCTAACATGCAGCGTCAGGCAGTTCCTCTTTTAGTACCTGAATCACCAATTGTAGGTACAGGTATGGAATATAAAGCAGCCAAGGATTCAGGCGTTTGTATTCTTGCAAGAGAGGGCGGTATTGTTGAAAAGGTTTCAGGTACTGAAATCGTAATCAAAAATGATAATAAAGAGACAGACAGATATAAGCTCATCAAATTTACCCGTTCAAACCAGGGTACCTGCGTAAACCAGAGACCTATAGTTTCTGCAGGTGAGCGTGTTGAAAAGGGCGATATAATCGCAGACGGACCATCAACCAGTAACGGTGAAATCGGTCTTGGAAGAAACATCCTGATTGGTTTTATGACATGGGAAGGTTACAACTACGAGGATGCTATTCTTATCAACGAACAGCTTGTAAAGGACGATGTATTTACATCAATTCATATTGAGGAATACGAGATTGAGGCAAGAGAAACCAAGCTCGGTCCTGAAGAAATCACAAGAGATATTCCAAATGTCGGCGAGGATGCACTTAAAGACCTTGATGAAAGAGGTATTATCCGCATCGGTGCCGAGGTTGAAAGCGGAGATATCTTAGTAGGTAAGGTTACACCTAAGGGTGAAACTGAACTTACAGCAGAGGAAAGACTTCTTCGTGCAATCTTTGGTGAAAAGGCGCGCGAGGTTCGTGATACATCACTTAGAGTTCCTCATGGTGAATATGGTATAATCGTGGATGTAAAGGTATTCACAAGAGCGAACGGCGACGAATTATCACCCGGTGTTACACAGGTTGTCCGTTGTTATATCGCACAGAAGAGAAAGATTTCTGTCGGCGATAAGATGGCTGGCCGTCATGGTAACAAGGGCGTTATTTCCCGTATACTTCCTGAGGAGGATATGCCTTTCCTCCCGGATGGTACACCGCTTCAGATTGTGCTTAACCCTCTTGGCGTACCTTCGCGTATGAACATCGGTCAGGTTCTTGAGGTGCATTTGGGATATGCGGCAAAGGCGCTTGGCTGGAAGATAGCAACACCTGTGTTTGATGGTGCAAACGAGAATGATATTATGGATGCACTGGAACAGGCAGGCTATGACAGAACAGGTAAGACAATTCTTTATGACGGAAGAACAGGTGAGCCGTTTGATAATCCTGTAACCGTTGGTTATATGCATTATCTAAAACTTGCCCACTTGGTAGACGATAAGATTCATGCTCGTTCAACAGGTCCTTACTCTCTCGTTACACAGCAGCCCCTTGGCGGTAAGGCGCAGTTTGGTGGTCAGCGTTTCGGTGACATGGAAGTTTGGGCACTTGAAGCGTATGGTGCAGCTTATACTCTCCAGGAAATTCTGACGGTTAAGTCGGATGATGTTGTCGGCCGTGTTAAGACTTACGAGTCAATAGTAAAGGGCGATAATATTCCCGAACCCGGTGTTCCTGAATCCTTCAAGGTTCTTATCAAGGAACTTCAGAGCCTTGCGCTTGATATCAAGGTTCTTGATAAGGATGATAATGAGATAATCCTTAAAGAGTCTATGGATGACGAAGATACAGAACTTTCAGTTAACATTGCAGGAATTGAAGAAGACGAGATTTCAAATAAGCACGACTTCTCAGCTCCTGATATTGACGAGGAAGATATGGATGATGAACTTGATGAAATTCTCGGTGATGACGAAAGTCCGCTTGATGCTTTGCTTGGCATAGCCGAGGAACCTGAAGATGTTGATTATCTTGACGCCGAAGGTATTGAGTCACTTGACTTGATTGCAGAGGAAGAGGATTTAGAAAACGATGATGATATGTTTTAAGTTTTAGAAACTTAAATGGGGTCATCTGTCAGGCTCACGACAGATGACTGTCCCGAATATGTGAGCCGGAAAGGCATGATCGTTATGAGCGAATATCAGAATTTTGAATCTATTCAAATCGGACTTGCTTCTCCTGAGAAAATCAGGGAATGGTCAAGAGGCGAGGTAAAAAAGCCCGAAACAATAAATTACAGAACACTTAAACCTGAAAGAGACGGTCTTTTCTGTGAGCGTATTTTTGGTCCGCAGAAGGATTGGGAGTGTCATTGTGGTAAGTATAAGAGAGTACGCTATAAGGGTGTAGTCTGCGACCGTTGTGGCGTTGAGGTTACACGCTCTAAGGTTCGCCGTGAGAGAATGGGACACATTGAACTTGCAGTTCCCGTATCTCACATATGGTACTTTAAGGGTATTCCAAGCCGCTTGGGACTTATGCTTGATATGTCACCAAGAGCGCTTGAAAAAGTATTATACTTTGCTGCATATGTAGTTATAGACCCGGGCAAGACATCTCTTGAAAAGAATCAGATTTTATCAGAAAAAGAATATAGAGAATATTACGAAAAATACGGTGATATGTTTAAGGCGGGCATGGGCGCTGAGGCTATTCTTGAAATGCTTCAGGCTATTGACCTTGACGAACTTTACGAAGAACTTTCTGAAGATTTAAAGGGCGCAAAAGGTCAGAAGAAAATCCGTACAGTCCGCAGAATGGAAGTTGTAGAAGCTTTCCGTCATTCGGGAAATAAGCCTGAGTGGATGATTATGACAGTCATTCCGGTTATTCCTCCCGAAATCAGACCTATGGTGCAGCTTGACGGCGGCAGATTTGCAACTTCTGACTTAAATGACCTCTATCGCAGAGTTATTAACAGAAACAACAGACTTAAGAGACTTTTAGACCTTGATGCTCCTGAAATCATCGTAAGAAACGAAAAGCGTATGCTTCAGGAGGCAGTTGATGCCTTGATTGACAACGGCCGCCGCGGAAGACCTGTTACAGGCCCTGGCAACCGCCCGCTTAAGTCACTTTCAGATATGCTTAAAGGTAAGCAGGGTCGTTTCCGTCAGAACCTTTTGGGTAAGCGTGTTGACTATTCAGGCCGTTCTGTTATCGTTGTAGGTCCTGAACTTAAGATTTATCAGTGCGGATTGCCTAAGAAAATGGCGCTTGAGCTGTTTAAGCCATTCGTTATGAAGAAGCTTGTTGCAGACGGACTTGCGCACAACATAAAGTCAGCTAAGCGTATGGTAGAGAGGGTTCGCCCTGAGGTTTGGGATGTGCTTGAGGATGTAATTTCAGAGCATCCGGTATTATTAAACCGTGCGCCAACCCTTCACAGACTTGGTATTCAGGCATTTGAGCCTGTGCTTGTTGAGGGTAAGGCACTTAAACTCCATCCGCTTGTTTGTACAGCGTTTAACGCTGACTTTGATGGTGACCAGATGGCTGTTCACCTTCCGCTTTCTGCTGAGGCTCAGGCGGAGGCAAGATTCCTGATGCTTTCTGCAAACAATTTGATTAAGCCTCAGGATGGTAAGCCTGTAACTGTTCCAACACAGGATATGGTACTTGGAAGCTATTATTTAACACTTAAAGACGATACCGAAATTGGTACCGGCAAGGTGTTTGATGGTGTTGAAGAGGCAGTTTTGGCTTATAACAATGGTGCCGTAGGACTTCACGCACCGGTTAAGGTAAGAGTTACAAAGACTGTCAATGGCAAAGAAATGACAGGCATTATTGATGCAACTGTCGGAAGACTTATATTTAATGAAAAGATTCCTCAGGATTTAGGCTTTGTTGACAGAAGTGATGAAGCTCACGCTCTTGACCTTGAAATTGGTGACAATGTGCTTAAAAAGCCTGCTGTTAAGGAAGAAATCAACGATAATGTAGAGCCGGGTGTTGATAAAAAGATACTTGGAAAAATCATTAACGCAGCAATTAAAATTCACGGAATTACCGAGACTGCTACACTCCTTGATGATATCAAGGCTATGGGTTATAAGTATTCAACAATAGGCGCAATTACTGTCTGCGTAGACGATATGCAGATTCCTGAAAAGAAGCAGGAGCTTTTGAAAGAAGCAGAAGAGCGTGTTGATAAGATTATGAAGAAATATCGCAGAGGTATGCTCACAGATGAGGAGCGTCACCGTCATGTTATCTCTGTATGGAGCGAGACTTCAAATAAGGTAACAGATGCGATGATGGATAACTTAAAACAGCTCAATCCTATTTATATGATGGCAAACTCAGGTGCCCGTGGTAGCGTTAACCAGATGCGTCAGCTTGCCGCAATGCGTGGTCTTATGGCTGATACTTCAGGTAGAACAATTGAAATTCCGATTCGTTCTAACTTCCGTGAGGGTCTTACAGTGCTTGAGTACTTTATTTCAACTCACGGTGCTCGTAAGGGTCTTACCGATACAGCGCTCAGAACTGCCGACTCAGGTTACCTTACCCGTCGTCTTGTTGATGTTTCTCAGGATGTTATTGTCCGTGAGGATGATTGCGGAACAAGAGATGGCATTATAGTAACTGATATCCGTGACGGCAATGAGGTTATTGAGCCTTTAATCGACAGATTAGAGGGCAGAACTGTTACAGAAAACATAGTTAATCCCGAAACAGGCGAGATTATTGTAGCCGAGAACGAGATGATAAGTGCAGCCGCTGCAAAACAGATTGTGGATGCAGGTATCACAGAGGTTAAAATTCGTTCAGTTGTTAAGTGCCGCAGTAAGGTTGGTGTTTGTGCTAAGTGTTACGGACACAACCTGTCAAACGGAACACCTGTTAATGTTGGTGAAGCTGTTGGTATTATCGCAGCTCAGTCAATCGGTGAGCCGGGTACTCAGCTTACAATGCGTACCTTCCATGCCGGCGGTGTCGCAGGTGACGATATTACTCAGGGTCTTCCCCGTGTCGAAGAACTTTTTGAAGCAAGAAGACCTAAGGGTGTTGCTATTGTTTCTGAGATTGCAGGTAAGGTTCGTATGACCGAAACTTCAGGCAAGAGAGAAATTGTTGTTATGAATGAAGAAACAGGCGAATCTGCGACATATATGATTCCGTTTGGTTCAAGAATTAAGGTTCGTGACGATCAGGTAATCGCTGCAGGCGATGCACTTACCGAGGGTTCACTTAACCCCCACGATGTTCTTGCAATTCTTGGTGCTACAGCTGTTCAGAATTACTTTATTCAGGAAGTACAGCGCGTATACAGACTTCAGGGTGTTGATATCAACGATAAGCATATTGAAGTTATTGTTCGTCAGATGATGCACAAGGTGAAGATTGAGAGTGCCGGAGATACGGGATTGCTCACAGGTTCACTTATAAACATCTATGAACTTGAAGATATCAATAATAAGGTTATTGCAGAGGGTAAAGAACCTGCTGAATTTACCATTCAGCTTATGGGTATTACTAAGGCGGCGCTTGCTACAGATTCATTCTTGTCAGCGGCATCGTTCCAGGAAACAACCCGTGTTCTTACCGACGCGGCAATCAAGGGTAAGAAAGACCCGTTGGTTGGCCTTAAGGAAAATGTTATCATTGGTAAGCTTGTTCCGGCGGGTACCGGTATCAGCCCATACAGTGATATAGAAGTCTATCCGACAGGCGGTATGTCTGCAGAAGAAGCCGTGTTAGCGGAAGAAGCGTAGCGACTAAGGTCTGCCGCATAGCGGCAGACCTTGTTTTAATGAGAGAGGCGTTTTGATATGATAAAAGGAAATTTAATAATCGGACAATCAGGCGGACCTACTGCTGTTATAAATTCAAGCCTTGCCGGTGCATATTCTGCAGCAAAAAAAGCAGGCGTTTCAAAAGTCTATGGTATGACAAACGGCATTCAGGGATTGATGGAAAATAAATATGTAGACTTAGACATCCTTTTAGGAGCAGACGACGCGATTGAGCTTTTAAAGCGCACTCCATCTTCTGCGCTCGGAAGTTGCAGATATAAACTTCCTGATTTGAATGATGATATTTTGCCCTATGAAAAATTATTTGAGGTTTTAAAATCTCTTGATGTGGCATACTTTGTGTATATAGGCGGAAATGATTCAATGGATACCATCGCTAAGCTCTCGGCTTATGCCAAGCGAGTTGAAAGCGATATAAAGTTTGTAGGCGTTCCTAAAACGATTGACAATGATTTGGCAGTTACCGACCATACTCCGGGTTTTGGAAGCGCGGCAAAATATATTGCAACTGCTATGAAAGAAATTATCTGCGATAGCTCAGTTTACAATATGAAGTCAATTACCGTAGTTGAAATTATGGGCAGAAATGCAGGCTGGCTTGCAGCAGCATCTGCGCTTTCAAAGGATGCTACGGGGGCAGGACCTGATTTGATTTATCTTCCGGAGATGAGCTTTGACCTTGAAAAATGTGCAGAAGAAGTTAAAACTTTGCTTAGTAAGAAGAACACTGTGGTTATTGCAGTTTCAGAAGCGCTTAAAGACGAAAAAGGAAGATATATAGCAGAAAGCGGCTCGGTTTATGCACCGCTTGATGCGTTTGGCCACAAGATTATGAGTGGTACGGGACAATTTCTGGCAAACTATCTTGGTCAGAAATTAGGAGTTAAAGCCAGAGGTATTGAGTTAAATACTCCGCAACGCTGTGCCGCCCATTTTGTGTCGGCTCAGGATGCAGCAGATGCGTTTGAGATGGGCGAGGCATCGGTTAATGCAGCGATAGATGGCAAAAACGGAGTGATTCCCGTTATCATAAGAACCTGCGATGAGCCGTATAGTTATAAAGTAGAAATTGAGGATATAAATAATATTGCAAATATTGAAAAGACAATTCCAAAGGAATGGATTATAAATGACGGAACATATGTGTCTGAAGACTTTTTAAGATATGCAAGACCGCTTATTCTGGGCGAGATTGCACCCATTGTTGAGGGTGGACTTCCAAAACATTTTAAAATAAAATAGCTGAGGTGGTAATATGCAAAGTTATACTTACAAAACAAGAGGTACATGTTCAAGATATATCACATTTGACAGTGACGGCAAAAGAGTTTATAATGTCGTATTTGGCGGTGGCTGCAGCGGAAATACACAAGGTGTTTCAAGGCTCGTTGAGGGGATGGAGATTGATAAAATAATCGAAATGCTCTCGGGTGTTGACTGTAACGGCAGAGGAACCTCCTGCCCTGCACAGCTTGCAGAGGCTGTGAAAATGGCAAAATAATAAAATTATAAGATGACTGCTTTAAGACACAGTTTAAAAGGCAACCGATTACGGTTGCCTTTTGTAATGCGAATAATCTAAAATTATGGCTTTACATAGTTATATATTCCCTGATATATTGCTTCTGCTGCAGCTTGCTGCCATGCGGGACTGTTTAAATTAAGAGCCTCGGTCGGATTGCTCAAATATCCAAGCTCGAGCAAAACGGCGGGCATATCTGTTTGTCTGAGGACTGCAAAGTTTGCTTGCCTTACTCCGTTGTCCTTTGAGCCAAGTCTTGCTACAAAGGAGCGGACAATTGATTCAGCAAGGGGCTGTGCGGCGTTTCCGAGTCTGTATATATAAGCCTCAAACCCGTTCGCTGCGGGGTTTGGTGAGCTGTTTGTGTGTATGCTTACAAAATAGTCGGCGCCCCATTGGTTTGCCATTCGTGCCCTGTTTGTAAGGTCAGCACTTTTGCCGGGCAAGACATTTTCTGTTCGGGTTGTTCGGTACTGCATTACCTCGTAGCCGCCGCTTCTTAAAAGCTCAGCAAGGCTATTGGCTACGCTTAAATTTACGGCCTGCTCGATTACGCCATTTCCTACGGCACCGGGGTCTGTGCCGCCGTGACCGGCATCAACAAATATCTTTGTTGCCATTTGTTTACCACCTTTCTTTTTGTAGATTTAATCCCCAATTCATAATATGCGGACTACCCCAAAAATGTTTTGCAAATATTTAACCATAGTGTAATTGAACTGTAATCTCTTAGGTGATATACTAAATGTGCAAAGGTGTATATAAAAATCAATCGTTTTTTGTGAAATAGTTTTGAAAAAATACTTGCAATAATAACAAAATATTGGTATAATACAATTCGTGCTATACAATATTTTGTTTAAATCCAATTGATGGGAGTATCCATATGGAAAAATTAGTAGTATTGGGAGGAGCCAGACTCTGCGGGCAGGTTGAAATCAGCGGTGCGAAAAATTCTGCCGTTGCTATTTTAGCAGCAGCAATAATGGTCAAGGGTAAGTGCATTATTGATAATATCCCTCATGTAAGCGATATCGATGTACTTCTTGAGATTATTGAATCCCTCGGTGGCAAAGCAAAGTTTATAACATCGGGCACTGTAGAGATTGACTGCACAAATCTTAATAAATATGAGGCGGATTATGAAACAGTTCGCCGAATTCGTGCGTCCTCATACCTTATGGGTGCGCTTCTTGGCCGTTTCCGCCATGCAAGAGTGGGACTTCCTGGTGGATGCGATTTTGGTGTAAGACCTATCGACCAGCACATCAAGGGATTTAAAATCTTGGGTGCAGAAGTTGACATTGACCATGGTATGGTTGATTTAAAAGCTGACAGACTGATTGGCGACACTGTGTATCTTGATGTTGTATCGGTTGGTGCAACTATAAATATTATGCTTGCAGCATCACTTGCAGAAGGTATGACCGTCATTGAAAGTGCGGCAAAAGAACCTCATATTGTTGATGTTGCAAACTTTTTAAATTGTATGGGTGCAAATATTAAGGGCGCCGGCACAGATGTCATTAAAATCCGCGGTGTAAAAGAACTTCACGGCGGTAA
The DNA here is from genome assembly GCA_045589715.1 of Clostridia bacterium. Lineage (GTDB taxonomy): Bacteria > Bacillota > Clostridia > Monoglobales > Monoglobaceae > UMGS1820. The sequence continues at coordinate 5,423 of JAZNPN010000034.1, read as the reverse complement.
TTTCAGCGTTATTCCCGACCAGATTGAGGCGGGCACATTTATGATTGCGGCAGCTGCGACACGCGGTGATGTTGTGGTAAGCAATATCATACCAAAGCATATGGAATCACTCAGCGCAAAGCTTGAGGAAATGGGCGTTAATATTGAAGAATATGACGATGCAATAAGAGTTTCGGTAGGGGATGGACCGCTTAAGCGTGCCAATGTAAAAACTCAGCCATATCCCGGATTCCCTACGGATTTACAGCCTCAGATACTTACCCTTTTGACTGTTGCAAAGGGGACAAGCATAGTAACGGAAAATGTATGGGATAACAGATTCAAATATGTTGATGAGCTTAATCGTATGGGTGCAAATGTCAGCGTCGACGGCAGAGTGGCTGCTGTTGAGGGGTGTGAGCATTTGACGGGTTCGCCTGTTTATGCAACTGACTTAAGAGCAGGTGCGGCACTTGTTATTGCAGGTATGATGGCTCACGGCGTTACAGAAATTTTTAATCTTAAATACATAGACAGAGGTTATGAGAATTTAGAAGCTAAGCTTCGTGCTCTTGGTGCTCAGATAACCAGAAGAGTTACTGAGGGTGAATCTCAGACGGAAGTAGGATAAACAATGATTTAAAGGTGAGATATATGGAACTGATTTCACTTAAAAGCGGAAGCCGGGGCAACTCGGCTTTAGTTGTAAGCGAAAAAACCAAAATTTTAATAGATTGCGGGATAAGCGGCAAAACGGCAGAAAAATCTCTCGGGCAGCTTGATATAAACCCCGCTGAAATTGATGCAATCGTTGTAACGCACGAACACATTGACCATATTCTGGGTGTTGGTGTGATGATGCGAAGATATAAAATTCCGGTTTTTGCAAACGCTGATACATGGAATGCAATGCTTCCCCAAATCGGCAAGATTGACGAAAACCTTATTCGCGAATTTAAGTGTTATGAGGATTTTGAAATAGGTGATATTGGAGTTGCACCATTTCCGATTCCCCATGATGCAGCAAATCCCGTTGGATACAGCTTTTTAAATGATGGGGAAAAAGTATCTGTTGCAACAGATGTAGGTGAACTTAAAAAAGAGATGTTTATGGCGCTCAGGGGTAGCGACACCGTGCTGCTTGAAGCAAACCACGATGTAAATATGCTTGAAATGGGAAGTTACCCTATGCCTCTTAAGCGAAGAATAAGAGGGAATTTGGGTCATCTTTCAAATGATGATGCAGGAAAGGCTGCAGAATTTTTAGTAAGACTTGGAACAGAAAATATAATACTTGGACATTTGAGCGAAGAAAATAACTATCCCCGCCTTGCGCTTGAGACGGTTGTGTGTGCATTAAACGAGGCGGATATAAAGGTGGGCAGAGATGTAACATTAAGCTGTGCACCCTCAATAGTTGCATAAAATAACCCCGTAACGGAAGTTGTGGGGTTATTACTTTTATTTTATCAGTTCTGCGAGGTACATTTCAACGGCTGCCCATGGGGCTAAAAGCCCTTGCTTTACCGAGACATCGTAAGAAAGTCCCTTGTCAATCATACGCTTTAAATATTTTTCGCCAAATCGCTTGCTCTCATCAATTGTTTTATTTACAGCAAACTGCGGCTTTTTAAAATCAAAATAATCTGAAATTTCGTTTGCTGAGAGTCCATCTTCTTTTAAAAGTTTGCACATTAAAAGTTCAGAGAGTCTTGACATCATAAGTCCTAGAATATAAAGAGGCTCTTCTCTTGTATCTTTTAGGTATTTGAGCTGAGTCTGAGCTTTTTTAGAATTTCCTGCAACAATTGCATCGAGCATATCGTAGGTGCGATATTCAACCGTCTTTGACACAATTAAATCAATGTCATCACGGGTGATTTTTATTCTGTCTCCTGAAAAGTTTATCAGCTTTTCACATTCTTTGGTAATGTTTGCAAGAGACTGTCCGCAAAGGGAGATAATGTATCTGATGTCCTTTTCTGAAATTGACTTTTCATTTTTTGCAAACAGGTCGGAAATAAAAATTTCCAACTTATTTAAAGGCATATATTCAAAGTTTACAATTCCGCCGTTTTCTTCTATAAAATTGATATTTTTAAGTTTCTTTTTGTCAAAGCTGTCTTCAACGAAAATAAGGCAGGTGTCAGAGGGAATACGAGTTGCTTTTATAAGCTTAAATCCTGCATAGGTTGCATTATTTAAAAGCCCTGTGTTTTTGACAAGAATAACTTTCATATCAGACATTTGGGGAAATTGGTCAAGAGATGCTATTATTTCTTCTGCGGTTGCCTTTTTACCATCAAATTTAAAGAGATTAAAGCTCTCTGTTCCGTTTGTTACAGCCTTTTTTACTATTTGGTCAATCTTTTTTGAAAGCAGATATTGTTCCTCGCCATAGAAAAAGTATATTCCTGATAAATTTCCGCTTTTTATTCGTCTGTTAAGTTCTTCAAGGGTCATAAATCATTACTCCTTTCCCGGCTGTATGATATGTTAAGTATATCTTTTTGAGTCATAACTATAGTTATGCTGCCATCATAATCGGTTCGTGCAATTGGTAAATCAAGAACTTCAAATTGAAGAAGAGTATGCTCTGACGGATGATTGTAGCTGTTATCTTCGCCCACGCTGATAATTGACATTTCGGGGCTTACTGCTTTTAGAAAGTCCTTTCCTGAGGATGTGTATGAGCCGTGATGAGAAACTTTAAGAAAATCCGTGTCAAGATTTTCGCTCTCTAGTGTCTTCTCAACTGCTTTAGTAGCATCGCCCGTAAAAAGAATTGAATTTTCGCCGCAGTCAAGACGCATAACGAGAGAATTGTCGTTTTCTTCTTCTGAACTTGTGCCTGAGGATAAAATTGTAAATTGGATTTCATCAATCGTGACAATGTCCCCTTTAGACAGAGGAATAAGAGTAACATTTTTCTTATCGGCAATATTTTGAAGGGTTAAATAATTGCTTTTTTCTGCAGTTATGTCAGGTATGTAAATTTTATCTATTTTATAATCCGATTCAAGCAATTCAATAATTCCCTTAGTGTGATCTGAATGCAGATGAGAGATAAAGACTGCATCAAGACTTAGAGTCTGGTGATTTCTCAGAAATGGCTCAAGAACATACTCTCCGTTGCCTTCGTCACCGCCATCAATCAGGATTGAACTACACTTTTGGGTTCTGACAAAGCAGGAATCCCCCTGCCCCACATCAATAAAACAAACTTCGGTATATCCGCAATCAACAAAAGAAACCCATACAGCGATTGCTGAAAGAGTAATGGCAACTATCCATAAAATTATGAGAGTGCGTTTTTTGTTCATAGACTACCTTCTTACAGAAACTCCGTTTTCGTCTAAATATTTCTTAAGGTCTGAAATTTCAATTTCTCTGAAATGAAAGAGAGAGGCTGCAAGTGCAGCGTCAGCTTTTCCGACTGTCAGAGCATCTTTAAAATGTTCCATATTTCCGGCTCCTCCCGATGCAATAACGGGAATAGAAACCGCTTCTGAGACTGCTTTTGTAAGCTCAATATCATAGCCTGCTTTTGTGCCGTCTGAGTCCATAGAAGTTAAGAGTATTTCGCCCGCGCCCAGAGAATCAGCTTTTTTCGCCCATTCAACTGCATCAAGCCCTGTGTCAATTCTGCCGCCGTGGACAAATACATTCCAGCCATCGTTTGTTTCGCGTCGTTTTGCATCGATTGCAACAACCACACATTGTCTGCCGAATTTTTGAGCAGCATCTTTGATAAGCTGAGGATTTTTAATGGGCGCTGAATTTATCGAAATTTTGTGTGCCCCCTCTTTTAAGAGTGCGCGAAAATCCTCAACAGAGTTTATGCCGCCGCCAACAGTAAATGGGATAAATACAGTTTCAGCAACCTTTCTAACCATATCGATAACTGTGCCGCGCGCCTCGTGCGTCGCGGTAATATCAAGAAAAACAAGCTCATCTGCGCCGTTTTCGTTATATATTTTAGCAACCTCTACGGGGTCTCCTGCATCTATTAAATTCACAAAGTTAACGCCTTTTACAACTCTGCCGCATTTTACATCAAGACATGGGATAATTCTTTTTGCAAACATTATTTTAAACCTCCCATACTCACAAAGTTTTTAAGTATCTTAAGTCCTACCTCGCCGCTTTTTTCGGGGTGGAACTGTGTTGCGTGAACATTGTTAAAGCTAAGCGCAACGGGTAGATTTTCTGAATAATCGCATGTTGCACAGACGATATCATCATTTTCGGGTTTCATATAATATGAGTGAACAAAGTACACGAATGAATTTTCACATATACCCTCAAAGAGAGGAGATTGTTTAGGAAAAGAAATTGAGTTCCAACCCATATGAGGAATTTTAAGCCCCGGCTTTTCGGGGATTTTAACTATTTTTCCTTTGAAAACAGAGAGACCTTTAGTATCGGGAGTTTCCTCGCTTTCTTCAAATAAAAGCTGAAGCCCAAGGCAAATCCCCAAAAATGGAGTTCCCTTTTCTATAACTTTATGAATAGTCTCAAAAAGACCGCTGTTTGTTATGGCGCTCATACAATCGCCAAACGCCCCGACGCCGGGAAGAATAACATGGTCTGCTGAAAGTATTTTGTTTTTGTCCGATGTTATGATTGCATCGGCACCTATATATTCACAAGCCTTTTGAACTGAACGCAGATTTCCTGCGCCGTAATCTATAATTGCTATCATTTGTGCGTCACCTCTTTAAAACAATAGTATAGCATAAAAATATAAAATCTACAAGTATAAAATAATACTTGCTAAATAGCTCGATTTGAGGTAAAATATATGTTGGATCAGCATATATTCTGAAAGGATTGACGGATATGAGAATAATGTTTATGGGAACGCCTGATTTTGCCGTTCCGTGTCTTGATATATTGATAAAAAACGGTCACGAAATTTGCGCAGTTGTTACTCAGCCTGATAAACCAAAGGGCAGGGGTCATAAAATGGTAGCGCCACCCGTTAAGGAAAGTGCAGTTGAAAATAATATAACTGTTTTTCAGCCTGAAAGTTTAAAAAATGAAGAGCTTTTGAAAGTTTTACAGGAAACAAATCCTGAACTTATAGTTGTTGTAGCGTACGGCAAAATATTGCCTGAGTATATTTTAAACTTTCCAAAGTACGGATGTATAAATGTTCACGCATCAATTCTGCCAAGATACAGAGGTGCCGCCCCAATACAATGGAGCGTTATAAACGGAGACGAAACAACGGGCGTTACCACAATGTATATGGAAAAAGGACTTGATACGGGGGATATGATTTTTAAAGCAGAAACTTCCATAGACAGAACAGAAACATATGGAAAGCTTCATGACAGATTGTCGGTTATGGGAGCGGAGCTTTTGATAAAGACAGTTGATGCAATTGAGGACGGCACAGCGCCGAGAGAAAAACAAGACGACAGCTTATCCTGCTATGC
>JAZNPN010000033.1:0-2501 GCA_045589715.1 Clostridia bacterium | reverse complement strand
CCCTTTGGGGAGAAACGATAATTTTAAAGCAGGTCTTTTTTTAGACCTGCTTTACTCTTGCCTAAGAAAATGGTGTTTAAATGATATTTTTTAGCTAAAATTCTGCTTGACTATAAAAAATGTATGTGCTACAATAGTAATAATAAATTAGGGGACCGCAAGGATATTGGCGGTTATTTTTTTAACCATATTTTGAAAGGGCGTGTTTTTGTGATAGCGGACAAATTTACAAAAGAAGGTCTTACATTTGATGATGTGCTGTTAGTACCGCAGGAATCGAATTTTCATCCAAAAGAGACAGACCTTACAACAAGACTTACCAACAAAATTAAACTTAATATTCCCGTGATGACAGCGGCGATGGACACAGTTACTGAGTCCGCAATGGCGATTGCTATTGCCAGAGAGGGCGGCATTGGTATTATTCATAAGAATATGTCTATTGAAGAACAGGCAAGCGAGGTTGATAAGGTAAAGAGAAGCGAGCATGGCGTTATTGTTGACCCGTTTTACTTATCACCCGAAAATACTCTTCAGGATGCCGAAGACCTTATGGCAAAATTTAAGATTTCAGGCGTTCCCATTACCGAGGGTGAAAAATTGGTCGGCATACTTACAAACCGTGATTTAAAGTTTGAGACCGATTACACAAAGCAGATAAAAGAGTGTATGACTAAGGAAAACTTAGTTACCGCACCTGAGGGAACTACTCTTGACGAGGCGAAAGAAATTCTTCGTAAAAACAAGATTGAAAAGTTACCTATCGTTGATAAGAATAATAACTTAAAAGGACTTATCACAATCAAGGATATTGAAAAAGCAGTTCAGTACCCCAACTCTGCAAGAGATAACAACGGCAGATTGCTGGTAGGTGCGGCACTTGGTGTAACAGACGATGTTTTAGAGCGTGCAACAAAACTTGTTGAGGCAAATGTTGATGTGGTTGTTTTAGACTCAGCTCACGGACATTCACATAATATTGCAAACTGTCTTAAAAAGATTAAGGCGGCATTCCCTGACCTTCAGGTAATTGCAGGTAATATTGCAACAGCAGAGGCGGCAGAATTTTTAATCGAAGCAGGCGCAGATGCCATCAAGGTTGGTATCGGCCCCGGTTCTATTTGCACAACCCGTGTTGTTGCAGGTATAGGTGTTCCTCAAATTACTGCTATTTATGATGTTGCAAGAGTAGCTGAAAAATATAATATCCCCGTTATTGCAGACGGCGGTATTAAGTTCTCGGGCGATATTGTTAAGGCAATCGCGGCAGGCGCAAATGTAATTATGGCAGGAAGTCTCCTTGCAGGCTGTGAAGAAAGCCCCGGCGATTCAGAAATTTATCAGGGCAGACAGTTTAAGGTATATCGCGGTATGGGTTCTCTTGGTGCGATGAATAAGGGAAGCTCTGACAGATACTTCCAGTCAGGCACAAAGAAATTTGTTCCTGAGGGTGTTGAGGGCAGAGTTCCTTATAAAGGCCCTGTTTCTGAGACTATTTATCAGTTGCTTGGCGGACTTCGTGCAGGTATGGGATATTGCGGAACAAAAACCATTGACGAGCTTCGTGAAAACGGTAAGTTTGTGAAAATTACAGGTGCGGGCCTTAAAGAGAGCCATCCTCATGATGTGTATATCACAAAAGAAGCACCTAACTATTCAAATAACAATTTATAAAATTAAAGAGGTTGCGGTTGCAACCTCTTTTTTGTTATTTAATTAAGTTGATTATAAAATCTATAAGATTAAACTTTACTATTACGCCGGCGAATACGATTGAAACCATACTCAAAAGCTTGATTAAAATGTTTATTGAAGGACCTGCAGTATCTTTAAATGGGTCGCCAACCGTGTCGCCTACAACTGCTGCTTTATGGTTGTCAGAACCTTTACCGCCAAAGTTTCCGGCTTCTATATACTTCTTTGCATTATCCCATGCACCGCCTGAATTTGCCATCATTATAGCTACAGCAAATCCTGAAACAAGTGCGCCTGCAAGCATACCTACAACGCCGCTTGCGCCAAGCGTAAAGCCAACAAGGATTGGAGCGATTATTCCAAGTGCTGCGGGTAAAATCATTTCTGTAAGCGAAGATTTTGTGCAGATGTCAACACAGCTTTCATAGTCTGCCTCAGTTTTTCCTTCCATAAGTCCTGTTATCTCTTTAAACTGACGGCGAACCTCAACAACAATTTTCTGAGCGGCTCTTCCGACTGCCTGCATAGTATATGCACTGAAAAGGAATGGAAGCATCGCACCGATAAACAAACCTATAAGAACGGGAGTGTTTTTAAGGGATAAGTCGAGCGCTCCGCCAAGCCCATCTACCTTGTTTGTATATGAAACAATAAGTGCAAGAGCGGTAAGTGCCGCACTGCCAATTGCAAAACCCTTACCTGTTGCCGCAGTAGTGTTACCAAGTGAGTCAAGCGCATCTGTACGATTTCTGACTTCACTGTCAAGACCTGCCATCTCAGCGATACCGCCTGCATTGTCTGCAACG
>JAZNPN010000032.1:0-4048 GCA_045589715.1 Clostridia bacterium | reverse complement strand
TAAATTCCTGATTTTCGCCGCACATTGCCCAGATAAATGAATAAGCCTTTGTGCCGACACCCGAGTGGATTGACCAGCTTGGTGAAATTACAGCTTCTTCGTTGTGCATAATTATATGGCGTGTTTCATTCGGCTCTCCCATCATATGAAATACTGCATCATTATAATCCATATCAAGATAGAGATATACTTCCATTCTTCTGTCGTGTGTGTGGCTTGGCATTGTGTTCCAGTTAGAACCAGGTTCTAACTGTGTAAGTCCCATTGCAAGCTGACACGACTTAATAACTTCAGGGTGAATGTACTGATTGATAACACGCTTGTTGCAATCCTCAACACTTCCGCAGGGAACCTTCTTTGCTTTTGTGATATCAATTTTAACTGTCGGATATTCTTTGTGTGCAGGACATGATGACACATAGAACTTTGCAGGGTCCTCCGGATCCACGCTCTTAAATGAAATATCCTTATTACCCATACCGATATAGATGCCGTCTCTTGGGTTCATTTCATACTCTGTTCCATCAACAGTAATAACACCCTTACCGCCGATATTGATACAGCCCATTTCGCGTCTTTCCAAGAAATATTCTGCTGCAAGTTCTTTACCTGCTTCAAGTTTAAGCTCCTGCAGAACGGGCATAAAGCCTGCTGTGATTATTCTGTCAATATGGCTGTAAACCATTTTGATATTATCCTTGGTAAAGAGGTTTGTGATATGAAATTCTTCTCTTAATCTGTCGGTTGTGTAATGTTTTACATCTTTAGGATTTGATGCGCTTCTTATTTCGATGCCTGTTAATTCTTCTTTAAGATATCTTCCATAAACCTCTATCTGAGTAAGTCCTGCCCACGAAAGCGGCTTAACAGGTTGCTTAAAGTTATGAAGTTTAATAGTTTTAGTAATAGGTTTTTCCTTAAAGATTACCTCCTGTCCCTCACCGGTACCTTCAAATGAACTTGTTGTTGCGCTACCGTCATCCAATACAACATCAATACTGTTCCAGTAAGTATCGTGAGGAAAATCAGCCCTCAGATAAAATACAATTTTCTCAATCTCGATATCGGTGCCAAAATCAAGGGTAAACTCCAAATCATCTCTTGCGCCACCCGCCCAATTGCTATAAGGATAATCAGAATGGTCTTCGGGATGAATAACTCCGTTTATGGCATTTCTCTCAAAGAAGTTAGGGTGCATTCTTGTTACATGATTTGCAAAAGCATGAGGATAGCTACCCTTTACTCCGTGCATATCATATGGGTTAAATGCGATATTACGATATGCGTAAATTTCTTCATCATCAGGAATTCTGACGCTGAAATTATGAACATCACCCATAAAAGCATTTTTATCAAAACAGATACCAATATAATCTGTAAAAATCTCATAAACAAACTTTTGACTCGGGATATATATTATACTTTCACCAAGAGTGCTGTCAAGATTAAGTGCTATATATTCACCCTCGGTGATATCTATTCTGATTTTTGAACCATTTTCCAAAACACCATTAAAAGTACAATTAATTTCATTCTTACCTTTTTCCAGAAAGACTGTGTTTCCGTTTTTATCTATAATCTTTAAGCTTAACATAAAAGTCACTCCGTTTCGCTATTTACAAATTATATCCAAGTTCAAATGCTTTAAGATTTGATTCAAGAAATTTTTCAGGGGTAGAGGTTTTAATAGTATTAACCCATTTATCGTAAGGAATATCCGTATTCTTAGCCATAAGACCGATTAAAACGACATTTACAGCCTTTGCGTTTCCTGCTTCATTTGCATATTTAAGCGCATCAACAGTTATTAAATCAATTTTATCAGCGAGTTTTTCCTCTATATTTTCGGGATATTGCATCGCGCCTGTGATTACAGGCATTGGGTCAATTTCCTGAGTATTCACAAGCATTTTTCCGCCTTTTTTAAGGTAAGGAAGAGCGCGATATGCCTCGAGCTTTTCGAATGCTAAAATTATATCAGCCTCGCCTCTGTCAATTATGGGTGAATAAACCTTATCGCCGAATTTTACATAAGTTACAACACTTCCGCCTCTTTGGCTCATACCATGAACTTCGGACACTTTTACATCATAACCTTCATTTTGAACTGTGTTACCTAAAATTCTGCTGGCAAGGAGTGTTCCCTGGCCGCCAACACCAACTATCATAATGTTCATATTATTTGTCCTCCTTTTCCATAGCGCCAAACGGACAAACATTGAAACAAAGTCCGCATCCGTTACATTGAGTTTCATCAATCTTTATATTTTCGCCATCAAAAGAAATCGCAGGACATCCGAGTTTTAAACACATTTTGCACTTTTTGCAGTTGTCATTAATTTTGCATTTGCCCGTGTATTTAACAGATTTCAAAAGCGCACAGGGACGCTGTGCAATAATAACTGAGGTTTCATCTTTCTCGGTTTCGGTTTTAACAACCTTTTCAAATTCTTTTACATCAAATGGGTCTGCAACTACAACATTATTAACACCGATTGATTTACAAAGTGCAACAAGATTTACCTGAGTTGTTTCTTCTCCGCGGATTGTATAACCCGTAGTAGGATTATTCTGATGTCCTGTCATACCCGTAATAGAATTATCAAGTATAATAACGGTATTCGCGCCCTTATTATAAACAATGTCAACAAGTCCCGTTATACCCGAATGCATAAAAGTTGAGTCGCCTATAACAGAAACTAGCTTTTTGTTAAATTCCGCTCCTCTTGCCTTTGCCATACCATGAGCTGCACTTACAGATGCGCCCATACAAATAGTGGTATCTACGCTCTCAAGGGGCGCAACTGCGCCAAGCGTATAACAGCCGATATCGCCAGAAACAACGAGTCCCAGCTTCTTAAGAACATAGAATGTTCCTCTGTGGGGGCAGCCTGCACACATAACGGGAGGTCTTACAGGAATTGCCTCATCAACAGGAACAAATTCTGCAGGTTTTTCATCAAGCACAACCGATTTAATCATTGCGGGTGTATATTCGCCAAGGAGCGTAAACTTTTCCTTACCAATTACATCAACGCCGAGCGCTCTGCAATGCTTTTCGATAACAGGGTCAAGTTCTTCTATTACATAAACTTTTTCACATTTCTTTGCAAAATCAATAATGAGATTTTCAGGCAGCGGATAAACCATACCAAGCTTTAAGTAGTTTGCTTTATTACCAAGCGCCTCTTTTGAATACATATATGTAATACCCGATGTAATAACACCGATTTTGCTGCCGTTATCTTCAATAGTATTAAACTCACAATTTTCTGCAAACTCTTTAAGTGCAGAAATTCTATCTTCTACTACTATATGTCTTTTTATTGCCTTTGCGGGCATCATCACATATTTGTCAATATTTTTTTCATAGGGTTTAAGTTCTGTTTCAATGGGTTCAAGTTCTTCAACAAGGCTCTGTGAATGTGAAACTCTTGTAGAAAGTCTTATAAAAACAGGAGTATCAAATTTTTCGCTGATTTCATAAGCCGCTTTTGTAAAGTCTTTGCACTCTGCAGAATCAGAGGGTTCAAGCATAGCAATCTTTGATGCTTCCGCATAATGGCGTGAATCCTGCTCATTTTGTGATGAGTGCATACCGGGGTCATCTGCTACGCAGAATACAAGACCGCCGTTTACACCTGTATAGCTTACAGTGAATACTGGGTCTGCCATAACATTAAGTCCTACATGCTTCATACAAGACATACTTCTTGCACCTGCAATTGACGCACCGATTGCAACCTCTGCGGCAACCTTTTCGTTAGGAGACCACTCGGCATAAATATTATCAAACTTTACAATTTCTTCTGTAATTTCGGTACTTGGAGTACCGGGATAAGAGGCAACTACTCTTACTCCTGCCTCATAGGCACCACGAGCAACAGCAGCATTGCCAAGCATAAGTTTTTTCATTATTTATCCTCCTTAATTTCATTCTGTTGAGCCACAACACTCTCGCCGCAATAAATTTTCCTAAGCTTTGGTTTTTCAATTTTTCCGGTTGGGTTTCTCGGAACATCTGCAAAGAAGTCGGAGGCCAAGGCGG
>JAZNPN010000031.1:0-18116 GCA_045589715.1 Clostridia bacterium | reverse complement strand
ATTACTATTGTAGCACATACATTTTTTATAGTCAAGCAGAATTTTAGCTAAAAAATATCATTTAAACACCATTTTCTTAGGCAAGAGTAAAGCAGGTCTAAAAAAAGACCTGCTTTAAAATTATCGTTTCTCCCCAAAGGGGTGGGTATATGCACCTGCCGACATCTGCATGGGCGTATTTCGCATCAAGAATAAAACAATCGCCATAGCAAGAAATCCCAATGCGCTGATAATGGTGTAAACAAGCGCCCTCTGAGGAATAAATAGGCTGAAAAACTTGTGCATTATCAAGAGTATCGTCAAAAATGCTGCAACATCCAGCAAAAATCCCAATATTCCATGATTTGCGACCAGCTTGATTAAGACCGCTCCCAAAAACACAAGTCCGAGCTTTCCTATCCATTTGCCAAAAATTTTATAATCCTCGCAAATATCGCCTATTATATAATATTGGGCAACAGGGACAAAGGCAAGCCACGAATTTTTCACGCTGTTTCGTTTTGCAATTGGGTATAGTGCCAATGCCGTCAAAACATAGGCCGCAATCCACATTGATATATTTATTACCCAAGTCAGAGCCAATATAAAATCTAACATTTAATCACCTCTTAGAGTTTTTTAACTATATCTTTAAATGTATTTCCGCGAACTTCAAAATTCTTAAACAAATCAAAACTTGCACAAGCAGGGGATAAAATAACAACATCACCGCTCTCTGCAATCTTATGCGCAGTTTTTACTGCCTCTTCAAATTCTGAAAGTCTGTGAATTTCAAGTCCGTTATAGTTTGGTGCATTTTTTACAGCTTTTTCAATCTTTTCAGATGTCATACCCACCAAAACAAGTTTTTTAACTCTGTCATTTACAACTGTGCCAAATTCGTCAAATGGAATTTTTTTATCATATCCGCCTGCGATAAGTATTACCTTTGTGTTGCCAAACGAGACAAGTCCCGCCGTGGTTCTTGCAGGCGAGCTTGCAATGGAATCATTATAAAACTTAATGCCGTCTATTTCTCTTACAAACTCTATTCTGTGGGGTACGCCCTTAAATTCGACTGCAGTTTCTCTTATAACTTCGTCTGAAACTAACCCCTCGGTTGCCGCAATTGCAGCCATATAATTTTCCACATTGTGCATACCCGGAATATAGATTGTGTCAATGTCTAAAACTTCACGGCATATCTTGCCGCTTTTAATTTTCACAATTTTATTATCCTTAAGGCAATAGCCGTCAATTGCATCTTTTGAGCTGAAATATATCCCGCGATTTGTTTCTTCTCCAAACTTTCTGGTTATTTCATTATCAAAGTTAAGAACTACTCTGCCATTTTCATCCTGATATTTAAAGACCGCTTTTTTAGAATTCGCATATTCTGAAAAATCGGTATGCCAATCGAGATGATTCGGCGTAACATTTGTCACAACCGAAATATCAGCACTTCTTTTCATAGTATGAAGCTGAAAACTTGAAAGTTCAACCACCGCAATGTCGGTATTCTTCATATCCTCAACCTCTGATAAAAGAGGATGCCCGATATTACCGCCAAGATAGCAATTATATCCTGCTCTTTTAAGCATATCATAAATAAGACTTGTAGTTGTTGTCTTTCCGTCGCTACCCGTTACTGCGATAATTTTTGCGGGGCAACACTCAAAAAACAACTCCATTTCAGAAGAAATTATAGTGCCGTTTTCCTTAGCTTTAAGTAGCTCGGGTATATCAAAACGAAGTCCGGGTGTTTTAAATAACATATAGGTATCTTTATCAATTTTATCAAGATAATCCCCGCCCAAAATCATTTTAACACCCAAAGCTGAAAGCTCGTCAAAGGTTTCTCCAAGCTGTTCTTTTGTTCGCTTATCAAAAGCCTCAACATCTGCACCAAAAGATGAAAGCATTTTTATAAGAGGAAGATTGCTGACACCTATACCAATAACGGCAATTTTTTTACCTTTTGCCTCTTTCTTAAATTCCTGTATGGTCAAAATAAACACCATCCTATAAAGAACGCCACTCTCTTGAGAAAGTGGCGTTTTAATATTCGCTAATTATTCAGCGTCCAAAATGTCGCCGAGTGTAAATGAGCTTTCTTCGGTGTACGAAGTTGGAGCATCATCTTCAGCAGGTTCTTCTGTCTCTTGAACAGGCTTTTCCATAAGAGCCTTCATTGAAAGACCAATCTGCTTTGTCTCTTCGTTAATCTCAACAACCTGTGCATCAACAACATCGCCGATTGCAAGAACATCAGAAGGCTTGCCTATTCTCTCGTGTGAAATCTGAGAAATATGGATAAGACCATCAACAAAAGGAGCAACTTCTGCAAACGCACCAAAAGGAAGAATGCGAACAATCTTTGCCTTTATAGCATCGCCAACCTTAAGGTCCTTGGTTGCCTTAACCCAGGGGCTGTCCTCAGCCTTTTTGTAACCAAGAGAAATCTTGCCTGTTTCTTTATTGATTTCCTTGATATAAACATCAAGGCTGTCACCAACTTTTACTACCTCAGAAGGATGTGCAATTCTCTGCCATGAAAGTTCAGAGATGTGAACAAGACCATCAACGCCGCCGAGGTCAACAAATGCACCGAAAGATGTGAGTGATTTTACAATACCCGTGTACTGCTTGCCCTCTTCTGCATTTGCCCAGAACTCAGCTGTCTTCTGTTCTTTAAGCTCTTTTACGAGAGAAATTCTGTTTTCTTCTTTATTAAGCTCTTTAATATATACCTCGATTTCATCCCCAACGCTTACAGCTTCTGAAGGATGAGCGATTCTAACAGGTGAAAGCTCAGAAATGTGAATAAGTCCGTCAACGCCGCCAAGGTCAACAAATGCACCAAAAGATGTGAGTGACTTTACAGTACCCTTGTACTGCTTACCCTCTTCAGCACTTGCCCAGAATTCGCTTGCAGCCTTTTCGCTTACTTCCTTTGCAACGGATTTGATAGAGCCGACAACTCTCTGTCTTCCGCGTCTGTCAACATCCATCTTGATAATTCTGAAGTTCTGCTCGGTTCCCAAAAGAACACCAAGGTCAGAGAGAAATCTTTCTGCACACTCAGATGCAGGGATAAATACGCGTACGCAATTTACAATTGTAACAACGCCGCCTCTTACCAACTCGATTACACGACCCGTCAAAACTTCCTTGTTTTCAAACGCGTTTCTAAGCTCTTCCATACCCTTTACAGCGTCGATTTTTTTCTTAGAAAGGGTTACAACGCCGTCTCTGTCGCTTACATGAACAACAAATACCTCAACCTCTTCGCCAACCTTAACAAGGTCGTAAATGTTTGCATTTGAGTTGTCAGTAAGTTCGTCAAAAGGAATTACGCCGTCATATTTGTTGCCGATATCAACCTGTACTTCAGTTGGTGTGATACCGATTACTACGCCTTTCACTACCTCGCCTGATTTGATAGGCTTTAAGGTTTCCTCGAGCGCCTCCGCAAAGTTCATTTCATTGTTTTCCGCCATGGTTAAATAGACCTCCTTGATTACCGACTCAGGAGTAGATGCTCCTGCGGTAATGCCGACTAATTTTTTAGATGTGGGGATAAATCCCCTGTTTATATATTTTTTTAATTCTTTTTCATTTTGAACACATACTGTTTTTAGACAATGCTCTAAACAAAGCTCATAAAGCTTTTTCGTATTCGAACTCTCTGCCCCGCCAATAACAATCATAGCATCGGCTCTTTGAGCAAGTTCTTCTGCCGCTTTTTGTCTTTCATCAGTTGCACTACATATTGTATCAAATATTTGAGCATTTGTAAAATGTTTTTTTGAAAAATTTTCAATTTTTTTGAAAAAATCTTTTCGTATGGTAGTCTGAGCCACAATTGTTACATTTTCCGACAGATTTTTTTGGAGCAACTCTTCTGCCGCATCCTCAGAATTTACAACAAATACTCTGCCTTTTGCCCAACCCTTAATTCCTTTTACCTCAGGGTGTTCAGGGTCGCCCACTATGATTACATCGCCTTCTGCCTTATTCACTATTGCATGAATTTTTTTAACATACGGGCAGGTTGCATCGATTATTTCCGCACCTTTTTCAAGGAGCAAATTCTGCTCCTGTTCGGAAATTCCGTGTGCTCTTATTATAACTTTGGAATTTTCGGGGATTTCCTCTAAACTTTTAACAGTTTTTATACCCAGTTTTTCAAGCTCATCAATAACATCTTTGTTATGAATTAACATTCCATAAGTCACAACTGAGCCTTCTGAGGCTTTCTCATAGGCAATTTTTACCGCTCTTGCAACACCAAAACAAAATCCCGCTTTAGGAGCAATTTCTATTTTCATATGTAGGAACCTCCGAAAGATGCGAAATTTCCGGCATAACCTTTTCATCGATTATTTGTTGCAGAATTTCTCCATCAGGTTTTGTGCCGTAATACTCTGATAAATCAATTGGCTTACCTATTCTTACTATCATTTTCTCAAATAGTCTGTATTTTCCGCATATACCTACGGGCAAAATCTTTACCCTTGATTTAATAGCGATAAGTGCAGCCCCCGGCTTACCTTTTTCCATATAATCGTTAAAAGAACGCTTGCCTTCAGGGAACACACCAAGTATCTCACCGTCTGCAAGTACCTTAAGCGCCGCTTTAAGTGCACCGATATCGGTTTTTCCTCTCTTTACGGGAAAAGCCCCCATACTCTTAAAAAAGAGCCGGGAAAACGGATTTCTAAACAGCTCCTCTTTTGCCATAAAGCGCATATCAAGCGGCACGCACGACAAAAGCGGTGCATCGTGCAGACTTTTGTGGTTGGGGCAAAAGATAAAGTTTTCGCCCTTCGGAATATTTTCAATTCCTTCAACCTTTGCCCTGAAAACTATGCGATAAAAAATTCTGACCGCACCACGCACAAATTTATAAAACATTTAGTTCACACCCTTTCGAGCGGTTGCAATCTCGCAAATACGATTTACCGCCTCATCTATCGTAAGGTGTGTATTATCAAGAAAAATACTGTCCTCTGCCGGTTTAAGCGGGGCAAATTCTCTGCCCGAATCGTTCTTATCACGATATTCCATATCCGCTTTCACCGCTTCAAAATCAGTTTCCACGCCCTTTTCAACAAGTTCTTTAAGTCTGCGGCGCGCTCTTTCTTCTACATCGGCAGTTAAAAAAACCTTAACCTCTGCATCGGGAAGCACATAGGTTCCGATATCCCTGCCATCCATAATCACATCTTCCTTTTCGGCAAGGGCACGCTGAAGCTCCACAAGTTTTAGACGAACCTTGGGGATGACTGCAACATTAGATGCTGCAACAGAAATCTCAGGAAGGCGTATCTCGGTTGAAACATTTTCTCCGTTTAAAAACACCTGCTGTCCGCTTTCATTATGTTTTATGCTGATTTCAATACTATCAAGTATTGATATAACACCTTCATGGTCGGTTGTATCAACTCCGCGCCTTACCGCAGCCAATCCTATGGCTCTATACATAGCACCCGTATCAATATACACAAACCCGAGTTTTTGTGCCGCCGCCTTTGAAATGGTGCTTTTGCCCGCTCCTGCAGGTCCGTCAACTGCAATTTTCATTTGCTATCATTCCTATCTAAATTATTCTACTTCAGCATCAACATCCACAGCAAGGTCTGCCCCGCAGGACTCGCAATGGTCGCTTTCTGCATCTGAGGGTCTGCCGCAAGACGGACATTTAATATCTGTTGAATATCCCCCGTTTTTGAGAGCTTCAATCTTTGCAAGCTTTGCTTTAACGATTTCGCATTTCATACTTACATCGTCACCATAATCTTCACCATCAACAATGGTAGTATAGGTGAGCTTGCCAATCTCATTGTATAACTTTCTGATGTCGTTCTTAAGAGTCAAAATTTCGTACTTAACTTTGGATGATTCGTATACCTCAGTTGATTTTTTTGCTACTGTCTGAGTTGTTTTTGCTAAAACACTTTTTACATTTTCCAAAAATTCCATAATTTATTCCTCCTAAAGAATATATTTAAACATTAAATCTGAACAAAATTATATCGCCGTCATTTACGACATACTCCTTACCCTCTGAACGGACCAAGCCCTTTTCTTTGGCAGCAGTCATACTTCCGCAATTCATAAGGTCATCATATGCAACAACCTCAGCCCTGATAAAGCCACGCTCAAAGTCGGTATGGATTTTACCCGCCGCCTGAGGTGCTTTTGTTCCCTTGCTGATAGTCCAGGCTCTGACTTCGGGTTTGCCCGCAGTTAAATAGCTGATAAGTCCGAGCAATTTATAGCTTGCCTTAATGAGCTTATCAAGGCCTGACTCAGTTGCGCCGAGTTCTTCTAAGAACATCTCTTTTTCATCTTTTTCAAGAGTCGCGATTTCCTCTTCAATTCTTGCAGAAATAACCATTACCTCCGATTTTTCAGTATCGGCAAACTCACGGATTTTCTTTACAAAATCATTTTCAGGTTTTGCATAATCATCCTCTGCCACATTTGCGGCATAGATAACGGGCTTCATTGTAAGAAGTGCAACATCTGTAAGCATCTCTTTTTCGTCATCGCTCATATCCATTGTTCTGGCACACTTTCCTGACTCTAAAACTTCGCGCAGTCTCTCATAAAAATCAAGCTGTGACTGATATGACTTGTCCCCGCCTTTTAATGACTTTCGTGTTTTGTCTATCCTTCTGTCCAGAATTTCAATATCAGATAAAATAAGTTCTAAGTTTATTGTTTCAATATCACGGACAGGGTCAACACTTCCCTCGACATGAACGATATTGTCATCCTCAAATGCGCGAACCACATGGACAATTGCATCAACTTCACGGATGTTTGATAAGAACTTATTACCAAGTCCCTCACCCTTGCTCGCTCCCTTAACAAGCCCTGCAATGTCAACAAACTCAATAACTGCGTATGTTGTTTTATCAGGGTCATACATCTTAACAAGCTCATCTATTCTTGAATCGGGCACTAAAACTGTGCCCACATTTGGTTCGATAGTACAAAATGGGTAGTTTGCAGACTCTGCACCCGCCTGGGTTATTGCATTAAACAAGGTACTCTTACCTACATTGGGGAGACCTACTATGCCTAATTTCATCTTTTGCTTCCTCTTTTCGTTTTATAGAAATTTTCAGTATTTTCCTATCTATAAATTATATGTTAAATCGCAATCTTTGTCAATTGTTATTTATCCTCACCAAGCATTGAGAGTGCGACCCTTATGCCGTCAACTGCAGCACTTACAATTCCGCCTGCAAATCCCGCTCCCTCACCTGCAGGATACAAACCTTTGACATTCTGGCTCTCTAATGTATCTTTTCTTAAAATTCTGACAGGTGCCGATGTCCTTGATTCAATGCCTGTCAAAACTGCTCCGCCCGACGAAAATCCCGTCATTCTTCTTTCAAAGTCTAAAAGTCCATCCTTTAAAGTATCTGTCACAAAATCGGGCAAGCAATTTTTAAGCTCGGCAAATTTATATCCCGTGGTTATACCCGGAGTTACATCCCCAAGCTGAACACTAGGGGTATCCAGTATAAAATCCTCTGCCTTTTGAACCGGCGCTTTACCATTTCCACCGCCCGCTTTAAAAGCAAGACTTTCATACTTTCTCTGAAATTCAATTCCGCCAAGAACTCCTTTTTCAAAGTCCGTTGGTTTTACAGTCACAACAAGTGCGCTGTTTGCATTCTCTTTATCGCGGCTGTGATAGCTCATACCATTTACGCACAGCTTTTCTGCTTCGCTTGAGGCATTGACCACCACGCCTCCCGGGCACATACAAAACGAATAACAACTGCGTTCCTTTCCATTATACACAATCCGATAATCTGCAGGCGGCAGACCGCTGATATTTCCATACTGCAATCTGTCAATGAACCTTTGCGAATGCTCTATTCTCACCCCAACAGCAAATGGTTTCGGTTCAAGGCTTACCCCTATTCTGTTTATAACCTCATAGGTATCACGGCTGCTGTGACCGATTGCCAGAATAAGTTTGCCCGTTTTAATGCTCTCTGAGTTATTTAATTCAATTTCAGATACTTTGCCATTTTTTATGTTAATATTAGTAACACAAGTGTTAAATCTTACCTCTGCACCAAGTTCTATGAGCTTTCTTCGCATATTTTTTATAACATCTCTTAACATATCTGTTCCAATATGCGGCTTTGCTTTATATAGAATTTCCTCAGGTGCACCAAACTCGGCAAAACTCTCAAGCACAAATCTCTGTCTCACATCACCTATCCGTGTGGTCAGCTTTCCGTCAGAAAAAGTCCCCGCTCCGCCTTCGCCGAACTGAACATTTGTGTTCGGGTCAAGGACACCGTCTTTCCAGAAAGCATCTATCTTTTTTACTCTTTCATCAACATCTCCGCCACGCTCAATTATTACAGGCGGATTTCCAGACAGAGCAAGAATATATGCTGCAAATAACCCGCAGGGTCCAAGACCGACAACGACGGGGCGCTCTTTCAGATTGGTTTTGGGTATTTCAATCTTTCCATTCTGTTTAATCTCCGTAATATTTGCACAATTTACGCTCTTTTCCGTTTGAGCAGTAACTGCATAAACATAGTGAATGTTATTTTTGCGTCTTGCGTCAATTGATTGCTTATATATGCAAAAATTCTTTGCAGAAATGCAATTTGACCGCACAATTTCTCGTGCGGCCATTATTACATCATTTTCAGTATGGTTGATTGGCATTTTTATATTGTTTATGACTATCTGCATATTCTCACCGTTTCTATTCCTCAATAGAAATCTCTACCTCTGAAATGTCATTCAAAATTTTTACTCCGTAAGGAATATCAAGTTTAACCTTAAGTTTTTTTCTTTCCTTCAACTCTTCAATGGAAATTTCCCGTGTTTTTATCTCGGTAAGTGTATATACCTTGGCGTCATCGCCGTAAATACGGAGAGTAGACGGCTCTGTTTTATACTTAAATCCATCAGGTATATCCTGCCAGCCAAAATACGCCCTTGCCTCTACATCAATAATTTTTAAAACGGGGCAATGTACTGTGGCTGTTTGAACATCTGAGCTGACTCTCTTAAAAATTGCATCAAGAGATGAAATCGCCTTATCGTTTTCGTTATAGAAAGTGATGGGCAGATTTTTGTCTATATCAACATCTCCTCCCGCAAAATCAAGAGTCACCACTGCTTTGGAAATTTTCTCAACTGCGGATTCGGCACCCGTAATAATGATTTTTGCAGGCTCAATCGTCAAATCGCCCGCTATATAATTCTGGGCAAGCGTTCCCGTTGTTTTCACTTGTATATCAAGTGTTTTTTTAGATATCTTTTCTATATTTACATCAACTGAATAAAAGTTCTGTGAAGAAATCCCCTGACTTTCAAAAGGAATTATTATCTCTATGGGAATAGAATGAGTTCCAATCTGGGTAATTTCTGAAACATCCGCCTTGGCGATTATGGTTTTCATATCGTTGTTGCCCATTTTTTTACGGCTGCCCTTTATTTTCACAGTGACCGTCGTTGTATTTTCGTTAATTATGGCAAGATTTTTTTCAGCCAGATATTCCTGCCCTACAAATTGTATAGGCAAATCCCTGACAGTAACTTCAATGGCAGGGTCCATAACGATTGCAATATATATCCATATTGCAATAGCGGTCAAAAAAGATATTATCTTAAGCGCATTGTCGGTTGCAAAAAATTTTTTCATCAGCGGCGCCCCCTTTTTTGAAGTCCCGGCACTCTGAATTTGCTTTTGCTCTCATTGTTTTCCTCAGCATCACCATTGAGCTCAACAAGCTTTGTTCTTAGCGAATCCTCGTTATATCCGGTGGTAAGCGTTCCTCTTACTGCAAGAGATATTCTGCCCGTTTCTTCGGATACAATTACAGCAATCGCATCTGATTCTTCAGATACGCCGATGCCGGCGCGATGCCTTGTGCCATACGAAGTCTTAATATTGGGGTTATGAGATATGGGAAGCACACAGCTCGCCTTTTCTACCTTGCAATCTCTGATTATAACCGCGCCATCATGAAGCGGAGTATCAGGGACAAAAATATTCTCTAAAAGTTCACTCGTAACGGCACCTGATATAGCCACCCCTGAGCTTATAAGCGTATCGATATTATCTTCTCTCTCAAGGACAATAAGCGCACCCGTTCTGGAGTTGGACATAGTCTGTGCCGCCCTTGAAATTTCACGAATAACCTGCTGCACCTCTGCTCCAAACTCATTATGCTGAGTAAACATCTTACCTGTTGTTCTTCCCGTGTGCTCCAATATTCTGCGAAGCTCAGGCTGAAAAACTATAAGAAGCGCAATCATACCAAGCTGCATAAAGTTACTAAGTATATAATACACAGTATTGAGCTTTGCAAAATAACTCACCTGAGTGATTATAACAACCAAAACGACACCCTTTAAAAGCTGAACCGCTTTGGTATCCCTTATGAACTTAAATGCGCGATAGAGAGCATAGGATACAATTAAAATATCAATTATGTCGGAGAGTCCAAACAGCGCAAGCTGATTGACCATTGAATGATAAAATTTTTCCCACCACGCCATTTAAAACCACCTCCGAAAATTTAATATGCTTTACCCCAATAAACCATTTTGTCAGCTTTTTTGCCACAACAGATACAAGTATCAGAAATTTCTTCCTGCTCAAAAGGCATACATCTTGATGTAGCTCCCGTGTCCTCTTTGATTTTGAGTTCGCAGCTTTCATCTCCGCACCACATAGCCTTTACGAAACCGCCTTTTTCTTCAACAATCTGCTTAAACTCATCGTAAGTTTTAGCAGTCGAAGTCTTACTTTCTCTGTTATTAAGTGCTGCATCGTACATCTGCTGCTGGATTTTGTCGAGAAGTTTTTGTAATTCTTCCTCGATATTATCAAGAGACACAAATGTCTTGCTTCTGTCGATACGGCTGACTAAAACAGCCTGATTATTTTCAATATCCTTAGGTCCGAGCTCTATGCGGACAGGAACACCTCTCATCTCATATTCGCTAAACTTCCATCCCGGAGACTTGTCGCTGTCATCAAGTTTTACTCTGAAATCCTTAGAAAGCCGCGCACGAAGCTCCTCCGTTTTCTCCAGAACGCCCTCTTTGTGCTGAGCGATAGGAACGATAACTGCCTGAATCGGCGCGATACGAGGCGGTAGCTTAAGTCCTGCATCATCGCCGTGAACCATAATTATAGCACCGATTATACGGGTAGACATTCCCCACGATGTCTGATGAACATACGAAAGCTCGTTTTCATTATTCAGGTACTGAATTCCAAACGCTTTTGCAAAACCATCACCAAAGTTATGGCTTGTACCCGACTGAAGTGCTTTTCCGTCGTGCATCATACTTTCGATTGTATATGTCTCGTTTGCACCCGCAAACTTCTCTTTATCAGTCTTTTGTCCCTTTACAACAGGGATTGCAAGAACTTCCTCACAAAAATCAGCATATACATTGAGCATCTGGATTGTTCTTTGTTGTGCTTCTTCTGCAGTTGCATGAGCAGTATGTCCCTCCTGCCACAAAAATTCCATACTTCTCAAAAATGGTCTGGTAGTTTTTTCCCATCTTACAACGCTACACCACTGGTTGTATAGCTTTGGAAGGTCTCTGTATGAACGCACAACATTTGCGTAGTGCTCACAAAAGAGAGTCTCTGATGTCGGTCTTACACAAAGTCTTTCCTGAAGTTTTTCCGTTCCTCCGTGAGTAACCCATGCAACCTCGGGGGCAAAACCTTCTACATGGTCTTTTTCCTTTTGCAAAAGACTCTCAGGGATAAACATAGGCATAGAAACATTTTCAACGCCTGTTTCTTTAAAACGGGCATCCAGATTTTTCTGAATATTTTCCCATATTGCATAGCCATACGGCTGAATTACCATACAACCGCGCACTCCCGAATAATCGCAAAGCTGTGCCTTTTTAATTATATCCGTATACCAACGGGCAAAATCCTCGCCCATAGGGGTAATTTCTTCTACTAATTTCTTGTTATCAGCCAAGTTTCTTTCATTCCTTCCGAAAATAGTTATATATATTTAAGTATAAAATAAATCCGCTCCTGTGTCAACCCTTAGGAACGGATTTTTTTATCTTATTCAACTACTTCGTACATATTCCTTGCATCATCTTTAAACGCAGAATCTTTAACCTCAGTCACCCTTACCGAAACGGGCTTTGCACCGAATAAAATCGTGATTTCGTCACCAACTTTTACATCATATGACGCGCGGGCTACCTTTCCGTTCACTGAAACTCTGCCTCCGTCGCACGCCTCATTGGCAACCGTGCGGCGTTTTATAAGTCTTGAAACCTTTAAATACTTGTCAAGTCTCATCTGCTGTTCTCCTTTTCATAAGCCTCAAAATCAGAAATAAATTTTTCTATATATCCTGAAAGCGCAATTTCGGGGTCCACCCCTTTTTTAGCACACGCCGCCGCAATATCAAAAATCATTTTACCTATTTCTGTTTCGCCTTTATCGGTTGCATCTGCCTGATACTCATATCCCGATTTTATTGCCTTTTTGTAAATTTTCTGAGCCCGCATAAGGGTCGGTATATACTTAGACACCCCTTTAAGCTCATCCGCAACGGTCTTTTGCTCTCTGTCAGCCCTCTTGATTGCCGCCCAGTTATCAACAACCTCGTCGCTGTTTTTAACATTTACATCCCCGAACACATGAGGGTGGCGGTGTATCATTTTGCGCGAAACCGCGTCTGTCACATCGTTTATGTCATACTCGCCGTTATCCTTTGCAATTTGTGCGTGAAGAACAACCTGCAAGAGCACATCTCCGCTCTCGTCCGCAATTTTTTCGGGATTTTTGCTATCTATTGCCTCGACCAGCTCATACGCTTCCTCAACAAGATTTTTGCGTATACTCTCATGAGTTTGCTCTCTGTCCCAGGGACAGCCGTCCGGCGCTCTGAGACGCCCGATTATCTCAACAAAATCTTCAAATGTATATTTTTCTTTCTTAAGTTCCATATATTTTCCTACTTTACAAGTTTGTATTTTTCTAAAACTGCCGCTATTTTATCGCCTTTTGGGAGTGTTAAAATGTCCGCTTTCTGCACGGCTTTTAATGCAAATACGGCTACTGCATAAACCAGTACGCAAATACCGATTTCAACTATGCACCAGAATTTGCTGATGGAGATATTCATTGAAAGTCCGACTCCTACCGCACCCATCACAGCCGCCGCAAGTACCGGTCTTATTATAAAGCTTCCCCACTTAAATTCAATTCCCGCCTCTTTAATGATTTCGCGGATATTTAAAATCGCAATTATGAGATAGCAAATACCCGTTCCAACAGGTGCGCCGTCAATGCCAAGATAGGGTATGCAGAAAAAGTTTACTAAAACCTTGACCGTTCCGCCGATAATCATATGGATTACAGGTTTATATACCCTGCCATACGCCTGAAGCACCGAATTTGACACCTGAACAAGTGCGACAGGGATAATGGCAAACGACAGGATACTAAGTACAGAATAAGCATTGTAGTCACCATATAACAAATTCAATATTTCTCTGGAAAGTGCCGCCATACCAAATGTGCAGGGTGCCGCAAAAAGCACAGCAATACGGAGTGCACTCTCGGTTATATTTTTGCCCTCAATCCTCTTTGACTTTGCAACAGATGCAGAAATCGCGGGAACAATACTTGTTCCGAGCGCCACAACCAGCGTAAGCGGGAGATTAAACATCGTAAGAGCCTTGCCTGTATACATTCCGTAAAGGGTAGCCGCCTGCTGTCGCAAAAGCTCTGCCCCTTGCCAGCCCTCAGCCACAGCCTTTTCAAAAAAGCTTGTTCCCTCTTTAAACATAAATGCATAATTTTCAAATACCTCAGGTCTTACAATAAGGCGTCTGCTGATTGTTCCCATATCTATAAGGGTTGTAAGGCTTGAAACCGATGCTCCGATAGTTATCGGTATCGCAATCATAACAAGCATTTTAAGTATACCCTTATTAGATTTTTCACTTTTTGGAACTTTATTTTTTATGCGGTGAACCAGATAAATTATGCTGAGCAAAAGGCACGCCGCAAGCGTACCAAAGGTTACACCAAAGATTGCACCGCCTGATGCCAGCACAGTTCTTGTATGTGGAGATGCAACCTCTCTTAAAGCAATCGAAACACCGTCGCTATAGCTAGGATTTACAGTCATATTCATAAAGAATGCGGCAAGAATAAGACCTATCAGCATTTTACCCGTAGACTCTGCCACCTCGCTCAAGGCGGTGGGATACATATTTTGTCTGCCCTGAAAATACCCGCGGTATGCAGAAGTTAACGCCACAAAAAATACCGCAGGGGCAATAGCCGCAATGCCAAGCGATGCGTCAGGAATACCCACAAGGTTTGCAAGTTTATCCGCAAAAAGGAATAAAATAAGAGTTCCTATAAGACCAAGTATTGCCAGAAACTTAAACGCAATCTTAAATATCTGTATCGCTTCGCCCTCATCGCCCTTAGCCTGTGCCTCAGATACCATTTTTGAAATAGCTGTGGGGAATCCCGCTGTCGCAACTATAAACATAAATGTGTATATCTGATATGCCACATTGAAATATCCGCTGCCGTCGTCACCTATTAAATTTATAAGGGGTATCTTAAATACTGCGCCTATAATTTTAACTATAAAGTTTGCAATTCCTAAGATAAGCGCACCCTGAACAAAGGATGCCGCGCTTTTGGATTTTATATTTTCACTCATTCAATCACTCCTACCGCTCAATCCGTTCTTAACATTATATTATATTTTACCAAAAAAAACAACTCTAATTTTGTAAAGTGAAAAATATTACAAAACAAACAATATTTAGATGCTGTGCGCGCCAAATTTGTCGTTGACTTTATCATTATAATATGATATCATACATTATGTATAAATGTGTGCAAATTCATATGTTGAATTTTGTGAGAATATAGCAATAATTGTCTATAATTTTGCGAATTTGTCACACACAGAAGGGCGTGAAAGTTATATGGAAGATAAGATTTGGTTATCTTCACCTACCATGCACGGAGAAGAACAGGAGTTTGTCAAGGAGGCGTTTGACACAAATTGGGTAGCTCCTCTTGGCAAAAATGTCACTGAGCTTGAGAATGAAATTTCGAGATATGTGGGTTGCAAGGCAGCCGCAGCAATGACTGCAGGCACTCACGCTTTGCATATGGCATTTAAACTTGCAGGGGTTACAAACGGAGACATTGTTTTATGTTCTGATTTAACCTTTGCAGCAACTGTAAACCCTGTCAGCTATCTTGGCGGAGAACAAGTATTTATTGATTCAGAGCGTGACACCTGGAATATGTCACCTGAAGCATTGGAAGTGGCACTTGAAAAATATCAGGGCAGAGTAAAAGCAGTTGCGGTTGCAAATCTTTACGGTACCCCCGCTAAACTCGATGAAATTGTCAGATTATGTAACAAATACAATGTTACACTTATCGAAGACGCTGCAGAGTCTTTGTCAGCGACATATAAGGGAAGACAAACAGGCACATTTGGAAAATACAACGCTATCAGCTTTAACGGCAACAAAATCATTACTACATCAGGCGGAGGTATGTTCTTATCAGACGATGAAGAAGCTGTTCAAAAGGTCAGATTTTTCTCAACACAGGCCCGCGATGCAGCCCCCTGGTATCAGCATAGCGAAATCGGCTATAACTATCGGATGAGTAATGTTGTTGCAGGCATTGGCAGAGGCCAGCTTTTACATATTGAGGAACACAAAGCAAAAAAGACTGAAATTTACAAAAGATACAAGGAAGCCTTTGCGGATACCCCTGTTGAAATGAACCCGTATTTAGACTGCAGTGAACCAAATTTCTGGCTTAGTTGCTTTACAATAGATAAAGAAATCGTCGATAAAGTTACCCCCGAAAAAATTCGCACTACTCTTGAAAACGAAAATATTGAATCAAGGCCTATATGGAAACCAATGCATATGCAGCCCGTCTTTAAAGACAATGATTTTGTATCGGTTGAGGGAGATGTGGGGGCGGATATATTTGCCCGTGGCTTATGCCTGCCGTCAGATATAAAAATGACAAACGGACAACAAGATAAAGTAATTGACATTATAAAGAGGTGTTTTTATGTATAGAAAATATACAAAACGCCTCTTTGATATCGTTTGTGCCGTGGCTGCGATTGTGGTTTTCTGCTGGCTTTACATAATTGTTGCAGTTTTAGTAAGAGTAAATCTCGGAAGTCCCGTGTTGTTCAGACAACCAAGACCCGGAAAAGACGGAAAAATATTTATGCTGTATAAGTTCAGGACAATGACTGATGAAACTGACGAAAATGGCAATCTTTTGCCGGACGATGTAAGGCTGACCAAGTTCGGAAGATTTCTGAGAAGCACCAGCC
Organism: Clostridia bacterium; assembly: GCA_045589715.1. GTDB lineage: Bacteria > Bacillota > Clostridia > Monoglobales > Monoglobaceae > UMGS1820. Next base: position 1,728 of record JAZNPN010000031.1, on the reverse strand, counting down.
TCGACGAACTTCCTGAAGCCTTTAATATTTTAAAAGGTGATATGTCCGTTGTAGGCCCACGGCCCCTATCCGTAAGGTATTTAGGCTATTATACTCCGGAGGAATTCAGGCGACATGATGTAAGACCCGGCCTTAGTGGATTGGCTCAGATTAACGGGAGAAATAATCTTCAGTGGGAAGAAAGATTTGCATATGATACGGAGTATGTTGATAATATTACATTTATTAATGATCTAAAAATTATATTTTTAACTGTTGCAAAAGCGGTAAAAAGGGATGGTATTGTAGTTAGAGGCGAAGGTAAAGCTATAGACTTTGATACATATAGAAAAAAGCAAAGGGAGAATGTATATGATATTAACAGATGATCTTGTCGTTTTGCGTGCCATAGAAGAAACCGATGCAGAAAAGCTAATGGAAATGATTAATGATCCGGAAATTGAAAATTCAGTAGTAGGATATTCATTCCCTGTTTCGTTAAGCAATCAAAAAAAATGGATATCGGAACTAAAACACGAAACAACAATAAGGTATGCAATAGATTGCAAAACTGTGGGTTTTGCCGGCATAATATCAATATCAAACTTAGATTTGAAAAATCGAAGCGGTAACCTGAATATAAAATTACTTAAGCCGGCACGAGGCAAAGGAATAGCAGAACACTCTGTAAAATTGCTAGTTTCATATTGTTTTGACGAACTTAACTTAAATTGCCTATATGCAGGAGTAATCGAAAGAAATGAAGCTAGCAAGAAGTTATGGCTGAAACTCGGATTTAAAATAGATGGCATATTAAGGCAGCGTGTTTATAAAAATGGCGAATATCACAATTTAATTGAGTATTCCATTTTGAAGGATGAATATGATGAAAGAAATTGGAAGTGAATTTCATTGGATTGAGACATCCGGCACCTTTAAAGAAAAAGATTTAGTAAGCAGATTAAGTTGTTGCGAAGATTTTTCTTTTACTTTCTCTGGCAGAACAGCATATGAAACTGTTATAAAGGATATACATAACAAAGCTAAAGTATTACTTCCGTCGTATTGTTGTGAATCTATGATAATACCCTTTGAAAAAGCAGGTTGGAATATTGATTTCTATCGGATTGATTGGAACGACGGATTGCTAATAAATTTGGACATCCCTGATGAGTGCGATGTTCTTGTGATATGTAATTATTTTGGGTTTAGGAGCAATTATCCTTGTGAACTGTTAGATGTGTTTAGGAAACGAGGCGGCATAATAATAGAGGATATTACACACAGTTTATTTTCACAAAATCGGTCATTCTATTCTTATAGTGATTATTGTGTGGCATCTTTGAGAAAATGGGATGCATTAATTTCTGGGGGATTTTGCGGAAAGAAAAAGGGTACACTTAAAGCAAAACCCGATAGAGATGTTGAAAAGCAATACATCGAATATAAAAAAAATGCGATGCTTATTAAAAATAAGTACTTGGAAAACAAAGATACTGATTACAAAACACAATTTATGAAACTGTTTTCAAAAAGTAATGAATGGCTCGCTAAAAACTATTCGGATACAAGAATTGATGATTGGTCATTAAAAAAGGTTGAATCGTGGAACATAAATAACATTAGAGATAAAAGACTTGCTAATGCAAATATTCTATATGAGGGATTGTATGACATATCGAATGTATCTATGATGTTTCCAATAGAAGATATGAGCTGCCCTTTATTTATCCCCGTGATTATTCCCGA
>JAZNPN010000030.1:0-22390 GCA_045589715.1 Clostridia bacterium | reverse complement strand
TATAAATTAAAATAAATATTTATAATATTGTATAGTATGTATTTATAGATATACATATAGTATATTATACTATACCTGTCTTATGTTATCAGCTGTAGTATACTACAATTCGTACTACAACACGACGGAAAAAGTAGTATTTTATGGGGTACTATAGGATATTAAAAGCGAAGTAAACACACGGTAAAACAAGGCTTTTTATGGGGTTTTCCACACTTTTAAGCGGTGTAAGCCGCTTATTTGGTAAGGAAGAGGTCGGCGGTTCAAATCCGCTGGGCAGCTCCATAAAAAGCACCGAGTATTTCGGTGCTTTTTTGTTTTCCCGACAAACCCGCATGGCACGCTATGACGCCCCTTTTTGTGTTAGGATAAAATAAGACCCCGACCCGATACCTTGTTGCTGTTGCAATAAAAAACACAAAAAGGAGAGATAAAAATGTCAAAAGAAATTGGCTTAGGAACGATTGCTAATGATGTTGCGGTTGTTTCACAAAAGACAGGGGCTATACAACCGTATAATGTTACCATTGATTTTTGGACGACGAGGTGATTTGTATGAAAAATAAAAAGAAAATAATGATAATTTCCTCTGTGGTTGCCGGTATTATTGTTGTTTTAGTAGTGTTTAATTTTGTTCTGCAAACAGCCGATAAGATAATCTTTGATCTGGCTACCAAAAATGATACGCCGGAACAAAAAGCGGAAGAAAAAGAGAAGACTAATAAAAAGTGATATTCCAACGAAGTTGGAATATCACTAAACCTCTTTCATCTACTTTAAAATTTATATCCGTATCTCTTTTTTGCTTAAATAACTGCCGTCATCAAAATCAAATATAATTTTATAAGATATAAGCTGCTGATAATCTTTATCGGCAGTTTTTTTTGCGCCGTATTTTACATCCCCCACAAGAGGTGCGTTAAGCCTTGCAAAGCCCGCCCTTATCTGGTGTGTTCTTCCCGTAAAAAGCTCTGCCTCAACAAGTGCGGGGCTTCCGCTTTTCAATGTCTTATAAGCAGTTTTACAATATATGCCCTCATTTGCAAATATCATTTTTCGGCTTTTTTCATCTTTTTTAAGATATCCCTCAATCACTCCGCTTTCGGGATTAGGGGTCCTTTCGGTCTTTAAAAGATAAAATTTACGGATTTCGCGTTTTTTAATTCTCTCATTTATCTCTCGCAAATACAGGGCGTTTTTCGCCCCGATTACAAGGCCCGAGGTGTTTCGGTCAATTCTGTGACACAGCGACGGAACAAAAAGCGGAACTGCGTCTAAGTCAATTTCGCCTTTTTTATAAAGATACGCTCTCATTCTGCTCTCAAGCGAGTCGCCGTCGTCCTGAGACACAAGCCCTGATGGCTTATTAAGTATTATAATATTTTCATCTTCATATATGACATTTACATCAGTTTTTGCGCAAATCCACGCAAACTTTGGCTTTTCGCTCTCAAAAAATTCGTCATTTATATACATTGAAACAACATCATTTTCTAAAAGCCGATAGCTTCCATCCTTGTGCTTTCCGCCAACTCTTACCTTTTTCTTGCGGAGCGCCTTGTAAATTTCACTTGATTTAACAGAGGGCATAACCTTTTGCATAAACTTGTCAAGCCTTACACCCTCGTTGTTTTTATCTATTATAAATTCTCTCACTTTATCACCTTAAAAATTTCATCCGCAATTTTCACATCAGCTTTTGCATCGGCTGCAAAAAAATCTGCCCCTACAAAATCCGCATATTCGGGCGATAGCACCGCTCCGCCAACCATAACCTTTGCACAAAGTCCCGCCTCTTTGATGGCGTCAATGGTTTCTTTCATATTTTGAACTGTGGTTGTCATAAGGGCGCTTAATCCTATCAGCTTGATTTCCTGCTCCTTTGCGGCTTTAACGATTTCCGCAGGCGGAACGCTTCTTCCTAAATCCACCACCTGATAGCCGTAGTTTTCAAGAAGCATTCTTGCAATATTTTTGCCTATATCATGGATATCCCCCTCAACAGTTGCAAGCAAAACCTTGCCTTTTGAGATATTTGTCCCCGTATTGTTTGCCTTAATTATATCAAATGCCGCTTTTGCAGATTCTGCCGACTGCATAAGCTGAGGCAGAAAAATTATTCCCTTTTCGTATTTATCCCCTACCGCGTTAAGCGCAGGAATAATAAAATCATCAATAATCTCCATCGGCAACTGACTTTTTATAAGTTCCTTTGTAACGCTTGCCGCTTGCTCGCGCTGGCCCGTTTCTATCAGGGTTTTAAGACTTAACTCTGTTTTTTGAACTGTTTTTTCAGCCGTCTCTGCATAGCGGGGTATATACTCATTTGCGTCTCGGTCAGTATTATTCAGCACACGAAATGCCCTCACCGTGTCCATAACCGCATCTGACATAGGATTAATTATTGCAGAATCAAGTCCCGCTCCAAAACACGCCCCTAAAAATACCGAATTTAAAAGCGGACGGTTTGGAAGTCCGAAAGAGACATTGCTGACGCCAAGCACAGTTTTAACTCCCAGCCCGGTTTTTATAAGGTTTACCGCCTTTATTGTCTCTTTTACTTGTGCCTGCTGAGCAGACGCAGTAAGCACAAGACAATCTACAATTATATCTTTTTTGTCAATGCCATACTCTTTGGCAGTCTTAATTATCTTTTCTGCGATTTTTACCCTTTCTTCCGCTGTCTCGGGAATGCCCCGCTCATCTAAGGTAAGCGCCACAACTGCCGCGCCATATTTTTTAACGATTGGTAAAATGGCATCCATACTCTCTTTTTTACCGCATACCGAGTTGATGATGGGCTTTCCGCGATACATACGAACAGCGCTTTCTATTGCCGAAGCATCTGAGCTGTCTATCTGAAGCGGCAGATTTACAACTGCCTGAATTTCCTCAACTGCCCGCGTTAAAACAGCTTTTTCATCAATTTCGGGCAGTCCGCAGTTTACATCTAAGACATCTGCGCCATTTTCGCTCTGCTTTATTGCCTCGCTCATTATATAATTAAAATCTCTTTCTCTCAGCTTTTCTTTTAAAAGTTTTTTCCCCGTGGGATTTATTCTCTCGCCAATTACAGTGATGTTATTGTCAAACTCCACAGTTTTTGTGCCCGATGTTATGGCTGTTATGCTTTTGGGATTGGTTTTTGTGCGTTTTCTGCTCTTTAAATTCTCACAGACTTCTCTTATAAAATCGGGGGTAGTGCCGCAACACCCGCCAAGAATTGCCGCGCCCTTTTGCGCAAACTCACAGATATATCGGCTATATTCCTTTGGTTCTACCTCATAGACAGTCTGCCCGTCTTTTATTTTAGGAAGCCCCGCATTTGGCTGAACCAAAACGGGTACGCTTGAATACTCAAGCAAAGTATCAACAATATTTTCAAGCTCTTTCGGTCCCAGAGAGCAGTTTACGCCAATTGCATCTACATCAAGGGCGGAAAGTGCAATCGCCGCAGTTTTAGGGTCACAGCCGACAAATGTGCGCATATCGCTCTGATAGCTAAGGCTTACAAATACAGGCAAATCCGTGTTTTCACGAACCGCTAAAACCGCCGCCTTTACCTCTAATATATCAGAAACTGTTTCAAGCAGAACCACATCTGCCCCTGCCGCCTCTCCTGCCACAACCTGTCGCTTAAAAGCGTCGTACGCTTTTTCAAAGGTAAGCGTGCCCATCGGCTTCATAAGCTGACCGAGCGGCCCCATATCAAGCGCTACATATTTTGCCCCGCTCTTTTTAGCAAGAGAGATGCCCTTTTCAATTATTTCTTCAACAGTGTACCCGCTCTCTGCCAGCTTAAATTCGTTTGCCTGAAATGTGTTGGCTGTAATTACATCTGCGCCCGCTTTAACATAGCTTTTGTGTATATCTTCAACTATGTCGGGATTTGTTATGTTATAGCTTTCAGGAAGCCCGCCCGCAGGAAGTCCCGCTTCCTGAAGCATCGTTCCCATTGCGCCGTCAAATATTAAAATATTTTCTTTTATATAATCGAGTATTTTCATATTCTATAACTCCTTAATTTTTCCCCGTACAATTGCCGTTACAGATTTCGTGGGTGTTAAAAGATACGAATCCGTAAGATATACCCCTATCTTTCTTTCTATATCAAGAAGCCTTACCATATCTTTTTGAAACTCAATGGGAAAATCCCCGTATCCCGCGCTAAATCGCAGCTTGCCGCTGACAGAATCGCACACCTTTTCTATTAAATCAGTCGCACACGCATCAAGCACCACCGCTCTTGCCATATCGGTTGCCTGAGCTTTTAAAATAAGAGCATCAACCTCAACACCAAGCGTTGCACCCAGCAAAGAGCAAGTTGCGTATCCGTCTAAAAACTTTGCTATGCTCTTGCCTTTAAGTTGTATCCCCTCTATACACAGAGGATTATGTGTAAGAGTAAATTCTTTTAGCACAGTCTTTGGCTTTGCGATGCTCAAAAGCTCATCCCCACAATCATCTATTAACTTTATAATGCTTTCATCGGGTTTTGCCTTTAAATATCTCAAAACCTCATTTTTATCAATCTTCATAAGAATTACCTCGCACTTATTATACACAAAACGCTTAAACTTTGCAACATAAAGAGTTTAAGTTGCGAATATTTATATATTGGTGATAATTATGATGAACAAAATATGGGGCGGTATGATAGTCATATCTTTAGTTATTTCCCTTTTTACGGGCAGGGTAGAACAGACAGCCGCTGCCGCTGTCCAGGGCGCAGGGCAAGCAATTGAGAGCTGTATATCTCTGCTTGGCATAATGTGTCTTTTTACGGGGCTTGCCAAAATAGGTGAAAAATCAGGGCTTATGAATGTGTTTTCAAAAATTATGCACCCCATACTGCGGTTGCTTTTTCCGCATATAAAAGCGGATAGTCCCGCAATGGGTGCAATTGTTATGAATATAGTAGCCAATCTTTTAGGTTTGGGAAACGCCGCAACCCCTTTTGGAATAAAAGCGGTAAAGGAGCTTGATAAAGTCAATAAAAACAAGGGGACTGCAACAAATGAAATGTGTATGCTTGTGGTTTTAAACACCGCGTCAATTCAGCTTATCCCCGCAACGCTTATTTCAATGCGTGAGATTTGGGGAAGCGCAAACAGCGGCGAGGTCATTGTCCCCGTCTGGATTGTAAGTATTCTCGCCCTTATCTGCGGAATATCCGTTACTAAAATTCTGGAGAAACGACGAATATGAACTATATATCAATTTTTGCAATGCCCGCATTTATCGCAGTCTTTGTAATTTTTGGACTTATAAAGCGAATCGGCGTGTATGACTGCTTTATAGACGGCGCAAAAGATGGCGCAAATTGTATGCTTGGCATACTTCCCGCCCTTGTCGGACTTATGGTTTCTATAAATATGTTCAGAGAAAGCGGAGCGCTTCAGATTATCGCATCAGCTCTTACACCTGCACTAAAACTTGTGGGACTTCCGGCTGAGGTTTTACCCCTTGCCCTTCTTCGCCCTGTGTCAGGGAGTGCCTCGCTTGCCATTGTCACCGATATTTTTGCAATCCTTGGTCCTGACTCGGTTGCGGGCAAAATTGCATCGGTTATGATGGGCTCAACAGAAACTACATTTTACACAATCGCCGTGTATTTTGGCGCTGTAAAAATAAAAAACACAAGGCATACAACCGCGTCGGCACTCTCTGCCGACCTCTGCGGGATTATTATGTCCGCAGTTATTGCGAGAATGTTGATAATATAAAAATTGAAAATCCGCCCGCGCAATAGATTTGTCAATGAAATTGGTTTCATATTCGAACGAAATAGTGAAAATTTGATAAAATGAAAACCCTCCTTATATAAGGAGGGCGGGACTTTACTATAACAAAATAGCTTTTCGCAAGAGCGAAAAGCTATTTTAATTTTCAATTTTCAACTTATCTCTATCAGCGGTTGTACCTCGGTAAGTTTTTGGGTTTTGTCTATAACAAAAATTCTGAGAGACTGATTTTCATTTACATATATTTCATCTTTTGAAAAATCAATGTCGTATACGCTCTCTCCCTTTAAAATTTTAAAATTCCTTTTGTGCATAGAAACAAGTTTATCATTTTCATATATGCCGAGAATAGCCTGCGCTGTATTAACTTCATCAGGAAGACTTCCCATAAGCATTACCTGAATATCACTAAGGCGTTCTTTATCAAACCTTATTTCAGAAAGCGCCACCCCATTTACCATACTGACCATCCACGCAGATTCCCGCATCGGATTCGCTATATGAACAAGCACCATAGTCTCCCCCGCTTTTATCCTGTGTTCTCTGCCGTTGTAAATCTTAGCATTTTGGGGAATAATCTGCACATCGTCTGTTTGCCAATCCTCAAAAAATGTATAATATGCGCCCGTTTCCACATCTTTGTATACACCGGACATTTCCAATTTGCCATACGGAATAGGTCTTTCTGTTTCTGTCTCGTTCCATATAAGCTTATATTCGCCGTAATCTACAGCTTCAACCCCATTCTCTGCTATCTGCGGGCAGCTGCTTGAATATCGGCTGTAACTCTTAAGCGTCTGCGAAACCGTTGCCGTATCTTCTCCAAGCTCAAATACAGCTTTGCCGTCTCTGCTTACAAGCGTTACTCTATTGTTCTCTTTATCGATTTTTATGCTTTGGGCGGTACTTCCCGAAAGCGAATTTTCTACAATTTTTTCGCCGTGGGCTTTGAATTCAGCAGGGTTAAAATATGCACTGTCTGTAATATATACACCATATATTCCGCAGGACTCCTCTTTTGAAGAAAGTCTGAGGCTTACACTGTCTTTTCCGCTCGTAAAGCCTATGGGCAACTTATATGTTGCGTATATAAAGCCGTCATCCTCCTCTGCAGGCGGTGTTTTAATCAGCATTTCGTCACCGCTTAAGCAGTCCGCAAGACTCATAACACACGGCTCATCCTTTTTCCATAGTTTAAAAGTTATATAATTATCACCCTCGCTGTCGCAGGACAGATTAAGCAGCATAACTCCGTTTTCAGATAATGTTCTGTAGTCAGAATATCCCCCGCCCGTCCAGCGTCTTTTTGTTCCGCTGGTTCGTATGCTTTCAAATTTAGCGTCTTTTTCGCTGGCACTTTTTCCTATGTTAATATAATTTCCGAACTCGTAACCTTTATAGCTTGGTTTTTCTTCCTTTGCAATGGTTATATTAAACTCCCGCATAATTTTATGATTACCCGAAGAAATTTCAGCTTTTACAAATACTTCTGCATCAGGCTCATACCACAGAGGCCTTATAATCTCTCCCTCTCTGGTTACGCGCAAAACGCCCTCATCCTCATATTGACTCCATAAAATATCTGCTTTTTCGCCATTTTCTGCAGTATACATCTTCCTTAAATTAGTGGTAACCTTTTCAGGATTGTTATTTGAGAGCGCATATACTCCGCCCTCTAAAGCACAAATCAGATTTTTATCATCTGTTTCCTCTATATACATATCGGCGCCCGATGAAAATGTCGCAAAAGAGCTTCCCTTTGCAACTATATAAAATGTCAGCGCATCTATTCCTTTTTTGCGCGCCTCGTTTATCGCTTGCGTTACATCAATGTTTACTCTCCCTGTGCCCTTGAGTGTCATATTTTTGACTGTCATTTCAGGCCCGCCGGGCAAAGCGCCGCCGCTTAAAGACTCAGGCGTCCATTCGTCGTTGTTAAGACAATGAACCTCAACATCAGCATCGGCAGAACTCTGTTTTTCAAGGGATAAAATCGCAGAGCTTGCCTCTCCTAAAAACGCTGCCTGATTTAGTTTTACGCTGATGTATGTTACATTTCCCTTTCCTGCATAAACTCTGTCTCTTGTAAGAGTCCCGGCCGTAATGTCAGGGTCATTTTTTGAAACATATACCGTGTTTAAAACCTCTGCCCTTTTAAGTGTGGGTGCATCTATATCCACCCACTGACCCGTGGCAATTTTAAGGTAGGGTCTCATTGATGGGTCAAAACTTTTACCCGTTCCCACAAGGGGGCCTATATTATTCTCACACGAAAGCTCTATTTTTAAATTATATACACTTACCTTTATAAGCTCTTTAATATAGTCTGTAACATCTATTTCCCAAAGCGCATGTTCGTCGCTTTTGGTATCAGGGTTAATGACAGCAAATTTCTGAAAGTTTCCAACCTTGACAGAAATACGATTATCAACGCTCCCGCTCCCGCTTAAAAAGGCAAGTCTTATCTTCGCAGAGACAATATCCTGTGCGTTGGTTTTTTTAAAGTGGCTGAAATCAAACTCATAAGAGGCGTTTTCTCCCTTTGAAATATCTGCAAATTCTCCTCTTGTTTTTGAGTAATCTTCAACAGAGGGCGAAATTCTTAAAAACTCGCCATAGTCAGTTGTATCAGCTACATTATAAAAAATTACGGGCGGTAAAATTATAATTACCATAATGCACGCCAAAAAAAGCAGCAATATTTTTTTAAATATCTGCCCCATTTTTTTGTGCATCTCTTTCACCCCCATAGTGTAATTCTAACACAAAAGACGCATTTTGTAAATAATTATGTAAAAAAAGCACCCTTTTTTAAAGGGTGCTTTGAAAGCAGCGCAGCACGCTACCTTAAATCAGACTGCTCGCAAAAAGTTGGTAGCGACAGCGAGTCGTCGTGAGCGCGTTTACAAACGAACAGACGAGCCGAGCGTGACTTTTTGCGAAAAAGGAGCAGCGGCGGAGCGAACAAAAAGCACCCTTTTTTAAAGGGTGCTTTGAAAGCAGCGCAGCACGCTGCTCCGTGGAGCTGGTGAAGGGAATCGAACCCACGACCTTTTCATTACGAGTGAAATGCTCTACCGACTGAGCTACACCAGCAAATATTAAGCGCGCTTTTGCGCTTAATAAATATATCACAGTTTTTTTGCGTTGTCAAGGCTCGTAAACGCCCATTTTCAATATTCTCACCGCCCGCAAAATGCCCAGCATTATCCAGTATACAAGCATTGTGCGTGATGAGAAAAGCGATGTTTCCACAAACGACGCTACCGATATTCCAATCAGCATAGCAAAGCCTGCCGCAAACATTTTTTTGTATCTTTTATCGGGCGAAAACATAGCCGTAAGGGTAGAGTGTGCAAGTCTTAATATATAGGCTAAAAACAAAACCATAAGTATCGCAGCTATATCCGAAACAAGACTTATATATGTCATTTCCGTTCCGATTAGTCCCTCAGTATTATATATATTCATAACCGCTTCCTGACTTAAGCCAAACCCATATTTCCAGAACTGCCTGAAAAGGCTTATAATATTCATGGCAACATCGCCCTGTCCCGCCGCCTGCCACAGCTTACCAATATTTTGAAGTATTGTGTTAAGTCCAAGAGGCATAAGCATCACCATAAATGGCAGGTATCTTATGTTGGTTAAGATTATTATTACGACCTCCACCCAGAAACCGATAAACGCCGCCTTTGACTGAGTTGCCGTAACAACATTAAAAAATATAATAAATACAAACGCCTGATAGAGATATTTTCTGGTGTTTGAGCCCAAATCAGGAGGAAACATAAATACAAACGGAAATACCAGAATAAGAACCTCTCCAAATCTTACTCCGTCGCTGTATACAGCTGTTGCCGCCGATAAAAATATATTGTTTTGCAAAAATCCAATTCCGCACAGAATAATCGCAACCACAAACAGCGAATATAAAACCTTTTTCAAATCCTCCTCCGTGCGCAGAGCAAATGATATCATAAAGAATATATCAACACCAAAAATTAAATATGCAAGCAGTCTTACACTTCCGTATGGCAAGCCAAGAAATGCAACCAGCAAAAAGAGTCCGAGAACAAGGTTTATCATCACAAAGACCGTGCCGACTCTTCCCCTTATGTTGCAGGAAATATAAAATACAGCGATTGCTATAAATACGGGAATCCACACAAACCCCGTCCACACTCTGTCGGGAAGAAGCATAATAAACGCAATAAAAAGTCCGATATATATGCTGTCAAATTTTAATGTAGGCTTTGGGATGCTGAGCGAGAGTTTTCTGATTTTATACATTGAATTGCGATAGAAAAAACTCCTGTACCACAAATTCCCCACGACAGAGGTGTCAAAAAACCACTTTACAAATTTACTGCCCAGCACCTTTTCTTCGAACCAACACACAAAGACATACAAAAAGCTGGTAAAATACGCCTCCTTAAAATATTTGGAAACATTTTTCACCAGATGATATAGATAACTTTCAAGATAAAGCCTCTTTATCATTTAAATCACCTGTCCATATACATAATTTCTCTAAGTTCTGTATTCGCCTTTGCGTTGGTTTTATCCACTATGAATTTAATAAATCGCTCTTCCTCGTCTATTGGCACAAAAACAGGCATTTCAACCGTTTCGCCATAGCTTATATCTCCCAAAACGGCAGTTTCAAACTCTGCCACCTCATACTGAACCTTGCCTAAAAGATTATAGTCGCATTTGATTAAGACCTCACGACAAAGAACTCTTGTTTTTATCCCTGCCGCCAAAAGTCCCTCCTTTGCAGATTTTGAATAAGCGTGCACAAGCCCGCCCGTTCCAAGCAGAATACCGCCGAAATATCTTGTGACCACTACGATTAAATCACAAAGCTCCTCTTTTTTCAGTATGTCAAGCACGGGCACGCCCGCCGTACCTGCAGGCTCTCCGTCATCGCTGTATCGCATAATATTATTTTCCCGCAATATGTAGGCATATACATTGTGCCTTGCGTCCCAATACTCTTTGCGAAGAGAATTTATATATTCTTCCGCTTCTTTCTCGGTGGTTATCGGCTTTACGCTTGCAATAAAGCGGGAGCGTTTTTCCACAATTTCTGCCGTGCCGAAACCTTTTATCGTTTTATATGAATTATCTATCTTAATCATTCCCTTTGTTATTTTACTATATTATAAATCAATTTTTTTGTAAGGTCAAGATATTGACAAAACCCCAAGTAAAACATAAAATATATACCGAGGTGACAAATATGAAAATATTACTTATAAACGGCAGCCCTAACAAAAATGGCTGCACAAAAACAGCTCTTAAAATTGCTGCAGAAGAAATCGAAAAAAACGGCATTGAAACCATAATTTTTGATATAGGAACAGACCCCATTCGCGGGTGTATCGGATGCGGAGCTTGTGCAAAACTTGGGCGCTGTGTATTTGACGATGATTGCGTAAACCGCTGTGCCGAAATTTTAAAAGAATGTGACGGCGTCATTGTAGGAAGCCCCGTTCATTATGCGGCAGCAGGCGGTGCTATAACCTCGTTTATGGACAGACTTTGTTATTCGGGCGGCGCCGCTCTTTCTTATAAGCCTGCATCTGCCGTTGTAAGCTGCCGCCGCGGCGGAGCAAGTGCAGCATTTGACCAGCTTAATAAATATTTTTCTATACTTAATATGCCCATTGTATCATCAAATTATTGGAATATGGTTCACGGAAGCTGTGCCGAAGATGTTTTAAAAGATGAAGAGGGCGTACAAACTATGAGAATTCTCGGAAGAAATATGGCGTGGCTTGTAAAATCTATTGAATGTGCAAAGGGAAACGGCATTTCTCTCCCTGAAAGAGAAGCCAAAATCAAGACAAATTATATAAGATGAACTATCAAAAAGAATTAGATAAACTGATTGAAAATTTAAATAACAAAATCCCGACTCTTTTGCTTCATAGCTGTTGTGCACCCTGCAGCAGTTATGTGCTTGAATATTTAAGTGAATTTTTCGATATAACCGTGCTTTATTATAACCCGAATATTTCTCCGCTTGAAGAATATGAAAAGCGAAAAGCAGAGCAAATTCGGCTGATAAAAGAAAAGGCGTGGAAAAATCCGGTTAAGTTTATGGATTGCGATTATGATGGCGAAAAATTTGATAAGATATCAAAGGGTCTTGAAAACGAGCCCGAGGGCGGAGCCAGATGCCGGGCGTGTTTTGCCCTGCGCCTTGAGGAGACGGCAAGGCTTGCAAAGAAAAATAACTTTGATTATTTTGTGACAACGCTCAGCATAAGCCCTCTTAAAAATGCCGAGGTTTTAAACAACATAGGTAACACCCTTTCAGAAAAGTACGGGATTAAATATCTGCCCTCTGATTTTAAAAAGAAAGAGGGCTATAAACGCTCAATTGAATTGTCAAAGGAATTTAACCTTTACCGCCAGAATTTCTGCGGCTGCAAATACTCAAACGGAAATTTATTGTAGCCTTGTGCAAAAGCGAAAAGCTGCAATAATTTTCAATTTAAAAGGTCTAAGCCTTGCTTAGACCTTTTTTTAGCTTTTTAAGGGCGGCATTTCTGTGGCTTATTGCATTTTTGATATGTGGCTCAAGCTCACCCATAGTCAAATCGTATTGCTTTACATAAAAGAGAGGGTCATATCCAAAGCCGCTGTCTCCCTTTTCCTTTAAATCAATATATCCCTCACATTCACCGCGATATGTGAGTGTTTCTTTGTCAGGTTCGCTGACTGCAACAACACACACAAAGCGCGCGGTCCGCTCAGGAAAAGGAACGCCATCGAGCGTATTTAATAATTTTTTATTGTTCTCTTTGTCTGTTGCATTTTCTCCCGAATATCTTGCGCTGTAAACGCCCGGGGCGCCATCTAAAAAGTCTACGCAAAGTCCGCTGTCATCTGCAATGGTAGGCTTTCCTGATGCTTTGCAGATTGTTTCTGCCTTTTTGATTGCATTTTCTTCAAATGTTTTCCCGTCTTCAACCACATCAATTTCGGAAAATCCCGCTTGCTCCTGTGTTATTACCTCAAAGCCTTCACCTAAAATTTCTGCTATTTCTCTGGCCTTGTTTTTGTTTTTGCTTGCTAAAATATATGTTTTCATAATGCTTCTCCGTTTCAACAATATAATCAGAAAAATATAAAATATTTTGATTTCATTAATTTTTAATTTTCAATTTATTTTCTGCTTACAGATTTTATCGTATACACACCAGTTGCACGGATTAAAACCCTTGTCAACATACGGCTTTGCGGGGAAATCTCCGCTTTTTATGCCCAGTGCTGCCTCGCGTATTTTTATATTTGCCGCATCAATTCTTGACTTTAACTCCCTCTCGCTTATCATATCGGATTTTCCGCCCGGCATAAACTTTTCGCCGTTTTCGCCGCCTTTTGAATATGAAGATAATACCTTTTTGTCATCAAGCAGCCAACCGCCAAGCGACACATTGTCGCTGATTGCCTTTTCAAGAGAATCCTCCATATTTTTGAGTTTTGACTCCTCAACAATCGGGTCGGTCATCTGCATATAAAGCATTGCCGCGGGACTTGCGTTCATCCTCTTTGAAATTATATCCGCGTATAAAAGCGGCTGAATATGCACACCGGCCTCAGCGAGTCTTGCCTCCAATTTTTTCTGAGAAGATTTATAGTCAACAATACTTACATAGGTTTTTCCGTCAATCACAGCAGAATCCGCCCTGTCAATAATTCCCCGGATTTGCGCAATACCCTCGCCGTTTTCGTCTGAAACTGTGATGGCAGGGATTTTGCCCCCCGTTGAAATTGTTATCTCAAAGCCTACGGGCCTGAAACTGCTTGACCGATAAAATTTTACAACCTCCCACGCAGTTCTTGCCGCAATCCCCTGCATACGGGTCACTACATACTTATAATACGCAGACGATTCGTAAAGAAGTTCCGTGCTCTTGATTGCTTCATTTTTAACTATTTCATAAATACGATTATAACAATCTTCTTTTGTTATGCTCTCGTACGGTCTTTTATTTTTTTCGATTTCTGAGAAAAATTCGCAAAGTGCCGCGTGCTGAATAGTTCCTGTACTCCTTGGCTCAATGCCCGCCTTTTCTCTCTCCTCTGCCACAAGTCCGTAATTCATAAAATACGAAAAGGCGCAGGAATTATATTTTTCAAGCTTTGAAGCGCTCAGCATCAGCGTCTTCCCGTAGAGTTCTTCTGCCATAGACTTTGATATGCGTTCGCTGTCCCTGCTTGAAATTACAGCTATCATTTTTTCGGTCTTTTCTCTGTATATATCATCTTTTATAAAGAATTCATAAAGCTGTTTTCCGCCCTCTGACAAACTTTCTGTGTCACCATTTGCCGCCGCAAGAAAAGCGCACAAAATATCAAATGCCGCAGCTTTTCCCTCAACGCAATTTAATGGGTCATCCGTAAGGTCGGGGTTAAACACCTTTATATCAGGCATTATCCTTTTTACCCTTTTGATTATGGAAGACGGCTCTGTTTTTTTTCCGTCATTTGTCATAAGCGGTGTAAAAAGATATAAACGCTCTTGTGCAGCAGATAATACAGAATATATGAGCATCTGCTCCTCATATTGCTTAAAATCAGCACCCGGGGCAAGCTGAACGCCGATTTTTAAAAGCTCGGCTCTTTCCGCATCCGACAAAAGCCCCTCTGCTGTATGATTTCCGGGAAAGACCCCCTCAGTTAATCCAAGCACAATTACAATCGGTGTCTTTTCGGCTCTGAATCTGTCAATATCGCTGAAAACAACGCTTCCCTGAGTCTGCGGCGTAAGTGATACCGAAAGCGAACTGCACGAATTCTTAAACAATTCCAGAAAATCAGAATAGGTAATATTTTCGCTTCCCATAATTGCAGAAATCTGTGAAAAAACTGAGATTATGCTATTCCATACCTGTGTGTATTCCTTTGCAAGATATGGCATATTATTTTCTTCAAAGCCCTTGCATTTTTCTTTTATCTTGTCAAGAATATTGTTTGTTTTAAGCGCGTTCATTATCGCATTTACTATTTCACCCGCAGTCTTTCTGCCCGAAAGCGAAATGTCGCGCACAAATCTTGTCACCGCGTCTCTTGTGCGATTTATGATTTCCATATCATATTCTAAAGAATATGTCCATTCCTTTTGTGCCCACATCGCGTGGGATGGGTTAACTGCAAGAAGATAATTTTCAAACAAATCAATCTCGGCATCAGGAGCATCGGTAAGAGCGCATCTTGCAATTGCCATAACTCTTTCAATAGAGTATCCGTTTGCCTGTATTTCAAGAGCTGCACAGATAAGAGTTGCCACAGGGTTTGAAAGGATAGGTCTGCGATTATCCAAAAAGACATCTATCCCGTATCTTTCAAATACTGCGGGCATAATGCGATTATAAGTCTCAGTATTCCTTGCAAGAATTAAAAAGTCAGAGAATTTTTTGTCCTCAGTCCGACACAGCCTTAAAATAAGGTCAGCCGCCGCCTCAACCTCACGATAATTGTTTAAAACCTCTGTAATCTGTATTTTGTCAGTATCAAATTTTTTGGGTCTTGGCAAAAAGTAATTATTGGCAAAATCCGCAATAATATCGCTTTTATCAATAGTTGCACAGGCTGTGATTTCGCTTTGCTCTGCTGAATCCATAAGGCATTTTGCAGTATGCGCAGTTGTCTTAAAAAGCGATGACGGGTTTTTAATATCATCACAGCAAAGAGAGACATACACATCCATAACAGACATAAGTTCTTGAAGAACTCTATGTTCAAGCGGAGTAAATGAGCGGAAATGCTCGATAAAAAGAGCCCCTCTTAGAAAGTCACACTCCTTGATTTTGGGCAGAATTATAGACAAATTATCCTCAGCATCTGCTGAACTTTCTTCTAAAAGAGAAGAAAAGCTTTCATACATAAGGGATAAATCTTTGAGCTTTTCAGAAAGTTCCTCGTTTTCGACCATATCAGCTGCAACGGAAAGATTTTGCGGCATAACGCCGTATCGCTTAAATTCCGAGATAAGCGACACCATAGTATCTGCAAACCCTCTGCGTTTTAAGTTCGGGGCAAGAGACACCAGTTTTTTATCAAGTTGTTTCATAAGGCACGCCGCTATTATCTGCTTGCCCGCACCATCGATATATTTCATACGAAGCGGCCCTGCAAAACTCAAAACTAAGTTGCACAGCCTTGAAAATGTAATAACCTTTATGTTTTTTTGTGCTTCTATGCCAAAATCCGTGATTACCGCCTTTTCTGCAGAAAGAGAAAACTGTTCGGGCACTAAACACCACACAGTCTGGTTTTTTTCTGTAAGTTCAATAATTTTTTGTCTTATCATTTCGTCTCTTGACGAGCCGTTAACGCCATAGAAAATATTAATCATAAGAATTTCCTCCGGAAATTATAATTTAAAATTGAAAATTATTTTACATTTTCAATTTCAATTTAAAAAAAGCGGGATATCCCGCTTTTTACTCCTCTTCCGGTTCGCAAATATAAAGTTCTACAGTCTTTGTAAGTACATCCGCATAGCTGTATGAAACCGTTCTCTCGCTGGTTGGAACATCGTTATGCACATCAAGCTTAATTGTAAAAATACTCGGATATGTATTCTCGATTACGCCTTCTCTTACCACTACCTGTTTTCTGCCCTTTTTGGCGCGAAGTTTAACTTTGTTGCCGACATTATCAGCAAGATTTGTCTTTATGTCAATCAAATTCTTCTGAATATACAACCTTAAAAACACCCCTTTTTCTATATTAAAAAATCCCCGAAAGTATCCATTTAAAGTACACGCTAATTATATCATATTTTTTCAATTTTGTAAAGAGTTTAATACAAATATTTTACAAAATTTTTACACAGCCATTACATAGGCAAAACCGCCGTAAATCCGCATTTTTCTTGACTTTTTGAGGAATTTAAGGTATAATTTTCATAATTAGAATGGGGAGGTTTGTTATGTCTGATATTAAACGCTCAAAAAAGACGGATATTGTGTTTTTAAACATTCTTTTTTGCCTGCTTGTAATATTCATTCATATTTCGTCAGAGGTAATATTAAATGCGCCTCAAAACACATATTTTTTTAAAACTGTTTTTTCTCTGCAACGGCTTTCTCACTTTGTTGTTCAGGGATTTTTGCTCTTAAGCGGTGTAAAGCTGTTTCTCAACAAAAGAGACAATATAAATTATTTTAAATATTATTTATCAAGGTTTACCCGAGTGGTTATTCCTTATATTATCTGGGTTATAATATATTACATATACTTTTGTTCAGAGGGTTATTATGTCTTTTCATTTAATCAGCTTCTTAATGAGTTGCTTACAGGAAGCCTCT
This sequence comes from Clostridia bacterium, assembly GCA_045589715.1. Lineage (GTDB taxonomy): Bacteria > Bacillota > Clostridia > Monoglobales > Monoglobaceae > UMGS1820. The sequence continues at coordinate 5,313 of JAZNPN010000030.1, read as the reverse complement.
CTGCTCACTTTTATTTTGTAATAATTTTAGTGCAGTTTGATTTGCTCGCCCCCCTCTTTATGTATATCTTTAAAAGGGGCAATATCGCTGTTCACATTGCTTTTTCGCTTATTGTGACGGTTATAAGCAGTCAGTATCTCTCTTCCATAATTTCGACGCTTTTCCCCTTTGCGGGCGGCTTTGATTTTAGCAACTGCTTCTTAAAATATCAGATTTACTATACAGCCGGCTGTTTTATAGGTATGCACTACGAACAGTTTAAAAATTACTTGAAAAGAAGTGCTCTGCCGATTACATTGGGATTTTTAATATGTGCCGTTTTAAATGTGACACTATCTCTTAAGACTATTGGGTTTTTTCCCCAATGGCTTGAGCTTATTCATATTATGTATTCAATGAGTGCAATATTGTTTTTCTATATGCTCTCTCAGTTTCTTTCGTGGTCGACAAAGCCCTTTACCCTTTTAGACAGGGCAAGTTATGGAATATACTTAATTCATTGTCTTATTATAGTTATTGTAAACGATATAATGTCTCAGAACGGAATTTTTAATTTTGTGACACGCTTTGAACTAAGGGCACTCTTTACTTATGTGATAAGTATCGGGCTGTGTGTTTTATGGCAAATAATAAAAATACCGATTGCCAATCTGATTAAAAAATCATAAAAGGGGTTAATCTATGAATATCAGCAATCCATCAGAATTAAAAGAATTGCTTTTACGCCACGGCTTTTCATTTTCAAAATCACTTGGGCAGAACTTTTTGATTGACAAAAATGTTCTTGATAAAATAGTATCCGCATCTGATTTAACTGAAGATGACTGCGTTTTGGAAATCGGGCCGGGGGCGGGCACACTTACCCGCTGTCTTGCAAAAACGGGAGCTAAATGTGTTGCTGTTGAAATTGACAAGGCTCTTATCCCGATTTTAAGCGAAACTATGGCAGAGTTTGATAATTTCACTCTTATAAACAACGATATTTTAAAAGTTGATTTAAAAAATCTTGTAAAGACCGAATTTGATAACAAAAATTTTCATGTAATTGCAAATCTGCCATATTACATAACAACTCCTATTGTTATGAAACTGCTTGAGGAAAAGCTGCCCGTAAAATCAATGACACTTATGGTTCAAAAAGAGGTAGCCGACAGAATGTGTGCAAAAAACGGCGGAAAAGACTATGGTGCTTTGTCGGTGGCAGTTCAATATTACTCTGTTCCAAAAATAATAGCAAAGGCAGAGCCTCATTGTTTTATGCCTCAGCCAAAGGTAGCATCAAGCGTTGTTCATCTTGAAATCGGTGAAAATCCCACCGTTTCGGTAAGTGACGAAAAATTATTTTTCAATATCGTAAAATCTGCGTTTTCACAGCGCAGAAAAACATTGGTAAACTCACTTTCTAAAAGTCCGTATGTGAATTTTGAGAAAAATTCCGTTATATCTGCGCTTGAGGAAATGAATTTATCCCCCGATATAAGAGGCGAAAAGCTGTCAATCGAGCAGTTTGCGAAGCTGTGTGAGAAGTTGAAATTTTCAATTTAAAAACCTATTTCTTCTCATTTTTGACAATGTAAAATCCAAAATTGTTAAAAAATTGTCTATTTTTGATATTGCAAAATCGGCGTTTGTGGGTTATAGTATAATTGGAAAATTTTTGGAAGCATAATTTAAGTTAATAATAATTAAACCATATATATTTTTAGGAGGATTTTAAAATGACAAATAACAAGTTTGTTTTAGACTGGCTTGAAGAAATGAAAGCCCTCTGTGCTCCCGATTCAGTTGTATGGATTGACGGCAGTGAAGAACAGCTCGAGGCTCTTCGAAAAGAGAGCGTTGAAACGGGTGAAATGATTAAGTTAAACCAGGAAAAATTGCCGGGTTGTTATTATCACAGAACAGCAGAAAATGATGTTGCAAGAGTTGAGGACAGAACATTTATCTGTACCGAAACACAGGAAGAAGCAGGTCCTAACAATAACTGGATGGCACCTTCTGAAATGTATGCAAAGCTTAATGCTTTATATAAAGACTCAATGAAGGGCAGAACAATGTATGTTATCCCTTATTCAATGGGTCCTGTTGGTTCACCATTCTCCAAGATTGGTATTGAGCTTACAGACAGCATCTATGTTGTACTCAATATGGCTATTATGACAAGAATAGGAAACGCTGTTCTTGAAAAAATCGAAGGTGACGACTTTACAAAGTGTCTCCACGCTAAAAAGGATGTAAATCCTGATGAGAGATACATTGTTCACTTCCCTCAGGATAATGCAATTATGTCAGTTAACTCAGCATACGGCGGAAATGTTCTTTTAGGTAAGAAGTGTTTTGCTCTCCGTATTGCATCTTACCTTGGTAAGAACGAAGGCTGGATGGCAGAGCATATGTTAATCTTAGGTCTTGAAAATCCTCAGGGCGAAGTTAAGTATATCGCAGCAGCATTCCCATCAGCTTGCGGTAAGACAAACCTTGCAATGCTTATTCCTCCCGAATACCTTAAGGAAAAGGGCTACAAGGTTTGGACAGTAGGTGACGATATTGCTTGGCTCAGAATAGGTGAAGACGGCAGACTTTATGCTATCAACCCGGAAGCCGGATTCTTCGGTGTAGCACCTGGCACAAGCGAAAAGACAAACTTTAACGCACTTGAGTCTACAAAGAAAAATACAATCTTTACAAATGTTGCAATTAACAATGACGATATGACAGTATGGTGGGAAGGTCTTGACAAAAATCCTCCTGCAAACTGCACAGAGTGGAAGGGCGCTCAGGTTAACGGCAAGGAATATGACGGAAATCTTGCACATCCTAACTCAAGATTTACAGCTCCTGCTATTAACTGTCCTTGTATCTCACCCGAATTTGAAAATCCTCAGGGTGTTCCGATTTCTGCAATCGTATTCGGCGGAAGACGCGCAAAGACAGCTCCTCTTGTATATCAGACAAGAGATTGGGAACATGGTGTATTCGTAGGTGCTACAATGGCATCTGAGACAACAGCAGCAGCAGCCGGTGCTGTAGGCGTTATCAGACGCGACCCGATGGCTATGAAACCATTTGTTGGTTACAATATGGGTGAATATTTCGGTCACTGGCTTGAAATGGGCAAGAAGATGGACCCTGAAAAGGCTCCAAAAATTTTCCATGTTAACTGGTTTAGAAAAGATGATGATGGTAACTTCTTATGGCCGGGATTTGGCGATAATATGAGAGTTCTTCTCTGGATTTTAGACCGTTGTGCAGGTAAAGCTGACGCAGTTGAAAGTCCTATCGGTCTCCTTCCTGAGCTTAATGATATTGACACAACCGACCTTGATTTATCAGCTGAGCAGCTTAAAGAACTTTTAAGCGTTGATAAGTCTATATGGATGGAAGATGTTGAAAATCAGGAAGATTACTTTAAGCAGTTTGGTGATAAGCTCCCAAAAGAAATCACAAAACAGCTTGAAATCTTAAAGAACAACCTTAAATAGTTTAAAAAAGGTCTGAGGAAACTCAGACCTTTTTAAATAGAAAATTGAAAATTTTTTTTCATTTGTATTACAAATGAAATAATTTATTGCTTTTAAAAAATTTTTTTGATATCATAAAACTAATATATTATATAGTGAGGTTTTTTATGGAGACATTGTATCAAAATTTATTAAATCTTCAGTGGCAGCAGGTTGTTATGTGGATAATCGGCGGCCTGCTTATCTACCTTGCAATCAAAAAGGATATGGAACCAACTCTTTTACTTCCTATGGGATTTGGTGCAATTTTAGTAAATCTTCCTTTATCAGGCGCTGTTGAAACGCTTGAAACCCTTTTTGCCGCGGGTATTTCAAATGAGCTTTTCCCTTTGATTTTATTTATAGGAATAGGTGCAATGATAGACTTTGGACCTATTCTATCTAACCCAAAACTTATGATTTTCGGTGCGGCAGCTCAGTTTGGTATATTCTTTACGCTTTGCCTTGCATCAGTATTTTTTGATATAAAGGATGCGGCATCAATTGCAATTATAGGTGCAGCCGACGGCCCTACATCTATTGTTGTAGCGCAGGCTCTAAATTCTAAATATTTGGGCGCCATAATGGTTGCAGCTTATTCTTATATGGCTCTTGTTCCAATCATTCAGCCGCCTATTATAAAACTTTTGACTACAAAAAAAGAAAGACTTATAAGAATGGAATATATCCAAAAGCCTGTTTCTAAAACAACAAGAATTTTATTTCCTATTGTAATAACAATAATTGCAGGACTTGTTGCCCCTGCATCTGTATCATTGGTAGGCTTTTTAATGTTTGGTAATTTAATAAGAGAATGTGGGGTTTTAAATTCACTCTCTGAAACTGCTCAAAAAGTTTTAGCTAATTTAATTACCATATTCTTAGGTATTACAATTGCTCTGCGTATGGAAGCATCAGAATTTTTAGCACCTGAGACACTTTTAATTTTAGGACTTGGTCTTGTTGCTTTTATATTCGATACAGCAGGCGGTGTTTTATTTGCTAAACTTATAAATATATTTGCAAAGAAAAAGATAAATCCTATGATTGGTGCAGCGGGTATTTCGGCATTTCCGATGTCCGGCAGAGTTGTTCATAAAATGGGACTTAAAGAAGACCCGCAGAACTTTTTGCTTATGCACTCAATCGGTGTAAATGTGTCAGGACAGATTGCATCTGTTATTGCAGGCGGTTTGATTCTTAATTTCTTTATGAATATGTAGGTGATATTATGAATTTTATGAATTTTGTAGATAATCTTTATTACATGGGCGTTGGAATGGCCGGAATTTTAATAGTTATAGGCGTTATTATTGTTGTTACAATGCTTTTAAACCACTTTACACAAGAAAAATAAGGGGTTAAATATGTATTTTTTAAATCTTCTTTTAATGGGACTTATAATAGGAATAGCATCAATTCTTCCGGGACTTTCAGGCGGGGTTCTTGCTATTTCTTTGGGTGTCTATGAAAAAGCTCTTAATTCAATTGTAAATTTAAGAAAAAATTTTAAAAAAGGTGTGTTATATTTAGCACCCCTTGGAATTGGTGCAGTTATAGGAATATTTATTTTTGGATTTATTATGTCACCTTTGCTTTCAAGATTTGAAACAACTATAATATTTTTATTTATAGGTTTTGTTTTAGGAAGTATGCCTTCATTTTTAAAAGAGTCAACAAAAAGCGGATTTAAGGTAACATATTTAATTCCAATGCTTATAACATTTGTTATAGGAATGTTTTTTTCAAAATCAGCAGATATAATAGCTCAAAATTCTGATGTTTCTGCTTTTATATTATTTATAAGCGGCGG
>JAZNPN010000029.1:0-6189 GCA_045589715.1 Clostridia bacterium | reverse complement strand
TTGCAGGATGCAGAACTGAGGTTCTGGCGTCTGCAACATGGGTTACGATTGCGGCAAGTTTTAAGCTGTCCATAAACTTAACAGCCGCCTCTCTGCCACCCTTTACGCCGAAAGAGATAACTCCGCAAGAGCCGTTTGGTAGGTATTTCTGTGCAAGAGTATGATAATCGTCACCCTCTAATCCGCAGTATTTAACCCAAGAAATTTTGTCATTTTTACTAAGGTACTCCGCAACCGCCTGAGCGTTTTCGCAATGTCTCTCCATTCTTAAAGGAAGAGTTTCAAGGCCTAAGTTGAGCAAAAATGCATTATGCGGAGATGGGATAGACCCCAAATCTCTCATAACCTGAGCAGTAAGCTTTGTTATATATGCCGCCTTGCCAAACTTTTCTGTATAGGTAATTCCGTGATAAGAAGCATCAGGTGTTGTAAGTCCGGGGAACTTTCCGCTTGCCTCCCAATCGAAGTTGCCGCTGTCGATTACTGCACCGCCGACGCTTGTTGCGTGACCGTCCATATATTTTGTTGTAGAATGAACAACGATGTCTGCGCCCCACTCAATGGGTCTGCAGTTTATGGGGGTTGCAAAGGTGTTGTCAATAATCAGCGGAACCTTGTGTGCATGAGCAACCTTTGCCCATTTTTCTATATCAAGCACAACCAAAGCAGGGTTTGCAATGGTCTCGCCGAACATACACTTTGTGTTTTCTTTAAATGCTTTGCTTAAAGTTTCCTCGTCAGCATCAGGGTCAACAAAGGTTACATCAATGCCCATCTTTTTAAGAGTAACGCCAAAGAGGTTAAATGTTCCTCCGTAAACGCTGCTTGAACAAACAAAGTGGTCGCCTGCCTGACAGATATTGAAAATCGAATAAAAACAAGCCGCCTGACCCGATGATGTAAGCATACCTGCAACGCCGCCTTCAAGGTCTGCAATCTTTGCGGCAACCGCATCATTTGTAGGGTTTGCAAGACGGGTGTAAAAATAGCCGCTTTCTTCTAAATCAAAGAGCTTACCCATCTGCTCGGTAGAGCCGTATTTCCAGGTTGTGCTTTGATAAATTGGAAGAACACGGGGTTCGCCGTTTTCAGGACTATAGCCTGATTGTATACATTTAGTTTCTATACGCATTTATATCATCTCCAATAAAAATAACTTAAAATATATTCTACCACAAAATCTGAAAAATAGCAACGAAAATTTCTCGTTATAGCTTATCCCAGAGGACAACCTCGCCGTGTGCCAATGTTTTTTTAATATCAATTATTCTCTGGTTTGACGAACCGCGGAATTTAAGTGTAATGTCCTTAAGTTCTTCAACAAATCTGCCGTCAACTAAAATATCAATAAGCTTTAGTATAGGCTCGGTTTCTTTGCAGTTTGGATGAGAACCGTTTTGTCTTAAAACTTCTAAAGTAAAGCCTGTAAATGCCCAGATAGTTTTATTTGGATATTTTTCCTTTACTCTTAAAAGAAAAGGAAGAAGAGCCGCCTGATTTGACGGCTCAAAGGGCTCTCCTCCAAGTAGGGTGAGCCCGTTTATATAATCTTTGCCAAGTAAATCAATGATATAATCCTCGGTTTCCTTTGTAAATGGCGTGCCATATTCAAAGTCCCAGGTTTGTGGCTGAAAACAATTCTTGCATCTGTTGGTACAACCCGACACAAAAAGAGTAACGCGCACACCCTCGCCGTTTGCTATATCACAGTTTTTAATTTCTCCGTAATACATTAAAGATGTAAAACCCTTTCTTTAATTTCCTGAGTTCTGCCCTGATTCCAATATTGAGTGCCGATATATCCGCAGGTTCTGCGGGCAACATTCATAGTGTCCTGGTCCTGGTTACCGCATTTTGGGCAGGTCCATACAAGTTTGCCATCTGAGTCCTCAATAACGATTTCGCCATCAAAACCGCATTTTTGACAATAGTCGCTCTTGGTGTTAAGTTCGGCATACATTATGTTATCATAAATAAATTTCATAATCTGAAGAACCGCTTCAATATTGTTCTGCATATCAGGGACTTCAACATAGCTGATGGCACCACCTGTTGACAACGCCTGGAACTGTGCCTCAAACCTGAGCTTTTCAAAGGCGTCAATCTTCTCGGTTACATGAACATGGTAGCTGTTGGTGATGTATCCCTTATCGGTAACGCCCTCTATAATGCCAAAGCGTCTTTGCAGACATTTTGCAAATTTATATGTAGTTGATTCAAGCGGGGTGCCGTAGATGCCAAAGCCGATACCCGTTTCGGCTTTCCAGCGGTTGCAGGCAGTATTCATATATTTCATAACATCAAGCGCAAATGGAGTTGCTGATGGGTCGGTATGGGATTTACCCGTCATATATTTTACACATTCGTAAAGACCCGCATATCCAAGTGATATGGTAGAATATCCGCCAACCAATAATTTGTCGATAGGCTCACCTTTTTTGAGCCTTGCACAAGCTCCGTATTGCCAGAGAATAGGAGCGGCATCGGATAAAGTTCCCTTTAATCTTTCGTGTCTGCACATAAGAGCGCGGTAGCAAAGGTCTAATCTTTCGTCAAAAATTTTCCAGAAATTCTCAAGATTTCCGCCTGAAGACAGCGCAATGTCAACTAAGTTAAGTGTTACAACGCCCTGATTGAAACGGCCATAGAACTGGTATTCACCTTTTTCATTTTTCCATGGGGTAAGAGCGCTGCGGCAGCCCATAACGGGGAAGCAGTTGCCCTCTTTTAATTCTTTCATTTTCTTTTCAGAAATGTAGTCGGGCACAAGTCGCTTTGCGGTACATTTTGCCGCAAGGCGGGTTAAATAATAATATTTGGAATCCTCGTGAATATTATCCTCTTCCAAAACATAGATAAGTTTAGGAAATGCAGGTGTTACCCATATTCCCTGCTCATTTTTTACGCCTTGATGGCGCTGAAGAAGAACTTCCTCTATAATCATAGCAAGGTCTTTTTTCTCCTGCTCGGACTTTGCTTCGTTTAAGTACATAAATACTGTGACAAACGGCGCTTGTCCGTTGGTGGTAAGCAGGGTTACAACCTGATATTGAATGGTCTGAACGCCCTTGCGCACCTCCTCGCGGAGTCTTTTTTCCACAAGTGTGCTTATAGCATCCTCTGAAAGATTCAAGTTAAGTTCATCAGATTCTTTTTTCACATCTTTCTGGATTTTCTCACGGCTTACCTGAACAAACGGGGCAAGGTGAGATAAAGAAATAGACTGACCGCCATATTGATTTGATGCAACCTGAGCAATAATCTGTGTTGCAATATTACACGCAGTAGAAAAGCTGTGGGGTCGTTCAATCAGCGTGCCTGTTATAACCGTGCCGTTGTTTAGCATATCCTCAAGATTTACAAGGTCGCAGTTGTGCATATGCTGAGCATAGTAATCAGTATCGTGGAAATGAATAATTCCTTCATTGTGAGCATCCACTATGTCCTGAGGCAGCAAAATTCGGTTTGTGATATCCCTTGATACCTCACCTGCCATATAGTCACGCTGGGTGGAGTTAACAACGGGATTTTTGTTGGAATTTTCCTGTTTTGCTTCTTCGTTGTTACATTCGATAAGGCTTAAAATTTTATCGTCGGTGGTATTTGACTGTCTTACAAGAGTACGGGTATAACGATAGGTTATGTATGCCTTTGCAACCTCAAATGCCCCGTGAGCCATAATCTGATGCTCAACCATATCCTGAACTTCTTCAACGCTTGGCGAGCGGCCTAATTTTTCGCAGGACAAAACAACGCTCTCTGCAATTCGTTTGATTTGCATAGCAGTCATTCGGGCATCCTCTGATACAACTTCGTTTGCTTTGGTTATAGCAACTATTATTTTTGTAATGTCAAAAGTGGTCTCTGATCCGTTTCTCTTAATAATCTTCATAATCTTTCCCCTAAAATACTATATATTGTGTTTCGTGCAGTTATAACTATAGCATATGTTGGGGTTGGTGTCAATAATTATTTTGCATTTGTAATCATTTTTTTACATAAGCCGACATAGCTTGCAGAAAGCGAAAATTTATGCTATACTTAAGTTGAGGTGATGATAATGAAAAAAGTTACAGCATTATTTTTAACACTTGTTATTGTTTTTTCAGCATCGGTCTGCCTTGCAAAATCAGGGGATATTGCGGGCAAGTATTACAGCACGGATATTAGAACCTACTTAAATGGTGCAGAAATTGACGCCATCAACATTGGCGGTCAGACACTTATCAGCGCCGAGGATATGCAATACCACAGCTTTTGGGTGTATTGGAGCAATGAGGAGAGGACTCTCAGAGTAAATGAGACAGAGCTTGCTTCAAACGGCATACCGCCCGAGGTGGAAAAATCCACGCTTCCTTCAGGAAGCGTGCTTGGCAATTACTATGAAACCGATATCGTTACATATCTTGATACTCTGCCGATTACTGCCTACAACATTGGTGGCAGAACATATATTCACGCAGAAGCAATGCGGGATTTCGGTTACATAGTAAATTGGTCTGCAGACGAGAGAATATTGGACATCACAAGTCCTATGCGTGCAGGATATGTGTATGATATTCGTCTGTCTCAGGGACAGAAAAAAGAGGAAGAGGGTATCGGCTCATTTAGCCTGAAATATACAAAAGATGGAATATCAGGCTGTGGTGATGCAGATTATTTTAATTTAACTATGGATTCAAGCGGACAGGGCTACTATTTTACTATGGCGTTTTATCAGAATAGAGGCTTGTTTACTTCAACGCTTTTGCAGGATAAACTAAGACCGCTTGCACACGAAGGCTATGGGGTTGAAACTCCATGTGAGCCTTCTGAAAAATATGATTTGGTAAACCAAACCGTTGCAATTTCCATAAACGGAAACAAATCAGAAAAGGTAAGGGTCATAAGCGGAGCAGGAAGCGGACACAGAGACTTTTACTTTGAAATTCAGGATTTGCCCCGATATACTGAGGAAGAAATTAACGAAATTGTATTTTCCGTAGGAGAAACAGCAGGAGAGCCTTATGATATAATAATTGAAAAAGGCGAAGAAGAAAAATTCTTAGAAAAGCTAAACGGACATATGGTTACATTCCATCAGGCAGAAAATCATTTGGTGTTCTTTATCAGAGAAGAACTTACTCTCGGAATTGTAAAGGACAGATTATATATAGCAGACAGAACCACGGGCGAAATATCGGGGGATATTTTAGAGCAGGTGCGGCAAATAGAGGGCTTTAATTATGACAGAATAAACCCCTTTGCTTTTTCTGTAGGAGCGGTTAAGAATAATTTCTTCTTCTCGTGCGCATCTTCCGAAAAGACAATGGATTTCTATGTAGAGCTTGATACGGCAACCGTTCATCAAAGATAAAAAAGTGTGGCAAAAGCCACACTTTTTTAATATGTAATCGTAAGTCGGTACTGATTTTGACCGAGTATTATAAGGTCACCTGAATTTATCTCTGTATTTACAACAGGTTCGCCGTTTATGAGTGTTCCGTTCGTTGAGTCAAGGTCGGTTAAATAAAGCTTGCCATCCTCAAAGGTAATTTTGCAGTGAACACCTGAAACTGCACTGTTAGATATTACAATATCGTTAGTGTCGCGTCTTCCGATAGTTATACTGTCAGTAAATTCGTGCATTATAAAGTCCGAGTTGTTTGTTCCTGCCAAGGTAATTCTTGCCTTGGTAGAATTGTCAATTTCTTCCTCAGGTTCTTCAATAACCTCTTCGGTTTCTTCAATGATTTCCACGGGTTCTTCGATGATTTCTTCGGGTTCTTCGATTATTTCTTCTTCAAATTCTTCCGCAGTTTCCTCGGGTTCTTCAATGATTTCTTCAGGTTCATCTAAGACTTCAAAATTTTCAACAATTTCTGCGCTCTGTTTCTTATTTTTGTATATTGACATAAGAATGAGTGACATTCCAAGTGCAAAAAAAGCAAGTCCTGCAAGTATTATAAGATTGATAATGTTAAACTGAGTTAAATTATTCATTTCCTTATCCTTTCAACTTATATTTTAATGGTGATAGCACAAAGACTGTCATAAAATCTTGAATACTTCTTATGATGTATGTTTTTGTCAATTATATTCATCATTTTATAGAGCCAATCCTCAGCGGACTTTGAACGCTTGAGGGCTTTTTCAATCTGTCTTTCGTGAATGTTTGCCCAAAAGCCGTCAGAGCAGATTAAAAAGCTG
>JAZNPN010000028.1:0-33933 GCA_045589715.1 Clostridia bacterium | reverse complement strand
TTTTTTATTATACCATATTATGATAAAAAATACAAGATTTTTTGATAAATTCAAATCATTTTTCAAAATGAATATTTCCTTTATCATCTACAAGAATTAAATCTATCGTGGTTCTTTCTTTTGCTAATTTAGGAAGTCTTTCCCACAATCTTCTAAACTGTTCAAGGTCAGGTAATGCAATAGAATATCTTGCTTCACTATCATTCATTCTTTGCAAGGTTTCACCAAGAATACTAATGAAATAATTTACTCTCATTGGTTGTCTTGAACCAGAGCCTTTAACTTCAATTACCCACCGTTTATTATCTTTGATTGCTTCAATATCAATTCCTTGTTGATGTCCCCAAGCAACTTTTGTATTCCAACCATTTTTGATAAGATAATCATTAAGAATATGCTTTATATCATCTTCTTGTAACGGTTCTTTATTATTAGAATTTACTTCTTTTTTATAGGGAGTTGCATAACTGCTTGTATAGGTTTTATCTAATGGATAATTGCCAATGTAATTTCCTTTTTCAGAATTTATCTTGCGTGTTAAATATCCGTCTGTTTCTAAACTTCTACAAGCTTGATTTATAGTCTGATGTGATTTTTTCAAATGCTTTTCAATCTCTGTGTCAGTAGCACCAGGGAATTGTTTTATGTAAATCATTATACTTTCTTTTATTGTCATAATCATTATCTCCCTGGTGTTCCTTTTGGTTTTCTTAAAATAGCCTTTCCAATCTTGTAAATTTCTTTTCCTATTACTTTACCAATTTTATACGAAAGACTATTTTTCTTTTTCTTCATATTAAACCACCTAACCCATTTTTACAATAATTATGTTATATTCTGATTCTTGACAACACAAAGTGTTGTCAAAGCACTTTTCAAAGTGCCGAAAAAGCCCTTAAAATAAGGGCTTTTTGTTTGCGGTATTATTCCCATTCGATTGTGGCGATTGGCTTTGGTGTTAAATCAAGAAGTACGCGGTTAATTCCATCAACTTCGTGGGTAATTCTGTCTGTGATATGGTGAAGAAGTTCATATGGAATTTCTTCAATCGTTGCGCTCATTGCATCAACTGTGTTGACCGCACGAATGATTGCGGGCCAACCCTCATAGCGTTTGCCATCTTTAACGCCGACACTCTTAAAATCAGGAACCGCTATAAAATACTGCCAAACCTTACCCGCAAGTCCGTTCTTTGCAAATTCTTCGCGTAAAATTGCGTCTGCCTCGCGAAGTGCATTGAGTCTGTCTCTTGTGATTGCACCAAGGCAACGAACACCAAGACCGGGGCCCGGGAATGGCTGACGATAAACCATTTCGTCAGGGAGACCAAGAGCGCTTCCTACAACTCTTACCTCGTCTTTATAAAGAAGTTTAACAGGCTCTACAAGTTCCATATCCATATCTTCGGGAAGTCCGCCGACATTATGATGCGCCTTTACGCCATCACTTTCCAGAATATCAGGATAAATTGTACCCTGTGCCAAAAACTTTATTCCCTCAAGTTTTGCAGCTTCTTCATCAAACACCTTGATAAATTCGCCGCCGATAATCTTTCTCTTTTTCTCGGGTTCTGCCACATCTTTTAAAAGGTCTAAAAATCTGTCGGTTGCATCAATATAGATAAGGTTAGCGTCAAGCTGATTTTTGAAAACCTCGATAACCTGCTCGCTTTCGCCTTTTCTCATAAGTCCATGGTTTACATGAACGCAAACAAGCTGTTTGCCGATAGCCTTTATTAAAAGTGCAGCAACAACTGATGAATCAACGCCGCCGGAGAGCGCCAGAAGAACTTTCTTATCTCCAACCTGTTTCTTTACTGTCGCCACCTGCTCATCAATAAACGCATTGGCAAGCTCAAGTGTAGTAATTCTTTCCATCGTATCGGGACGCTTATTCATATCCATAATTTACACCTCTCAAAAATTTTATCTATTGCTATTTTAAGCCTATAATCTCTTAATTATTCCCGTCTTCATCGGGCACATAAATCGGGTAATTACCCGTAAAGCAAGCATCGCAAATATTAAGTCCACATTCGGGTGCAAGCTTTTGCATTGCATCAATTGAAAGATACGCAAGGGAATCCGCACCTATAAATTCACGGGTTTCCTCATTTGTCATTTTGCAAGCTATGAGCTTGTCACGGCTATCTATATCTGTTCCAAAATAACAGGGGTTTTTAAACTCGGGTGACGAAATTCTGACATGAACTTCAGTTGCCCCCGCTTCTCTTAAAAGTTTTACAATTCTGCTGCAAGTTGTACCTCTTACAATCGAGTCATCAATCATAACAACCCTCTTGCCCGCAATCGCCTCACGCATAGCGTTTAGCTTAATTCGAAGTGCCGCTTCACGCTCTTCCTGAGTTGGAAGTATAAATGTTCTGCCTATATAGCGATTTTTTATAAAGCCTACACCATAAGGAATTTTTGATTCATAAGAATATCCAAGTGCTGCATCAAGTCCCGAATCCGGAACGCCTATAACAATATCTGCATCAACAGGACTCTCCTGCGCCAGATACTTTCCTGCATTGAGCCTTGCCTTATGAACGCTTGCCCCATCAATAACACTATCAGGGCGTGCTGTGTAGATATATTCAAATACACAAAGAGATGTCTTTTGTCCGCATTTGTCAGTAAAGCTGTGAAGACCATCTTCATCTATAACGATAACTTCGCCCGGAGTCACATCGCGCAAAATTTCTGCACCTATTGCATTCAAAGCACAGGTTTCAGACGCTGCAACATAAGCATCACCTATTTTACCAAGCGTTAGCGGATGAAATCCTTGGGGGTCTCTTGCAACCACCATTCTCTTTGGTGTCAAAATCACCATAGAGTATGCACCCGAAATTTTGTCCATCAAACTCATAACCGCCTCAGCGATAGAATGTGTGTGAATACGCTCCTTCGCTATAAGCTGTGCAATAACTTCACAGTCATTTGATGTGTGAAATACCGCGCCATTGTGTTCAAGTTCTTCTCTGGTCTTGTCAATTCCGACAAGGCATCCGTTAAGAGCTACTGCAAATGTACCTTTTTTGTATCTTGAAACAAGGGGCTGGGCATCTTCTCTGGCGCCTTTTGCCGTAGAATATCGAACATGACCCACCGCTGAATGACCTTTAAGCTCATTAAGAATAAGCGGGTTAAAAACCTCCTGCACGAGCCCTAAATCCTTGTACTGAAGCATCTTGATATTATCAAATTCGTCAATGCTGTTTACAGCAATGCCACAGCTCTCCTGCCCTCTGTGCTGAAGTGCATAAAGTCCGTAGTATGTGTATCTCGCAACATCAATGCTTTTTGATGCATCGTATATGCCGAACACGCCACACTCTTCGTGAGCGCTGTCTGCGCTGAAAATCTCTTGCTGATTCACTAAAATACCCCCTGCACCTTTTGTTTTTTTACAACAATTATTTTATTACAATACTATGTAAATTGCAAGATTTTTTTTTTGCATAATACAAAATTGTCAAACTGCACAAAAAAATGACAAAAAATCACTTTTTTTGTAATTAATTTTCTTTTCTGCTAAAACTATTGAAAAAAAGTTTATAATGTATTATAATGCAAATTATATTGAGGTGAAAGTTATGAAAATAGTAATTATTGGTGCCGGCAAAGTGGGCAAAAAGATAGCTGACCAGCTTGTGGTAGAGGATCATGATATAATTGTTATAGATAATGCCGCAAACCGACTTAATATCATTAATAACAACCATGATATTTTGTGCGTTCAGGGAAATGGCACACTTGCAGAAGTTCAGCTTGAGGCGGGTGTCGAATCTGCTGATGTAATGATTGCCACAATGCCAAATGACGAGCTTAATATGCTTTGCTGCCTCATCGCAAAAAAGCTGGGCGCTAAACATTGTATTGCAAGGGTCCGCAATCCGGAATACTATCGTCAGCTTGATTTAATTAAGGATGAGCTCGGGCTCAGCATGACAGTCAATCCCGAATTTTCAGCTGCTGCTGAAATTTCCCGTGTTCTTATTCTGCCCGCAGCTGCTCAGGTGGAGGTTTTTGCAAAGGGCAGAGTTGAGCTTATCGAATTTAAAATCACCGAAGCAAATCCTCTGGTTGGCTGTTCTCTTGCCGATATTTACAGGAAATATAAGATTAAAGTTCTTGTTTGTGCGGTTCAAAGAGATGGGGAGGTTATAATCCCCGACGGTAATTTTACACCTCAGGCGGGCGACCGTATAAGTATTGCGTGCAACCATCAGGAAGCTGAAAAATTCTTCAAGCGAATGGGTTCAAATAACAATAAAATAAAATCTGTTATGATAATTGGCGGCGGCAGAATAGGCTACTATCTGGCAAAGCAAATGTCATCGCTTGGCGTGACCGTCAAGATAATTGAAAATGACCATAAACGCTGCGTTGAGCTTTCAGAACTTTTAAGCGATGTTGCTATAATCAATGCAGACGGCACCGACCACACCATCCTCAAAGAAGAGGGTATTGAAAGTGTCGATGCTTTCGCCGCACTTACCGGCATTGACGAAGAAAATATGATAATGGCAATGTATGCTAAAAACAAGCAGGTACCAAAAGTTATTTCCAAGATAAACAGAGGCTCTTATGTAGCACTTTCTGACCACATAGGGCTTGACAGCATTGTATCGCCAAAACTTATTGCTGCAAACAATATTTTGGGTTACATCCGCGCTATGAAAAATTCTGAAAACAGCAATAATATTGAAACAATTTATAAATTAGTTGACGAAAAGGTTGAAGCCGTTGAATTTACAGTCCGTGAAAATGCTGAATATACAAACCGCCCCCTGCGCGAGCTTAAGACAAGAAAAGATGCTCTTATTGCAAGCATTGTAAGGAAGCGCAAACCAATTATCCCCGGCGGTGACGATGAGATTCATATTGGTGACAGTGTTATTGTAGTTACAAGCGCAAACAATCTTGAAGATTTAAGCGATTTGTTCATATGAGAGGTTTGATATGAAAAAAAGACTTGTTTTCGGTATACTTGGAAAATTTCTGATGATTGAAGCAGTTCTCCTGCTTCTTCCTGCCCTGGTTGCCGTAATATATCAGGAATATGACCAGCTTACCTGCTTTTTAATAACAGCGGCAATCTCTTTGAGTATAGGCATTCTTTTGAATTTACAGCATTCCAAAAATTCTGAGCTTTACGCAAAGGAAGGTCTTATGATAATAGGGCTTGTCTGGATTTGCTGGTCGCTTATAGGCGCTCTTCCGTTTTATATAAGCAGAGAAATCCCGCGTTACATTGACGCGTTTTTTGAAACCGTTTCGGGTTTTACAACTACGGGTTCATCTATCCTCACAAATGTTGAGGCACTCAGCTACTCTATGCACTTCTGGCGTGCCTTTACACATTGGATTGGCGGTATGGGCGTTTTGATTTTTGCCATGGCAATTATGCCCGTTTCGGACAAAAACGCAATACATCTTATGCGTGCCGAGGTTCCGGGCCCCGCTGTTTCAAAATTGGTACCAAGAGGTATGAAAAATGCAAAAATTCTTTACGGCATATACATCGGTCTCGGTCTTTTGCAATTTATCCTTTTGGTGCTTGGGGGTATGCCTGTATTTGACAGCATCATCCATACATTTTCAACTGCAGGAACGGGCGGCTTCAGTTGTAAAAACGCAAGCGTACTTGCATATAACAACCCTTATGCTGAATGGGTTATAACCATCTTTATGTTCCTTTTTTCGATAAACTTTAACATTTTCTACTTCATACTTATCGGCAAATTTTTGCAAGTTTTTAAAAACACCGAGCTTAAAGTATTTTTAGGCATAGTTGTCACGGGCATAATCTGCCTTTTCTTCTCTTGCAGAGGAAGTTTTGAAACTTCTGCTGACGCCTTAAGAATTGCGGCATTTCAGTCCTTGTCAATTATCAGCACATCAGGCTTTGGTATAGGTAATTATGAATTATGGGGCGGCTTTGCAGAAACTGTCATAATTATACTTATGATAATCGGTGCCTGCGCAGGCTCTACCGGCGGCGGACTCAAGGTCTCGCGAATAGTGATTATGATAAAATCTGCATTTAAGACTCTTAAAAGTTTTATCAGCCCACATTCTGTAAGCAACTTAAAACTTGACGGCAAATCGCTTGATGACGACATTGCAAAAAGTGTTTTTGGATATATAGTTATATATGTTTTAGTGTTTGGCTTATCTGTCTTTCTGGTAGCTTTTAACAACCTGCCGTTTGAAGAAACTTTTTCCGCCGTCACCACTTGCATAAGTAATGTAGGTCCCGGACTTGGTTCCATTGGTCCTGTCGGCAACTTTTCGGGGTTTTCTGATTTTACAAAAATTATTTTATCCTTTGATATGCTCCTTGGAAGACTTGAGATGTTCCCGATTTTATTGCTGTTTGCCCCGTCTATCTGGAGAAAAAAATTTATATAAACTAAAAGCGGTCTTTGGAAAACTCCAAAGACCGCTTTATTATGTCAAATCCTTTAACCTTTTTAAAAGTGCGCCGTACCTTGACTGTGCCGCACGATACCTGTATATACAAACATCTACCTCGTCCTCTTTATACACGCAATCAAAGTTTTTCTGCGCAACTTCCATCTCGCTTTTTGCCTGCATTATGTCACAAAGCAGTTCTTCTCTTCTTTTCACTCTGTAATTATCTTCGTACACCTGTTTCATTTTATCCAGCTCCTTTATAATAATCTATGATGAATTTTTATGAATTATTCTTTACAAACTGTTAAAATTTAAACTATTGCTTTATTTTTCCTATAATAGTATAATAAAAAGAGTTAAAACTTATCCTAAGGAGGTAGGTTATATGTCCAAAATCTTAATCGTTGATGATGAAACAAACATATGCGAACTTATAAGGCTTTACGCCGAAAAAGAGGGGTTTTCTTCTGTAATTGCCAATGATGGCGCCCGCGCGATTGATATTTTTAAAGCTGAAAAGCCTGATATTGTCATTCTTGATATTATGCTCCCGATTAAGGATGGTTGGCAGGTCTGCCGTGAAATCAGGGCAATTGACGATACTCCTATCATTATGCTGACCGCAAAGGGTGAAACATTTGACAAGGTTCTGGGTCTTGAGATAGGTGCCGACGATTATATGGTAAAGCCTTTTAACCCCGTAGAACTTATGGCAAGAATTAAAGCTGTTCTTAGAAGAAGTGAATCCAAAACCTCTGAGGATGAAACTGAGCTTATATTTGACGGACTTACCATAAACAAACAAACCTATGAGGTTTATCTTGATAACAACAAAATTGAGATGCCACCAAAGGAATTTGAACTTCTCTACTTCCTTGCCAAAAATGAAAATAAAGTATTTACCCGCGACCAGCTTCTTGATGGAATATGGGGATATGAATTCTTCGGAGACTCCAGAACAGTTGATGTCCATATAAAGCGTCTGAGGGAAAAAATTGACTCTGATGAAAAAGGATGGCAGCTTAAGACCGTATGGGGAGTAGGTTATAAATTTGAGACCGAAAAAAATAAATAAAAGGAGTACATCTATGAAAAGGCGAAGTATGTTTTCCCGTATTCTCACCTTAAATATTGTATCACTGCTTATATGTATGCTTATACTTGGTTCAATCCAGCTGATTGTTCTTACAAATTATGTAACTAATCAAAGCGAAGATTATCTTGGCAGAAACGCCGAAACCATTGTCGATATGATTCAGGGAAACCTCCCGATTGATGCAATAAACGCCACAATCGACAGCTTTTCACTCACTACCGGAAGTTACATACTTGTTTTTGACAGCACAGGCAAGGTAATCGCTCACACAAGCAAGAGCCAACTTACGGATAAGCAGCCTGTCTATGTGGGCAATGAATTTTCAAAGGCTGTTCTTTCCGGCAAAAGAAATTCAATGATAAACACAATGGATTTTTTCGCAGAAACAATGTTCACTCTGCAAATACCTGTTAAATCAGGCAGCGGTCAGGTTTTAGGTGCCGTTTCAATGAGCAGACCAATTCCTGAGCATCAGAAAGCAAGATCGGATATGCTGCGCAACTTCTCATTTCTCGTTGTTATCATAACAATGATATCTATGATTTATTCGTATTTCTTTGCAAAGAAATTTTCCGTACCTTTGAAGAATATGCAGCAGGCAACAAACGATTTTGCAAACGGAAAATTCGATGCACGGGTTGATGAGAGTGCAACAAATTCCAGAATTGTTGAAATTTCTGACTTGGCTAACGCATTTAATTCTATGGCAGAAGAGCTTGAGAAATCCGATGACATAAAAAACACATTTATATCCGATGTTGCACACGAACTCAGGACTCCAATGACAACAATAAGCGGATTTGTCGGCGGTATGCTTGACGATACTATCCCGCCCGAAAAACAAAAGGATTATCTTGTGATTGTAAAGGATGAAATTTCACGCCTTTCAAGACTTGTAAATACATTTCTTGATATAACCCGTATGCAATCTGACAAAATGTCTCTTAACAAATCTGTGTTTGATATAAATGAGGTTATCCGCATTACAATAATTGGATTTGAACAGCAGATAGAGGACAAAAAAATCGATGTCCATCTTAATTTAGAAAGTGACCCATGCCTCGTTTATGCCGATAATGACAGCATAAAGAGGGTACTGACTAATTTGATTGACAACGCCATCAAGTTTACAAACCAAAGCGGTATCATTACCATAGGGGCAAAACAAACAGGTCATAACATTAGTATTTCTGTAAAAAATACAGGTAAGGGAATTTCAAATGAACAGCTTTCTATGATTTTCAAACGCTTCTATAAGGCTGACAAGTCCCGAAGCGAAAACAAAGAGGGCACGGGCATCGGTCTATATCTTGTGAAGAATATTATTAACGCCCACGGAAAAGATATAAGTGTAAACAGCGTTGAGGGCGAATATGCTGAATTTGTCTTCACTCTTGAGAGTGCACGGCGGGCTAAAAACTAAAATTATTTTTACAGATTATTCATAGATTTTTAATTTTTTTCACTTATAATATCAGTCATATAAGGAGGTTTTTATATGAACGAATACGATGAGTTTAATTATACACAACCTGAACCCAAGCCGGAAACCTCTTTGATGGTCATCCCAACGGAAGATACCTCAAAGAAAAAGTCCGCAAAAAAGAGATTTATGGCACTTGCACTTGTGCTGACAGTTTTAAACTTCGCAGTTCTCGGCGGGGCATTTGCACTTGGCCGTTACAGCGTTACCAACTACACAACCGCAACTAAAACCAACTTAATTGAGAAAATGCGAAATGATGGAATGTATACTCAAACAGCTGTAGCAACTGCGCAAACTTCAGGCGAAATGTCTGCGGTTGATATTTCCAAAAAAGTCGGCCCATCGGTTGTAGGCATAACCAGCACTGTTCAGGGACAGATGAATATTTTTGGCACTCCCTCAACTTCGAGTTCTGAAGGGTCGGGTATAATTTTAAGTGAGGACGGATATATTGTTACAAACAACCATGTTGTATCGGGTGCTACAAACATACTTGTAACTCTTAATACAGGTTCAGAATATGAAGCAAAGCTGGTAGGTTCAGATTCTCAGACAGACCTTGCAGTTATTAAAATTGAGCCTAAAGAAGACCTTGTGACCGCAACACTTGGCGACTCGGGCAATCTTGAAGTCGGCGAAAGAGTTGTCGCAATCGGAAATCCTATGGGACTTGAATTCTTTGGAAGTGTTACCGAGGGCATTGTAAGTGCAGTTAACAGAAGCATAACCATTGATAATCGTACTATGAATCTTATTCAGACAGATGCTGCCATAAATTCTGGCAACTCAGGCGGTGCTCTTATTAATACCCGCGGCGAAGTTATTGGTATAAATTCTGTAAAAGTTTCTTATTCAGGCGTTGAGGGAATGGGATTTGCCATACCAAGCTCTGAAGCCAAAGTAATAATCGCTGACCTTTTGGAATTTGGTTATGTAAAGGGCCGTCCCGTAATTGGAATAATGACCCGTGATGTTACCGAATATATGGCACAAGTCTACTCATGGCCGCTTGGCGTTCAGGTTATGGCAACAACAGGCGAAAACGCAAGACAAGCGGGACTTGAACAAGGCGACATCATTACCGAAGCAAATGGCGAAAGTGTTACTGATACTGATACTCTTAACAAGATTAAAGCCGGATATTCGCCCGGTGATACGATAAGTCTTAAAGTTTACAAATATTCAACGGGAAAGACCGAATCTATAAATCTTGTACTTGCAGAACAACTCCCCGAATAAAATAAAAGGTCGCAGAGCTCTGCGACCTTTTATTATAACACTATTTTGTTTGTATTCTCGATTTTTTCCTGCTGAGAATAGTATTCTATTTCATCCATTCGTTTAAATTCATATCCCTTTGAAGAAAGGTATTCTATTATGCTTCCGAGTGCATCAGGAGTAGTTTTTTTCGCTCTTGCATCGTGCATAAGGACAACTAAGTTTTTACCATAAGCCGTCTGTTTTATTTTAGCGAGCAGTTCAGGGGCACTTCTTAGCACCGCTTCTGCATCCCCATTCAGACAATTCCAGTCCGCATAATAAAACCCATTCTGTTTTAAAACATTTATATATTGCTGTTTTTGAGCGCCATAGACGCTCTCGGCATGGCTGCCACCCGGAAATCTTATAAGCCTGAAAGGTTCTTCACCTATTATCTCGGTGATTTTTTGATGAGTCTGATTTATTTCACCCATAAAGCTGTCTGCTGTCGCATATAAATCCTCATATCTGTGATAATACGAATGATTTGCAATCAAATGTCCCTCATCATGCACACGCTTTAAAACATCAGGATTTTTCTCAGCCATACTGCCAAGCACAAAAAATGTTGCCTTAACATTATATTGCTTTAAAATATCAAGAATTTTGGGTGTTATCTCTTTCGTCGGTCCGTCATCAAAAGTTAAATAACATATTTTTGCATCTGTTCCTCTTGCATCAGTTGCAATCTTTAAAAGGTTGTTTTCTTCACTGGCAGGGGGAATATTATACACCTTATCAGGCTCTTTTTTCTCTGCCGATTCCTTTTCCTCCGCACCGCACGCAGAGAGCACAGACAGAGCTAAAGCTGCCACACATATTACTGATGTCCATTTTTTTAGTTTATCCTTTAAGTACATATTATTTATCCTCTCAATGTTTGTTGTGCGGAACAGGGTCCATATGAATTACTATATCAACACCCATTTCCTGCATAATTTTATGTTCAATAACATCAATCATCTGATGCACATCGATAAGCGAAAGATTATCGGGAACCTCCGCGTGGACCGATGCAATAATTCTGCCCGGTCCATAATCGTGAACCAGCAAATCGTGCATACCAAGTACATTTTCACCGCTCATAACCATTTCTTCAATTTTTGCAATAAACTCGCTGTCAGGTGCAACGCCAATAAGCGTGTTGATTGTAGCAATTGATACACTTATGCCGGCCCACACAATACCTGCGGATACGAAAATTCCGGCAATCCCATCAAGCGGAAATGTCACAAACGGCGCAAGAACCGCCGTTATTATTACAATCGATGTGGCAATTGTATCATTTAAGCTATCCTTTGCAGCCGCCAATAAAATCGGTGAATTTATCTTTCTGCCCATAAATCTGTTATAATACCACATCCACAGCTTGACACCTATTGAAACAACCAGTATCAAAGCTGAAACTATATTGATTTCAACAGGCCTTGGATTAAAGATTTCTGAGATTGAACTTTTAAAAAGTTCAACACCCATAAATATTATCAAAACCCCAATAATAAGTGCTGATATATACTCAGCTCTTCCGTGCCCGTATGGATGCTCGGCATCTGCATGCTTACCGCTGAGTCTTGAACCTATAGTTGACACAATAGAAGAACCGAGGTCTGACAAATTATTAAAGGCATCGGATATTACTGCTATGCTATTGATAATTATGCCTACACCAAGCTTTGTGATAAACAGAAAAAGGTTACAGATTATACCCAAAACTCCGCCTAAGATACCATAATTTTTACGGACCTTAGGATTTTTCACATCTTCACTGTTTGGGATAAATCGTCTTATAATAAATTTAAGCATTTATACCGCTCCTAAAAGTTAATCATCCTGCTCTTATGCTTAACATTGAGCACAAGTCCCATAGCAATCAGGGTTGTAAGCAGGGACGAACCGCCGTAACTGAAAAACGGAAGCGTAATTCCCGTTACGGGAAACAATCCTATACACATACCAATGTTTTCAAAACTCTGAAATATCAGCATTGCAGCAACGCCTATACACATATATGTTCCAAGTGAATTTCTTGCATTTATTCCAATATATATAGAGCGTATTATGATTGCCGCTATAAGTAAGATAACCAGAACACCGCCAATCATACCAAGTTCTTCACATACAACCGAGTAAATAAAATCAGTATGTCTCTCAGGCAGCAGATTGTTCAGCTGACTTGAGCCTTTGTAAAGCCCTGAACCAAAAATTCTTCCTGAACCTGCTGCAATTTTTGACTGAATTACATGATATCCCGTTCCGCTTGGGTCATTTTCAGGATTAAAAAGATTTATTATTCTCGCTTTTTGATAATCTTGTAAAAAGAAAATCCACGCAATCGGGCAAGCAACTACAAGAGCAGAAATTCCGCCAACTACATACTTCCAGCTTATTCCCGCCACAAAAAGCATTACAGCCGCCACAAATATAAATACTACCGCTGTTCCAAAATCGGGTTGCATAAGTATGAGCACAATCGGTACAATAGCATATAACAAAATTTTAGCAAGAACCCTTATATCATTTATTCTGCCCTCATTTTCCGAAAGTTCTTTTGCAAAAACAATTATAAACACAATCTTTGCAATTTCTGCAGGTTGAAGACTTAGCGGTCCTAAAACAAACCAGCTTCTTGCACCGTTTTCCACAGTTCCGATTCCCGGTATTAAAACGAGAACAAGCAACAAAAGGCAAACGGCTGACAAATGCAACGATATGCGGGACAAATATTCGTAATCAAGAATCATAAGCACACATACTCCCACGCTGCCGAGAATAAGTGCCACTGTTTGCACAATGACATAACGGACTCCATTTTCGCCGCCCGCGCTGGAAATCATAACTATGCCAAAAACGGCTGCAATCAAAATAAGCGCAACCAACAAAAAATCCATATTTCTTATAAATCCACGAAAACGATTTGAGCCTCTCATTTTATCACCTTTCAAAGTTTTATACTTAGCGCAACCCCATCACCAAGCGGCAGAATATCTGTTTCAAGCTCCTCATTTGAGCAAAGCATATCAAGATACTGCCTGAGTCTTCTCACTATTGTTATCTTTCTGTGCTCAACAAGCTCGTCATTGGCTGTCATCCCTTTATAAAGCACATTGTCTGAAACTAAAATTCCGCCCTTTTTAAGCATTTTCATAGAATACTCAAAAAATTTGTTATACTGTCCTTTTGCGGCATCAATGAAAATCATATCATATTCCCCGCTCAATCCTGGCAAAATTTCTCTTGCATCACCAAAATGTATGTGTATTTTATCCAAAAGTCCTGCTTCTTCTATATTTTGGGTTGCAACCCTTACTGCATCTTCATTTATCTCAATGGTATCTATGTGAGTCGCCCCCGCCTCTGCCATACATATAGCCGAATAGCCTATTGCAGAGCCGACCTCTAAAACCCTTTCCACTTTTCCGAGTCTGATTAGAATTTCAATCAGCTTTATTGTTTCTTTCTGAGATATGGGAACATCATATTCCTTGGCAAACTGCTCCATTTTAAGCCGTTGCCCTTCGCTTTTTTTAAGCGTTTGTCTTATATACCTCGTTATATAATCATAAGTTATATTATCTTCTATCATTTAATTCACCTATCTTGTAACATTTTGCTGATTTGCAAGATGCTCTTCAAAAGTAGTCGCAAACAGACTATAGCTCAAATCCTCGCCCGCTAAAAAATAAAGATAATCGGTGTTTTCAGGATGTAGTGCCGCCTGAATGGACTTAAGTCCTGGGGATGCAATGGGGCCTATAGGAAGGCCGCTGTTTTTGTAGGTATTGTATGGAGAATCAATCTGCGTATCTGCATTTGTAAGAACGCTCTTTCTCTCTCCCAATACATATTGAATGGTGGCGCAGGATTCAAGTTTCATCCCTTTGTTTAAACGATTAACAAATACAGAAGCAACCTTGCCCCTTTCCTCATCATTTGCCGCCTCGCGCTCAACAATTGATGCAAGAGTGATTATTTCATCAAGACTTTTATCAGTCCCGGACTCCTCATACACGGGTATAACCTTATTATTAAAGTTTTGAAGCATTGCATCGATAATCTCTTTTTCGGTCATATCGCTTGTAAATATATAAGTGTCCGGATATAAATAACCCTCCAATCTGTTTTCGCGCTGAGGGATATCTGCTATGAATGAATAATTAAAATTCCCCGTCTGAATCTCGCTCATAAACACATCGCGGTTAATCAGATTACTCTCCTCTAAGACATCTAAAATCCTACTAAGCTCATAACCTTCAGGTATTAAAATTTTATATTCGTCTCTTTTTGGGGCACTCTCTAAAGTTTTTATAATCTTTCCAAAACTCATAGAATCGTTTAATATATGAACACCTTTTTGATACAGAGGCTCACCTGTAATTTTTGCATACACTTTAAATAAAGATGCGCTCTTTATAATCCCTGCATCCTTTAAGTCATTTGCAATGGCATTGCTGCCTGAGCCGTCAGCTATCTTTATTGCAACAGGGGATTTGCTTCCTCCAATTCCGAAAGCATCACCCAAAAATGCTATTACAAAAATCAAAACAACCGCCAAAGCTGCGTAAATTATCTTCTTTTTCACAGATTACCACCTCTTTTATCAGATAGTTCGTGTAATTATTCCCGTTACAATAATGGTTAAAGCGCACAAAATTATCGGCAGATTTACAAAACTCTGTCCCAAAAGCTGTGTATTCTTTATTTTTTCGTCCCTTTCAGACTTCTTGTTTCTTGAAACAAACACCCCAAATCCTACTAAAAAACATATTATACCAAGTACAAACAGAACGATTGTAAATACGGGTGCATAAATAATTTGCTGATTAAAAAACCCTAACAAAAGAGCCGTAAAATTATTTACAAAGTGGCAGACTATTGCAGGAAGCAATGAATTTGTGCGGCTGACAATCTCTGCAAGAACCACACCCAAAAATATATATCCTAAAAATCCGTAAATATCTGCGTGCAAAAGTGTAAACATTGCCGCAGAAAATATAAGCGCCGCTTTCGTATTAAACTCTGCCATTGAGCCGTAAACTATGCCGCGGAACAAAAATTCTTCAAATATTGCGGGAATTATGGCAATGGCTATTGTTGCCATAATCAATTCTCCCACACTGTTTGGCAGATATGATGTAGCATTATTCAGGAGCAGATTAATGGGCAGATTTATAATCACCATCATAAACTGACACCCTATGCCAATAACCGCACAGAGCAATAAAACACTTTTCTTGCTGCCTCTTAAAAAGAACCTTTCTGCCGCAACCTTGTCAGTTATATTATTTATTTTAGCATATATCATAATCGGGATTATGTATGCAAAAAGTCCCACAATCATCGCGGGCAAATACATTGGAATAAGGCTTCCTGTAAAGCTTGATGCTATTTTAAAGATTATGGTAATTAACGCATTTATCAAAGCTATTGAAAGCAGCATATACCTTATGCCCTTTAGCCTTTTCTTATGCTGAACATACTCACTTGCCACAATTTATCAACTCCCTGCCCGTAATTATTTTATTTACGGGTTTGTCAAATTCATAGGCAGGCAGGCTGCCCACGATACAATCCGAAAAACAAAGGCCTACCGATACACCTTTAAAATCAGCCAAAAACCTATCATAATACCCCGCTCCGTAGCCGAGTCTCATTCCGTTTCTGTCAAAGCTGATTGCAGGCACAACAGCCAAATCAATTTCAGATGGAGAAACAACTCCCGCTTTTATATCCGGTTCTAAAATCCCGTATGCCCCGCATCTAAGCTGTGACATATCTGTAAGTTTCACCGTCTGCATAGTGTGTGTTTTTACATTACAAAGAGGTACCGCTATCCGTTTTCCATCTTTAAGCATAGCATCAATTATGTGGTTAGTTTCTACCTCACTCTTATATGACACATAGACAAACACCGTCTTTGCATTTTGGTAATCACTCATAGAAAGCAGAGTATTCCTGATGCTCGCACTCTCCCTGTGCCTTAAATCTATATCTAATTCATTTCTCTTGCGCAATAGCTCTCTGCGCAGTTGTTCTTTACTCAACATAGCGGATACTGCATCTGATTTAATATCTCTTCGCCTTTTCCGTCTGTACCCGTAAGATAATCAACTATCGCCTCGCCAAACTCAAGTGAGGCGCCCGCTCCTTTTGCAGTTATGATGTTTCCTGATGTCACCACAAAGGCATCAACAATATCCGCCCCCTTTAAATGTTTCTCAAAACCGGGGAAGCATACTGCGTCATGTCCGTCAAGCAAATTAAGCTCACCTAAAATCATAGGTGCTGCACAAATTGCTGCCATCATAAGCCCATTTTTATCACAATATTCAATCAGCTTGTTAACTGTGTCATTCTTTTGAAGATTGGTTGTACCCGGAAGTCCGCCCGGCAAAACTATTCCCTCAACAGTTGAAATATCAATATCCTCTATATTCATATCAGCCATAATCGTTATATTGTGACTGCCTGTTATCTCTGTCTTTAAAACCCCTGCGGTTTTTACATCAATCCCGCATCTTCTCATTATATCAAGAGGTGCCAGCGCCTCAACTTCTTCAAATCCGTCAGCTAAAAGTATATATACCATAATGACCTCCTACTTTTTATGAGTTTTTTTGACTGCCATAATAAACTTTGGAAGCGCCATAAATCTTCCTATCCTGCTTGGCTGTTTCAATAGCCTGTAAAACCATTCAAGATTTAGTTTTATGAATATTTCAGGCGCCCTGTTTGCCTCTCCTGCAAACACATCAAGCGAACCGCCCGCCCCAATACATAAGTTTACACTAAGACTATCCCTATGCTTATATATCCATTTTTCCTGCTTGGGAGCTCCCAAACACACTAAGAGCAAATTGGCATTTGAGGCATTTATCTGCTGAACAATTTGCCCCTCATCACTCTCTTTAAAATATCCGTCATGAGTTCCCGCGATTTTTATTCCGGGATATTCTCTCACCAGATTTTCTCCCGCAAGTTCCGCAATACCGGGCTTTGAACCAAACAAAAATACGCTGCCGCCCGTCTTTGAAAGTTTTTCAATAAGACCTTTTGCAAGGTCAAATCCCGCAACCCTTTCAGGAAGAGGATTTCCCGTCATTCTGGCTCCGTATACAACGCCGATGCCGTCCGGCACGCACATATCCGAAGAATTAAGTACTGCTTTAAATTCTTCATCTTCATATGCAGCCATAACGATTTCGGGATTTGGGGTATATATTACGGATACACCCTCAGAATTTGCAAATTCCTCCGCTTTGCAGAGTGCGTCTTTTGCAGTTATTTTGTCTATATTTACACCAAGAATATTCACAGTTTCTCTCATAAAACGGCCTCCTGCTGCTATTTTTTACATTAAATTATATTTTATCATATTTGATACTGTTTTGCAACATAAAAAAGGGTGATTTTAAAAATCACCCTTTATATCTTCATATATTTTAAATACATCTAATTTTCTTTCAAGATAATATTCATCCGACGCAATTGCCTGAAAAATCAACATCGAAAGTCCGTTGCATGCTCTATGGCCAAGCTCTTTTGCCCTTTTTAAAAACTTGGTTTCTTTTGGGTTATAAATTAAGTCAGACACAAAAGCATTTGGAGGTAAATTCTCCAGAAAGTCAAGGCTTTCAAATTCTCCGCATCCGTGCATACCAAGAGGCGTTGCGTTTATCAAAATATCTGCACTTTCAGCCTCTCTTAAAAGGTCACTTTTTTCAAAGCCGCAAACTCTCACACTCTCTCCCATATCCTTTGCAATCTCTCTGGCTTTCTCTATGGTTCGGTTAAGAATTGTAACGGTTTTAGCGCCGCTCTTTACCGCCTTTTTAAGAATTGTGCGGCACGCGCCGCCCGCCCCTAATATAACAACATTACTGTCTTTAAATTCTACCCCGTTTCTATTTAGCGAAAGTTCATAGCCTGTTGCGTCTGTTGTATATCCAAATAACTTATTATCTTTGATATGGACTGTGTTCACAGAACCAAAGTCTTGCGCCTCGCTATCTACGAAATCAAGATGCGAAATAATGTCAACCTTATGGGGCATAGTAATATTAAAGCCCTTAATTCCGCTTTTTTTAGCATATTCTATAAACTCTTTAAGTT
Organism: Clostridia bacterium; assembly: GCA_045589715.1. GTDB lineage: Bacteria > Bacillota > Clostridia > Monoglobales > Monoglobaceae > UMGS1820. The sequence goes on along the minus strand of JAZNPN010000028.1, from coordinate 15,554 downwards.
CGCCTTTTTTAACATTGACCTTTTCATATTCATATTCGATTTTAAGAGTATCAAGTATCGCCCCGTGAACTTTGGGCGACAGGCTGTGCTCTATCGGGTCGCCGATTACCGAAAGTTTTATCATACTATCCCTCTGTCTTTTCAATAAGAGTATCTATTGCCATTAAATATCCGTCAAATCCGTGACCTTTAATCTGTTTTATACAAGCAGGTGCAGTCACCGAAATTTTTCTGAATTCCTCACGGGTGTCAATATCGCTTATGTGAACTTCAACCGCAGGCAGACTCACCGCTTTCAGTGCATCAAAAATCGCATAGCTGTAGTGTGTATACGCCCCGGGATTTATAACGATGCCCTGACAATTTGAAAAAGCGTAGTGAATATAATCTATAATATCGCCCTCGCTGTTACTTTGCATACAAATAGCCTCTACACCCTTTTTTTCTGCGTATTCTTCAATATACGCTTCCAAGTCCTGAAGAGTTTTACTGCCGTAAACATCAGGCTCGCGAATACCCAGCATATTTAAATTCGGTCCGTTTATAACCATTATTTTAGTCACGATATCACCTCTATAATTTTTTGAACTGTCTGATGCTTTGTCTCATCATTTATAATTCGTATATCAGCGGCTTTCATATACTTATCATATCTCTCCTCATAAAGCTTATAAATTCTTTCTGTATTATCTTTAAGAAGAGGTCTTCCTTTTGCGTTCATTGTAGATAAAATATCCTGAACCTCTCTATCAATAAATATAATCTTTGCACTGCTTTTTCTTAGCAAATCAATATTTTCTTTTTTGACTACAATTCCGCCGCCTGTTGATATTACTGCATCTTTTTCTATAACGCTTTTAAGAATTTTAGTCTCAGCATTTCTGAAATATTCTTCGCCGTTTTGCGCAAAAATCTCGGTTATTGTTTTTCCTTCAGTTTGTTCAATCAGGCTGTCTGTATCGATAAATTCGATGCCCAGCCTCTTAGCGAGTGCAAAACCTATGGTGGATTTTCCGCATCCGGGCATACCAATTAAAATTATACTCATATTACCACTCCGTTTTCAAAGTTACCAAGGAGCGTAAAAGACTGTACCTCATCTATAATATTGTCGGTAACGCAAGCCGTATTTTCGTTTAAAATATTGCCTGTATAGTCTATGAAAAATCTGTATTCAAACGGACTTTCAGGTATGGGTCTTGACTCCAGTTTTAAAAGATTAAGTCCCGCTCTTGCAAAACCGCTCAAAACACGATGCAGCTGTCCGCTCTCGTGCTTTAATGTAAATGCCGCACTTATTTTTTGACTGTTTTCGGTTATTTCCGGATTTCTTGCAATAATTGCAAAGCGGGTGGTATTTTTAGCGCTGCTGTTTATCTCTTCTTTTAAAATTTCAAGCCCGTAAATTTCAGCATTTCTCCTTGCAGCAATTGCCGCCTTGGTTTTGTCTCCGCTTTCTGCTACTGCTTTTGCCGAAAGAGCCGTACTTAAATATGTTTCACATTCTACATCAAGAGTATTTAAAAAATCACGGCTTTGCAAAAGTCCCTGCTCGTGCGAATAAACCGTCTTTATATCACTTATTAAGGCACCCTTTACCCCCATCAGACAATGTCTTATAGGAACATAGATTTCGCCCACTATGTAATATTGATACTTAAACAAAAGGTCAGCAACCTCTGAAATTGTCCCCGTTGATGAATTTTCTATCGGGAGCACCGCATAGTCTGCCTTATTATTTTTTAATGCCTCAAAACCCTCATCAAAGGTTTTTGCATAAAATCTATCCGCCTCTTTTCCGAAAAATCCTATCGCAGCCTCTTCGCTGTAAGCGCCCTCGCTTCCAAAATAGACAATCTTTGGATTCTGCTTTTTTGTCTGCACAAGCTTTAAAACATCTTCGCAATGAAATGTATTTCTTGTATCTGAAAGCATTTTAGTCTGTCTGACACGGCTGATTGTCATCATCGAATCAAAAAACTCATACACCTCATCTGCCATATCGGGATTTTCAAGCAAACTCAGCTTGTTTTGAAGAACCTGTTTTTCACGCTCTGTATCAAGCACCGGTTTATTAACTTTTCGCTTATACTCAGCGACCTTAGAGCAAACCTCCATACGCTCTAAAAACAAAGGCAGCATCTGTCTGTCAATTTTATCTATTTTATCTCTTAGGATTTCAAGCTCATTCATTTTTAAAACTCCTTGGATTAAAGCATCATATCAAGCATTGCAATCGCAGTTGCATTTTCGGCAACAACTGCCGCTCTGTGAACTATGCACGGGTCGTGACGGCCCTTTATCTCAATTTCTGTGTTTTCTTTTTTAGCGATATCGACAGTCTTCTGTACCTGAGAAATAGATGGTGTCGGCTTTATCGCAAGACGGAAGACAATTGGCATACCATTTGTTATACCGCCGTTTATGCCCGCATTATTGTTGGTTAATGTTAAAATTTTACCATTTTCTATGCAAAATTCATCATTGGCACTTTTGCCGTCCATTTTTGCAAAGCCAAAGCCCGCCCCGAATTCAATTCCTTTGACTGCGGGAATTGAAAACATCATTGAAGAAATTCTGCTTTCTACCGACTCAAAAAACGGCGAACCAATGCCTGCCGGTATTCCGCAGATACCACATTCAACAATACCGCCGATTGAGTTTTTTTCGCTTCTTTTTTCTTCAATCAATTTCTTCATTTTTTCCCCCGCATTTTCGTCTGTAACGGGAAAATCCTTGTGCTCAAGGTTTGTTAGCATTTCTTTATCAAGATTTGTTAAATCAAACGGGATGTCCTTTATATCGCCAATGCTATATATGTGAGCGCCCACTGTAACGCCTTTTTCTTTTAAAATCTGCTTGGCAATCGCCCCCGCAAACACAAGCGGAGCAGTTATCCTGCCCGAAAAGTGCCCGCCGCCACGATAGTCACGGCTCTCTCCGTATTTACAGATTGCAGTAAAGTCCGCATGTCCCGGACGCATTAAATCAGGAGTATAGTCCTTTGACCGCGTATCCTGATTGAATATTACCGAGCAAAGAGGCGTTCCCGTGGTTTTGCCTTCAAAAAATCCCGATAGAATTTTAACTTCGTCTGCCTCACTGCGGGGAGTAGACATAGCATTTCTCCCCGGTGCTCTGCGCTTCATCTGCATAGAAATTTCATCCATATCAAGGGCTATACCCGAGGGTATTCCATCAATTACTATGCCAATTCCCTCACCGTGGGATTCACCGAATATACTTATTTTTAGCTTATTTCCCCAGACATTCATAAAAACACCTCTACAATCTGTTATATACCTCAAAGAAATCGGGGTAGGATTTACTTACCGATTCACTACCCATAATCGTTACACTCTCGCCCTCGCATCTGCACGCCGCAATAGCCATAGCCATTGCAATTCTGTGGTCATTCCACGAGGATACGGTCTTTGCTTCCAGCACTTGTTTTCCAAATATCCTCAGATAATCTCCGCCTTCTACTATATCTGCGCCAAGGTTTGAAAGCTCCTTTGCAATCGCTGAGAGTCTGTCACTTTCCTTCATTCTGAGTCTTGCCGCATTGACAATTCTGCTCTCGCCCTCACAGAAAGCAAATAATACTGCCATAATCGGCACAAGGTCGGGTATGTCTGACACATCAACTGTTATTCCCTTCATTACGGCTGTTCTCTGTGCTTTTATTCCATCATCGGTCTTAATGATTTTAGCGCCGACCTTTTTTATAATATCAATGATTTGTCTGTCCCCCTGAAGACTATCCTGAGAGAGTCCCTTAACCGTAACATCACACCCAAGTGCACCTGCCACCAAGAAAAACGCAGCTTGCGAATAGTCACCCTCAACTATATAGTTAAGTGGCTTATATTCTTGTCCGCCTTTTATAATAAAGCGTCTGTAATTTTTATTTTCTATCTCAATTCCATACATTTTAAGAGTCTTAAGTGTCATATCAACATAACCCTTTGACTCCATATTTGTAGTAACGACAATCTCGCTATCCCCGTCAAGCAAAGGAAGGGCAAATAAAAGTCCTGTTATAAATTGTGAACTTACATTTCCTGCAATGGTATACAGTCCGCTTTTAAGTTTGCCAAACAGCTTAAGTGAATTTTCGCCTTGTTTATAGACAATTCCATTTTTTTCAAATATATCAAAATATGGCTTAAGAGGGCGATTAAATAATCTGCCTCTGCCCGTGAATGTAATATCCTTTCCGCTGAGCAGAGCAATCGGGATTAAAAACCTTAAAGTTGAACCGCTTTCGCAGCAATCAATTTCTATATTCTTTTTTAAGCCGCCCTTTTTGGGGGCAATTTTAACAGTCTTATTTTTAGCATTCAAGGTATACTTTGCTCCAAGTTCACGCATACCATCAAGAGTTGCCTGAATATCCTTAGACATAGCAATATTGCTTATCACGCTTTCACCATTTGCAAGGGATGCTGCAATTATAGCCCGATGCGCATCACTCTTTGACGGCGGCGCCGCCACTATTCCCTCAAGCCGTCTGGGCTTTATTGTCGTTATGTCCATAGTTTCCCTCCAACCCTATTATTTCTTACTATTATAGCATTGTATTAAAATGCCGTCAATCTTAAAAAGCAGATTTGTCAACAGGACAAATGCGGCACTTGCCTATGTCCTTTAAAAGAATAAGATTTATTGTACTTCCAATCCCCTTTTTATCAACGCCTATTGCATCCTTAAGAGTTTTTTCGTCAATATCGGCTGTAATTGGCAAGTTATAATTCAAAAGAATATTTTCTATCCTTGTCTTTGTTCCAGCTTGGGTGATGCCCATTTCTTCGCCCTTTTGAGCCGCCATAACCATTCCTGCCGCTACCGCCATACCATGGCTAAGCAACTCAAAGTTATATTTTTTCTCAATTGCGTGGCCGAAGGTGTGCCCGAAATTTAATATCATTCTTCTGCCCGTATCAAACTCGTCTTCTTCTACCACCTGTCTTTTTATATCACAGCAGTTAAAAATTATGTCGTCTATTTTTTCAAAAAGTTCTTCTGTGCTCCTTATTTTTTCAAGATTTTCAAAAAGTTCTTTATCGGCGATTGCCCCATATTTTATAACCTCTGCCATACCCTCAGAAAGAGTTTCTTTTTTAAGCGTTCTTAAGCAGTCGGGGTCAATTATAACCATTTTGGGCTGATAAAATGCACCTACTAAATTTTTGCCCTGAGGTAAGTTTACTGCGACCTTTCCGCCAACACTTGAATCAACCTGTGCCAAAAGCGTAGTCGGAATCTGCACAAACGGAATCCCTCTGAAAAGTGTGGAGGCTGCAAACCCCGTAAGGTCACCTACAACGCCACCGCCAAGTGCAATTATTATATCGGTGCGCGTAATACCAAAGTCAAGCATTTTGCTGTAGAGCACCTCAAGTGTTGCAAGGCTCTTGCTTTTTTCACCCGCGGGAACTGTTATAACCTTTGCGTAAATTCCTGCTTTTTCAAGAGACAATAACAGTTTTTCTGCATACAAAGGCCCAACATTTGTATCTGTAACAATCACCGCTTTTTGAGCACATGTCACCTCTTTTAAAAGCTCACCCGTATTTACCAGCAATCCTTTCTGAATAAGTATATCATACTCTCGGTCAGGGATATTAACCTTTAATCTTTTCATAACATCTCTTCCTATCGTTTGATTTCAGTGCATTATTGCATTTTTATACCAAGATTCTTACCAATTCCGTTAAGTTTCTTCATAAGCGCATTGAACTGCTCAATATCAAGCGACTGAGCTCCGTCGCAGAGCGCCTTTTCAGGGCAATTATGAACTTCAATTATAAGTCCGTCTGCACCCACCGCCATAGCCGCAAGAGAAAGCGGCTCTACCATCCAGCGCATACCCGCAGAATGTGACGGATCAACTATTACAGGCAGATGACTCAATTTTTTAACCGCCGGAATAGCACTTAAATCAAGAGTATTTCTTGTGTAGGTTTCAAATGTTCTTATGCCTCTTTCGCAAAGAATTACATTTGGATTTCCGCCCGCTAAAATATATTCAGCCGACATAAGCCATTCTTCTATAGTTGAAGATAATCCACGCTTTAAGAGAATCGGTTTTGTGCATTTACCAAGTTCTTTGAGTAAATCGAAGTTCTGCATATTCCTTGCACCAACCTGAATGAGGTCAACGCTTTCTTCAAAGGTTTCCACCATATACGGCGACATAATTTCCGTAACGATGGGAAGTCCTGTCTCAGCTTTAGCTTTTTTCAAAAGCTCAAGTCCCTCAAGCTCTAAACCCTGGAAAGAATATGGAGATGTTCTGGGCTTGAACGCACCGCCTCTGAGCATTTTTGCGCCCGCCTTCTTTACTCCGTTTGCAACCTCTAAAATTTGGTTTTCTGTTTCAACAGAGCAAGGACCTGCAATTACGGCAAAGCCCTTTTTACCGCCAATTTCAGCATCTAAAACTTTAACAGCTGTACTATCAGGATGGAATTTTCTGCTCGCCTTTTTAAAAGGCTCTGCAATTCTCATTACCCTGTCAACATGGACATTTAACATAAGAGTTCCCGGGTCAACCTTACTTGTATCGCCCAAAAGACCCAAAACAGTGCAATCAACACCTTTGTTGATTGTTACCTCCATTCCCATATCATTGATATATGATATGACTTTTTGTATGTCCTCCTCAGATGTTTTTGGTTTGATTATTACTACCATTTCTCATTCCTCCAAAAACTAATATTTAGCAATAAAAAAGGCGGGTTCCTTTGAACCCGCCCTTAAGCATCGCATTTAATTTATACAAATACAAGTCGCTTAAACAAGGTTCAAAGCCTGATTTTTGTTGCAGTAAAAAAAGCCGTAGCCAAAAAAGCTAAAGCTAAAGCCAAAATAATATGCACTTGACTTAAGTAACTGCGAAATCAAATTCATAGCCCTGTTCCTTCCGTGATTTTGTACCTATTGGATAGTATTATATCACCATCCATTTCAAAAATCAAGTATTTTTTAAAAAAACTTGATTTTTTAAAAAATTCATACTTCTCTCTGCGTACTTTTCTGCCTTTTCTTTCTTATCCTTAATTCTTACTCCAAGGTCCTGCATTATTCCGAAATTTACATTCATAGGCTGAAAATTTTCTATTGCACCATTTGATACATAACTCGAAAGAGCACCAATTGCAGTTTCAGCTGTAAAGCAGATTTCTTCTTTTCCCTGTGCCTTTCTTGCTATATTAAGACCTGCAATGAGTCCCGATGCCGCAGACTCAACATAACCCTCAACACCTGTAATCTGCCCCGCAAAATATATCTTTTCGTTAGCTTTCATTGAATAAGTATTTGTCAAAATCCCGGGCGAATTGATATAAGTGTTTCTGTGCATAACGCCATACCTTACAAATTCTGCATTCTCAAGCCCCGGAATCATAGAGAAAACTCTTCTTTGTTCGCCAAATTTTAAATGCGTCTGAAATCCCACTATGTTATACATACTACCCGCTGCATTATCACGCCGAAGCTGAACTACCGCATAAGGTCTTAAGTTGTCCCTTGGGTCAGTAAGTCCTACCGGCTTAAGCGGGCCAAATCTCATTGTGTCTTCACCGCGGGATGCCATGATCTCAATTGGCATACATCCTTCGAAAACTTTGGGGTCTTCTACTCCGTTATGAACGGGTGCTGCCTCTGCTGAAATAAGTTCTTTATAAAAATTAAGATATTCTTCTTTGTTCATTGGACAATTGATATAATCGGCACCGCCTTTGCCATAGCGGGCAGCACAAAAAGCCTTTGTCATATCAATGCTGTCATATGTAACAATCGGCGCTGCTGCATCAAAAAAGTGCAGATACCCGCTCCCCGTAAGACCCTTTATTTCTTCCGTAATTTTATCGGAAGCAAGCGGCCCTGCAGCAATCACAGTATATTCATCCGTATCAATTTTATCAACCTCACCATATTCAATACTGATGTTTGGATGGCTTAAAATTTTTTCGGTAACAAGCGCAGAAAATCCATCTCTGTCTACCGCAAGCGCACCGCCCGCAGGAACTTTGGTAGCGTCTGCGCACTGCATAATCAGAGAATTTAAAAATCGCATTTCTTCTTTTAAAAGCCCTACTGCATTGTGAATTCCGTCAGCTCTTAAAGAATTGCTGCATACAAGCTCTGCAAAATTATCGCTTGTATGGGCGGGGGAATGTTTTTTTGGTTTCATCTCGCAAAGGATTACCTTTTCGCCAAGGTTTGCTGCCTGCCACGCGGCTTCACAGCCCGCAAGTCCTGCACCTATAATCTTAATTGCCACAAAACATTCCCCCTTTTCTTATTTTTTTGTATTTTTGCGCTCATAGCCGCATTCTTCATTAAAACACTTAAATGTAAGCGGTCCCTTGCCTTTAAAGGCTCTTGTTTTCATAAGTGCGCTTCCGCACTCAGGACATTTCTCGTTTGTAGGTTCGCTCCAGGAAATAAAGTCGCACTCGCCATTATTTTCACACACATAGAAAAGTCCGCCTTTTCTTGACTTCTTGACAATAACTTCGCCGCCGCATTTAGGGCACTTTGCATCAATGGTATTAACTATTGCTTTGGTGTTGCGACACTCAGGAAATCCCGGACACGCCAGAAACTTTCCAAACTTACCGAGTTTATAAACCATAAGTCTGCCGCACTTGTCACACACAACATCGGAAACCTCATCCTCAATTTCTATGTTACCGATTTTTTCTTCAGCCTGGGCAAGCGTTTCCTTAAAAGGTCCGTAAAAATCACGGATAACCTTTTTCCACTCAACATTTCCATCGGCAACCTTTTCGATATCATTTTCCATATTGGCAGTAAACTCAACATCGACGATATCTTCAAAATGCTCTTTCATAAGGTCGGTTACAATTGTACCAAGCTCAGTTGGATAGATTGACTTACCCTCTCTTGCCACATAACCTCTTGCCGTAATTGTCGCAATAGTCGGCGCATAGGTACTCGGTCTGCCGATACCCTCTTCCTCCATAGCTTTAACAAGCGATGCCTCGGTGTATCTTGCAGGCGGCTGAGTAAAATGCTGCAGCGGCTCAATCTCGCTAAGTTTCAATTCCTGTCCCTCAACAAGAGCAGGGAGCTTTGATGTTTTTTCCTCATCCTCGTCTTTTCCCTCTACATAAAGGGTTGTAAATCCTGCAAATTTAACATCAGAGCCCGATGCTTTAACCAGATAGTTACCCGCCGTAATATCAACAGATACCATATCCATAACTGCATCTGACATCTGGCTTGCCGTAAATCTGAGCCAGATAAGACGATACAACTTATATAAATCCGCCTTAAGTTTCTCCTTAAGCTTTTCAGGTGTGTTGCCAACCGATGTTGGTCTTATCGCCTCGTGGGCATCCTGAGCAGATTTCTTTGCCCTATACTGCTTTGGCGTTTTAGGAATAAAACTTGACCCATAAACGCTTTCAATATATTCTCTGGCATCTAACTGAGCAACCTCAGAAACTCTTAATGAGTCGGTTCTCATATATGTTATATAACCCATTTCATAAAGCTGCTGAGCTGCAACCATTGTTCTTCTTGATGTAAAGTTCAGCTTTCTTGAAGCCTCCTGCTGAAGAGTACTCGTCGTAAACGGCGGTGCACTCTTACGCTTTGTTTCTTTTCGGCTGACATTCTTTACAGCATAATCGCTTTCTTTAAGCTCTTCTACAATCCCGGTTGCATCCGCCTGATTTGAAAGTGCTACTTTTTTGCCCGATGCTAAGCCATAAAACTTTGCTTTAAACGGGAGCTTTCCATTTTCGTTGGTAAGCTTTAAGTCAATTGTCCAATATTCTTCAGAGTTAAAACTTTCAATCTCTCTTTCTCTGTCTACAATAAGGCGCACAACAACAGATTGCACACGGCCCGCTGAAAGTCCCTTTCTTATTTTCTTCCAAAGCAGAGGACTTATCTGATATCCAACTATTCTGTCAAGAACCCTTCTTGTCTGCTGGGCATCAACAAGGCTCATATCAACAGGTCTCGCTACCTTTACAGCTTCCTTTACAACATCCTTTGTTACCTCATTAAAGGTAATTCTGCAATCACTTTCAGGGTCAATTCCCAAGACATGAGCAAGGTGCCACGAAATCGCTTCTCCCTCACGGTCAGGGTCGGTTGCAAGATATACTTTAGATGCAGCTTTCGCCTTTTTCTTAAGTTTTGCAATAATATCGCCCTTACCCCTTATTGTTATATACTTAGGTTCAAAATCATCCTCAATATCAACACCGATTGCACTCTTTGGAAGGTCACGGACATGACCCATCGTTGCCTCAATTTCATAGCCGCTGCCTAAATATTTTCTAATAGAGTCTACCTTGGTAGGCGACTCTACTATAACCAATTTTTTTGCGGTTGTTTTTTTACCCGCCTTTTTTTCGGCCATAAAGCTATTCCTCCTATTTTATATATAAAGAATAATACTCACCGGGATATTCACATATTACTTTTTCAATAAGTAATTCCACTATAGCAAAGCTCACCTCTGACGAATCCAAATCGCAATTTCTCACGATATCGTCAATATGAACCACTTCGCTATTATTATATAAATATTTAAGTATTATTCTATGGGTTTCTTCGTATTTTTCAAAATCAGGTTCTTCAGGCTTTGCCTTTTCAGGCTTAACTGTTGATTTCCTGATATTTTTAGTTTCTTTTTTAAGTTCTATCCCGTTTTTAAGTTCATCGGGATAAACTGCTATGTATTCTTCAATTATATCTTCTGCATTTGTTATTATCTTTGCTCCGTCTCTGATTAAAAGATTGGGAAGCTCCGCTCCAGAATCTTCAGGTCTTCCGGGCACCGCAAAAACATCTCTGTTTGCTTTCATTGCCCAGTTTGCGGTGAGTCTTGTGCCGCTTTTCGCATTTCCCTCTACTATAACAACGCCATTAGAAAGTCCTACGATTATGCGATTTCGCTCATGATAATAGCGAGGTTTACCAACCTGACCCGGTGGTCTTTCTGATATAACTGCACCATTTTCTATAATTCTTTTATAAAGATTTTTATTAATCTTGGGGTATATAATATCAACACCGCCCGCTAAAACTGCAACTGTTTTATTGCCGGCTGAAAGCGCACCGCTGTGAGCTGCCGCATCAATCCCCTCTGCCATTCCGCTGACTATTATAACTCCGCTTGTGGCAAGGTCATAAGCCAAATCTCCCGAAAAATCCCGCGCGTGCTCAGAACATTTCCTCGAACCCACTTGTGCAACGCTTACAAGATTATTAAAATCGGGCATCTCGCCTTTTACATATAAAATCTGAGGCGGGTTATCAATTTCCATAAGCCTTTTGGGATAGTTCTCATCACCTATCGAAACTATGGATATATCATTATTTCTGCAATATTCTAAAAGCTGTGTTGCCTGACTCAAATTCCGCCTTGCCGAAAGTCTGCGGCTCAGCTTCATTCCCAAAAGTACAGCATTATATTTTTCGTCTGAATTAAAAATCTCTTCAGCTTCACCAAACTTATTTATAAATTTATTTATGAGTCCCGGCTCATGCTGACATAAAATGTTAAGCCACAACTTATAAAGAATTTTATCTTCCATATTTACACCTTTAAAATATACATTGTAATTCCTGCCGCAACCGCAGCATTTAAAGACTCAACGCTGCCTTTCATATCGATTCTTACCGCCTTGTCACAAAGGCATATAACTTCATTTGATACGCCGTGAGCTTCATTCCCTATAACTATTGCACGCTTGCCGTCAAGCTTAATTTCCTCAATCGGTTCAGAATTATAAAGAGCAGCTGCAAGCACAGTAAATTCTGCCTCTTTAAGCTCATTTATAATTTTAGGACTGGTATTTATGAATTTCATCCGAAAAACCGAGCCCATCGCAGAGCGTACTACCTTCGGGCTGTAGACATCTACACAATCGTTAATAAGACATATATAATCAATTCCCGCCGCCTCTGCGGTGCGGATAATTGTGCCCATATTTCCCGGTTCTGAAATTCCGTCAAGACACAGAATATAGTCTGCGTTTTTAAAATCGGGAATGATTTTTTCGGGCATTTTGAGTACCGCCCCTATTCCCTGCGGGGTTTCGGTATCACAGATTTCGTTAAAGTTTTTGTCGGGCGCTACATATATGGTCTTGTCAATCGCGTCTAAAAATTCAGCATTTTGTTTTTGGTAGCTCTCGGATACTATTAAAAACTCAATTTTATCTCCGGCAAAATCGAGTGCCTCTTTAACAAGACGCTGCCCTTCAGCAAAATAAAGTCCACTTTGCACTCTCCCCTTCTTTTTATGAAGAGAGCGAACAAGTTTTAAAATTTTGTTATCCTTACTTGTAACAGAGTTTATCATTAAACCTGCTCCTTTTTCTTTATCTTAACTGCTTTAAGCAACAGATACACAATTATTGATTGTATAGGTAATAAAATTATATTTTTTATTATTCTTGAAGGTAATATCCCGATAAGTCCGCTTCCCACAGTTGCAGAAAGCCCAATTGAATTTAAGACTATATTCACAACCACGATTATAAGTAATTTTGTAAAAAATACTCTCAAAAATGTAATCTTCTTTTTATAGAGCATAAGTCCGTATATCATACCGCTTATTCCCACATTGAGAGTAAGTGTAAAAAGATATCCCCCCGTTGGCTTTAATATAAAGGATATCAAATCCTGCAACATTCCGCTTATTAAAGCCGGGATAGGTCCAAAAAAAACAGCCACAACAGGCAGGGTAACAAAGCCAAAGCCCACCCTTAAATAACTGCTCAAATTCAGCGTAAAATAGCCAAGTATTACATTTATAGCAATCATCATTGAACAGATTGCCATTGTCCTCGGGTTTTTAAGCACCTTTGAGGCGTCTTTTCTGAATTTAAATAATACAAATATCAGGATACACAAAAAAACTGTTGTAATCAATGCTGCACCTACCCAGAAATTTGAAAAAATCGTAAAGACTGAGCTCATCGGTGTCAGCATTGCTTTAACAGTTGCTTTAAGGCTGTCGCCTGCCATGTCAAAATTTGCAAAAAATTCTCGCACTTAAATACCTCCTTATGCGTGTCACTGCTACACAGCAAAAAGGGTATTCTCGTTGTGTTTAAGCAGCGGGATGCGATATCCATACCGCGGCAAAATGCACTTCGTTCATCCGTCAACTCCCCGTACGGATAACACTTAAGACCAATGGTCAACGCATGGATATCTACTCTGTTTTTTTAATATTCAAATATTCAATATAAGACGAAAAGATTCTCCGCAGTCGCACCGCAAGTGCAGATGGAAGAATCTTTATAAATTATCTAACCTTTTCTACAAGCTTAGTGAAAGCAGCAGGGTCAGAAACAGCGATTTCTGCAAGCATCTTTCTGTTGATGTCAATGCCGTTGTTCTTAAGTCCGCTCATAAACTTGCTGTAGCTGATACCATTCATACGAGCAGCTGCATTGATACGAGCAATCCAGAGCTGTCTGAACTCTCTCTTCTTTGCCTTTCTGTCTCTGTATGCGTAAGCAAGTGACTTCATCACTGCCTGATTAGCTGTTCTGAAAAGCTTGCTCTTAGCTCCTCTGTATCCCTTTGCAAGCTTCAAGATTTTCTTATGTCTTGCGCGTGTTTTCATAGCGCCTTTTACTCTTGCCATGTTAAAAAGCTCCTCTCTTAATTCAAAATTTCAAGTAATAAACTTATAGTTTATTTGTAAGGCATCATACTCTTGATTGTTGCCTCGTTAGCTGTTGAAAGATAACCATTCTTTCTGAGCTGTCTTTTTCTCTTAGTAGTCTTCTTGTTGAGAATGTGACTTCTGAAAGCCTTAGCTCTCTTTACCTTACCGCTCTTGGTAAGACTGAAACGCTTTGCAGCTCCCCTGTGAGTTTTAATTTTAGGCATAATATTTCTCTCCTTCCGTAATACATTGTGGAAATTTATAACACTTAAATTTATATTAAAGCTTACGCCTTTTTAGGCGACAGAACCATTGCCATGTTTCTGCCTTCAAGCTTAATATCTTTGTCAGACATACCCACTTCCGAAACTCCGTCACGGAAACGGATAAGTAAATCCTTACCGAGAGCGCTGTGCGCAATCTCACGGCCCCTAAAGCGAACCGATACCTTTACCTTGTCTCCCGCCTTTAAAAATTTAATTGCCTGATTGAGTTTTGTCTCAAAATCGTGGGTATCAATGCCCGGGGTAAGTCTTACTTCCTTTACATTGCTCACCTTTTGATTTTTGCGATTTTCCTTTTCTCTCTTAGCAAGTTCAAACTTATGCTTGCCATAGTCCATAATCTTACATACAGGCGGCTTAGCCTGCGGAGCAATCTTGACTAAATCAAGATTTTTCTCATCTGCAATTTTCTGCGCCTCTACTGCAGAAACAACACCAAGCTGTTCACCCTCAGGACCAATCAGACGGACTTCTTTGTCTCTGATCTCTTCATTGATCATCAAATCCTGCTTTGCGATAACAAAACACCTCCAAAAGTCTTTGCCGTAAAAAAAATACGGCGTGCAAAAAGCAGCCGCAATTATCCATATAAATATACGAATTTTAACGCCCTTTTGCCTTAAAGCTAAGGGGAGAAGCGGCAGGCTTCTGCTTTACTGAAATATAATAGCACACATTTATATATTTGTCAACATATTTTTTGAAATTAAAAATTATTCTTCCTCTGTTTTTTCTTTATTATATAAAGACTGTATAATCTAGATGACAATGTTTTTGACAACATCTTCGTATCAAGTTAAGAGCAAAATTTACTTCTTGAATTTATTTATCCATTCTAAAATATCATCATATTTCATGTTGCCTGATGCAACAGACAGACCAAAATCAACCACATCTGCATTGGTGCAATTCATTTTTATTCCCTCTGCTTCCAAAAATGTCAGCATAACATATACACCTATTCTCTTATTACCATCAACAAAAGCATGATTAGATATTAATGAAAACCCAAGACTTGCTGCTTTTTCCTCTTTTGTTTTATAAAGTTCTTCTCCGCCAAATGTAGCATACGCATTATTAAGAGCACTTTCTAAAAGCCCAATATCTCTTACGCCAACACTACCGCCCGTTTCTTCTGCTATTAACTGATGTAATAACAAAACCTTTTCTTTGCTTAATTTAATCATTTTGCCAACTCCTCAAAAGCAGGTTTGAATCTGTTCATAATTCTTTTTGCCGCCACATCTATTTTTTCATCATCAGTAATATCAAAGTATGAATTAGAGTCAACATCAATAAGCAAAAATTTCGGCTTGTTATTTTTGAAGATAACTGCCTGACCATTATTTTCTGCAACTTTAGCCACTTTTGAGAAATTCTGATTTGCTTCCGTCATAGTAGTAATTGTTTCAGTATTTATATTCATAACTACCTCCTATTATTTATACAACAAATACATCCTACAATTTATATTATATGGAAATTACAGAGTACTGTCAACCTACAATTTTCAACAATTTTTGTATGATTTTGTCAAGTTAGGGACAAAAAAATATGTTTTTTCAAAGGCTTCCCCTTGAGGGGAAGCTGTC
>JAZNPN010000027.1:0-41161 GCA_045589715.1 Clostridia bacterium | reverse complement strand
CTTCCCTTTAAAAATTCTGGGGGATAAACCGTAGCTATTTTATGGGCTTTTTCAATAGCTGTTACTGCATACTTAACATATTGTTCCTGGTTTTCGTCTTTTGTATTTTGAACTGTGTTTGAGGTTTTTTTATTATCACTAAACAACCACCAATCAAACAGTTTCCATGCTAGCCAACAAACAACGCATGTAATTATTATTCCCATAAATTTTCTCCTTTTTTCTATATAACTGTATAGTATATTTTAAGTTCTTCTTTCGCGTCCACCAAACACACTTCCATTTGATTATCACTCTCGCCGAGATTGATAATCCCAATAATGATATTTTCGAGGCAGCAGTTCTCTTTTAAAATATCTCTTGCATAAATAACATCTTGCATTGACAAAGTATCATTATGCAAATGCGAATGAACGAAACCTACAAATTTTATATTTTGTTTTGCCCATTTTTCATTTATCACTTGATTTAGGAAATCTACATTTGGACAATACTCAAACTGGTTGGAACTAAGATTTTCATCAAACTTAAAAGCGGATATAACCCCTTTTTTATTGACACCTATAATTCCACCCGTTTCATAATTATACTGTTTTATCTCTTGAAATATTTCAGCCAGAACATCTTTTTTTATTTGTATTGTATTATCTTTCCCAATCAGAACAGCCATAATCTTTATCGAAACATCTGTATGTTCTATGTAATTTGCAGTAAGCAGCCTCACCATCTTTTGTAACATCCCTGCGGTCCAAATGACGACAATCCCCACAATAATACATTGTACTGAACTTTCCTTTTGGCAATTTGATTTCTGTTTTCTTTTTCATTATGTAATCCTCCAATATTTTTAATTCCAAATTAGAATTTAATTATATTATAATTCTAATTTGGAATTATGTCAATTCTTTTTAGTAATATAATGAAAAAAATATTCTAAAAAGGAATTATAATTTTATGAAAATACGAAAGCAAACATATGGTAATAAGAATCTAGTTGGCAAAAATATAGAGCGATTGAGAAAAGAAAAGGGCATTAAACAAAAAGACTTTATTGCTCAAATTCAAATTATGGGTTGCGACATGAATCCAACCAGTTATTCAAAGCTTGAAGGACAAATAAGAAGTGCAACAGATAAAGAGCTTTATGTTATAGCTAAAATTCTTGGCGTTTCCATTGAGGAATTATTTAATAACTAAAAATAGCACCTGATTTATTAAAATAATCAGGTGCTATTTTAATGTCTCCAGTTCAAGTCTGGTTCAAAACCACTTGGCATCTACTCTTTTGTTTTAAAATTAATTTTTGCAAAAAGCTCTCAAAACATTGAAAAAAGCGAACAATTTAGATGTCATCTAAATCATTCGCTTCTTTTGGAGGCGCCACCCAGATTTGAACTGGGGAATAAAGCTTTTGCAGAGCTCTGCCTTACCACTTGGCTATGGCGCCGAGTATTCACTTATTAAATTCTATGATAAAAGACGCAATAATATGCGTCTTTTATCATATCTGGAGCGGAAGACGAGATTCGAACTCGCGACGTTCACCTTGGCAAGGTGACGCTCTACCACTGAGCCACTCCCGCACTTCAATTTTCTAAGAAGAAAATTGGTGCCTCCGGGCGGAATCGAACCACCGACACGGGGATTTTCAGTCCCCTGCTCTACCGACTGAGCTACAGAGGCATATTGGCGATCCGGATGGGGTTCGAACCCACGACCTCCAGCGTGACAGGCTGGCATTCTATCCAACTGAACTACCGGACCACATGGTGGGCACTACAGGGCTCGAACCTGTGACCCTCTGCTTGTAAGGCAGATGCTCTCCCAGCTGAGCTAAGCGCCCATGCGTCTAAAAAAATTGTGGTGGGCACTATAGGGCTCGAACCTATGACCCTCTGCTTGTAAGGCAGATGCTCTCCCAGCTGAGCTAAGCGCCCACAACTCCTCGCCCTCTCGAGCGACAACGATACTATTATACAGAGTTTACCTCTAAAAGTCAAGACCTTAATTTGCGATTACAAGCGATTATTTAAACAAAACCGCTTGTATACTCATTTTTTCTTCACTTTTCGCCCGAATACTATTTTTTAGTCAGTCTTTTTGGCGTGTTTTTTCATCTCACAAAGGGCATCAGAATCAAAGTTATACGCCGTATTACAAAAGCTGCAAACTATCTCCGCCTGACCCTGTTCTTTGATTATATCGTCTATCTCCTTTGTGCCCAGAGATATTATGGCTCTCTCCATTCTCTCTTTTGAGCAGTCGCATACATAACCCACTTCATTTTCGCTTAAAATCTCCACATCAAAGCCAAGCATTACATACTTAATTATATCTTCTCCCGTCATACCATTTGAGAGCATCTCAGTAACACTCATAATTCCCTGAATACTATTTTCAAGCATAGTAAGCGATTTGTCATCACATTCGGGCATAACCTGAATTATAAATCCGCCTGCACACTTGACGCTGTAATCTCTGTCAACTAACACACCAAGCGCCACAACACTCGGGACCTGCTCTGACTGCATAAAATAGTACGCAAGGTCATCGCCCACTTCTCCCGTCTGGAGTGCCACCTGCCCGATATATGGCTCTTTAAGGCACAAATCCTTGATTATGGAAAGCGAGCCCTTTCCTATCGCAGTTCCCACATCGAGCTTGCCATTTTCTTTTAAGGGAACATCAGCAACCGGATTTGCTACATAACCCTTGACTTCACCGTGAGAATTTGCCGAAACTAAAACTGTGCCAAGAGGTCCGTCGCCCTTCATCTGAATTGTAAGTTTTGCCTTGTCCTCTTTAAGTTCTGCGCCCATCAGAAGTCCCGCTGTGAGCAATCTGCCAAGTGCAGCCGTTGCTACGGGCGAGGTTATGTGATATCCCCTTGCCTTTTCAACTGTCTCAGTTGAAACTACTGCACTTATTTTGAAAAATCCGTCTTTTGTTATTCCTCTTGTGAGCTTATCTGCCATATTTCTTACCTCTCTACACAAAATCAACCATAATAGAATTGCTTACATACATATATTTGTCAGGAATTTTTATTCTGTCCTCTTCTCTTACAAGAGTACCTCTTGTAAGATTCTTGTTTATCGCATCGCCAAATACATCAAAAATATCAACCGAAAATCTCCCGATAAATTCTTTAACAGAAATCCCCTCTGTCATACGAAGCCCTAAAAAGACAAACTCAGACATCATATCCTCTTGGGTAAGGGCTATTCTCTCTGTCACCTTGTCATTTGCGTTGATATATCTTTTCGTATCTGCTATATTTGAATATCTTACACCATCTACACAGGAATATGCTCCCGCTCCAAAGCCTATAAAATCTTGGCAAAGCCAATATTTTTTATTGTGCCTGCTCTCAAACCCTGCTTTTGCAAAATTTGATATTTCATATCTTTTGTAGCCATTAGCCTTTAAAATTTCTGAACAATTTTCGTACATCAGAAAGCTCTGGTCATCATCTGCAATATTTAGCTCCATATCATAAAAGGGGGTTCCCTCCTCAATTTTAAGGGCATAGCAGGATATATGTGTCACATCTAAAGCGATTGCCGCCTTAACGGACTTTATAAAGCTGTCATTATCCTGATTGGGAAGCCCGAACATCAAATCAACTGATATATTGTCAAATCCCGCTTTTTTTGCATCGCCAACACATTTTTTTGTATCTTCAAACGAATGTATTCTGCCCAAAACCTTAAGTTGTTCGTTATCTGCAGACTGCATACCTATACTCAAGCGATTAAATCCCGCTTTTTTAAGTTTTGAAAATCCATCTTTGTCCATTGTTGCAGGATTACATTCTACAGATATTTCACAATCCTGCGTAAGCAAAAAACGCTTTTTAACTGTCTCTAAAACACGAATGAGTTGCTCGGGCAAAAGTATTGTAGGTGTTCCTCCGCCAAAATAAACAGTGTCAACCTTTGATGTCTCAAACGCCTCGATTTCTGAGCAGAGCACATCTATATAACGACTTCTTTCACAATCCGTCGATACATGGGAATTAAAGTCACAGTAATTACACTTTTGTCTGCAAAACGGAATGTGGATATATATCCCCCTAGTCAAGTTTCAGCACCGACATAAACGCTTCCTGAGGCACTTCAACAGAGCCTACCTGACGCATACGCTTTTTACCTTCCTTCTGTTTTTCAAGGAGTTTTCTCTTTCTGCTGATATCGCCGCCGTAACACTTGGCAAGGACATCCTTGCGCATAGCACGGACTGTCTCTCTTGCGATAATTTTACCGCCGATTGCCGCCTGAATAGGAACCTCAAACAGCTGTCTTGGAATAACTTCCTTAAGTTTTTCAGCCATTCTCCTGCCTCTGCCGTACGCCCTTTCTTTATGAACAATAAACGAAAGCGCATCTACCTGCTCACCATTTAAGAGCATATCAAGTTTTACAAGCTGTGCCTTTTCAAATCTTGCAAATTCATAATCAAACGACGCATAACCGCGGGTCCTGGATTTAAGCGCATCAAAGAAATCGTAAATTATTTCATTAAGAGGCAAATCATAGTTAAGCGAAACTCTGGTATCGTCAAGATATGTCATATCAATATATGTTCCGCGTCTTTCCTGACACAAATCCATAATGCTTCCCACATATTCTTTTGGTGTCATAATGGTTGCACGAACTATCGGCTCCATCATATAATCAATTTCAGATGCTTCGGGAAGATTGGTGGGATTGTCAATCGCAAGTTCCTCGCCATTGGTTTTGATTACGATATATTCAACCGATGGCGCAGTTGTAACAAGGTCAAGATTGTATTCTCTCTCTAAGCGTTCCTGAATTATCTCCATATGAAGAAGTCCCAAAAATCCGCAACGGAAACCAAACCCCAAAGCCACCGAAGTTTCTGCCTCAAAATTGAGCGCCGCATCATTTAACTGCAGTTTTTCAAGAGCCTCTCTTAAATCATCGTATCTTGCACCATCTGCAGGATAAATTCCGCAGTATACCATAGATTTTACTTCTTTATAACCCGGAAGGGCCTCTCTTGCCGGTCTTTCACAGAGCGTAACAGTATCACCCACATGGACCTCTCTTACATTTTTGATGCTTGCGGCAATATAGCCAACCTCACCCGCAACAAGCTGTTTGCTCGGTGCCATTCCGTTAGGCGCTAAATATCCTACCTCAACCACATCAAATTCGCCCCCGGTTGCCATCATTTTTATTCTGTCACCCGCTTTGAGCGTTCCGTCCTTTAGGCGGACATAGACAATTACACCTTTATATGAGTCATAGTATGAATCAAAAATAAGCGCTTTAAGCGGAGCTGCTCCATCACCCTCAGGAGGCGGAACAAGCTCAACTATCTTTTCAAGAACGGCGTCTATATTTATTCCGTTTTTAGCAGAAATACACGGCGCATCCCCGCCGTCTATGCCGATAACATCTTCTATTTCCTTTTTAACTTCTTCGGGTCTTGCCGCAGGCAAATCTATCTTATTAATCACGGGAACAAGTTCCAAATCGTGTTCAAGCGCAAGATAGGTATTAGCAAGCGTCTGCGCCTCTATACCCTGTGCCGCATCGACAACCAAAACTGCGCCCTCACAAGCTGCAAGACTTCGGGAAACTTCATAGTTAAAGTCAACATGTCCGGGTGTATCAATAAGGTTAAGGGCATATTCTCTTCCATCTTTAGCTTTATATATAAGTTTAACCGCACGAGCCTTTATAGTAATACCACGCTCACGCTCTAAATCCATATTATCAAGAATCTGCGCCTGCATTTCACGCTGGGTAAGTGTGCCCGTAAGCTCTAATATACGGTCTGCAAGCGTGCTCTTGCCGTGGTCAATGTGCGCAATTATTGAAAAATTTCTTATATTATCACGGTAGTTGCTCATTGGCTTTCCTCCTGTTTACATACAATAAAATCCAATATTATATTTTAACATATAATATTGGATTTTTCAATATTTTTATTTAATATCCCAATGTCACCTTGCCGATTGCAAGAATAATCGGCATTGTAATTGCCGACAGAACAGTTGTGATAACAACTGCACTTGTTGCATATTTATAGTCTCCGTCAAAAAGCTGTGCAAGCATACTCACACCCGTAGCAGAAGGCGTTACCGCTCCAACAAATGCCACAAGCTGAACAGTTTTGGGAAGGGGCAAAAACATATATATCAGCATCATAATAAGTGGTGCTATGATAAGCTTTATAAAAGATAATCTATAAATCGAGAGGTTTTTAAACGCCTGCTTTAAGTCGGTTCTCGCGACCAATGCCCCTAAAATTATCATAGCAACCGGTGTGTTTAAACTGCCTATTGCGTCTACTGCAGCAAATATTGGTTCGGGTAATTTAACGGGCGAAACAAATAAAAGTAATCCGCCCACGACGCCAATAATACCGGGATTAGTGAGCAGGCTTTTCAAATTTAATTTTTCATCAGGCTTTATCAACTTTATGCCATATGTCCACAAAAGTATATTAAATATTACAATGTTTGCAGATGCCAGAAAAATTCCATAACTACTTCCTACCAGAGCAAGTACCAGCGGAAATGCCATAAATCCGTTATTAGGAAAAACAACAGCCATTTTGCTCTCAGCAAATCCCCTTTTGGTTTTGTCCCTGTAAAACAATTTTGCCATTAAAATAAAAACCACATAGCAAATAAGCGCTGCCGCAAATGCCCAAAGCCATTCAATAAAAACTTCTTTTTCAAATTCACGCTG
Organism: Clostridia bacterium; assembly: GCA_045589715.1. GTDB lineage: Bacteria > Bacillota > Clostridia > Monoglobales > Monoglobaceae > UMGS1820. The sequence goes on along the minus strand of JAZNPN010000027.1, from coordinate 34,436 downwards.
AAATGACGAAATCAATATAAGCGGTGAAACCACCTTCAAAAGAAGGACTGTCATTTCTTTTATTCCTTTTTCACTAAGAAGTTTAAACTTGCAGAGTGCAAAACCAACGGCGCACATCAAAAACATTGAAACAATCTGTCCAAGGACTGTCAAAAAATAATCTATCATACTATCACTCCATTACTATCTTTTATAATAACAGAAAAAAATATTCTTTTCAACAATAATAACAAATAAAAAAGGCAAGCATTTTGCTGCCTTTTTTTTGCTATTTAAAACAAACCGGGGATATTTAAGCCCCCTGTGATTGATCCAAGCTGGGCTGTACTTGCATCCTCAATCTTGCGAAGCCCCTCATTAACCGCCGCACAAATCAAATCGCTAAGCATTTCAATATCATCAGGGTCTACTACTTCGGGCGCTATCGTAATCTCTTTAAGCTCGCGCTTTCCGTCAAAAACAACCTTTACAGCACCGCCGCCGGCAGTTGCCTCATAGGTTTTAGTTTCCATTTCCTCTTGCATTTTAAGCATTTGCTCCTGCATCTTCTGAGCCTGCTTAAGCATCTGATTCATATTCGCTCCGCCGCCCATACCGCGGGGAAATCCGCCTTTTGCCATTTTATATCTTCCCTTCTTAAATAATATCTATCTTATCACCAAACTCATCTTTTTTAACTGCTAAATCCTTTATTGAAAATCCCGCATCTTCATCGGGTTTCTCACCTTTGATAAACACCTTTGCCGAAAGCGCAGTCCCTGAAATTCTGGAAAACAGCTTTGACAAATAATCAATACCGCCGGGCGTTGCAATTTTATCATAGGCAATCTGACTGCCAACCTCGATTTCTATTACATCGCCTTTGATTTTAGCGTCCGCTATATAGAGAAAAGCGTAGAGAGTTTTGCTCTCTTTCTTAATTTCATTAAGCGCTTCTGCCCAATGTTCCCAATCGCCGCTACTTACTAAAACAGGCTCAGCCTTTGGTTTATCCTTTACCTCTGCTGCTTTCTCTTCCATATCCCAGGGCGGAAGCTCCTCACAAATTTCCTGCACCTTATTTTCTACAGGTGATACACTTACCGCTCCGCTTGAAATATTTTTGATAATTGTTTCAAGTTTTTCAATTCTTGCAATCAGGGCATCCGTATCGGCAGCAAAGCCCTCATTACAAAGCTTAACTATTGCCATCTCAACTGCCACATTCGGTTTTGACATCCATTTTGCTTGCGCAAGATATTCACCCAAAACCTTTATTGAATAAATCAATCTTTCAACCGAAAATTTTTCAGATTGCTTTGTATACCTTTCAGACATCTGCTCTGTCTTTTCAAGAAGCTCTGCGGGATTGTCCATGGATTTTGAAATCAGCAAACATCTAAAGTGGTCGGTGAGATTTTCGATTAAATTCTGTGCTTCTGTCCCCATTTTCAGAATTTGGTCTGCTTTTAAAAGTGCCGCGCCCGAATTGTCCGCTGCAATATCTTCTGCAATTTCAAAAAGTGTAGCAGCGCCTACAATCCCTGTTATCTCAGAAATTCTGTCATATGTCAGTTTTTTGTCAAAAGAAATACATCTGTCCAAAACACTTATCGCATCACGCATTGAGCCATCGCCAAGCTCTGCAACAAGTTCAGCCCCATCAGGTGTAATCTCAATTCCCTCAGCGTCTGTTATCTTTGTGATGCGCGTTGCTATATCATCAATACTGATTCTCCTGAAGTCAAATCTTTGACAGCGCGAAAGCACAGTCGCAGGAATTTTATGAGGTTCAGTGGTTGCCAATATAAAAATTGCATGAGCGGGAGGCTCTTCCAATGTTTTTAAAAGCGCATTGAATGCCTCAGCTGTCAGCATATGAACCTCATCTATGATATAAACTTTATATTTACATCCAACGGGTGAGTAAATAACTTCGTCACGGATTTCACGGATATTTTCAACGCCGCGGTTACTTGCAGCGTCCATTTCATAAACATCCAAAATGCTGCCGTCAAGTATGCCTTTGCAAGTCGCACATTCATTACACGGCTCGCCGTCTATGGGATTCTCACAATTTACTGCGCGGGAAAAAATCTTAGCTGTCGAAGTTTTGCCCGTACCGCGGGTTCCGCAAAACAGATATGCGTGTCCTACTCTGCCCGCAGAAATTGCACCCTTTAAGGTATCCGAAACCTGTGATTGTCCAACCACATCACAAAACCTCATAGGCCGCCATTTGCGATAGAGCGCCTGATATCCTGACATTTTCTCACCCCTTTTATTTTATAAAAAAAGTCATGTGCTTGCCGTCGAAATAACAATACCCGCGTTACCTGCGCAGTTAGCTCAAACCTGGCGACCTTACGGCACATTGAAATTACTGCTTATCGCTGCTGCGTTCCCGCCCTGACGAGGTTCACAGGTTCCAATTGCGTAAGACCAGATCGTCAACACCACTTGCCCAGGGCAGACCGAACATCCTTACCCCTCTTAACAAGTTTTCATCCCCTCTGTAGCGGATTGAGGGTTACAAGGCACCGCTAACGCCCCAATTTAACATGACTTAAGTATTATACCATAAACCGCTTTTTCAGTCAACCGTTATTTTGACGCCGTATTTCGCCTTAAAATACTCCTTATTACACTTTTTATGTCCGTAAATCACAGAAATTTGTCGTTTATCCGCTGCCACTTTATATTCGGTATTTCGTATATTTTTTTCAATTATTTCTTTTTCTATTTTTTTGCGCCACCTGTAGCTTAAAACAAGTTCTTTAAAACTTGGATGATATGGACCTGCCACAATATTTCCGTCCTTTAAAAGGCTTTCGTCAGAGTGAAGTCCCACCCTTATAACATCTATTCCCTTTTCTTCAAAAACAGCCATAACTTTATCACACAGAATAATCGCCGTTTCTAAGTCATACGGCTTATACTTGTTCTCTTTAAAAAGCGTCTCAAGTTTAGTTCCTTTTAAAGTAAGCGTGGGATAAATTCTCACACACTGAGGCAACAGCCCGGCCGTCTTTTCAGCTGTCATTAAATCCTTTTCGGGGTTTGAGCCATACATTCCAAGCATCATCTGAAGTCCCAGTGAAATTCCCGCCGCCTTAATCATTTGTGTTGCTTTTTGGGTGTCTTCAAAAATATGTTCTCTCTCATTAAGTCTTAAAACTTCATCGTCTGCAGACTGAAGTCCAAGCTCGATTGTTTTTACATTATATTTTTTAGCAAGTGCTAAAACTTCTTCATTTATGTAATCGGGTCTTGTTGACATTCTTATCCCGTCAATTTTGTCTTTGTATTTGTTTGCAGTCTTTAAAAAATCTTCCTGGACTTCAAGCGAAAGACCCGTAAAGCTCCCCCCAAAGAAAGCAATTTCAACATATCTGTCCTTTGGCAGAAACGACAGATATTCTTCAATTATCTTTTCAGTATCCTTTATTGAAACAGAAGTTTCAACCCCTGTTATCTTTTTTTGATTACAAAAAACGCACGCATGAGGACAGCCCTCATGCGGAATAAAAATCGGTATATTATATTTTTTAATCGTTTCACTCATTTATTAACACTTCACTTTCAAAAGTGCATTCTTTGCGGCATTCTGCTCTGCAGTCTTGCGATTTTTGCCGCTTCCCGTGCCGATAACCTTGCCCTGATATTCTGCACTGACCGTGAATTTGGGTTCATGGTCAGGCCCCTCGCGTTTTATCAGCGAATATGTTACCACATCACGATTTTTATCGCGTTTCTGATAAAAACTCTGGATTTCTGACTTATAATTTGTAAAGTCAGCCTCTGTCGCCCTCTCGATTTCAGGTCTTAAATTATCCATTATCCACTTTTTAGCGCATTCAATGCCGCCGTCTAAATAAATTGCACCAATAACCGCCTCGAATGTATCGCACAGAATGGATGGCTTGTCCTTTCCCACAGAAATCTCTGACCTTCCGAATTTTACCATATCGCCAAGGCAAAGTCTTTTAGCCGCCGCCGCCAACGACTTTTCACAGACAGCTTCCGCCCTTACCATAGTAAGCATTCCTTCGTCCAAATCCTTAAACTCGTTATAGATATATTCTGCCACAACAAATGAAAGGATACTGTCCCCTAAAAATTCAAGTCGCTGATTGCTTATTATTTCCTTTTCATTAGCAAGCGAAATATGTGTCAGCGCAATCTCTAACAGCTTTTTGTTTTTAAATTTATAACCAATATCCATAATTCCCCTAAAAATAATCGGAGGGCATATACCCTCCGAACATATAACCTACTGCAATTCGTTTAAATACGCAACCGCATCTCCTACTGTCACGATTTTCTCGGCATCATCTTCAGAAATTTCAATGTCATACTCTTCCTCAAGCGCCATCATAATTTCAACCATATCAAGAGAATCTGCCTCTAAATCATCTGCAAAAGAAGTATCCATAGTAACAGCATCTTCCTCAACGCCAAGCTGGTCAACTATAATATCCTTTAAAGTCTGAAAAGTCTCGTTCATTTTGTACCTCCCTAAAATGATAAATATGTAAATTAAATTATTTTCTGGCACTACTATATCATATTAAGTTGTGTCCGTCAATATTAAGTTTTAAAAATATTTTATTCTTCGGTGCAATATTCTTTAATGCCTTTAGTTATAGTATCTACCATACCGCTTTCGACAATTTTCTTAGCCTGACGGATTGCGCTGCAGAAAGCCTTGGGATTTGAGCTTCCGTGAGCCTTTACAACGGGTGCTTTAACACCCAGTACTATAGCTCCTCCCTGCTCGGTGTAGTCCATACTCTTTTTAAAATCCTTTATGCCGCCTTTTACTAAAAGTGCCGCGAGTTTTGTGCCTATGTTCTTTAAGAATATTACCTTTAATTTTTTGGAAAAAGCGCTCGCCATACCTTCCATAAACTTAAGGATAACATTTCCCGTAAAGCCGTCACAAACTACAACATCTGCACCGCCCAAAGGAATTTCTCTTGCTTCTATGTAACCCGTATAGTTAATCGGGGTATCTTTAAGCATTTTATTGGCTTCTCTTATAGTAGCCGTACCCTTTTCTTCTTCAGTTCCTATATTTACAAGAGCAACTCTGGGCTTTTCAATACCCATAACCTTTTCGGCATAAACTGAACCCATAATCGCAAACTGCCTTAAAAAGTCCGCTGTGCATTCAGCCGTCGCCCCCGCATCAACTAAGAGAAAGTGTCCGTCTGTGTGCGGAATAACAGGAGTGAGCGCCGCACGGCGCACCCCCTTAATCCTCTTGACCACAAGCGATGCCCCCGAAATAAGAGCCCCCGTACTCCCTGCACTTACAAAAGCGTCACCACCGCCATTTGCAAGATGAGAAAGACCTATATACATAGATGAGTCCTTTTTACGGCGTATAGCCTCCACCGGATTTTCTTCGGTTAGTATTACCTCATCAGCATTTAAAATTGTAATTTTATCACCGCCATAGCCTGCAGATGAAAGTTCTTTTTCAATAACCTCCTGCTTTCCAACCAAGGTTATATTTATATCCATTTCTTCTGCTGCTAAAACTGCACCTGAAACAACTGCGCCCGGAGCATTATCGCCGCCCATAGCATCCACTATTATATTCATTTTTGTTCTCCCTATTTAAAAGTAATAATACTTCTGTTTTTCCATACATAATCAAATCCTGAAAAAATTGTCAAGATGACTGATACTGCTACCATTATGTAAGTGAGTATGTCCATTATATATGCGATTATATCTGTAGAAAACGGCATAAAATCAAAGCACATAGTCACAAATTCAAATACCATTACAGCAATTACCAGAACGAACTGAGACACCGTCTTTGCCTTACCCCATATACTTGCGGCAATAACATTGTTCTCGCCCATCGAAAGCATTCTGACACCCGTGACTAAAAACTCACGAAGAAGTATAATCATAATAATCCATGAATTTATGTGTCCGACTCCCTTTTGCATAAAGCAAAGAAATGCGCCAAAGATAAGCAGCTTATCTGCAATCGGGTCCATCAGCTTTCCAAAGGTTGTTACCTGATTATTCTCTCTTGCAAGTTTTCCGTCATAATGGTCGGTGATAGCCGCCGCCAAAAAAACAAGAAATGCCGCAACCTGCCACCCCATACCATTCATAAGATAAAGCGCCATAAATATGGGTATCAAAATAACTCTGATAACAGTGAGTTTGTTTGGTGTATTCATTATTTTCCCCCTTTTTCTTTGCCGAAAAGGTCATATCCCATAGTCTGTTCTATGATGACATCAACAAATTCTCCAAATTCAATTTTGCGGTCAGATTTAAAGAAAACCTTTCCGTCAACCTCTTCTGAATCGCCATAGGTTCTTCCAAAATAACTCTTGATTATTTCGTCTTTGTCCTCTACCAAAACCCTGACGGTTGAGCCGATTTTCTCCGCCGATTGTTCCTCTGCAATTTCGGATTGAATAAGCATCGCTATATCACGGCGTCGTTCCTTTTCTTCATTATCAAGCTGGTCCGGCAGATTAAATGCAGGCGTATCTTCTTCTCTTGAGTAAGCAAAAACGCCAAGACGCTCAAATCTGATTTCTCTTATAAAATCGCAAAGTTCTTCAAAGTCTTCTTCGGTCTCTCCCGGGAAGCCCGCAATCAAAGATGTTCGAATTACCGCATCGGGAATTTCTTTGCGTATTTTATTGATTAAATTTGTAATTTGTTCCTTATTTGTTCTTCTGCCCATTCTCTTCAGTACGCTGTCAGCAGCGTGCTGAATGGGGATATCAAAGTAGTTGCAAAGTTTTTCTTCTTCCTTAAACACTTTGATTATCTCGTCCGACATAAGTTCAGGGTAGCAATAATGTACTCTTACCCATTCTATGCCCGAAATTTTGCATAATTCCTTTAAAAGCTCAGCCAATCTATACTCGCCATAGATATCTTTTCCATATCTTGTGGTATCCTGAGCAATAACCACGATTTCCTTTACGCCCTCCAGCGCCATTTGGCTTGCTTCATTTAGTATGTCTTCCATTTTACGGCTTCTGTATCTTCCTCTGATTGATGGAATAACACAATATGTGCAGCAATTGTCACAACCCTCGGCAATCTTTAAAAACGCAGTATAAGATGGCGTGGTTCTCTTTCTTGTAAGTCCCTCATCGCTTGAATATTGTTCGCCGCAACGGACTATTCCCTTTTCGGTTTCAAGGGATTTTATAACTTTATCAATGTATTTATATTCATTTGTGCCGACAACTGCATCAACTTCAGGAATTTCAGACAAAATCTGCTCCTTATACCTTTGGGCAAGACAGCCCGTTACAACCAAAGCCTTGCAATTTTGCTTTTTATACTCAGCAAGCTCTAAGATACTCTCTATCGCCTCGGTCTGTGCCGCCTCAATAAAGGTACAGGTATTTACAATTATAACATCGGCTTCTTCCTCATTATCTGTAATTTCATATCCGCCCGCACTCAGTATGCCAAGCATATATTCGCTGTCAACCAGATTTTTTGAGCACCCGAGTGATGTAAGTGAAATCTTTTTAAACAATATAATCTTCCTCTTTAAATTCAAATGTGTAATTGCTAAGGCACTCTCTGATTTCCGACGGGGAATATCCCCTGCGGGCAAGCCGTGCCTTAAGTTTTTCAAGGTCATACCTTGTTTTTATTCCTTCACACAAATTGCGGCTCTTTACATATTCGCAAAGAGACGCAAATGTATCTTCTTTTAATGTATCACATACCTCGTCAATGATTGACCTTGCAACACCTTTTTTATAAAGCTCCTGCTTTATACGATATATTCCTTTACCGCTTAAATTTACGCCGTCTGTTGCATACGCAAGAGCATAGGCTCTGTCATCAAGGGCTCCCGCCTTTTGAAAATCACATACAACCCTTTCTGCCGTTTCTTTATCAATCCCTTTTTTCAAAAGTTTATCAAAAACTTCCCGGCAGGTATACATACGATAACTAATAATTCCTGCGGCAATTTTTCTGGCTTTTTCTGTCAAGGATTACTCACCCTTGCCCTTTTTCTTAGGCTTTGCAATAGGCATAAAGGGTGTAGCCTCGCCATCCTCTGACACTATTGCAGGAAGCTCTGCTGCTTCACGGATTTTTGCCTCAATCTCTGCGCAAAGCTCAGGATTATCCTCTAAAACCTTTTTAGCCGCCTCTCTGCCCTGTCCGAGTCTTGTTCCGTCATAAGAGAACCAGGAACCGCTCTTTTCGATTATATCATAGTCAACACCGACATCGATGATGTTGCCAACCTTTGAAATACCTTCGCCGTAGATAATATCAAACTCAGCCTCTTTAAATGGGGGAGCAACCTTATTCTTAACAACCTTAACCTTGGTGCGGTTACCGATAAGCCCTCCGTCTGTTTTAATGGTTTCGCTTCTTCTTACATCAAGACGAACGGATGAATAAAATTTAAGCGCACGGCCGCCCGGAGTGGTCTCGGGGTTACCGAACATAATACCAACCTTTTCACGCAGCTGGTTGATAAAGATTGCTATAGTGTTTGAACGATTTACAACACTTGCAAGTTTACGAAGTGCCTGAGACATAAGTCTTGCCTGAAGTCCCACATGGGCATCGCCCATAAGCCCCTCTATCTCCTGCTTGGGAACGAGTGCTGCAACAGAGTCAATTACGATAACATCAATAGCGCCGCTTCTTACAAGCTGCTCTGTAATTTCAAGAGCCTGCTCGCCCGTGTCAGGCTGAGACACTATAAGGTCATCAATGTTTACACCTAAATTTTTAGCATAAACGGGGTCAAGTGCGTGCTCTGCATCAATAAATGCCGCCTCGCCGCCAAGTTTCTGAGCCTCTGCTACGATGTGCAAGGCAACAGTTGTCTTACCTGAAGATTCAGGTCCGTAAATCTCTATGATTCTGCCGCGGGGTACACCGCCGATTCCAAGCGCAATATCAAGCGCCATTGAGCCTGTGGGGACCGCATCAATTTTTACTTCTGATTTTTCGCCAAGACGCATAACCGAGCCCTGACCGAACTGCTTTTCTATCTGTCCGAATACACTGTCAAGTGCCTTTCTTTTTTCTTCATTCATATTATCATCCCTTTCAGACAAGGTATATTTCACCTATGTTAGTATAATTATAGATTACAATATTTTGTGTGTCAAGCAAAATTTTTACACAATATGCCCTTTTTCTTCCTAAAAAAGATTTTCAATTCGATTGCCGTTTATCTTTATATTTTTAAGCAGATATGCCTTAACAATTTCTATTGCAATATCCGCCGTCTGCTCCCTTATTTCTTCACGCGACCCCGACAGATTAAGTTTTGTATACGCCCACACATCCTCTGTGCATATCCCTGCATATACAAGCCCTACGGGTTTTTCCTTTGTCCCCCCACCAGGGCCTGCAATACCCGTTACACTTACCGCAATGTCAGCGTCTGCTTTTTCTCTTGCACCTTTACACATTTCAAGAGCGGTCTGATATGATACAGCACCATATTCTTTAAGAGTATCCTCGCAAACCCCGATAAGCTTTGATTTTTTAGCGTTTGAATATGTCACAAAGCTACACTCAAAGCACTCAGACGCTCCCGATATATCCGTAATCTTTTTCGCAATTAATCCGCCCGTGCAGCTTTCAGCAAAGGTTATGGTTTTTTTATTTTTAATTAAAAGTTCAACTATGTTCATATTTATCCCTGCTTCACAGTAATAATTTCCGTATCCTCTATCGCCTTTTCTATCATAGTTTCAATATCGGTCAAATTCTTTTCAGCTTCAACAATCTCAGAAAGATTTGGTTTGGTTTTGGGGTGCTTTGGCACAAATATTGTGCAGCAATCCTCAAATGGCAGAATTGATGTTTCATAAGTATCAATCTTTTTGGATATTGCCACAATTTCTTCTTTATCCATTCCGATACATGGACGGAATACCGGCATATTTACTGCATTATCTGTAACAAAAAGACTCTCCATAGTCTGACTTGCGACCTGACCGATACTCTCGCCTGTAATAAGCGCCTTTGAGCCCCTCGATACTGCAATCTTTTCTGCAATACGCATCATAATCCTTCTCATTATAATAGTGAGATATTCCTTGGGACACTTGTCTATTATATCAAGCTGAATATCGGTAAAAGGAACCACAAATACCCGTATAGGACCCGTGTAAACCGATACGATTTTTGCAAGGTCTAAAACCTTTTCCTTTGCTCTGTCAGATGTATAGGGATGGCTGTGAAAATGCACCGCATCAAGAGTAACACCTCTTTTTGAAATCATCCAACCCGCAACGGGACTGTCAATGCCGCCGCTTAGCAGAAGTGTAGCTCTGCCTGCAGTGCCAACGGGCATTCCGCCCGCTCCGCTTACTTTTCGGGTAAACACAAACGCCTTTTTGCGTATCTCAATCTGGACCACAATGTCAGGATTATGCACATCAACAGAAAGCCCCTCGGTATTTTTGAGGATTACTCCTCCCATATGACGGCAAATCTGTGGCGAGTTCATAGGAAACTGCTTGTCCTCACGCTTTGCTTCAACCTTAAAGGTCTTGCCCGTAAGTTCCATCTGAGAGAGACATTCAAGAGTTGTTCGCTCAATACTCTCCATATCCTTATCGCAGGATACAGCAGGGCAGATATTTACTATTCCGAAAACTTTTGAAAGTCTCTCTACAGCATCATCCATATCTATTCCCTCATCAAGAGGCTCTACATAGATAGTGGACTGAGATTTTTTTATCGAAAATCTGCCAAGAGCCGAAAGAGTGCTTGCCACATTATCGAGCAATTTTTTCTCAAAAACGGGGCGATTAAGACCCTTCAGCGCGATTTCTCCGTATTTTAAAAGTATAATATCTGTTTTCATAAGTTTTTCTCCTTAAATATCGTTATTATCTCATATTCAGCTTTCTTAAGCGCGGAATTATTGTTTTAAGAGCCGTAATAGTTTTATCAATTTCCTGTGCTGTTGTAAACTCTGATAAGCTAAAGCGGATGCTTCCGTCAATCTCTTCGCGCTTAAGCCCTATAGAGGTCAGAACATAGCTTGGTTCTTTTTTGTGACTTGAACAAGCCGAACCGCTTGATACATATATTCCCTCACTTTCAAGAGAGTGAAGAACCACCTCTGAGCGGACACCCACAAACGAAATATTTAAAATATGGGGCGCGCAGACACTTGGCGTATTCACACGCACATTTTGAATATTTTCACATATACCTTTTTCAAGGCGTTTTCTTAAACTCTCCATATTGGGGATTGAAACAGCCGCCTTTTCGCTGCAGCGTTTTGCCGCAACACCCAATCCTGCGACACCCGGTACATTCTCGGTTCCAGGTCTTATACCGCTCTGCTGACCGCCGCCAAAAATAATCGGCGAAATCTTTGTTCCTTTTTTGATATACAAAGCACCCGTGCCCTTTGGCCCGTGAATTTTATGCCCGCTTATGCTTATCAAATCCGCACCGAGCTCCTTTTGAGTACATGGGACTTTGCAATATCCCTGAACAGCATCTACATGGAGATACGCGTTAGGATTTTTACTCTTTAGAATTTTTGACATCTGGCTAACCGGCTGAATCGTTCCGATTTCATTGTTCACAAGCATAACTGTCACCAAAACAGTGTCTTTGGTAATCATATCCTCAAACTCTGAAAGAATCACCCTGCCGTCTTTATCTACGGGGATATAGTCAACCTTGTAGCCTTTGCTCTCCAGTGCACCCAGCGTATTGAGAGTTGCAGGATGTTCAACAGGAGAGGCTATTATATGCTTTGTCCGGTTTGCCGCGCACACACCGCGGATTGCCATATTATTTGACTCTGTTCCCCCCGATGTGAAAAATATCTCATCAGGACGCGCCAAGAGTGTTTCTGCTATTATCTCTTTTGCAATTTTAATCTCCTTTTCAGCCGCTATACCAAGGCGGTGAAGCGAGGAGGGGTTTCCGTAATTATTTTTCATAACATCTGAAACCTTTTCGCACACACGGTCGTATGGGCGGGTGGTCGCGCTGTTATCCAAATATATTGTCATTAAATCATTTCCTTTCCCGATATATCAGCATAAGAAAATCGGTGTATTCATTTTATTTTAACATAACATATTTTCTTTTTCAACTGTTTTACATAGCAAATAAGATAAAAAAATGTCTCTTTTTATTCTATGTCTCATTTTGTTAAATGTTAAAGAATATCTGTTGACCAAATTTCAATATTTGTGTATAATAAACACAGCGAAATAAGAGGTGAATCTGTATGGAACTTAAAACACTTAAAACCTTGGAATTTGACAAAATTTTAAATATATTATCCTCCTTTGCAAAGAATGACGATGCAAAGGCTAAAGCTATGTCTCTTATCCCATCAAAAGACTTCAGGGTTGTCGAGCAAACACTTGAAGAAACCGACGCAGCTGTTACTCTTATCTTAAAATACGGCTCACCCGAGATAGTTTTTATAAACAATGTAACTGAGTCCAAAAAGCGTTTAGCGGTGGGCGGCGGACTTTCTATGTCAGAGCTTTTAAACATTGCAAGGGTATTAAAAGGGGCGCGGATTATAAAGCAGTACACCCCCGATCAGGCAGGTATTCTCTCTGGCTATATAGAGGAGCTTTTGCCCGATAAACGCTTGGAAGATCGCATAACATCTTCCATTCTCTCGGATGAAGAAATGGCTGACAATGCAAGTGCCGAGCTTTCAAACATTCGCCGCAGGATTTCTTCTACCTCTGCTAAAATCAAAGCATCCCTTGATAATATGATACGCTCTGCACACTACAAAAAGCTGTTACAGGACCCAATTGTTACTGTCCGCAACAACCGCTATGTTGTCCCCGTAAAGGCGGAACACAGAAGCGAGGTGCGAGGTATCGCCCACGATATGTCAGCATCGGGTTCAACTGTCTTTATTGAGCCTGAATCTGTAGTTTCTGCAAACAATGACCTCCACGAGCTTGAAATAAAGGAAAAGAACGAAATCGAGCGTATCCTGCTTGAAATTTCTGCCGAGGTTGCAGAAAAAATTGAGGATATTGATATAAATTACGATACTCTCATTCATCTTGATTTTGTGTTTGCAAAAGCAAAAATGGCTCTTGATATGAAAGCAGTCATCCCCGCGATAAACCATAATGGAATTGTTAAAATAAACAAGGGAAGACATCCGCTGATTGACAGAAAAGCAGTTGTTCCTGTGGATATTGAACTTGGCGAGAGTTTTGACAGTCTTATCGTAACAGGCCCCAATACCGGCGGCAAAACCGTTGTCCTTAAAACAATCGGGCTGTTTGCGCTTATGACTCAGGCAGGGCTTCATATCCCTGCAGGCGATAATACTATTATGCCTATTTTCCCTGATATTTTCGCAGATATCGGCGACGAACAGAGTATTGAACAGAGTCTTTCTACATTCTCGTCTCATATGACAAACATTGTGGAAATACAAAAGAAATTCACAATGGGCTCACTTGTTTTGTTTGACGAACTTGGAGCGGGAACCGACCCGACCGAGGGCGCTGCGCTTGCTACCGCCATCATTGAATCTTTCCGTCAAAAAGGTGCAAAAATTGCGGCAACCACCCATTACAGCGAGCTTAAATTGTATGCACTTTCGACAACCGGCGTAGAAAATGCTTCCTGTGAATTTGATGTCACAACACTAAGTCCAACCTATCGTCTGCTGATAGGTGTTCCGGGAAGGAGTAACGCCTTTGCGATTTCCGAAAAGCTGGGGCTTTCCAAATCAATAATTGAACATTCCAAAAATCTTTTGTCTGAGGAGAATATTCAATTTGAAGATGTCTTAACAAGCATTGAGGAAAACCGACTTGCTGCAGAGAAAAACTCAGAAGAAGCCACAAGGCTCCGTCAGGAAACCGAACAGCTTCGCCAGGAACTTAAGGCAGAACGCGACAAAATCGAAAAACAAAAGGACAAAATATACGACAAGGCACGCGAAAAAGCGGAGAAGATTATAAAGAAGGCGCAAACCGAAATAGATGAAATGCTTGAAAAAGCAAAACTTGCTCAAAAAGAGCGCGATGACAAAGAGGCGCTTCGTCAGATTGAGGAATTAAAGCGCGAGCTTGGCTTAAAACTTAAAAATAACACACCACCAAAGTCAAGACCTGCACAGCATGGCAAGGGCGTAAACTTAAACTCTTTAAAGCTTGGCGCGACCGTTATGTTAAATGATATTGGCGACAAGGGCTCTGTCCTTTCAATAAACAAAAAGGATAAGACCGCTGTAATTCAGGTTGGAATTATGAAGATTACTGCAAGGGCTGAAAACCTCTCTCTTTTAAAGGAGCAAAATGTCGATATCCCCAAGTCATACACTCCGCAAAAATCAGGCTCATCGCTTCGCCGTGACTCAGTAAAAAGCGAGATTGACCTTAGAGGTATGATGCTTGAAGAAGCTCTTGATGCTACAGATAAATTTCTTGATGAATGTTCAGTTTCAGGGCTATCTTCTGTCAGCATAATCCACGGAAAAGGTACGGGCGTTTTAAGAAACGGAATTCAAACAATGCTCAGAAAGCACCCGCATGTAAAATCCTTTCGCCTTGGCAGATACGGCGAAGGCGAAAATGGCGTAACAATTGCAGAGCTTAAATAGTGTCACAAAAAAACGATGATAAATTTGGGCATATTTTAAGAAAATTTGCAAAAGATTGATATTATATGAAAAAAGTATTGTAATTTATTTTAAAAAATGTTAGAATATCTTTTGCGAATAATTAAACTTGGGAGATATACATTATGTTAAAGAAAAAGTGGCTGCTTAAAGAATTTGACAAAGAGCGTGTTATTGAAATTTCGAAGAATTTTAAGATTTCACCATTAACCGCCATAATTCTTTACAATCGCGGCATAAGAGAAGATGCAGATATCAAGAGATTTTTAGAAAAAGACTTAAGCGGTATGTGCGACCCCTTCCTTATGCGTGATATGGACAAGGCAGTAGGGCGCATACTCTCCGCAAAGGAAGCGGGCGAGAAAATTACAATTTACGGCGACTATGATGTTGACGGCATTACTGCCATTGCTATTCTCTATAAGCATCTGTCTGAAATGGGTATTCCCGTTGAATATTATGTTCCCGACAGAATGCAGGAAGGCTATGGCGTTAACCGCGATGCTCTTGATAAAATAAAACAGGGTGGCAGCACCCTCATAATCACAGTTGACACAGGCATTACCGCTGTTGAAGAATGTGAATATGCAAAAGAAATCGGTCTTGATATTATCGTGACCGACCACCATGAATGTAAAGAGATTATTCCTGACGCATATGCGGCAATCGACCCAAAACGCAAAGATTGTGAATATCCATTTAAGAGTCTTGCAGGCGTTGGCGTAGTATTTAAACTTATTCAGGCACTTGACGGCGGAAAATCTCTTCCCGACCTTATGGAAAAATACGCAGACCTTATGTGTTTAGGCACAGTTGCTGATATTTCACCGCTGGTCGGCGAAAACCGCATAATCGTGACAGAGGGTCTTAAGCGTTTTAAAACTACTACAAATGTAGGACTTAAGGCACTTATTGATGTTTCAACAAACGGCAAAGCTATAACCACCTCTACCATTGGTTATATTATTGCACCCAGAATTAACGCAAGCGGCAGACTTGGCTGTGCATCCCGAAGTGTTGAGTTGTTTCTGACCGATGATGTAAACAAAGCACACGAGCTTGCAAACTCCCTCTGCGAGGAAAACACATTAAGACAGCAGACGGAGCAGAAGATGTTTAAAGAGGCACTTCAGTATATTGAAGATCATCCCGAAATCAAAGATGACAAGGTTTTGGTTATCCCTCACGAAGATTGGCATCACGGCATCGTAGGTATCGTTTCATCTAAGATAACCGAAAAATTCTACAAACCCTCTATCCTCTTTGCAATTGATGACGGTGAGGCAAAGGGTTCTGGCAGAAGTGTATCGGGATTTAACCTTTTTGGAGGCTTGGAGCAATGCACCGACCTGCTTGAAAAATTCGGCGGGCACGAACTTGCGGCAGGTCTTACTATAAAGCCCGAAAATATTGAGGCATTTCGCGAAAGAATTAACGAATATTCAAAGGACCTTATCAGCCAGCCTATGCTGGTTCCGACAATTCAGCTTGACGCTGTGATTAAGGTTCCCTACATAACAATGGAAACTATTCATGATATCAACCATCTCCAGCCATTTGGAGTTGACAATCCCACTCCTATATTTGCGGTAAAGAATATCAAAATTCACCGCATCAGCGTTATGAGCGAGGGCAAGCATCTCCGTATGACACTGCTTAAAGATGGTAAATATCTGGATTCTGTTGGTTTTGGTATGGGCGAATATTACCACCACCTTGAAGAGGGCGATTTCATTGATGTTGCATTTGCCCTTGATATCAATGATTACAAAGGATTTCAGAATGTTCAGCTCATTTTAAAAGATATTAAAAAGCAGGACGAGGCGGAAAGCGCAAACTAGTTAAAGCCGGCAAAAGCCGGCTTTAATTCATTGAGGAGGCATCTTATGACTAAAAGCAAATACAATTTAGATACTCTCCTTGAGAGAATCCGTAAATACCACAACGACGAGGATTTACAGATTATCGAAAAGGCATACTACTTTGCAGAGGCAAAGCACGCGGGACAGGTTCGAAAATCAGGCGACCCATATTTCAGTCACCCTGTTCGTGTTGCACACACCGTTGCAAACTTAGGGCTTGACGCCCAATCTGTTTGTGCTGCCCTTCTTCACGATATTATTGAGGATACTGATGTAACTTATGATGAGATATCCAAAGAATTCGGCGAAACCATTGCTTTGTTGGTTGACGGCGTAACCAAACTTGGTAAAATTCCCACCAATTCAAAGGAAGAACAGCAGATAGAAAATCTCAGAAAAATGTTCTTTGCTATGACAAAGGACATTCGTGTTATTGTTATAAAGCTTGCTGACCGTCTCCACAATATGCGTACTCTTCGCTTTATGCCGGAGCATAAGCAAAGGGAGATTGCAAGAGAAACTTTAGAGGTTTACGCACCTCTTGCTCACCGTCTTGGTATGTCAAAAATCAAGTGGGAGCTTGAGGATACCTCTCTGCGTTTTATCGACCCCGTAGGTTATTACGAAATCGTTGATAAAATCGACCAGAAAAGAAGCGAGCGCGAAAAGTACATTGAGGATATAATAGAAATTATAAGAGAGCGTCTTAAGACTTCTCTTGATATCGATCCCCACATTGAGGGCAGGGCTAAACATTTTTACAGCATATACCGCAAAATGTTTATGCAGAATAAAACAATTGACGAGCTTTATGACCTTTTTGCCGTCCGCGTAATCGTAAATTCTGTGGCTGAATGCTACGCAGTGCTCGGTGCAGTTCACGATTTGTTTAAACCAATTCCGGGCCGTTTTAAAGATTATATTGCTATGCCCAAACCCAATATGTATCAATCCCTGCATTCAAGCCTTATAGGTCCCGGCGGAACCCCGTTTGAAATACAGATACGAACCTGGGATATGCACCATACTGCCGAAAACGGAATTGCAGCACACTGGAAATACAAGCAGGGTGTTAAAGGAAGCACCGATATGGACCAGAAGCTTGAATGGATAAAACAGCTTTTGGACATTCAAAAAGAAAGTAATGCCGAAGACTTTATGCAGGCTTTAAAGATTGATATGTTCAGCGACGAAGTATTTGTCTTTACCCCAAAAGGCGATGTTATAAGTCTGCCTATAAACGCCACCCCTATTGACTTTGCCTATGCAATTCACAGCGCGGTCGGCAATCGTATGACGGGCGCAAAGGTAAACAGCAAGATTGTAACTTTAGATTATCCTTTAAAAAATGGCGACATTGTCGAAGTTATAACATCAAAGAATACTGAGGGTCCAAACCTTGACTGGCTTAAGATTTGTAAAACCTCACAGGCCCGAAACAAGATAAATCAATGGTTTAAAAACTTAAACCGTGAAGAAAACATAATAAAGGGTCACGAAATCTTAGAGCACGAACTTAAAAAAGTGTCTCTTCCCGTATCCTTTGCGGAAAACCACGACTTAATCCGTGATTTATCTAAGAAATACGGCTTCAGCAATATCGATGACTTGTTTGCAGCAATCGGCTACGGCAGCACAAACGCCAGCCGTTTCCTCACAAGATTTAAGACAGAGTGTAAAAAACTTATCGCAAAAAACACCACCCTGACCCCTGACGATATCATTCCAATGGTGGTAAAAACCACATCAAAGCCAAACAACAGCGGCGTTGTTGTGGAGGGAATAGAAAATTGTCTGACGAGATTTTCACACTGCTGTAACCCTGTTCCAGGCGATGACATTGTAGGTTATGTTACACGCGGACGCGGCGTTGCAATTCACCGCGCAGATTGTATCAATATGCTAAATGTTATGAACAACGACGAGGAAAATTCGCGTTTTATCAATGTTCATTGGGCGGTATCGTTATCTGCGAGCTTTAAGTCATCTCTCAATATTACAGCAACAGACCGTCCAAATCTCTTGATTGATGTTATGCAGAGTATAGCAGAGCTTAAAATTCCGATTACCAATGTAAATGCAAGGTCAATCAAAAACGATCTCGCCCTCATTGAACTCACTATGGAGGTTCCCGATACTGAGCGGCTTGACAGAGCAATTAAGCAGATTAAAAAGGTGGACGGCGTAATTTCAATTGTCCGTCCAAGACAGTAGTCAACTTAGCATAAAAGGAGATATTTTATGATACTTCATACACTTGTGTTCGGCGCACTTCAGACAAACTGCTATATTTTAGCAGATGAAGAAAGCAAATGTGCAATGGTTATAGACGCGCCCGATAATGCCGACAAAATTCTTGAATTTGCAAAAGACAAAGGCTACAACATCACTGATATAATCTTAACTCACGGGCATTTTGACCATATTCTGGCTTTGAAAGAACTTAAAGAAACAACGGGGGCAACCCTTTCCACATTTGTTGATACTGAGGAATTTTTAAAGGACAGAGTTTTAAACCTCTGCCACTATGTAAATATTGAACTTGACCCGATTATTCCCGACAAGCTCTTAAAGGACGGAGATATTATCAATTTCTGCGGCAATGAAATTAAGGTTATTCATACTCCGGGGCACACAAAAGATTGTATCTGTCTCTTATTTGGTAAAACCCTCATCAGCGGGGATACATTATTTAGATCAAGTATCGGCAGATGGGATCACCCAACGGGTGATATGGCACAGGAAATTGAATCTATCAAAGAAAAACTCCTTGTGCTCCCCGATGATACAAATGTCTATCCCGGACACGGCCCCTCTACTACTATTAGAGAGGAGCGCAGGGTTAATCCCTATATACTATGACAAATACTACTCCCTGGGGAATTCTTACGGGAATACGCCCCGCAAAAATAGCTACAAAGCATCTTTTAGAGGGTAAAACAGCCACTCAGGTTGCACGGATATTTGAAGAAGAGTATGGTTGCCTGCCCCAAAAGGCAAACCTTGTAGCAGAAGTTGCAAAGGCAGAACTTCCAATCCGCAAAAATATGTATAAAGACGGCGTCAGCGTATATATTGGCATTCCATTCTGTCCGACCCGCTGTCTTTACTGCTCCTTTGTCACCTGCGGAACAAGGCAGGCAGCAAAACTTATGGATTCTTATATTGAATGTCTTGAAAAAGAAATTTCATATACCGCAGAGATTTTAAAATCAAACGGAAACAAAATCGAGACTCTATATATCGGCGGAGGCACACCAACAACTCTTACTCCCGATTTACTCGACAGACTTATAACCCATATTTATAAGGAATTTGACCTTGAATTTTTACGGGAATTTACCGTAGAGGCAGGCAGACCCGACACAGTAACTAAAGAAAAATTAGAAATTTTAAAGAAGCATAGAGTCAGCCGTATAAGCATAAACCCGCAAAGTATGAATGACGAAACACTTAAAATTATCGGCAGAAATCATACACCAAAGCAGATAAAAGACGCTTTTTACCTTGCAAGAGAGTGTGGTTTTGACAATATAAATATGGATGTAATCGCTGGCCTCCCCGGAGAAACTGTCGGGATGTTTAAAAAGACTTTAGAAGAAGTCGAAGCATTGTCGCCTGAAAATACAACTGTTCATGTTATGAGCATAAAACGCTCTTCAAGACTTCACGAATACCTTGAGGAATACCAGCTTCCAAAAGGCGAAACCGTTTCTCAGATGGTGGATTTTGCGTACGAATTTTTAAAAAGCAAGGGCAAGCACCCTTATTATATGTACAGGCAGAAAAATCAGCTTGGCAATCTTGAAAATGTAGGTTATTCAAAAGATGGATTTGACAATCTTTACAACATTTATATTATGGAAGAAATTCAGAGTATAATCTCTCTGGGGTGTGGCGGCGTTACTAAAACAGTGGATAGGGAAACTGACAGAATTGAGCGTATCTTCAATGTGAAGGAGCCAAAAGATTACATAGAACGCATTGATGAAATGTTATCAAGAAAAGACGAACTAAAAAATATAAAAAGGTCACAGTGATTTCACTGTGACCTTTTTCAGCATATTGAGAATTTAAAACTTCGGTCTTGCTATATAGTGAGTATGGAGTAATTCGTGAGATTTATGACTTCCCGGTTCCCCTAAGAAATCTTTGTAGAGCAACTCAATATCAGGATTTTTGTGGCTCTTACGGATTGCAGACTTTTCGTCTTCGCTATAAAGAGCCTTTGCTCTCTCTTTCTTAACATCCGTAACCATCTGAACTTTTGCAGGAACGATTGGCTGGCCACCGCCCGTTACGCAACCGCCCGGGCACGCCATAATTTCAATAAAATCATATTCGGCTTTGCCATCTCTTATGCTTTCCAAAAGCTTTCTCGCATTGCCAAGGCCGTGCGCAATAGCTGCTCTTATCTTAATTCCGCCAACCTCAACAGTTGCCTCTTTAATTCCCTCGGTACCTCTTACCACGCTATATTCTATATCTTTAAGGTCTTCGCCCGTTAAGATATCTGCAACTGTACGAAGGGCCGCTTCCATAACGCCGCCTGTTGCGCCAAAGATAACACCCGCACCGCTTGCTTCTTCAAATGGATTATCAAACTTCTCGTCGGGAAGTTCATTAAACTCGATGCCCGCCTGCTTAATCATTCTTGCAAGCTCACGGGTTGAAATAACGATATCTACATCACGAAGTCCGTTTACCTCCATTTCCTCTCTGTCGCTTTCAAACTTTTTAGCAACACAGGGCATAACAGAAACTGTTACAATATCTTTCGGGTCAATGCCATTCTTTTCCGCCCAATAAGTCTTGATTATTGCACCAAACATCTGGTGCGGTGACTTACAGCTTGAAAGATTATCAAGAAAATCAGGGAAGTTATGCTCACAGAACTTAATCCAGCCGGGGCTGCATGAAGTAATGAGCGGAAGTTTTCCGCCATTTTTAATTCTGTTTAAAAGTTCTGTTCCCTCTTCCATAATAGTAAGGTCTGCACCCGTATCTGTATCAAATGTCTTGTCAAAGCCAAGGCGTCTGAGTGCTGCCGCCATTTTACCCGTTACGGCAGTTCCGATAGGAAGCCCAAATTCCTCACCAAGACCTGCACGAACAGCAGGGGCGGTCTGAACAATAACAACTTTTTCAGGGTCAGCAATTGCCTCCCATATTTCATCAGTATTATCTTTCTCGCGAAGTGCACCAACGGGACAAGCCGTAATACACTGTCCGCAATTCACGCAGGGAACTTCAGAGAGAGACTTATTAAATGCAGTTGAAATAGTTGTATTAAACCCACGCTCGGTTGCATCAATTACTGCAACGGTCTGGATATTCTTACATACGCTTACACATCTGCGGCAGAGAACACATTTATTGTTATCTCTGACTATTGATGGAGAGAGGTCATCAACGGCACTCTCGTTGCGGGCGCCCTCGTATGCTATATCCGTAACGCCAAGTTCCTCTGCAATGGTCTGAAGCTCACAATTACGGCTTCTTACACAAGTTAAGCACTTTCTCTCGTGTGCTGAAAGCAAAAGCTCAAGCGTTACCTTTCTTGACTGTCTGACTTTAGGAGTATTAGTCATAACCTCAAGTCCCTCAGATACGGGGTATACGCAAGCTGCCTGAAGATTTCTTGCGCCCTTTACCTCTACCACGCACATTCTGCACGAACCTGTCTGACTTATATCTTTAAGATAGCAGAGTGTAGGAATGTTAATTCCTGCTTCTCTTGCCGCCTGCAAAATAGTATAATTCGCAGGGACGCTCATACTCTGTCCATTGATTTTTATATTAACATTTTCCATTTCTATCACCCCTACTTTCTCTCGATTGCATCAAACTTACACTTATCCATACAAGCTCCGCACTTGATACATTTGCTTGAATCAATAACAAACGGATTTTTAATTTCGCCTGAGATTGCACCAACGGGGCAAACTCTTGAACAAGCACTACAGCCGCGGCACTTATCCGCAATAATTGTATATTTAAGTAAATCTTTACATACGCCTGCAGGGCATCTCTTTTCTACAACATGGGCTACATATTCGTCTCTGAAATATCTGAGTGTAGAAAGAACAGGGTTTGGAGCACTCTGTCCTAATCCGCAGAGAGAACCCGCTTTAATGCTGTTGCTGAGTTCTTCGAGTCTGTCAAGGTCTTCAAGCGTTCCATTACCTTTTGTAATCTTATCAAGAATTTCATAAAGTCTCTTTGTTCCGATACGGCAAGGTGTACATTTGCCGCAGGATTCATCAACCGTGAATTCAAGGAAGAACTTTGCAATATCAACCATACAATTGTCTTCATCCATTACGATAAGACCGCCTGAACCCATCATTGAGCCGATTGCAATAAGCGAGTCATAGTCAATAGGTGTATCCATAAGGCTTGCAGGAATACATCCGCCGGACGGACCTCCCGTCTGAGCCGCCTTAAACTTCTTGCCATTTGGAATACCGCCGCCGATTTCTTCAACAATTTCACGAAGCGTTGTTCCCATAGGAATTTCAACAAGACCTGTATTCTTAATCTTGCCGCCGAGAGCAAAAACCTTTGTACCCTTGCTCTTTTCGGTACCAATCTGTGAGAACCAATCAGCACCATTTAAGATAATCTGTGTGATATTTGCATAGGTTTCAACATTATTTAAAAGTGTCGGTTTCATCCAGAGACCCTTAACTGCAGGGAAAGGAGGTCTCGGTCTTGGCTCGCCTCTCATACCCTCAATAGATGTAATAAGAGCAGTTTCTTCTCCGCATACAAATGCGCCTGCACCCAAACGGATTTCAAGGTCAAACGAGAAGTCAGTGCCAAAAATATTGTTGCCGAGCAAGCCGTATTCTCTTGCTTGCTCCATAGCAATTTTAAGACGCTGAACTGCAATTGGGTATTCTGCACGGATGTAGATAAAACCTTGATTTGCACCTACTGCATATGCGGCAATTGCCATCGCTTCAATTACGCTGTGCGGGTCACCCTCTAAGATACTTCTGTCCATAAACGCACCGGGGTCGCCCTCGTCTGCGTTACATGCAACATATTTTTGTTCTCCCTCTGCTTTAGCCGTGAAATCCCACTTCATACCTGTAGGGAAGCCGCCGCCGCCACGGCCGCGAAGACCTGATGCCTTTATGGTTTCAATTACCTGCTCAGGTGTCATTTCGGTTAAAACCTTGCCGAGTGCTTTGTAGCCGTCAAATGCAATATATTCATCAATATTTTCAGGGTTTATAACACCACAGTTGCGAAGTGCAACTCTCTTTTGCTTTTTATAAAAATCAACCTCGTTAAGACTTTTGATGTTATCTTCTTCAACAGTTTCATCATATAAGAGTCTCTTAACAATTCTACCCTTTAAAAGATGCTCCTCAACAATTTCAGCAACATCGTCAACCTTAACCTTGCTGTAAAAAGCACCCTCAGGATAAACTATCATAACGGGACCAAGTGCACAAAGACCAAAGCATCCTGTCTTTACAACTTTTATTTCTTTGTCAAGACCTTTTTCTTTGAGCTGCTTTTCCATTTCCTCAATAATCTGCTCACTTCGGGAGGAGGTACAGCCTGTACCGCCGCAGACGAGAACATGACCTCTGGCTATATCCATTTTATATCATTCCTTTCGTTTAGTTCATTTACCTAACTATTTGCACCTATTGTATATTCCGTAACAATATTTCCGTTTACTATGTGTTCTAAAACAACTCTTGCCGTCTTTTCGGGAGTCATAAGCACATAGGTAACCTTCTCTTTATTCGGCTGATAAACCTCAACAATAGGCTCAAGTCTGCACATTCCGATACAGCCCGTCTGTGATATTGTAACATTTGAAAGAGACCTTTTTGCAGTCTCTTCCATAAAAGCGTTCATAACGGGTCTTGCACCTGCCGCAATTCCGCAAGTTGCCATACCTACAACAATACGGGTTCCCTCTTCATCCTCTTTTCGTAAAGTAACCTTATCAAGCATCTGTTTTCTGATTGCTTCAAGTTCTGCTAAGCTCTTCATTTTATTCTCCTTCCAAAGGGGATATAAGCCCCTCTTCATTTTCATTTAAAAATTCTTTGAGCCAAAGAACCATCTCAGGCTCCTTTAAAGATACCCCTCCGAGTATCTCTTTAATTTCTCTCGTGTCAAGAATAAACTCTCTGCCATCTATAGAATGCTTATAAACGAAATCAATCTGTGTATACGATGTTATTATCCCCAACATAGTCTCTGCCATATCTCCAAGCGGCTGTCTGTCTATATGAGAAAGTCCAAAAACTGCCGATATTTCAGTCCCGACATTCGGTGTTGAGAAAATCTCAATACCGCCGCCCGTTTTTTCTGCTGCAAGTTTTAAAAGAGGAATTCCCATTCCTACCTTGCGGGTTGTACGGCTTGTGGTAAAGGGGTCAACAACATTTAAAAGTAATTCTTCATCCATTCCCTTTCCGTTATCCCTGACTGTAAATTTTAAAATATCTGAGACTGCATCTTCGACTATGGTAAGCTCAACAAGCGTAGCTCCTGCCACAACCGAATTTTGCATAATGTCTAAAATATGCAAGGAAATTTCTTTCATATCAATATTTTGCAAGGATACCTTCTATATCGTCAACGCTAAGGCTTCCGTATACATCGTCGTTAATTGTCATTACGGGAGCAAGTCCGCAAGCACCGATACAACGAGTTGCATCTATTGAGAATTTGCCGTCCGGAGTACACTCGCCCACATCAATTTTAAGTATCTGCTTAACCTTTTCAAGTATATCACCCGAACCTTTTACATAGCAAGCGGTACCAAGACATACCCCAATCTGATACTTACCCTTTGGATTAAGAGAAAACTGTGCATAAAATGTAACTATACCATAGATTTCTGCAAGGGGCACATTAAGGCCCTCGGCAATCATCTCCTGAACCTCAATCGGCAGGTAACCATAAATATTCTGAGCCTCATGAAGAACCGGAATTGCCGCACCCTTCATATCCTTATGAGCTTCAATTACGGCCTTGAGCGCCGCTTCCTGCTCAGGGGTCCCGCTAAAGGGAATTGTATTTTGACTCATTTTATCAAACCTCCTAAATTAGCTTGTAAACCATATTACGCTGCCTACAATTATATCATATATTTTATAAAAAAACCACAAAATTTTTGTTTTTCAGGGTAGCAATTTAGATAAAATTTCACATATTTTTTTGTTTGAAATGTCTAAGGTAAAATTTCTCTCGGAAATATCGCCCAAATAATGAGCATCGGAATTTGAAAGTATCAAAAAACGCTCGTATTCACCCTGCATTTTCTCTCTGTTTTTAGGCGTAATTTCAAGCGCTCCAACTTTTAAATCAGGCGGAATAAAACCAAGATTTGAAAGTATGCTGTAGCTGTCTCTGTCAATATGGGCAGGGATTGCCGCCCCGCCCATTTTTTGAACCTCTTTTATAACTTCATAGACATCAAGTCCTGTTGCAGTAACTAAAAGTCTCTCTTCTTCGCCGATTATTTCGTCGTATTCATTCATTATATATTGATTGCCGAATATCTCTGCACGGTTTTTTAAACAGTTGCTTTTTTCAATCAAAATACGCTCCATCTCCTCAGCCGCATCAATGCTTGAAAAAAGGGTCAGCATATGCACTTCCTCACTTGTCTCAATTTCCATTGCAGGTATGACTAAAAGTCTATCCCCTGCCGCTTTCATAACGCTGCGCACATTCCGGCATGAATTATGGTCAGCAACAGCTATAACATCAAGGCCCTTTAAAAGAGCCATATTCACAATGTTATTTGGGGTCATATCGTTATCACCGCATGGTGAGAGAGCCGAGTGTATGTGCAAATCATAATACATCTTCATTATTGCACACCAAGTTCTGCCAGGATTTTGGCAATCTCATATGCAGATTTATTGCAGGTCAAAACAGGGATACCCTCAGCATCTGCCTTTTGAGCCGTATTTTCATCGGGGGTAAATCCGTCAGCAATGATTATACAACCCGCATCAGAAAGTGTTGCAACCGCGACGATATTTATATTGGTCTGAATGGTTATCCACACATATCCCTCGCAAACTTTTGACATAGCAAGGCTCAAAAGGTCGCCTATATAGCATCCCTTGATTTCATTTTCTATGCCATCATGTCCCGCCGCAACAACAGCGGAAAGTCTTTCTTTAAGTTCTGATACCTTCATAATCTGCACCTCACTTGTTTTTTATCAATTTGTCGTATTGCTCACGCAGTTTAAATATACAATCGTCTTCGCTTGCGTGTCCTCTTACTATATCTTCAGCAAGTGTTCTGCATCCGGGCGATCCGCACGAACCGCAGTCAAGCCCCGGAAGCCGTTTTGTAATTTCTTCTATCTCCATTGCCATTTTCATCGCGACAGATATATCGTTTGAAAGTTTTGTAATCTCACGGTATACAGGCGCACCGTCCCAGAGTCTGTCGATTTTTGCATCTATTTTTTCTGCCTCATTTTCCATCTTTGAGCATATCCTCTCAAGCCTTGCTCTTGCAACAAAGCTGTTTTCGGCAGCCAAAGGTCCTCCTACGCATCCTCCCGGGCACGCAAGGGCTTCAACATAGTCAACCCCCGAGAGCTTATCATCTTCAATATCCTCAAATAACTTAATTACATTATGTATCCCATCAACCGCAACAATTCTCGACGCCTTTGACGCTTTTGCCTCGCCGCCGCTCTTTGCCCAGAGCGTGCCAAGGCTGCCTGCTTTGCTCAGATTTTCCACCTCATCAATCGTAGTGATATTCTGGGCAAGCCTTAAATACACATCCTTTATGGAAATTACGCCGTCAACATTTGATTTTCTTACCATCCGTGTATCCCTTATAGCCGTCGCCTTTGCGGCGCAGGGACTTATAAAGAATATGCCGATTTCTTCTTCTGAAAGCCCCGTTTTCCCCACCGCCTGTTTTCTTGCATCCTCTGCGGACAGCTCCATAGGCGACCTTAGAGGAATAATGTTTTGTATAAGACTTGGAAAGCGCACAGCAATCAGTCTGCACACGGCAGGGCACGCCGATGATATAACGGGCTTTATAAGCTCTCCGCTATCGAGAAGTTCGCGGGTTTTTGCACTTATTTCCTGCGCCCCTCTTGCAACCTCATAGACATCGTCAAACCCGATTTTCAAAAGCGCCGTCAGTATCAAATTCGGGTCTTCAGCTTTGGAAAACTGCCCGAAAAAAGCAGGAGCAACAAGCGCCACATTATACTTATATTTTTGAAGAGTTTCAAGTTTCTCGGTAAGTGCCTTTTTGGCATGATAAGGACATACCCTTATACATTCCCCGCAGTCAATACAGCGCTCTCTAAGGATTTTTGCCTTACCTTTTTGTATTCGTATAGCCTGAGTCGGACATTGCTTTAAACAATTAGTACAGCCCTTGCAAAGCTCCTTATCAAGCGTTACCGAGTGCCAATATAATCCGTTTTCCACGAAGCATACCTCCGTTTCTATACTTTAAACTTTAAATCAATGGTTGTTCCCTCTCCCACTACGGTGTCAATTTTCATTTCATCTGAATTTATTTTAATATTCGGAAGTCCCATTCCCGCGCCGAAACCAAGCTCGCGGATTTCATAACTCGCAGTAGAAAATCCCTCCTGCATAGCTTTTTCTATATCGGGAATTCCGGGGCCTTTATCTGAAAAAACAATGTGTATTTCCTCAGGGCTTATTTCCACATCAATAAACCCGCCGTCTGCATGGATAACCATATTTATTTCTGCCTCATACATAGCAATTGCAACGCGGCGGATAACATCCTGAGGCAAGCCGAGCTGTTTTAAATACTTTTTAACTCTGGCAGAGTTAGCCCCCGCCAGAGTAAAATCTTCTCCATCCACAGGGTATCTTAATTTAATCACATTATCCAAGTTTAACCCCCGCCTTTCTGCCACACAATCCGTTTGAATATAGCAGACCGCAGGATATAAACATCGGAAGCTCGGTGGTGAGCAATACCATTCCTCTTGAAGATGCAAAATCAATAATCTCCTGACTCGGTACCTTTCCTCTTACAAAGACAACTGCCTCAATATCCATCATCTCAGCAGTTCTGAGCACCTGAAGATTCTGAAGTCCCGTAAGCAAAAGAGCCTTTTCCTTAACAAATGCTAAAACATCACTCATAAGGTCGCTGCCACACGCTTCCTTAATCTCCATATCCAGAAATTCCTCCCCCGCATACACCTTAGCATCAAGAATTTCCTTTACCTGAGAAATCTTCATTTGTCATCACCTCATACAATCGTTTTATGTTTTCAGCATATCATACAAACACTTTTTTTGCAATCCAAAAAACATTGACTAAATTTGTATAAGATGTATGATATCCGCAGTTCCTATAACTCGATTTTCTGTGAAACGGACTTTTTGCTGAAATCTCGCAGAGAAATTGAATTGTAAAGGCATTTTTATATGCATAGTTGGTTGTGTTGCAAAGTTCCGCACATTATAAATAATATTAGAGATTTTATAAAAACTGTAAAAAGTTTTATGAAATCTCTTTTGCTTTTTATAAAATGATGCTGGGGATTTATAAAAACTATAGCAAGATTTGATTTTACGGATAAAAAGGCTTCTCCTTGAGGAGAGGCACCGCCGTAGGCGGTGGTGAGGTGTAGCCGCATACGGCGTTTGTTTTCCATCTCATCCAAGTTGCTCCGAAACCCACCTTCCCCTCGGGGGGAAGGCTTTGGCATACAACCTCAAAAGTGTCATTTATAAGTGTCGGAAAATTGCAGAAGATTTTCCGACCGCATTATTTTTGTTGATTTTACCCCTAAAAAGTATAGTTTTTCAGAAAAATTAATTGGCATAAGGGGAATAAATGGTAAAAAGTGTTAATTTTATTAGTAGGAATATCTATCAGATAGTATTTAGAAAAAAATCTAAATACCTATTGACTTTAAAATTTTTGTGTGCTATAATCTATTTAGAAATATTTCTAAATACTTGTAAGGAAGTGACACAAATGGGAATGAACGAAACATTAAAAGCTATATCTGACTCAGTAAGACGAGATATACTGCAAATGTTAAAAAGCGGTAAAAAGTCTGCAGGAGAAATTGCGGAACAGTTTAATTTGGCGGGTGCAACAGTTTCGTATCACTTAGCAAAACTAAAAAATGCAGACCTTATTACAGAACAAAAACACAAAAACTTTATTTATTATGAATTGAACACTTCGGTCTTTGAAGAAGTATTAACTTGGATTTACGCTTTAGGAGGGAATAAATAATGAAATTTATAAAATGGAAAAGTCTTATTATAACCTGTATTGTTTGTCTTTTGCCTATTCTTTTAGGAATTATTTTGTGGGATAACTTGCCAGATTTAATGGCAATTCATTTTAATATTAATAACGAACCTGATAATTTTGCTTCAAAGGGTTTTGTAGTGTTTGCACTTCCTCTTTTAATGGTACTATTGCAAATGTTCTGTTGTTTTGTAAATGATATCAATGCCCACAAGCACGGCGAACGCAAAAAGTTTGAAAGAGCAACAAAGTGGATTATCCCGATTATGTCGGTTATTTTGCAGATAATAACTTTGGGATATGGACTTGGCTGGAATATAGATATAAGAAGAGTTGTGGCATTGATTGTAGGCATTATTTTTCTTGTAATAGGCAATTATTTACCAAAGTTTGACGCTCTAAGCAATTACAATCTTGATGCCGAAAAGGCAAAAAAGATAAATAGATTTATAGGATTTGAAACGGTTGTTATGGGAATTTTGAGTCTTACAAGTATGCTTTTGCCTCCAATCGCTACGGCAATTTGGCTATTTTTACTGATACCTTATGCTACCATAAGTGTCATATATGGATTCAAGGTAGTACGAAAGAAATAATCATTATAGCGGCACTGACTATTTTATATGCAGTGCTGTTTTTATGCGAAATCTCAATGAAAAAATTATTCCACAGAAAATAAAGATATAGGCCGCAGTTTGATACCTTGACATAAAAGCGCATATATTATAAAATATAGGAAATAAAGCAAAAATATTACTTGCTATTTAAGGCAGATAAGGGGCAGATAAAATGCGTGTTCTTATGACTACTATGAAACTTGATATAGGCGGGGCTGAAACTCATATAATTGAGCTTGCAAAGGAACTGTCGCGCCGCGGAATCGAAGTAACTGTAGCCTCAAACGGCGGAGCATATGAAAAGGAACTTTGCGAGGCGGGGATTGACCATGTCAAAATTCCGTTTCATAGCAAAAACCCAAAATGTATGTATAGAGCATACAAGCAACTAAAAGCACTTATTTTTGAAAAGCGTTTTGATGTTGTGCATGCCCACGCAAGAATCCCTGCATTTTTGTGCTCGATTTTAAGGGCAAGATATCACTTCCGTTTTGTAACTACAGCACATTGGGTTTTCTCTACTAAGTTCCCCTATAATCTTTTAACCCGCTGGGGACAGCGTTCTCTTGCCGTAAGTGACGATATCAAAGATTACCTTATCAAAAATTATAATTTGGATGCAGATACCATCCGTGTTACAATTAACGGAATCGACCTTGATAAATTCTCAAAGGATACAAATTATTCAGAAATTGCCGAGGAATTTAATTTAACTTCTGACAAAACCCGCATTGTATATATAAGCCGAATGGACGAAAGCCGAAGTCTTGCTGCGCATAAGCTGATTGAAGCTGCTACTGACCTTGATGAAAAAATAGAAAATCTTGAAATCGTAATTGTCGGCGGCGGTGACGATTTTGAAAATGTCAAAGCAAAAGCAGACGCGGTTAACAACGCCTTAGAAAAGCGTCTTATCATTATGACGGACAGCCGAACCGATATAAATAAATTTACGGCATCCTGCGACCTCTTTATTGGCGTGAGCCGTGCCGCTCTTGAGGCAATGGCGTGCGAAAAGCCAACCATCATCGCAGGCAATGAGGGATATATCGGCATATTTGATGAAGATAAACTTGGCATTTGCATTGACACCAATTTCTGTTGCAGAGGTTGCGCGGACACTACAACAGATAGATTAAAGCAGGATATTTTAGCTGTCTTAAGTTCTTCTCCTGAGCATCGTGCGCACCTTGGTGCATATTCAAGAGAAACTGTCAGAAAATATTATTCAATAGAAACTATGGCAGATGACGCTGTCAAAATGTATATATCTGTAGTCAAAAACGGCAGCATAAACGATGTCTCGATTGAGGAATTTGAAAATATAGGGGATTATCTTACCGCAAATCCCTTAAGAGACAGAGGGACAAGCTCAGATGTAATTATTTCAGGTTATTACGGCTTTTCAAACAGCGGTGATGACTCTATTCTTTATGCAATCATAAAAGAGCTTAAAGAAAACTGTCCCGATATAAAAATTGTCGTTCTTTCAAACTCACCAGAATTTACGGCAGCTGATTATGGCGTCAGGGCAATTCATCGCCTTAACTTTGTCAATATTTTTCGATATATGAGAAAGACAAAGCTCTTAATCAGCGGCGGCGGCAGTCTTATTCAGGATGTAACATCAAGCAAATCCCTTGTTTATTATCTTGGAATAATAGAAATGGCTGCGTTTCTTAACAAGAAAATTATGCTTTATGCCAATGGCATCGGCCCTGTGAATAACAGCTTAAACCAGCAAAAGGTAAAGAGTACTCTCAACAAGGCTGACCTGATTACATTAAGAGACCCCGCATCCCTTGAGGAACTTAAAAGCTTTGGTGTAGACAAGCCGGAAATAATCGTGACTGCAGACCCTGCCTTTAACTTGTTTGCCGCAGACTCTGCTGAAGTAAATGAAATTTTAAACCACGCGGGTCTTTCAGAAGGCTCAAAATACTGCGTATGTGCAATCCGCCCCTGGAAAACTATGAGCCGCGATTTTTATTCTGAGCTTAAAGCAGTTGCTGATTACTCCGGAAAAAAATACAATCTGAGTATGGTATTTCTGGTTATGCAGCCTGTAAATGATACTAAGATAAGTCAAAATGCAAAGAACGCAATAGAAAATTCCTATATTATAAGTGATAACCTCTCTCCTTCTCAAATGCTGGGCGTTGTAAATAACGCTGAGTTTGTTCTGGGTATGAGGCTTCACACGCTTATCTATGCAGCAAAATGCGCAACTCCCCTCATCGGCATCGTATATGACCCAAAGATTAGGGGGGTTATGGATTATATGGGACAAAACCTTCAGATAGGGGTAGAATGCTTAAATCCTGAAACAGTCTGCCGCTATATAGATGAAATAATGGAAAACAGTGAGCAAATTTCATTATCTCTTAGAGAGCTTTCAGAAACTTCGTCTGAAAGAGCAACTGAAAATGCCCGCCTTGCTATACAGCTTTTAGCAGATAAGGTATAAAAATTCCTTAATTTAAATATATTGAATATGGATTAAATTTCAAGACAAATTTTGTGTGCATGTATTGCTTTTTATCGAAAATTATGAGATAATACAAATTGTGTTATTTTATTAGTAGGAGTGTTATAAGTGTCTGAAACAGTTAAAAAATTTTTAAGCGTCTTTGCAATTACTCTCGCTGTTATTGCGTTATTATTTACTATTACTATGTTTTGCGTAAGCGGCTACGACAGAGTATATCCAAACACCTATGTCGAAGATTTTAATCTTGGCGGAACACCCATATCACAGGTTTCTGCGGTTATTGATGCCAGATACGATAATTCTTCTCTTGCAGGAAAATCTGTGACTGCAGTCTGCAACGAAAAGACAAAAGCTGTATCAACTGATGAAATTGGTGCAAAATTCGATAACGCAACTCTTGTGGATAAGATAATAACTCAGGGTAAAAACGGCAATATCTTTACTAATACATTTGCATTTTTAAAAAGCCTGTTTAAACCAACCAAAATAAATCCCGTTTTAGTGTATGACCGCGATCTGGTGGGCCGCACATTTGACGAAATTACAGCAGAATTTGAAGTTGAACCCAAAACTACCTCATTTAAGGTTGAAGAAGGAAGCCTTACTATATATGGCCCTGAAAACGGAATAAAGGCAGACAGAAATCTGGCTTTTGCAGATTTTGAAAGAAATCTTTACTCCAATACTTTTGGTATAGTAGAATTATATCCAACAGAAGTTGCTCCTGATGAAATTGATGTTGATGAAGCGCTTGCCTTTTTAACTGCCGATATGCAGGAATCGTATTATGAAAAGGTAGACGGCAAAATTGTGGTCCGTGAGGGAAGATACAAGTGCGATATCTCAAAGAGCGATTTGGAAAATGCGCTGGCAAGTTTAGAATCCTCAGCTGACAACAAAGTGGTAATCAGCGTACCCACTACCGCTCCCGTTAATACAACTGAGGAACTTACTCAAAATCTTTACAAAGATGTTTTAGGTCAATATTCTACCAATTACGCATCAAGCTCCGCAGCCCGTGCAAACAATGTGCGAATTGCCACAAAAAGAGTTGACGGAACCGAGCTTATGCCGGGCGAAGAATTTTCTTATAACCAGACTATTCTTCCAAGAACTCCTCAGAATGGATATATGTCTGCCCCCGTGTATGTTGGCAACAAAGTTGAAAGCGGTCTTGGCGGCGGAATTTGCCAGCCGTCATCAACACTTTATGCGGCAGCGCTTTATGCAAATCTTGAAATAGTGGAGCGGCACAATCATTCGCTTCCCGTAAGCTATCTGCCTGCAGGTCTTGATGCAACAATTGCCGAAGGGTATCTCGATTTGAAAATCCGAAATAACACGGAATTCCCCGTCAAAATTTCTGCCTCTGCCGATGGCGGAATTGTTAAGTTCACTATATACGGCTTTAACAAAGATAATATAAGCGTTGATGTTGAAAGAAGTTTTAGCGACGGCATTTATTATGTAACAAGAGTAGTAAAACAAGATGGAATAGAAATAAGACGAGAGGCTATGACAACAAGCCGTTACGGCGTAAAAGAAGAAGACGAAAAGCCTGAGGAAGAAAA
>JAZNPN010000026.1:0-15999 GCA_045589715.1 Clostridia bacterium | reverse complement strand
AAACTAAGATACGTATACGACGCCTTCCTGGGACAATTCCCGGCGCTGTCTAAATACGTAGCTTTTGACACCTTTGCAAAATGGGTAGACAAGGCTTTAGTTAAACTGAAGGAAAAGCTAAAAACTAACGAAAAGATTAACGCTATAGTAACGCAAGATACAGGGGGTGCTACAGATGTGGAGTAGCGAAGCAATTAAGGCGGGTATAGTACCGCCGAAACCTATCGAAGAAATGACCGACGCAGAGCTTAAAGCCTGGCGTAATTCTTTAGACCCGGACGCTATGGGCTTTGACGGTGAGGAAGGGGCTGTAGATAATGAATATTAAGGACTACCTTACAAAAACGAACTTTACGGACCGTAACGACGTGGGACGTATTAAGTATATCGTTATTCACTACACCGCTGGAAAATCCGACAACGGTACAGCGGCCCTGGCAAACGCTAAATATTTTCACAGCGAATACAGGGGAGCTTCAGCCCACTACTTCGTAGACTGTGGCGACACAATTTACAGGGTAGTAAAAGACGAGGACGTAGCCTGGCATTGTGGAACGTCCGGGACTTACTACCATAAGTATTGTCGTAATAGTAACAGTATCGGTATTGAGATATGCAGCTATTACGAAAATGGTACATATAAGTTTAAGCCTAAAGCTGTAGAAACAGCTGTAGAGCTGACTAAGTACCTTATGAAAAAATACGGCGTTAGCGTAGATAATGTTGTAATGCACTATCACGTTACACATAAAATCTGTGCAGCGCCCTTTATGTCAAACGGTAAGCCTTCCGAAGCGTGGGACGACTTTAAACGTCGCCTTACGGCCGTCACACCTACCGCGGCTGACAGGCTTACCGACATAAAGGACCACTACGCAGAAGCACACATTAAAAAGCTGGTAAACTATGATGTAATTAACGGCTATGAGGATAACACCTTTAAGCCCGAAAACCCTATTACGCGTGCTGAGTACGCCGTAATGGTGGCTAAGGCGTTAGAAAACGCTTGCGGCTATAAACTTGACACGTCTTACGCCTTTACGGATATAGACGGGCATTTTGCCGCTGACAGCATAGCTAAAGTATGTGCTTGTGGTATTATCAATGGCTTTGAGGACCGCACGTACAGACCAGACGAATACATAACAAGAGAACAGGCGGCAATGATTACGGCTAATTTCTTGTTATACTGTGGGCTTACCCTTAAAGAAGTAGGTAGAGCCTTCCCGGACACCGCTACAAGTTATGCGGATATTCATATACAGACGTTACAGTATTACGGTATTGTAAATGGATATGAGGACGGCGAATTTAAACCAAAACTTAACGTAACCAGAGGACAGGCGGCTATAATGCTTGCTAACGCCCTTACGGTTGTCGGTAAATAATGAACGTATAACCCCTACACTAATTACGGTGTAGGGGTTATTTTTGTTTGTCATAAAGAAAATTTAAATAATTTCAGTTGTCCTATTGACAAACAAATAAAAATGTAGTATACTTGTCTTACAGACAAACTAAATTATAAATATTTTCTTTGTGACAAGAAAGGTAGGTAACAATATGAAGGCTTTAGAAAAGAACTGTATCAAGTATCAGCTTATCGTTAAGCACCGGGAATTAGTTAAAAGCGGCGACCTTATAACCGCCAGAGTGCTTTTATCATTCCTTCGCAGAAAGCGTATTACGTTAGGCTTAGGCGACGCCGACAACGCTGTAGAACGTATTTTAGAAAACGTAGGGCTTAGACCGAGCTACGGACGTAATTTTAATACAGCGTCTTTTAGTATGTAAGGGGGTATATACAATGGCAAAGCGACGAGGTAACGGCGAAGGCTGCATATATGAACGCAAAAAAGGACAATGGGCGGCCGTCGTATCGGACGGCACAGACCCTAAAACAGGCAAAACAAAGCGTAAGTTTTTGTATGGTAAAACACGTGAAGAGGTACGCGAAAAGCTAAGGACGGTGCAAAATCAACAAGCTACAGGCGGTATTATCGACGCTGGAAGGCTTAACCTTGCTACCTGGCTTAATACCTGGTGCGACGCTTACGCAAAGCCTAATATCAAACAGTCAACCTACGAAAGCTACCTACAGCAGATACGCTGTCATATCGTCCCGGAGCTGGGCGGTATTCTGCTTAAAAGGCTGACGACGACAGATATACAATGTTTCTATGCTAAGATGTTAGAAAGCGGAAACAAAAGCAAGGTACAAGACCCGGAAACTGGGGATATGGTAGACCGTGGCGGCGGGCTATCCCCGGCTACCGTGATACGTATACACAATATACTAAACGCCGCCTTAGAACAGGCTAAGAACGAAAACAAAATAGCTGTAAACCCTGTTACAGCTGCAAAACCGCCCAGAATTGAAAAAAAGGAAATGAAAGTATTAAGCCAGGACCAGGTTACTATATTCCTTCAGTCGTCAAAAGAATACCGTTATTATGGCGCTTACGTATTGGCTGCTACATCTGGTATGCGACGCGGTGAAGTGTTAGGCTTACCGTGGGCTAACTTTTTCTTAAACCACCCCGGACCGTTTACTTCCTGGGACGATATAGACAAAGCTGTACCCTGGAATAAATTTAACGATATACAGCCCTGGGAAGCTTCAGCTGTAGCCGATATACTGACGGAAGCTAACGTAGCCTTTACGTCGCCTGTAGTGTTCATAGAGCAACAGCTAAACGTAATTAAAGGCGGTGCGTCGATTACAACACCTAAAACGGGTAAGTCTATACGCCCTGTGCATATTCCACCTATGACAGCCTGTATATTGATGTACCAGCGCTACCTACAGCTTGCGGAAAAGAAAAGAGCCGGGAAAGGTTATAATAAGGATAATTTAGTATTCTGCACATCTACCGGGGGACCTGTACCGCCCAGGAGCTTTACGCGTAACTTCCAGGGTGCAATAAAACACGCTGGGCTGGAGCGTATACGTTTTCACGATTTACGGCATACGGTAGCTACGGTGCTGTTAGAGGAAGGCGCAGCCCTTAATACGGTACAGGAGCTTTTAGGACACTACGACCCTACCTTTACAGCGAAGCAGTACGGACACGTTACTAAGCGTATGAGGACTGAAGCTACAGAAAAGTTAAGCGGTATGCTATCAGCTGCTTACGCTAAAGAGAGTAACACGACAGAAAAACCGTAAAACTTTTGTAAAGGGCTGGACAAATTAAAAAGTTTGTAGTATAATTGTCTATAAGACAAACGAAAGGACGGTATAAAGTCTTGATAGGCGATAACGTAAAACTGCTACGAAACATACGCGGACTTACCCAAAAGGATTTAGCCGAACTGGTAGACGTTGCACCCGGTACGCTTGCGCATATCGAAAAAGGTACACGTAACCCCAGCCTTGAAATGCTGTACAAGCTGGCCGACGCTTTAAGCGTATCGGTTATAAACCTGGTACTAAGTCAAGAAGAAATAGATAGATTTTATTACGACGCTGAGATACAGCGGCGCTACCCAGGAAGCGAAAGGTTAAAAGAGATACTACACAGGGTATTAGAAAATAATACCGCCTGGGACAGTACAAAGAAGATAGCTATTATTGATTTAGACGACTTAGACAAAATGTAGTATATTTGTAGTAAAAACTGAAAAAGGCAACAAAAAACACACCATATAAAATGTAGTACGGTGTGTTTTTTCGTGGAGCTGTTGAGCGGATTTGAACCGCCGACCTACGCCTTACCAAGGCGTTACTCTACCTACTGAGCTACAACAGCGTGTATAAGGGTACATCTTTTTTCGTACCCTGTTTTTAATTGTGCCTTAGTCTTACCAAGGAAGTGCTCTACCTACTGAGCTAGGGCAGCAAGTGGCGATCCGGATGGGGTTCGAACCCACGACCTCCAGCGTGACAGGCTGGCATTCTAACCAACTGAACTACCGGACCACTTAAAAACAGCTTATTCATAATAACATATTTTATTTTCTCTGTCAATAGAAATCTTTAAAATTTCAGAGTGTTGCTATATACTTCTTTACCATAAAGACAGGACGATATGATTCCTTTGCCTTTCGCATTCCGGGGATACCCATATCTTCCTCGCGGTTTACATATACAAAGCTTTGCCATTCGTGCTCTAAAAACTGCTGGTTCATTATGGCAAAAGCGCCGTCATAGCTTGTGTCAGCGTGCTCTAAATGAATAACGGCAGTTTCATTGCAAAGCGGCTCGCCTATAGAAAATGCAATCATCTTTCCGTTTAGCTTTATTGAGCCGCCAACAATATCAAGCAGCTGCCAATTATTAAGAAGTTCAATAACGGCCTCTTTTTCTTCATTGAGGGCAACTAAGTCAAAATCCTTGTTATCAAGCCAGCTTTCAAAAAGCTCTATGCACTCTTTTGCGTTATCGGGGGTTAATTTTTCGTATTTAAAGTCGGGATATAATTTTTTAAACTTATTTATATGGTTTTTCTTTGAATGAAAGCGTTTTCCTGATAGATTTGTCAGCTCTTCCACGCTGTAAACATAGTCAAAGCTGCTTCTGTCCTCGGTTATAATAAACTTGCCGGGAAAAGCGTCGGTCAGTTTTTTAACTGCCTTTTCATCATAAAGGCGGATTAAAGGGGTTTGATTGGTTTTTTCAAAATAATCAAGAATTTGCACAATTACAGGCTTAATGTCGCGCTCGGTTCCGTCCGGGTTTCGGTAGCCTATGGGAAAGGTTGCGCTTCTTGGGCCGTCTGCGTGTTTTGGCATAATGATTAGCATATCGTCAAGAATTACATATTTCATATCATAGCTTTTGCGCCACATAAACAGATTGGTAAACGAAAATTCCGAGTTGCGGCTGCAGCGGCGGTTTAAATATTTGTTTAATTCTTCTTTTTTATCTATTGTTATATCATTTAATTTAAACATAATGACACCCTTTTAATTTTTCTAACGCTTTAATTCTAACATAGTCTGCCCTAAAAGTCAAAGTTATAAATATTTTTGAAAAAAGACTTGATTTTTTTCAAAAATGGTGTTATAATAGCTGAGTTACAAAAAATGTGCCGCTAGCTCAGCTGGATAGAGCGTCTGACTACGGATCAGAAGGTCGGGAGTTCGAATCTTCTGCGGCACGCCACGAAAAAGCACTTCGTAAGAAGTGCTTTTTTATTTATCCTATTATGTTGATGTTATATAAAAACAAGAAGATGATGGGTGCAACCAATATTATGCTGTCGCAGCGGTCCAAAACCCCGCCGTGTCCCGGCAAGAGATTTCCAAAATCCTTGACACCAAACTGCCGTTTTATGCAGGATGCAACCAAATCACCAATCTCTGACATAACTGCGGTGATTATTCCAAGCAGGAACAGAAGCCACAGATTAAAACTTCCGTTAATCGTTTCGGTAAAGAAAAGATTTATTATTATGCCGAAAATCAAAAACGAAAGTCCGCCGCCGACTACCCCTGCGATTGCGCCCTCTACTGATTTTTTCGGGCTGATGTTGGGGCACAATTTATGTTTGCCGAATTTACAGCCGATAAAATATGCACAGGTATCCGTTAAAAATGCACCAATAAATACAAGCCAGATGTACACATTTCCGCAATCAAGTTTTCTCAAATATGTGATATGGGACAGAAAATACGGGATATATATAAGCCCGAAAATCAACATCCCTATATGAACAACCGTTATTTTTCGATTGCTAAGAAGCATTATCCCAAAGAGAGCAACAACAAATATGTAAACAAGGGCAAGAGAAGTGCCCGTATCAAAATTTGCGCCCAAGGATATAACGACAGACGCTATAAAACCCAATATACATAAGGGACGATGATTCAAAAGCTCTGTAGCTTTAAAGTATTCATATAGTCCTACAATTGATGCAAGCATAACAACAGCGGTCACAACAGGGCTTGGGGCGAGCAACGCTAATACGACCAGCGGAATTGCTATGATTGATGTAAGCAAACGCATTTTTAAGGATGGCATATGTTCACGGACCTTTCTTTTATACTCCTCCAAATCGTCTGTTGCGATTCTGAAAGTCAATTATCGCAGACTCTAAATCTTCTTTTTTAAAGTCGGGCCAGCAGATATTGCTGTACCAGAACTCAGCATACGCCGATTGCCATAAAAGGAAGTTTGAAAGTCTGTACTCACCGCTGGGGCGGATAATCATATCCACCTCAGGAAGATTTTTTGTATCTAAATATTTTGAAAAGACATTTTCGCAAATATCCTCGCGCTTAAGAGCGCCATCCTCAATATCGGAATACAAATTCTTAACCGCACGCACAATTTCGTCTCTGCCTCCATAATTCAAGGCAAGATTTAAAGTTATTGCTTTGCCGTCCCTGGTAATATCCATAGCGCTTTTCATCGCCTGCTGCAGCTTTTCTGAAAATTTTGAGGTATCGCCGCTTATAATAAGCCTTACATCATTTTCTTTAAAGCGCTTTTCTGCCTGACTTAAATAATCATAAAGAAGCTCCATCAAAGCGTCAACCTCATCCTGAGGGCGACACCAGTTCTCGGTAGAAAATGCGTATGCTGTAACAACTTCTACCCCGATTTCACCGCAGCAGCGAGTTATGGTTTCGAGTGTCTTTGCGCCTTGCTTATGCCCTGCTGTGCGGGGAAGCCCCTGCCTTTTTGCCCATCTGCCGTTACCGTCCATAATAATGCCGATGTGCTTTGGAATGCGGGACATATCAAGAGCGTTTTTTTGTTTTTTCTTAAAGAACATGGATTAAACCTCCATAATCTCCTTTTCTTTGTCAGCGGTGATTGTATCAATCTGCTTTACAAATTTATCGGTAAGTTTTTGGATTTTTTCTTCCAAATCTTTTAAATCGTCCTCTGTAATCTCGTTGGCTTTTTTCTGTTTTTTGAAGCCTTCGATGGCGTCACGGCGGATATTTCTGACAGCAACCTTTGCATCCTCGCCGCGCTTTGAAATGCCTTTTTTAAGTTCTTTTCGGCGCTCCTCGGTAAGCGGCGGGAAGTTAAGACGAATAACTTTTCCGTCGTTGTTTGGGTTAATGCCGATATCTGATGTCTGGATAGCCTTTTCGATTTCTTTAAGCAGGGTTGCATCCCATGGCTGAATAACAATAGAGCGAGCTTCTGGGACAGAAACTGTACCAACCTGAGCAAGGGGGGTAGGGACACCATAGTATTCAACGGTTACCTTGTCAAGAATTGCAGGGTTTGCTCTGCCTGCTCTGATTGAAGCGTAATCTGCCTCAAGCGATGCGATAGCTTTGTTCATTTTATTTTCTGCGTTTTGCATATATGTTACCAACCTTTCGAATTTATTTTTGAACCATTGTTCCGATTTCTTCGCCTAAAACGGCTCTCTTAATATTTTCGGGGTCATCAAGACCAAATACCACGATAGGGATATTGTTGTCCATACAAAGAGATGTCGCAGTAGAGTCCATAACGCCGAGTTTGCGATTTAAGACCTCCATAAAGCTGAGTTCTTTAAACTTTGTGGCGTTTGGATTAACATTCGGGTCGCTGTCATAAACGCCGTCCACTTTTTTTGCAAGGAGGATAACCTCAGCATCAATTTCGGCGGCTCTGAGCGCCGCAGTTGTATCAGTTGAGAAAAATGGGTTACCTGTACCGCAAGCAAAGATAACAACCCTGCCCTTTTTAAGATGTGAAGCCGCCCTTAATCTGATATAAGGTTCAGCAATCTGACGCATCTCAATAGCTGTCTGAACACGACACTCAACGCCTAAATGTTCAAGTGCGTCAAGCATAGAAAGTGAGTTTATGACTGTTGCAAGCATTCCCATATGGTCAGCGCGGGAACGGTCCATACCCTCGCCCGTTCTGCCTCTCCAGAAGTTGCCGCCGCCTACAACAATGGCGATTTCAACGCCCATATCATAACATTCTTTAATCTTAAGTGCGATAGCGTCGATGGTGGGCTGGTCAAGGCCAAAGCCTTTCTCGCCTGCAAGCGCCTCTCCGCTGATTTTAAGCATAATTCTCTTGTACTTGGGTTTCATCTGACATTCTCCTTTGCTTTTTGTTGCGGTTTATGCCACAATTTTATATATTAGTTGCTGAGTCCTGAGC
The DNA here is from genome assembly GCA_045589715.1 of Clostridia bacterium. Classification (GTDB taxonomy): domain Bacteria; phylum Bacillota; class Clostridia; order Monoglobales; family Monoglobaceae; genus UMGS1820. Next base: position 7,931 of record JAZNPN010000026.1, on the reverse strand, counting down.
TTCCTGTTGCTCCGCCCGATACAGTTGAGCTGCTTGACGTGCCTGAACTGTTTGAGCTTTTGCTTGAACTGCTTGATGTGCCCGAACTATTGCTTGAACTGCTTGAAGTTTTGCTTGAGCCGCTTGAGCTGTTACCAGATGTTGAGCTGCCTGAAGCGGGGACGCTTTCGGGTTCTGCTGTAGCAGACCCCTCTTTAACCGTCTTGGTAGACGGAATAGTTCCAACTGAGTCATTGTTATCACTTTCCTGATTGTTGTCAGACTCAAGATTTTCTTTTTCGAGTTCATTTACCTTGTCGGTAAGCTGCTTAATCTGTGCATCCTTTAAAGCCTCATTTCCGCTGGGGATGGACATAAGTTTAAAAGAAAATCCAAATGTCAACAAAAATACGCCGATTATTACAAAAATTATACCAAAAACAACCGCGACTTTGCGCTTTACGGAAGTCTTTTCAGTCATAATCTGTATCATTCCTTTCGATAAATCTACGCTTAGTATATCACAGGGAAAGTCTTTTTTCAAGATAAAATTTATCGTCTTCCCCGTCTTGCGTTTCTATATCTTTTTGCCCTTTTTATATTATTGTATATGGCAAAGATAAATAATGCGATAAACGCAACAATTATTGCTATTACAAGATATACAACAATGCGAACAATGGCAAAACTCCATAACCATTCTCCGAAAGCCATAATAGGCCAGAAAAAGCTTCTTTTTACATCGTTTGTAGCAAGAAGCGTGCCTTCGCCCACCTGCTCGCCGTTTAACATAATTTTAAGTTTTCCAACTGACTGTCCCGCTGTAACGGGTGCATATATAGCATCAGGAATTTCGGGAACAAACTCAAGTTCCTGTGCATTGGTGCCATTCTTTACAACGGCTTTAATGGTGTCTTTAGCCGAGAGGGTAACAGAATCTTTGCCTCTGCCCTGCTTTACTTTAATTTCGCAAGCCATATCACCCTTTGCAAGGGCTGTAACCGAGGTAAAGTTTGCAAAGCCCCAATCCAGCATTTTTGCGCTGTCGCCGTGAGAAACAGAGGAGTCTTCTGCGCCGAAAACTACGCCGATAAGTTCAATGCCGTTCTTTGCTGCCGCAGACACGAGACAGTTGCCCGCTTTGTCTGTATACCCTGTTTTGATACCGATTGAACCTTTATAAAAATATTGGGTATATCTCATAGTGGACAAAAGTCCGTTGGTGTTTATGTAATATCTCTCCTGCTCGGTTTTGTTGGTAGGAGGGATTTTAACATGTGCAATATCCACGATGTTGCGGAATGCATCAAGTTTCATTGCTGCGCACGCGATTTTTGCCATATCCAGTGCGGTAGTATAATGTTCATCGTCGTGAAGTCCGTGCGGGTTTACAAAATGGGTGTCGTTTGCAGAAAGCTCCTTTGCTCTGCTATTCATCAAGTTTACAAAACTTGAAACATCTTTTGATACCGCTGTCGCGATTGCGCAGGCGGCGTCGTTACCCGACGCTACCATAAGGCCTTTTAAGAGGTTTTCAAGAGACATAATCTCGCCCTCTTTAAGTCCGATGCTTGAGCCGTCGATTGGCAAATCCTTTAGCATTTCGGCAGTAACTTCAACCTGAGTATCCATAGAAAGCTCGCCCCGCTCTACGGCTTCGATTGCAAGGAGAGCGGTCATAACCTTGGTGGTGCTGGCAGGGTACATCTTTTTGCTTCCGTTTGTTTCAAACAAAACTCTGCCGTATGCAGAATCAACTAAAACGCCCGCCTCGCCATCTGAAAGAATAGGGGAGGCAAGAGGTGTTACCTCGATATTTTTGGTTGCATATACTGAAAAAGAGGAAAAACATAATATAATTATCCCGCAGATTGCAAGAAAGCGTATAACTAATTTATTCAACCTTTTTTCCCTCCTTTTCAAGGCGTTCTCTTTCGGCTTGTGAAAGCCTTAAATATTGCGGGATTAAATCTCCGCTTTCTATAGTGTTACCCACAAGCAGTTCTTCATAACCGATTTGGGCAACTGATGATGCAAGATTCATCCGCTGGCTTAGGTTTGCAAAAATTGCCCTGCCATTTAGACGCTCATTTATTTTGTCTTTAAAAACGGGAACCCCGTCCCCTAAAAATATAATTTTTCCGTCGGTATTTTCAAGTTCGTCCAAAAGCTCGTTAATTGAAAGCGCGCGGTCCTTGCAAAGTCTTTCTTTGCCCTTAAAGAGAGCGTTATAAACCTGCCCGCGCCTTGCGTCAAGTATGGGACAGATAATCCCGTCAAATTCTGCTACATTATAAGAAAGTGCCTTAAGAGTAGACACGGCAACACATGGCTTGCCCGTTGCATAGGAAAGAGCTTTTGCCGTTGCAACGCCTATTCTGACGCCCGTAAATGAACCGGGGCCAACAGCCGCTGCAAAGCAATCTATGTCGCTTGCCTTAATATCTGCCTGATTTAACATAAACTCAATCAGGGGCATAATTTTTTGTGAATGTGTTTTATTATTATTTAAAACCACCTGAGCCATCAACCTGTCATCGCTTAAAAGTGCGGCGGTTGCTGACATACAACAGGTGTCTATCCCAAATACTATCATATATTGTCCTCGCTTATTACTATTTCACGATAGTTTTCATCTATATCGCAGTTTTTTGAAAAATTCACCCATATTGTGCTTTCGGGGAGAATGTTTCTGATATTGTCTGCCCATTCGATAAGGCATATGCCGTCACCGAAGAGATAATCGTCCATCCAGTCACATTCTTGAGGTGACGGATTTTCAAGTCTGTATACATCAAAATGGTAGATAGGCTCAAAGCCATCATATTCATTAACCAGCGTAAAGGTGGGACTTGTCACATCTTCGCTTTGGCCAAAGTGTGAAACAATGCCTTTAACAAAGGCGGTTTTGCCGCACCCCAAATCCCCCGAAAGAGCAACGATTGCCCCGGGGGTTAATTTTTTTGAAAATTCTCTGCCGAGAGAGAAGGTTTCGGCCTCGCTGTGCGTTATATGTTTTGCCACGGTATACACTCCATTCATATATTTATTATATAAATATATGCCTCATAAGTCAACACATAAATTTGTGTTGAAATTTACGAAACTTTACTTTATAATGAAAGAAAAGAATGGAGGTAAAGATTATGGACAGAGTAGATAAAGTAAATTATTATCTGGATATTGCAGACACTGTTACAGAAAGAGGGACTTGTCTTCGCCGCAACTTTGGCGCGATAATTGTAAAGAATGATGAAATCGTAGCTACAGGCTATACGGGGGCGCCCAGAGGAAGAAAAAACTGTTCTGACCTCGGATTTTGTATGAGAGAGGAAATGAATATTCCGCGCGGCGAGAGATACGAGCTTTGCCGCAGCGTTCACGCAGAAGCAAATTGCATAATTTCGGCTGCCCGCCGCGATACTATCGGGGCAACACTTTACTTGGTAGGCAGAGACAAAAAAACAGGCGAGCTTGTAGAAAAGGCTTGTTGCTGTGCAATGTGCAAGCGTATGGTTATAAATGCAGGCATTGAAAAGGTAGTAGTTCGCGAAAATGAGACAGATTATACCATCTATCTTGTGTCAGACTGGATTGAAAACGATGATAGTTTAGCGGGGGCATTTGGATATTGAGAAAAGAGGAAAAGATATGACAGAGGCTCAGCTTAAAGTAGACAGATTTCTTGATTTATATAAACAGCTTGAAGAGATTCTTCGGGAAAAGGGAATGACCCACGGCAGAAGCAGTATTGTAATGCAGTTTATGTCGTCTCCTGAAGGCAGGCCTTTTAAGGACGAATTAAACACCTGCCGTGAAATGCGAAACATTTTGGCGCACAATCAGGATATTGATGGCGAAGCGCCCTTTGTGCCAACCGATGGGGCGATAAAGGCGCTTGAAAAAATTTTGCAGTATTTAAAGATGCCGCCTCTTGCTCTCTCTAAGGGGACGAGATATGAAAATCTTATTTGTGCAAAACTTTCTGACCGCGCAAAGCCGATTATGGAAAAGATGGTAAGCAGAGGCTATTCGCATATACCCGTGTTTGAAAACGGGGTTTTGTTCGGGGTTTTCAGTATAAGCACTATATTTTCGTACGCACTTGAGCATGGAGGAATAAGGGTTGACGAAAATACCCTGATAAGAGATTTTGAAGATGATTTGCCAATAGAAAGTCATATTGCGGAGAGTTTTGAGTTTGCGTCTGCAGATACTACATCTGTTCAGGCAGAGTCGCTTTTAAAAAAAGCATCAGGGCCTGAAAGCAAAAGAATTGCCGCACTGTTCATTACCCAAAACGGCAGCGAAAAAGAGCGGATTTTGGGGATGGTAACGCCCTGGGATGTTTTGCAGGAATAAAATACAAAAGGAATGATAAATATAATATGAAGGTATCCATATTAGGTTCAACAGGTTCAATCGGAACTCAGGCGCTTGAGGTAGCAGATGACCTTAAAGGGATAAAGGACATAGAAGTTGTTGCAATATCAGCGGGCAAAAATATAAAGCTGCTGGAAGAACAAATCCGAAAGTTTAAGCCAAAAATGGCGGCGGTCTCAGACGAAGAATCTGCCCGTCTTTTAAAAATTGCAGTAGCCGACACGGGTTGTCAGATTTTATCGGGAGAGGCAGGCTTGTGTGCCGTAGCTTCAGAGAATGACGCGGATATGGTTCTTTCTTCAATCGTTGGCTTTGCGGGACTTGTGCCCACAATGAAGGCTATTGAAAAAGGCAAGGATATTGCTCTTGCCAATAAGGAAACACTCGTTACGGCAGGAAATCTTTTTATGGACGCAGTTAAAAAGCATAATGTGCGTCTTTTGCCCGTTGATAGCGAGCATTGCGCAATATTTCAGTCGCTGCAGTCAGGAAAGCGCAGTCAGCTTAAAAAGATTTTACTTACCGCGTCGGGCGGACCGTTTTTTGGAAAAGCGCGCGAAGAACTTATAAATATAAAAAAGGAACAGGCGCTTAAGCATCCAAATTGGAGTATGGGTGCAAAAATTACAATAGACAGTGCAACCTTAATGAACAAAGGCCTTGAGGTTTTAGAGGCGCGCTGGCTTTTTGATGTGGATATTGATGATGTTGAAGTTGTTGTGCAAAGGGAGAGTATAATTCATTCTATGGTGGAATTTCAGGACAGGAGCGTTATTGCTCAGCTGTCTATGCCGTCGATGAAACATCCTATTCAGTATGCGTTTACATATCCTGAAAGACTTCCCTCAAAGGATGAGAGCGTCGATTTTGCAGCTCTTAAGAACCTGACATTTGCAAAGCCTGATGAAGAAACTTTCCGCTGTCTGTCTCTTGCAAAAAAAGCAGGAAAACTGGGCGGAATAATGCCGACAGTTATGAATGCTGCAAACGAGGCTGCGGTTGCAGCGTTTTTGAGTGATAAAGTTGGATTTTTAGAGATTGCAGACATTGTCGAAAAAGCAATGAATGACACATCAAACATAGAAAATCCTTCAATTGAAGATATAATTTGTGCCGACAATGAAACAAGGAGGAAGCTATGGCGTTAACCATCATAGGTGCAATTCTGATTTTTTCCGTAATAATATTTGTTCACGAGCTTGGACATTTTCTGGCAGCCCGCATAACGGGTGTAAATGTTCTTGAATTCTCCATAGGTATGGGACCTGCCATTTTTAAAAAGCAGGGCAAAAATACCCTTTATTCAATCCGGATAGTCCCTATGGGCGGATTTTGCAAGATGGAGGGCGAGGACGAAGATTTAAAAACCGAGGGGTCTTTTAATTCCAAAAAGCCGCTCCCTAAGATTTTTGTTCTTGCAGCGGGTGCTTCGATGAATATTATTTTAGGTTTTGTTATAGCTGTGTCGCTGGTTCTCACATCCGCAATAGGCGCAGGCGGACTTCCCTCAACTATTGTGGCAGAGGTTAACCCAAACGCGTCTGCGGCAGAGTTTTTGCGCTCGGGCGACAGAATTGTTGCCGTAAACGGCGATAGAGTACACATACAAAGAGATATCAGCTTTGCTCTTTCAAATGCTGAGTCAGACGAGTATTCTGTAACTTATTTAAGAGACGGAAAGGAATACACAAACACATTTACCCCGTATGAGATGCAATATGATGACGGCACAACGGGTAAATTTATCGGGTTCAGCATTGCCCCTGAAAAGATTACCCCCTGGGGCGTAATCAGAGAGGGTTTTTATCAGACCGTCTGGATGGGCAAACTCGTGTTTGTATCTATAGGTATGCTATTTAGCGGCGAGGCGGGAATTTCCGAGATGTCGGGCCCTGTTGGTGTTGTTCACGCAATGAATACTGTGGCGCAGAGCGGACTTTTGAATTTTATTTTCTTTGCGGGGTTCTTGACTGTAAATATTGGTATTATGAATTTATTACCGCTTCCCGCCCTTGACGGCGGAAGAATAATATTTGCTCTCTTTGAACTGATATTCAAAAAACCCGTTCCGCCCGAAAAAGAGGGATTTGTGCATATGATAGGTTTTGTGCTCTTGATTGGGCTTATGATATTTGCGACTTGGAACGATATTGCGCGTCTTATTGGCGGAGTTTAGAAAAATTTTTGAAATTTGCACACGAGCATACGAGAGTATAAGAGAGAAAACAAGAGAAAAAAAGAGATTGCATAATACTAAATTAAATTTTTTCAAAAAAGGCTTGACAAAATTAAAAAATCGTATTATAATAGCAAGGCACCCTGAAAAAAGGGGTGCCTTATTTATGAAATTGATTAGTTTAATATATAAGGAGGTCGGCATTAAATGTCAACTTACATGGCAAAAGCCAATGAAATTGAAAAGAAATGGTACATTATAGACGCTGCCGGTAAGCCACTCGGTCGTGTAGCTGCAACAGCTGCTACAATTCTTCGCGGTAAGCACCGCCCCGAGTATACACCGGGCGTTGACTGCGGTGAATTTGTAATCGTTATCAATGCAAAAGACGCAGTTTTAACAGGAAACAAGCTTCTTCAGAAGAAGTGGTACAGACACACAGGTTACATCGGTCACCTTAAGGAAGTTTCTTATAAGGAATTGATGGAAACCCGTCCTGAAAAGGCTATGGAACTCGCAATCGCAGGTATGCTTCCACATAACACATTGGGCAGAAAAGCACTTAAGAAGCTCAGAGTGTATAAGGATGCAAACCACAACCACGAAGCCCAGACACCCGTTGTTTGGGAACAAGCATAAGAAAGGGGACTGAATAAACATGGCAAGCGTACAATATTACGGAACAGGCAGAAGAAAGAAGTCTGTTGCCAGGGTTAGACTGGTACCCGGCACAGGTGTTATTACTATTAACAAGAGAGATATCGATGAATACTTTGGCTTAGAAACTTTAAAAGTTGTTGTTAAACAGCCTTTAGAGCTTACAAAGACCGTAGGCAAGTTCGATGTTTTGGTTACAGTTCAGGGCGGTGGCTTTACAGGACAGGCTGGTGCTATCCGTCATGGTATTTCAAGAGCACTTCTTGAGGTTGACGAAGAGTACAGAGCAGCACTTAAGGCTGAAGGTTACCTCACTCGTGACCCAAGAATGAAGGAGAGAAAGAAGTACGGCTTAAAAGCTGCTCGTCGCGCTCCTCAGTTCTCAAAGAGATAAAAATACAAACACCCATTTTTGGGTGTTTTATTTTTACCCCATTGAACTTCGGCCGCCTCGGCACAGCACTCGGCGGTCGTGGCTGAAAATATGCCGTAGGCATATTTTCAGAGCGCCCCGACAGTTTACAAAGAGATGAAAAACAATTTGCATTTTTCAAGTATTCACTTTGGTGGGTGCTTGTTTTTTATCGCGGTATTATAGTCCTGTCATAAAACTTTTGAGAAATTCGTTTTAAAATATTTTAAAACGAATTTCTTTTTGCTTTAAAACGAATTTCTCTTGACGGATAACGAATAATTTGTTAGAATATTTGGTATAATATCATTAAAAGGTGATTAT
>JAZNPN010000025.1:0-4648 GCA_045589715.1 Clostridia bacterium | reverse complement strand
TAATTGACGAAATCCAGTTTAAGGGCGGCAAGCGTATGAGTGTTTCAAGTTACTTAAACGGCAATACCATTGATGAGACAATAATTCTTAAATAGAAAGGTTGATATTATGTTTTTTTATGACCCTACATGGATAATACTTATTCCTGCCATAATTCTTTCTTTGTGGGCACAATCAAGAGTAAATTCTACTTTTAATAAGTATTCAAAAATAAATAATCATTTGGGATTGACAGGCGCTGATATTGCGAGAAAAATTCTTAATTTAAACGGACTTACAAATGTTAAAATTGAGAGAGTAAGCGGGAATTTAACAGACCACTACGACCCCAAAACAAATGTTGTAAGACTTTCTGACGCCACATATGCGAGTTCGTCAGTCGGTGCAATAGGTGTTGCCGCACACGAAGTAGGGCACGCAATCCAGCACGCAACAGGGTATTCTGCAATCAAAATAAGAAATGCAATAGTGCCGGCAGTAAACATATGTAATATGCTGTCAATGCCGATTTTGTTTATAGGTCTGCTTTTCTCATACACGGGACTTATAGATTTAGGAATAATCTTTTTTTCGGGAACGGTCCTGTTTCAATTGATTACTCTGCCGGTCGAATTTAACGCAAGTAAAAGAGCGATTGCAACCCTTGAGGGCAACAATATGCTTATCGGCGAAGAATTAACAGGCGCTAAAAAAGTGCTTAGTGCGGCAGCTATGACATATGTTGCAGCGGCAGTTTCTTCTATGCTCAGTTTATTAAGACTTATTTTATTATTCGGTGGAAGAAGGAGAGATTAGCTTGGTGCAAAATCCCAGAGAAGCGGCAGTGGTTGCTCTCTATAAAATAGAAAAAGAGGGCGCCTACTTAAACAAAGCGATTTTAGATAATGCAAAAGGGTTAAATCCGTCTGACCGTGCCCTTTTAAATCAGCTTGTTATGGGTGTTATCCGTAACAAGACATATCTTGATTTTTTGATACAGGAATATTCAAAAATCAAGCTTAAAAAATTGAGTGCATGGGTGCATCAGATACTGAGGTCAGGCGTGTATCAGCTTGTTTTTATGGACAAAATACCCGTATCTGCGGCTTGTAATGAGTCAGTAAAACTTGCAAGTCGATTTGCCCACAGTGCAGCAAAGGGTTATGTCAACGGCGTTTTAAGGAGCATATCGAGAAATCTTGATAATCTCCCGCAGCCAAAGGAATTATCTATAGAATATTCTATGCCCGATTGGATTACTAAAAAGCTTATTGCTCAGTTTGGAGAACAAATTACAGAGGAAATTTTAAAGGACAGTCTGCTTGCCCATCCTACTATGGTAAGAGTCAATACGACCAAAACTACAGCGCAGACACTCATAAAAATTTTAGAGCAAGAGGGAATTTGCGCAGAGCAAGGAGAAGAATGCTGCCTTAAAATTCTGGGAGCTATAGATATCGCCGCATCTGATTCATATAAAAAGGGTCTTTATACCCTGCAAAATATAAATTCAATGAGGGCGGCTTTAATTCTTTCGCCAAAAGAAAATGAGTTTATAATTGATATGTGTTCAGCACCCGGAGGGAAAACCACACATATAGCAGAACTTATGAATAACAAGGGCAGAATTGTGGCATTTGACATTCACGAACATAAAATTGAGCTTATAAAAAACAGCGCAAAAAGACTTTCTCTTGATATTATTGATGCAAGGGTTAACAATTCAGAAATACCCGATGAAAGTCTTTTTGAAAAAGCCGACCGTGTTCTTTGTGATGTTCCGTGCTCAGGCCTTGGTGTTATACATAAAAAACCTGATATCAAATGGAATAGAAAAGAAGAGGATATAGCAGAGCTTTTAAAGGTGCAGAAAAATATTTTAAATTCTGCCGCAAAATATGTAAAGAGCGGGGGAACTTTGGTCTACTCTACCTGCACAATACTTAAAGAGGAAAACGAAGGGCAAATTGAAGAATTTTTAAAGGAAAATCAGAAATTTGAAAAGGATTTTGAAAAACTTTATTTAGCTCACGAAACGGGTGGAAGCGGATTTTATATTTGCAGACTGAGGAAGAAACAATGAAGAACTTAAAAGACTATACACTATCTGAGCTTGAAGAAATTTTAGTAAGTCTTAATGAGCCGAAATTTCGCGCAAAGCAGATTTTTAAATGGATATACGACGGGGCAGAAAGCTATGAGGATATGACCAATATCCCCAAATCTCTAAAGGAAAAACTTTCTTCTGAGTATACAGCGTCAAACCTTAAGATAAAGCAAAAATTTGTATCTGATATTGACGAAACCCGTCGCTATCTGTTAGAATTAGATGATGGAAATTTTATAGAATCGGTACTTATGAAGTACCACCACGGATATACGATTTGTGTATCCTCTCAGGTTGGCTGTGCTATGGGCTGTGCCTTTTGTGCATCAACTAAGGGAGGCAAGGTGAGAAACCTTAAGCCCTCTGAGATTATAGGGCAGGTAATGACTGTTCAAAAGGATTTGGGGGAGCGTATTTCAAACATCGTTATGATGGGTATGGGAGAGCCGCTTGATAACTTTGAAAATGTTATGAGGTTTTTGGAAATTGTAAATCATCCCCTTGGTATGAATATAGGCCATCGGCACATATCGCTTTCAACCTGTGGGGTAGTTCCAAGAATAAGAGAACTTGCGGATAAAAAGTTGCAGATTACACTTTCGATTTCGCTTCACGCATCAAATGATGAAAAGCGATCTGAGATAATGCCGATAAATCGCAGATATAACATTGAGGAATTATTAAATGCCTGCAAGTACTACATAGAAAAGACTAATCGCAGGATTTCGTTTGAATATACTTTGATAAACGGAGTAAATGACACTATTGATGAAGCAAGGGAGCTTTTGAGACTGATTTCAGGAATGCTTTGCCATGTTAATCTGATACCTGTTAATGCGGTAGAGGGGACAGGATTTTCGGCATCTGATAAGAAGGCGACAGAGGCGTTTCGGGCTTATCTTGAAAAAGGCGGAATTTCCGCAACAATAAGGCGTGAGATGGGCGCTGATATCAGTGCCGCGTGCGGGCAACTCAGAGCCAGAGCAACACGCTGAGGAGGTGAATGGTTTGATAGAGACATATGGTTTAAGTGATGTTGGATGTGTCAGGGAGCTTAATGAAGACAGCTTCTGCATTCATGGTTTTGACGAAGAAAATGATGTGGGATTTTGCGTTTTAGCAGATGGTATGGGCGGACACAATGCAGGTGAGGTTGCAAGTCAGAGTGCGGTAAAGTTTATCGCAGAGGAACTTAACAAATTACTTGTCTTAAAATCCTACGCAAACATTCCTCAAAAGTTAAGAGAGGCAATAGATGCAGCAAATGACAGAGTATATAAAATGTCTTGTGAGGATTCAAACAGAAGCGGAATGGGTACAACTGTGGTTGCCGCGTTTATATGCAGGGGTATCGCGTATATTGCAAATGTAGGTGACAGTCGTGCATACTGCGTAAACAAAGACGGAATTTTTCAGATAACAACGGACCATTCGGTAGTTGCAGAGCTTGTGAAAACGGGCAGCATAACCGAGGAGGAAGCCAGAGTTCATCCGCAGAAAAATATAATAACAAGGGCACTTGGAACAGATGAGAAAGTAGCTTGTGATATATTTGAATATGAGTATCAGGTTTCAGATACGCTTTTAATCTGCAGTGACGGACTTACGACGATGGTTGATAACAAGCGTATATACGAGATTATAAACGAGGAAAAAAATCCTAAGGATGCGGCAAAGAGACTCTCCGTTGTTGCAAAAGCAAGCGGCGGAATCGATAATATTACCGTTATCTGTGTTAGATTTGTATAGGAGGATGGTTATGAATTTAATAGGTAAAATGCTTGCAGGGCGTTACGAAATATTAGAAGAAATCGGCAAGGGCGGGATGGCACATGTATATAAGGCACGCTGTCATTTCCTTGACAGATTTGTTGCAGTAAAAGTTTTAAAAGAGGAGCACAGAGAGGATAAAGAATTTGTGCATCGCTTTAATACAGAGGCTCAGGCAGCAGCAAGAATTTCCAATCCCCACATTGTTTCCATATATGATGTAGGGTTTGAAGACGGACTTTATTATATAGTTATGGAATATATCAAGGGAATTACCCTTAAGGAATACATATCCGAAAAGGGTGTTCTTTCATGGCGTGAGGCAGGAGAGTTTGCGGCACAGATTTGCGAGGGTTTAGAAGAAGCCCATAAAAAGTCTGTTATCCACAGAGATGTTAAGCCACAAAACATAATTATGACAGAGGACGGCATTTTAAAGGTAACAGATTTTGGAATAGCAAGAGCGTCATCTCAGGCTACTATGACAATGGCAAATTCAACAATAGGAACTGTTCATTATCTTTCTCCGGAGCAAGCAAGAGGCGGATACACCAATGAGCGTACGGATATATATTCACTTGGTGTTGTGCTTTATGAAATGCTGACGGGCAGACTTCCTTTTGATGATAATACAGCCGTTGCTATTGCAATCAAGCATATTCAGGAGAAACCAATACTTCCCAGAATTTTGAATAATGATATTCCAAAATCAATGGAGGATATCGTTATGAAGGCTATGAATAAAGAGCAGGATTTGCGTTATGCTTCAGCTGCAGATATGCTTAAAGATTT
>JAZNPN010000024.1:0-49041 GCA_045589715.1 Clostridia bacterium | reverse complement strand
CTTTACTTATATCTACGCCATCTAAATATTCTTTATCTCCAAAATGAACCGTGAGTGGTACAATCCCCACTCTTTCTTTTATTTCATTTGGCATATCAAATGTTGAATCAACTATTATTTTCATAACATAATCTCCTATCTTAAATTTTTAGTTATTTTGGTAATCCTTCTTTGCTGATTTTTTTAAGATTCAGGGCAATTTTTTCAAGGGCGCTGTAAAAAATCTCACGCTCGCTTTCGCTGAGTCCTTTTCCGCCCTCAGCAACTGCCACCTTAACACGCTCTATAACCTTATTTGCTGCATCGATTCCTTTGTCGGTAAGTTTTATTATCGCACGATAAGAGTTGACTGTAATATTTTCTCTTATCGCAAGTCCCTTTTCCTCCATAACAGAAATCGCACGGGAAATCTCCGCCTTATCTTTATTACACATCTCACAAAGACCCACAGATGTTACCCCGTCTCTGTTTTGAAATAATGTTACAAGATAGGTAGCATACGCTCCCTTTAAATCATATAAAGCCATTTCATCAGCCGCAATTTTATTCCAGGATTGAGATATCTGAAATATCGCCGATGTAAATGTTTCAAATCTTTCAAGCATTTGTTTACTCCTTAAAATAGACTTGTTGAAAAATCAACAAGTCTATTTTAGCATACAGATGTTGATTTGTCAACATCTGTTATAAAATAAAAGGCACAACCGGTTGGTTGTGCCTTTTATAATTCAGAAAATTATTTCATCATTTTTGCAACTTCGTCAGCGAAGTTATCTTCTCTTTTTTCAAGACCCTCGCCCGTCTCAAAACGAACAAAGCTCTTAAGCTTAATGTCAGCACCAATCTTCTTGCCAACTGCTTCAATATACTTGGCAACTGTTTCTTTCTCGGTTGCCTTTACATATTCCTGTTCAAGCAAACAAATCTCTTTAAGTTCCTTTGCAAGACGACCGCTAATCATTTTTTCTATGATGTTGTCGGGCTTAGAAGCGTTCTTCGGGTCATTCTTAAGCTGAGCAATAAGGATTTCTTTCTCGTGCTGCTTATATTCCTCCGAAACATCTTCGCTTGACAAATACTTGGGGCTGAGCGCCGCAATCTGCATAGCAATGTTTCTGAGAGCTTCCTTTACTTCATCGCAATCAGGAGCATCAGCTTCTACCAATACGCCAATCTTACCTGCCGCATGAATATAATCTGTAACAATTCCTGTTGTCTCAACTCTTGCAAAGCGTCTGATATTCATATTTTCACCGATTTTTGCAATCTTTTCGGTGAGCATATCTCCGATTGTAGAAGCACCGCACTTTTCATTCTTAAGAGCCTCAACATCAGCAGGATTTGCATCAGCAATAGTCTTTGCAACATCTGCAACAAAGCTCTGGAACTCATCATTCTTAGCAACAAAATCCGTTTCTGAGTTAACCTCAACCAAAACTCCCACATTACCATTCATATATGCCTTAACAATACCTTCAGCAGCAATTCTGCCTGCTTTTTTAGCAGCAGTTGCAAGACCTTTTTCTCTCAAAAATTCGATAGCCTTGTCCATATCGCCATCAGTTTCGGTAAGTGCCTTTTTACAGTCCATCATACCGCAGTTTGTCATTTCGCGAAGTGTTTTAACATCCTGTGCTGTAAATGCCATTTTATATCAATCCTTTCGTAATATAATAATATATATTAAAAATTAGTCGTCAAGCATATCAAGGCTAACATCCTGAGCCTCTGCGCTTTCTGCTTCTTCAGAAGTTTCAGGAACGAACTGCTCGCCCTGACGACCCTCGATAATTGCGTTACCAATAGTAGATGCGATAAGTTTTACCGCACGGATAGCGTCATCGTTACCGGGGATAGGATAATCTGCTTCTTCAGGGTCACAGTTGGTATCAACGATTGCAATTACAGGGATACCGAGCTTGTGAGCCTCAGCGATAGCGTTCTTTTCCTTTCTTGGGTCAACAACGAACATTGCTGCAGGAAGATCCTTCATTTCCTTGATGCCGCCGAGGAACTTTTCAAGCTTTTCATGTTCTAAGTTAAGCTTAATAACTTCTTTCTTGGGAAGAAGATCCATTGTACCGTCTTCAGCCATCTTTTCAAGCTGATAAAGACGCTCAATTCTTCTCTTGATTGTCTTGAAGTTTGTGAGCATACCGCCGAGCCATCTTGCGTTTACATAGAACATACCGGTTCTCTCAGCTTCCTCACGGATAGCGTCCTGAGCCTGCTTCTTTGTACCTACGAAGAGAACATTGCCGCCCTCTGCTGCGATATCGCGAACAAAGTAGTAAGCCTCCTCAATCTTCTTTACTGTCTTCTGAAGGTCGATGATATAGATACCATTTCTCTCGGTAAATATATACTCTGCCATTTTAGGGTTCCAACGACGGGTCTGATGACCGAAGTGAACACCTGCCTCCAAAAGCTGTTTCATTTGAATAACTCCCATGATTTTACACCTCCATAGTTTTTTACCTCCGCACAAGTCACCTTACACAAGTACCGTCATGGGTCTGCGGCAACGCCTGCATAATCGTTGTGCGTGTGTATTTAAAATATTTGCATTTTCCCAAATGCCATAATATTATAACATATACTTTTTGTATATGCAAGTATTTTTTTCAAATTATATATTGCCATTTTGCACAAAAACATTCTATATACTACAAATTTATTTTGGCTTTTACATATTTTTTACATTTTGCCTTGCATAATTTTGATTTTATGCTATAATGTTATACGAAGAATACAGAGTTGCCTTAAAGGCAGCTATCGGTGACAATTTCACCTATGAGAAACGAAAGGAGCAGACATATGAAGTATTCAAGCGAAGTAGAAAAGATGTGTCCCTTGGCAAAAGGCGCATATCACGGTCCTGCGCCCATCCCTCAGGAAGGTAAATGGACTCAGGCAAAAGAAGTTAAAGACATTTCAGGTTTGACCCATGGTATTGGCTGGTGTGCACCTCAGCAGGGCACATGTAAGCTCACCCTTAATGTAAAAGAGGGTATCATTCAGGAGGCACTTGTTGAAACTGTTGGTTGTAGTGGTATGACCCACTCAGCTGCTATGGCTTCTGAAATTTTAGTTGGCAAAACTCTTTTGGAGGCTCTTAACACAGACCTTGTTTGTGATGCTATCAACACCGCTATGAGAGAATTATTCCTCCAGATTGTTTATGGTCGTACACAGACTGCATTTTCTGAGGATGGTCTTCCTATCGGTGCAGGTCTTGAAGACCTTGGTAAAGGACTTCGCAGTCAGGTTGGTACAACTTACGCAACTCTTGACAAGGGTCCAAGATACCTTGAGCTTGCTGAAGGTTACATAACAAAGATTGCCGTTGACAAGGAAGGTCAGATTATCGGCTACAAGTTTGTTCACCTCGGCAAAATGATGGAAATGGTTGGCAAGGGCATGGACGCAAACGAAGCTCTTGAAAAGGCAAGCGGTCAGTACGGCAGAGTTGATGATGCAGACAAGCTCATCGACCCCAGACACGAATAAGGGAGGTTCATACTATGGCATTATTTGAAAGTTATGAGAGAAGAATCGACCAAATCAACGCAGAACTTAAAAAGCACGGCATTTCTTCTATTGAAGAAGCTAAGCAGATTTGCGATGATAAGGGTATCGATGTATATAATATGGTAAAGGGCATTCAGCCTATCTGCTTTGAGAACGCTTGCTGGGCATATATTGTAGGTGCTGCAATCGCAATCAAAGACGGCTGCACAGTTGCAGCTGACGCTGCTGAAAAGATTGGACTTGGTCTCCAGTCATTCTGCATCCCGGGTTCTGTTGCTGACGACAGAAAGGTTGGTATCGGTCATGGTAACCTTGGCGCAAGACTCCTTCGCGAAGAGACAAAATGTTTTGCATTCTTAGCCGGTCACGAGTCGTTTGCAGCAGCTGAGGGTGCTATCGGTCTTGCAAGAAGCGCTAACAGAGCAAGAAAAGAAGACCTTCGTGTTATTCTTAATGGTCTTGGCAAAGACGCTGCTCAGATTATTTCAAGAATTAACGGCTTTACTTATGTTCAGACTCAGTTTGATTACTTCACAGGCGAAGTTAAGGTAGTTAAAGAAACAGCTTACTCAGACGGCGAGCGTTCAAAAGTCCGTTGCTATGGTGCAGACGATGTTCGTGAGGGTGTTGCTATTATGCACTTAGAGGGCGTTGATGTTTCTATCACCGGTAACTCAACAAACCCCACAAGATTCCAGCATCCTGTTGCAGGTACTTATAAGAAAGAATGTATCGAACAGGGCAAAAAATACTTCTCAGTTGCATCAGGCGGCGGTACAGGCAGAACACTTCACCCTGACAATATGGCTGCAGGTCCTGCATCTTATGGTATGACAGATACTATGGGAAGAATGCACTCAGACGCTCAGTTTGCAGGTTCTTCTTCCGTTCCCGCTCATGTTGAAATGATGGGACTTATCGGTGCAGGTAACAACCCAATGGTTGGTATGACCGTTGCAGTTGCTGTTGCTATCGAAGAAGCAATGAAGAAATAAGAATTTCAATTTTAAAAGCGAGATGCAACGCATCTCGCTTTTTTATCTTTTATTCATTTCTTTATATTCTCTGATTGGAGTTATACCTTTATATGCAGGTCTTATAATTTTGCCAACATTTACAAGTTCTTCTATCCTGTGAGCGCTCCAACCTGCAACCCTGCCGATTGCAAATATGGGGGTATAGAGCTCTCTTGGAAGCTCAAGCATATCATACACAAAGCCGCTGTAAAAATCCACATTGGCACTTACACCTTTATAAATTTTGCGTTTTTCAGCAATTACTTCTGGCGCTAAATGCTCTATTTTTTCGCATAAATTATATTCCTCTTCCCGACCCTTGGCAACTGCAAGCCTTTTTACAAATGCTTTAAAAATATCCGCTCTTGGGTCAGAAAGTGAATATACTGCGTGTCCCATACCATATATAAGTCCGGAATTATCAAAAGCCTTTCCCTCTAAGAGCTTTCCAAGATAATCTTTAATTTCTGCATCATCATTCCAATCCTTTACATTTTCGCGGATATTTTCAAGCATATATGTAACCTTTACATTTGCACCGCCGTGACGACCGCCTTTAAGCGAACCGAGAGCCGACGCCATAACCGAATAAGTATCCGTTCCCGAAGATGTTACAACATGGGTAGTGAATGCTGAGTTGTTACCACCGCCGTGCTCTGCCTGAAGCACAAGTGCCAAATCCAGAATTTTTGCTTCAAGGTCTGTATATTCGCCGTCAGGACGAAGCAACAAGAGGATGTTTTCAGCTGTGCTCAAATCCTCTCTTGGTGTATGTATAAACAGACTCTCACCCTTAATATAATGATTGTATGCCTGATATCCATAAACCGAAAGCACGGGGAAAAGCGCAACAAGTTCAAGACATTGACGCAAAACATTTGGTACGCTTATATCGTTTGCATTATCATCATATGAATAAAGTGTGAGCACAGAGCGCGCCAAAGCATTCATCATATCAGGGCTTGGAGCTTTTAAAATAATATCTCTTACAAAATTAACAGGGAGCGTGCGATATTTACCAAGCACCTTTTTGAATTCATCAAGCTGGCCTATAGTTGGAAGTTCGCCGAAAATAAGCAGATAAGTAATTTCTTCAAATCCAAATCTGCCCTCTGACAAAAAGCCGTTCACAAGTTTTTTTATGTCATATCCGCGATAATAAAGTTCACCCTCACAGGGAACTTCGTTTCCATCCACTATCTTAGATGCTCTTATTTCAGAAATCTCTGTAAGTCCCGCAACAACACCCTTGCCGTTTATATCACGAAGGCCTCGCTTTACATCATACTTTTTGTAAAGTTCCTGGTCTATTTTTCCGTTTTCTATACAAATTTGTGCTAATTTATCAATCTCAGGGGTGATTTCAGACAAGCGTCTTCTCATAAGTTTTTCCTCCCTCGTTTTAATGTATCCATATATTATCATAAATTACATTCAAAAACAAGTCATATTTTGTTAAGAAAATATGACTTGTTTTTTACAATTATAAAATTATACAGATAAGTCCGCCGCTGCCCTCGTTGATAATCTTTTGAAGTGTCTCCTGAAGTTTAAGTCTTGCATCTTCGGGCATTCGATAAAGTTTATTATGAAGTCCCTCATTCACAAGCTCGTGAAGAGATTTACCAAATATATTTGACTGCCAAATCTGTTTTGGGTCGCTTTCAAATTCATTTAAAAGATAGTGTACCAGCTCCTCTGACTGCCTCTCTGTCCCAACGATGGGATTTACCTCAGTTTCTATATCTGCGCGGATAAGATGTAGCGAAGGCGCTGCCGCTTTAAGACGAACCCCGAAACGGCTGCCCTGTTTTACAATCTCGGGCTCTTCAAGGCTAAGTTCATCTATACTTGGCGGAACTATGCCATATCCTGTATGCCACACCTGCTCAAGAGCGGGCGATATTTTATCATATTCTCTCTTTATTACCGAAAGCTCACTCAAAAGATTTAAAAGCTCTCCCTCACAGCCTACCGAAAATCCGGTTTTCTTTTCAAGCGTATCATAAAACAGCTTATTATCTACCATAATACGAATTTCTATTGAACCTGTGCCAGCAGAAATATCACTGATAGCTGCACTTTCAATAAAATCATACTGACTTAGTTTTTCAGATAATCCCATAATGTCAGAAATTTTTGAAACCCCGTCAAATGTTTCAAGAACTGCTGAATTCATATCGGATTTTAAGCTGTTTTCTCCATCAAGACTCATAATCCAGTCAGGCATATAGAAAGAAATTTCGCAAATCGGGAATTCATATAAGATACTCTTGATTATTTCATCAATATCCATTTTTGAAAGGTGCATACAATTGGCAGGGATAACTGTAACCCCATGCTTTTCTTCAAGCTCAGCTTTACATTTTTGCGCCCTTTCAGAATGCGGGTCTGCTGAATTTAATATAACAACAAACGGCTTGTTAAGACTTTTAAGCTCGCCTATAACGCGATTTTCAGCAGGTTCATAATCTTCCCGCGCAAGTTCTGTAATGCTTCCATCTGTTGTGACTACAATTCCAACCGTTGAATGCTCTGAAATTACCTTTTGCGTTCCCATTTCTGCCGCCGTCTCAAAGGGCATAGGCTCTTCCGACCAGGGACTTACAACCATTCTGGGTATTTCATCTTCAATATGCCCAAGCGCCCCGTTTACTAAATACCCAACGCAATCTATCATACGCACATTAAAGTTTGCACCATCACCGACCGAAATTTTTACGGCTTCGTTGGGGATAAATTTGGGCTCGGTTGTCATTATTGTTCTGCCTCCTGCACTCTGAGGCAATTCGTCAAGCGCCCGCATTCTCTTATGCTCATTTTCAATATTGGGTAAAACCAAAAGCTCCATAAACTTCTTTATAAAGGTTGATTTTCCCGTTCTTACAGGACCGACAACGCCGATATATACATCTCCCTGAGTTCTTTCAGCGATGTCTTTATACAGATTATACTCTACCATAAAAATTCCTCCATAGATTGTACTCTGATTATTTGTACAATTCTATGAAGGAAAATTCACTATTATGACAAGTTATTATAATTCGGCAATGTGCGCCTGTCCATCTTGCATGGATTTTTTTACATCTATTATTCTCTGGTTTTTACTGCCGCGGAATTTGAGCATAAGCGTCTTCTCAGAAAGTATAAACTTTCCGTCAATTAAATAGTCAATGTTTAGCATAAGTTCTTTTATGCCCTGATTTTTTTCAGAGAGCCTTAAAAGCTCTTCAAAGGTATATCCGCTGTATGAAATTACATTCTTTCTAAGATTATGTACCTCTTTTGCTAATTTCAAAAGAGGCTCAGGCTGACAAAATGGCTCTCCACCCGAAAAAGTTATTCCCGATAGCAGAGGATTTTTCTTAAAATCATTTAATATTTCCTCAGTATCGCCGTCATAACCGCCATCAAAATCGTGAGTGGTTGGGTTGTGACAACCCTCACAATGATGGGGACACCCTTGGGTAAACACTACATATCTTATACCGGGGCCGTCTACTATTGACTCCTTGATAATCCCTGATAATCTGATATCCGCCATAACTTTATCCTTTCTTAAAATCCAATTTCTCTGGCAAGTGCCTTTAGAGTATCTGCACTGTTTTTAAGCCCTTTAAGTTCTTCATCTGAAAAATCAATTTCAATAATTCTTTCCGCACCTCCCGAACCTACAATGGTTGGCACAGAAAGACATATATCAGAAATTCCATATTCACCCTCAAAAAGACTCGAGACGGTGAGAATTGAATTTTCATCTCCAATAATACTTTCAACTATTCGTTTAACAGCAAGAGCTATCGCGTAATATGTTGAACCCTTTTTTTCAATAATCTCATAAGCTGCATTTTTGGTCTTTTGATAGAATTCCTCTTTGCAGATATTCAGAGATTCGCAAGTTTTTGAGTTCCTGCAATATTCATCAAGGCTCATACCCGCAACTGTTGTTGTGCTCCATGCCGCAACCTCTGAATCGCCATGCTCACCTATTATATAGGTGTGAACATTTCTTGCATCAACATCTGTATGCTTGCCTATAAGATACTTAAGTCTCGAAGTATCAAGCACAGTTCCCGAACCTATGACATTATTTTTTGAAAATCCTGATATTTTGCAGGTTATATAGGTTAAAATATCAACGGGATTTGTAACAACCATCAAAATCGTATCGTCATCACAATATTTTAAAATATTATCAATTATATCTTTGAAAATATCTGCATTTCTGCGAAGTAAATCCGTGCGCCTTTCTCCCTCTTTCTGATTTGCTCCTGCAGTGATGATAACCATATCGCTGCCCTTTATATCAGAATACCAGCCTGAGCGAATCTTTACGGGCGATACAAAGCTCACCCCGTGATTCATATCAAGTGCATCGCCTTCGGCTTTATCCCTGTTTATATCAAGCAAAACAATTTCTGAAACAAGGCCGCTCATCATGAGAGTATATGCTGTAGTTGCCCCTACATTACCCGCGCCTATGACAGTAATTTTACCTTTAAACACACAATCACCTCAAAATGTTGTTTTTGTATATTCTGTCATTTAAAATAATATTTATTCACGATTAGTTATGCTTATAAAATTCTCTGTAGCCCTTATAAGTCATAAATATATCAAACTTGCTTGCAATCTCAAATGGCGAGTGCATTGAAAGAAGCGCAACACCAACATCAATAACATCCATATCAAGGTTTGCAACATACTGAGCGATAGTTCCGCCACCGCCCTCGTCAACCTTGCCAAGCTCGCCCATCTGCCATTTTACATCGTTTTCGTTAAATATTTTACGCACTTTTGCAACCAATTCTGCGCTTGCATCGCTCGCCCCGCCTTTACCTCTTGAACCTGTGTATTTAGTCAGCAAAATCCCGCCGCCAAAAATTGCAGAATTTCTCTTTTCACAAACTTCGGGGTAATTGGGGTCAAAAGCAACACCAACATCAGCAGATAAGCAGGTAGAATTTGAAAGACAATCTCTTAAAGCAATATCAGTATAATTCTCTGTTGTCATTGCACAGATTTTTGCCATAACATTTTCAAATCGTCTTGACTGCATACCCGTTGCACCCATGGAACCGACTTCTTCTTTATCAACCAAAAGACACACCGCTGTCCTCTCAGGCTTTTTAACATCAAGAATCGCCTTAAGCGCCGTGTATGCACACACCCTGTCGTCCTGACCATATCCGCCTATCATACTGCGGTCAAACCCGATATCCCTTGCAGAAAATGCAGGTACAACTTCGATTTCACTGCTTAATAAATCTTCTTCGCATATGTCATATTTTTCATTTAATATTTTTAAGATATTGAGCTTAACACCCTCTTTAATTTCATCATCACAAGAGATATTTCCCAAAAGAATATTAAGACTCTCACCTGAAATTGCCTCGGACATCTTCTTGCCCATCTGTGCAACTGCAAGATGCGGGAGCAAATCTGTTACACAAAAAGCAGGGTCGTTTTCCTCTTCGCCTATACAAATCTTAATCTGGGTTCCGTCAGCAAGTGCTGCAACTCCGTGAATTGCAAGCGGGATTGCTGTCCATTGATATTTTTTTATTCCCCCGTAATAATGTGTTTTAAAGAAAGCCATTCCGCCATCTTCGTAAAGCGGATTGGGCTTTAAATCAAGACGCGGAGAATCAATGTGCGCCCCTACAATATTTACACCGTTTCTAATATCCTCTTTACCTATAACAGCCGCAATAACTCCTTTGCCGCGATTGACCGTGTAAACCTTATCGCCCTCTTTAAGAGTTTTCATCTCTTCTAAAGGCTTAAATCCTGCCCTTGAAAGTTCCCGGCAAGCATCCTCGCAAAATTCACGCTCTGTTTTAGCGATTGTTATAAATTTGCGATACTCCTCACAGAAATCAAAAATCTCTTTTCTCTGCTTTTCGTCTGTTTTTGAAAACGCATTCTTATTTTCATAACACAGCTTTTCCTGTAATTCTTTATTCTCCATAATCAAAACCCTTTCTTAAGTTTTATTAGTTGTAAATGCTTTTATATTTCTCTTTGGCATCGATGACACGGCTTACATAATTTCTTGTCTCTTTAAAAGGTATATTTATAAGATTCCCATTTTTATCAGTATAGCGAGAATCCTTAAGCCACGAATTCACATTCCCCATACCGCCGTTATATGCGGCAATGGCAGTCTTTTCATTTCCATAATGGTCGATTAAATAACTTAAGTAATAACAGCCAATTCTTATATTTGTTTCGGGGTCAAACAATGAACTTTCATCATAATTATTTATAGCAAGTTTTTTTGCGCAGTCCGCTCCTGTTTCCTTTGTAATCTGCATAAGACCTTTTGCCCCTACCTCAGATGCCGCATAACAATCAAACTTACTCTCCGTCCTTATAATTCCATAAACCAGATATTTATCAAGATTATACTCCTGTGAGCATTTTTCCACAATTTCCTGATATTTAAGCGGGTACTGAATTACTCTTATTTTAAGAGAAATCTGCTCAAGATACGGAGCTCCAAAGGAGTATATAGCAACAAGTAAACACACCAAAAAAATTATAAAACCAAAACAGCCAAAATTGCATCCTTTTTTACGCCTCTTACTCATACTTCTCTCCGTTTTCAATTATTTTCCAAAATACTTCTATATATAAAAACAACCTTGTTTCTAAGTTCGGTTTCGTTTCCGTCGTTTACAATTACTAAGTCAGAAAGTTTTGTCATTTCTTCATCACTCAGCTGTTTTGAAATTCTCTCCAAAACCTGCTCCCTGGTGCAGTTATCCCGCTCCATAACACGCTTAATTCTAATATCAACGGGTGCAACAACTGCAATCTTTAAAGCTATGTCAAAGGGACATTTTGTCGTAAACAAAAGCGGAATTTCCACGCAGACAATATCTGCATCTGACTTTTCTATTTTGTCCTCAATTTCATTATAAATCAATGTATGTGTGATTTCATTAAGCCGAGCAAGCTTTTTTTTGTCATTAAAAACAATATCCGCAAGTGCCTTTCGATTTATCTCGCTGTTTTCATCTAAAATTACATCGCCAAATTCAGCCACTACTTTATTATAGGCAGAAGCGCCATTTAGCATAATCTCTTTTGAAATTTTATCCGAATCCAAAACATATGCACCGAGTTTTTCAAATTCTTTCAGCACATGGCTTTTGCCCGCTCCTATTCCGCCGGTTAACGCAATAATCTTCATACATATCACCTACTTGTGCGTAAATTCTTGCAAAAAATTCAAAATGTAACAAAGTGTAACATTTTTATTGTAACAAAGTGTTATAATAAGGTCAATAACTATTTTATAAATATTATAACACAGAAAGGATTTTTAAAATGAACAAGTTAAACAAGGAAAAAATGGTTGAAAATTTTACATATAATGTTGCAAAACTTCGCAAAATAAATAATTTTTCCTTAAAGGAAATGTCTGAGCGTTTAGATATTAGCATCTATTCTATTAACCAAATAGAGAAAGGTATTCTTCCTCCAAAATTAAAAGCAGATATTGTTTTTACAATTAAAAAACGCTTTAACATTCCTCCAAAGGATTTATTTGAAAAAAAGCTATAATATTTATATGTTTGCGAACTTATCTTTGCAACGCACAGATGACTTCGCAATGCGAAGTGCGCGGGAACATATCTACGGGAACAATCTTTTTAACCAAGTAGCCTTTATCAACAAGATATTTTAAATCCCTTGCAAGTGTTGACGGCTTGCAGGACACATAAACAATTTTTTCAGGCTTTACCCGTACTACAGTATCAAGCAGTCTTTCATCACATCCCTTGCGCGGAGGGTCAAGGATTACCACATCGGGTCTTAAGCCTTGTTTTACAAGGTCTTCTGCCAAGTTCTCCGCCGCACCGCAGTAATACTCTGCATTTTTGATATTATTTCTTATGGCATTTTTCTTAGCGTCTTCTACGGCAGATGGCACAATCTCAACGCCTACAATTCTGCCCGCCTTACTTGCCATAAACTGACCGATTGTACCAATTCCGCAGTATAAATCCCAGACTGTTTCACCGCCGGTTAAATCCGCCATACTCCGTGCAATATCATATAATTTGTATGTCTGCGCCGCATTTACCTGATAGAATGAATTTGGCGAAATCTCAAATTCTATCTCACCGATTTTATCCTTAAGGGTACCTTTACCGAAAATAGTTATATTTTCTCTGCCGATTACTACATTTGTATTCTTTGAATTTATGTTAAGCACAATTCCTATAACAAAATCTTTTAAAAGTTCTATAAGCTCTTTTGTATGGGGAATTTCCCTCTGTGTAACAACCAGAGTAAGAAGCACCCCTGCTAACCCTTCTCTTAGATATATATGCCGTAATATACCGCTGTTTTCTGCCTCGTTATAAGTTTCTATTTTATAATTATTTATCCATTTGCGAATTATATCTACTATTTTCTTTGCTCTCTTTGTCTGCAAAAGGCAATCTTCCATATCAATTACATCGTGGCTGTTACGACGGTAAAATCCTATTTTGTTTTCACTTACGGGAAGTTGCACCTTGTTGCGGTAACGGGCAGTTAAATCACATCCAACAATCTTTGAAACCTGTGTATCAAGCCTGCCAATTCTAAGTATAGCATCCTCTACTTTTTTCTGCTTATACTCAAGCTCTGCATCATAATCCATATGCCAAAGCTGACAGCCTCCGCACTTATAAAAATACGGGCATTCTGCCTTTAATCTGCTCTCAGATGCCTTTATAACTTCTAAGAGTTTTGCAAAAGCGTAGGTTTTATGAACCTTGGTAATAAGAACACGCACAGTTTCTCCGACAATGGTATATGGCACAAAGACCGCAATACCTTCGGCTCTTCCTACGCCGCTGCCTTCTTCTGTCATACCCGTTATCTCAATCTCAAAAATATCATTTTTATTCATTAAAGCTCTACTCTCCATTTAAGTGCCTTTGAAAGTGTAACCTCGTCTGCAAATTCAAGCTCTCCGCCAACGGGCACACCGTGGGCAATCCTTGTCACATTTACCCCAAACGGCTTAATCAGTTTTGAAATATACATAGCCGTAGTCTCGCCCTCAAGGTTTGGATTGGTTGCCATAATTACCTCGCTGACTTCTCCCCCGCTAACTCTTGCCACAAGTTCTTTAATGCGGATATCCTCAGGACCTACATTATCCATAGGCGAAATCGCACCATGGAGAACATGATAAACGCCTTTAAATTCGTTGGTTCTTTCAATCTGGATAACATCCCTCGGACTTTCCACAACGCAGATTACGCCGTGGTCTCTTGCCGGATTATCGCAGATTGCGCACACCTCTTTGTCAGATAAATTCTGACACTCCTTGCAATAACACAATTTTTCTTTAGCACAAACTATGGCATCGGCAAATTTCTTTGCCTTTTCCATCGGCTGATTAAGTATATGAAAGGCAAGGCGCTGTGCAGTTTTACTGCCAATCCCCGGAAGTTTTTCAAATTCCTCTATTAAATTTTGAAGCGGTAATGCAAAATATTCCATTTTATTTCTCCTTAAAAAATCTGCATTTTATCTTTTAGTCCTGAAAATCTTCTTTGTATATTATCATTTTCTACAAACGCTTTTACTACTTCTTCCTGCCCTACCAGAACAACTAACTTTTTAGCTCTTGTTATAGCAGTATACAAAAGATTTCTTGTCATAAGCAATCTATGCGTCTCGCACATTGGCATTATTATCGCCTCAAACTCGCTGCCCTGACTTTTATGAACGGTTGCAGCATACGCAAGCTCAAGCTCATCAAGAAGCATAAAATCATAAACAACCTCTCTGTCATCAAAAATAACTGTCATTTTTTGCTTATTCTTATTTATATCCGCTACAAAGCCCACATCGCCATTAAAAACTCCAAGGCCCCGCTCTGTTTTGTCAAGCTTTTCCCATTCTAACTGATAGTTGTTTTTTATCTGCATAACCTTATCGCCAAGTCTGAAAACACAGCGGTTTGTGATATATTCTGTCTTATCGGGACTTTGAGGGTTTAGCCTGTCCTGAAGCACAGCATTTAAATTTGTAACGCCGATTATGGATTTGCGGCTTGGTGTGAGCACCTGAATTTGGGAAATTGCGCTAAATCCATATTTTTTAGGAAGTCTCCTTGCACACAAATCCGCAATGGTATCGGGTATTGACATAGGGTCATCGCGTGTTACAATAAAGAAATCGTTATCCGCATCATTAAAGAGTGGCATCTGCCCGTGATTTATTCTATGTGCATTTACTACTATCATACTCTCTCTTGCCTGCCTGAAAATTTCAGTAAGTTTAATACAGGTCAGGCTGTCACTTTCGATTATGTCCTTTAATACATTACCCGCCCCCACAGACGGAAGCTGGTCGCTGTCTCCAACCATAACAATTCTTGAACCGCGCGACAGCGCCTTTAACAAGCTGTCCATCAAAAGAATATCAACCATAGACATTTCGTCTACGATAAGTACATCGCAGTCAAGCTTATTATTCTCATTTCTTGCAAATTTATTGCCTACCTCATTTTCACCAGGGGTAATCTCCAAAAGTCTGTGTATGGTTTTTGCCTCCATAGAGCAGACCTCAGACATACGCTTTGCCGCTCTGCCCGTAGGGGCTGCAAGCATAACCCGCTTGCCCGACTTTTCCATAACCTCAATTATGGTTCGTATAATGGTAGTCTTACCCGTGCCCGGTCCGCCCGTTATGACCATGGCTGAATTTTCAAACACACTTTTTACTGCATCAAGCTGAGCTTCAGCCAAAAGTATGCCATTTTTACGCTCAACTTCCTCTATCATTGAAGTAATTTTGTCGTTATCAATATCAAACACGAGCTGAGACATATCAAGAAGTCGCTCTGCTACTCTTTTTTCTGCCTGATACAGCGCATCTAAGTATATGGCATCATATTCACCCATATTAACCTGAACAAGCTCACCGCTTGAAATTAAATCCGCTATAACATTTTCAGCAGACCCACCCTCAATTTCAAGCACGCTTGCGCATTGAGAGGCAAGTGCCGAGCGTGGTATAAATGTATGTCCGTTAAGATAGGACATCTGCTTTAACAGAAATTTTATCCCGCAGGAAATCCTCTCAAATGAATTTTTTGCAAACCCCAAAGAAATCGCCATTTCATCGGCAGTATTAAAGGCAACGCCGTCTATTCTCTCTGCCATAATATAGGGATTGTTTTTCACAGTCTCTACAGTCTTTGCACCAAACGCCTGATATGCCCTTACCGCACATGATGTAGGGATAGAAAACTTTTGAAAAAAGATTATAATCTCTCTCATCCCCATAAGCTCGGTATATTTTTTGTAAATCTCGTCCGCCTTTTTTCGGGTAATTCCTGAAATTTCAAGCAATTTCTCATAATCGTGTTCTATTATATAAAGGGCGTCCGCTCCAAATCGCTGCACTATTTTTTTAGCCGTGGCTTTGCCGATATGAGGAAGCATTCCCGATGCCAGATATTTTTCTATTTCTACTTCAGATGACGGCAAACTTCTCTCATAGTATTCAACCTTGAATTGGTCGCCGTATTCTAAGTGGGTAACCCAATCGCCGTGTGCCTCAATACTCTCACCCTCGGTTAAATTCGGCATATATCCCGTCATTGTTATAAGCTGACCTGCACTTGATACATCACAGACAGTATAGCCGTTTTCAGGATTTTCGTATATTATCGTCTCTACCACTGCACAAATCTTAATCACGGCTACACCCTCCTTTTCTATCTTCCGTAGATTTTAGTAATTCTGTTGAGCTTTTCAGCCGTTTCGTTATAAAACACGCTGTTACTTTCAAGTCTCCATTGCCAGTTATTTCCGCTGATTCCCGGCGTATTCATTCTGCCCTCACTGCCAACCCCCACAATATCCTGCATTGTGACAATCGCAGTATCTGCAACTGTTGACATAAGACCTTTTATAAAGCTCATACTGTCGTTATTCGATATACCAAAATATTCTTTACAAAACTCCACATTTTCAGGATTTTCATTCCTGAGCCATCCGATAATTGTATCATTATCGTGCGTTCCAAGATACGCAACACAGTTTCTGGTAAGTTTATACGGCAGATACTCGCTGCTGCTATCAGGATCAAATGCAAACTGCAAAACTTTCATCCCCGGGAAATTTGTGTATTTAAGCAAATTTCTCACATCGTCATCAACAAACCCTAAGTCTTCTGCAATAATTGGCGGATTTTCGCCAAGAAGCGCCTTTACTACATCAAAGAAGTACTCCCCGGGTCCTTTTTCCCATTTTCCGCCTGTTGCATCTTCGTCTCCAAACGGGATTGTATAATATGCAGAAAACGCTCTGAAATGGTCAATTCTCACTATGTCATATATTTTAAGTGCCGACTTAATCCTCAGCATCCACCACTCAAATGCGGTTGATTTTAAATATTCCCAGTCATAGACGGGATTGCCCCAAAGCTGACCCTTTGGAGAAAAGTAGTCAGGCGGACAACCCGCGACACATATTGGCCGACGATTTTCATCAAGCTTTAAAATTTCGTTATGCGCCCATGTGTCTGCACTGTCCTCAGCTACATAAATAGGGATATCACCGATTATTTTAATCCCTTTAGAGTTTGCATATTTCTTTAATTTTTCCCACTGCTCAAAAAAGCGATATTGAATATATACCCAATATTCAATCTCGTCATAAAGTCTGTTAAACGCCTCAGCTATCGCATCAGGATTTCTGAGTTTTATATTTTCAGGCCACTCCCAATAAGCTGCCATATTATTTTCATATTTAAGCGCCATATACATAGCGTAATTTTCAACCCAATAAGCCTCACGGCTTCTGAACTCATTAAGTTCATTTCTGATAATGTCCCTGTCTGCATAATATGCAGACTTTAATACTTTAAATTTATTATTATAAATCTTTCCGTAGTCTGTAAAACGAAGATCCGATCCCCAGTCTAAATACTTATATTCATCAGGATTTAACTTTCCCTTATCTGAAAGTTCATCAAAATCTATTAAATATGGATTCCCCGCAAATGTTGAATATGACTGATAGGGAGAGTCTCCATACCCTGTCGGCGAAAGGGGCAAAATCTGCCAGTAGGTCTGTCCTGCCCTTTCTAAAAAATCTATAAATTCGTATGCACTTTTGCCCATCGTGCCAATGCCGTAAGGCGACGGAAGCGATGAAATGTGCATTAAAACCCCTGATGCTCTTTTCAAAGATCTCACCTCTTTATCTCTATACTACACGCAAGGCGCACAATCTGTGCGGATTGTGCGCCTAAATATAAACCCTTAATTAGTCAACAGTAACAACCCAATCAAGTTCATCTTCAATAATACCTGTCTGAATCCCTGTAATTGTATCAAAAATACGCTGTGTAATCTCACCAATCTGGTTGTTGTTTACATTCATAACCTTATCGCCCCAACGAAGCTCACCAACGGGTGAAATTATAGCGGCTGTTCCTGTGCCGAAACATTCTTCAAGTTTACCTTGCTGATATGCTTCATAAACTTCTTCAATAGAAATTCTGCGCTCGCTAACAGGCACTCCCCACTTCTTTAAAAGTTCTATTGCAGACATTCTTGTAATACCGCCTAAGATACTGCCGTTGAGCATAGGAGTTACAACCTCGCCGTCAATCTTAAAGAAGATATTCATAGCGCCAACCTCTTCGATATACTTACGCTCAACACCATCAAGCCAGAGAACCTGAGAATAACCTCTCTGATGTGCAAGTTCCTGAGCCTTGATACTGCTTGCATAGTTACCGCCAGTCTTTGTAAAGCCTGTTGCACCTCTTACCGTTCTTACATATGTATCTTCTACATAAATCTTAACGGGGTTTAATCCCTCAGGATAGTAAAGTCCGCTTGGTGAACAGATTATAAAGAACTTATAGGTATTTGAAGGACGAACGCCCAAAAATTCATCAGTTGCGATTACGAACGGACGGATATATAATGACGCACCTGCCTGTTCAGGAATCCAATCTCTGTCAAGCTCAACTAACTGCTTAAGTGCCTCAACACAAAAATCTACATCAAGTTCAGGAATCGCAAGACGCTCAGCTGATAAATTCATTCTCTCAAAGTTCTTGCGGGGACGGAAAAGTCTTACCTCGCCGTCTTTTGTTTTATAAGCCTTAAGACCCTCAAAAATCTCCTGTGCATAATGGAAAACCATTGCAGACGGATCAAGGGAAATCGGTCCGTATGGAACTATGCGGGGATCATGCCAGCCCTTACCCTCCTCATAATCCATAACAAACATATGGTCAGAGAAAAACTTGCCGAATGGCAGATTTTCCATCTGAGGCTTTGCCTTGGGATTTGTAGTTTTTGTAACTGTGATATTCACTTTTTATACCCTCTTTCATAAAAATATCATTTTAAATCAATATATAAATTAGATGCCATCATTTTTAATGAATGGACAACTTCGTTGTCATGAATTGAATTACATTCATGAATTGTTGCTATCGCAACATGATTTGAATTGCCTTTTTAATGTGCGCAAGCACAATTCATGAGCCACAGGCTCAATTCACGAAATCTTTAGATTTCAATTCACGCCGAAAGCAATTCATTGAGTTTGCTTTGCAAACTCATTATATCATAGTGATTTTTATATTTCAACAAAAAACTTGTGTTTTTTCAAAAAATTTATCCGCAAATGAGCAACTCCTTGGTAGAGTTTGTTAGATTTTCATATCCGTCATTTTTAACCACAACCATATCCTCAATTCTGACGCCGCAAAAATCTTCAATATATATGCCTGGCTCGCAGGTGACAACCATATTTTCGGACAAAATTATATCAGACTTGGGCGAAAGATTAGGCAGTTCGTGAATCAAAAGTCCAACCCCATGTCCTAAAGAATGTCCAAAATACCTTCCGTATCCTGCTTCTTCTATTGCGCTTCGTGCCTTAAAGTCTGCATCTTTTGCCAAAACCCCTGCCCTGATTGCGTCAAGTCCCGCTTTTTGAGCCTTTAAAACTGTATCATAAATCTTTTTCTGCTCCTCATCAATCTTTTCAATTGCAACAGTTCTGGTCATATCAGAGCAGTAGCCATTATATTTACAGCCAAAATCCATAGTCACAAAATCCCCGCATTTGAGCTTCTTACTATCGGGTCTGCCGTGAGGCATACTTGACTTTTTGCCCGATACTACAATAGTTTCAAAAGATGTGCCCTCTGCGCCGAGCTTTCGCATCTGATATTCAATTTCCAGGGCAATATCATTTTCTGATACTCCTGCCTTTATATATGGAAGTATTTTGGAAAATACTTCATCTCCTATGCTCTCAGCCTTTTTAAGATAAATAATTTCTTCATCCGTTTTCACCATACGCAAACGGCTGAGTTTATCGCCAAGTGGCAAAAGTTCTGCATCAATCCTTGACTTATATAAATTATATGTTGAAACTGTCATCTCAAAATCTTCAAAAGCAACCGTTTTAACAGAATGCCTGACTATCTTTTCGTTAAGCATTTCAAGCAATTTTCCGCTTGAAAACTCTATAACACAAAACTCTTTTGCTTCCTGCTTTGCAGAGGTTGTGTAGCGTGAATCCACAAAAAGAAAACGAAATTCCTTCCCTATTAAGGCAACACCCTCGCCGCCTGAAAAGTTGCTGAAATATTTTAAATTATGTGCAGAAGTTATTAAAACTGCATCTGTTTCTTTAAAAATATTTTCAAGTTTTTTATACATAGTATCACCTGATAAAGCTCTTATAAATTTCCTGCATCGCAACCGAATCCATAGTTTGAGTACCGGCAGATTCGCATATTATTCTGGGGGTTAAACCCCTTTCTGCCATAATCTCGCCGATTGGTGAAAATTCAGGTTCATACTCTGTCTCATTAAATGTATGATGCTTCTTTTCGCCTGCATTTGTATATTCTATGCGGCTGTAATGCACATGAAAACTTTTGCCGCGTTCTCTGCCAAGTTTATTCTCGATTTTATTAAATACCTCTTCAAAATCTTCCTTGGTTTTTAAACCTCCGAGAGTCATAGAATTTACATGTCCAAAATCAATAGTCGGGATAAGTCTTTCGTCGATTAAGCAAAGCTTTATTACCTCGTCAACCGTTCCAAGCTGTTTTACTTTTCCCATAGTTTCGGGACAGATATGGATATCACCATATCCCGCTTCGTCTGCCGCTTTTATTGCCATTTTTATTGTATCTGCCGCAAGGTGCATAGCTTCAGCTCTTGTAATGCTTGCGCAAGAACCTGAGTGAACAACAATGCGGTCAGCTCCCATAGCTTTTGCAGCTTTTAAAGTCTGCATAATATAGTCAACGCTCTTAATGCGCTTTTCTTCCTCAACAGAAGATAAACTTATATAGTAAGGAGCGTGAATTGACAAGGTTATTCCATTCTCTTTTGCCTTATTTCCTAAGATTTTCGCAGAATCTTCGGAAATTTTTACACCTCTGCCGCATTGATATTCAAAGGCTGAAAGCCCGTTTTGTTTAAGCCATAGCGGCATATCAAGAGCTGATTTATTTCCCGCTTCATAGAAAGCCTCACAACTTCCTGCGGGACCAAATTTTGCATACATAGTTATACCTCCTGTATAAAGAAAAAACGGCAGGGAAACCCCTGCCGATTATGCTCAATTATCTGAACTTGCGCTTTCTTGCAGCCTCAGACTTCTTCTTACGCTTTACGCTGGGCTTTTCATAGTGTTCTCTCTTTCTTACCTCTGATAAAACACCTGCCTTGGCGCATGAGCGCTTAAATCTTCTGAGCGCGCTATCTAATGATTCATTGTCTTTTACTCTAATTTCAGCCATGGTACTACCCTCCCTCCAAGTATGGTCAACACTAAGATGTCAAGGTGAAAAAATTCTACCTATCAATTATACTGAAATTTAGTAAATATGTCAAGCATATTTTTTAATTTTTTATTTTTTGCTCTCAACCTGCCTTTTTATGCAATCAATGGCATCCGAGATTCCGCCTACGCTGTCAATAAGACCGCATTTTACCGCTTCTTCACCAAAAACGACCGTTCCTATATCATTAGAAATATTTGCGCTGTCCATCATCATATTTTTAAGGGTTTGTTTATCTATTTTTGAATGTTTTACTACAAAATCCATAAGCCTTTCCTGTAATTTATTCATTTGTTCAAATGTTTGGGGCGCATTTATAAGGGTTCCGCTTGTCCTTATAGGATGAATTGTCATGGTTGCAGATGGCACAATATAAGAAAATTTACTTGAGACGGCAAGCGGTACGCCTATACTATGCCCACCGCCCAAAACTATTGAAACAGTCGGCTTTCTCATACTTGCAATAAGCTCTGCTATCGCAAGTCCCGCTTCAACATCACCGCCTAAGGTATTTAATATAATTAAAAGTCCGTCAATCTCGTCATCTTCTTCTATTTTTATAAGCTGAGGAATTATGTGTTCATATTTTGTGCTTTTTGCATTAGACGGCGAATTCATATGTCCCTCAATTTCGCCGATTATTGTAAGGCTGTATATTCTGCCTGTTTTACAGGTAATCTCCACTCCTGAGATATCATCTAATTTATCCGGGTTTTTACTCAATTAAATCACTCCGTATTATTTTTTTATTTAGTATGCGCAAAATTCCCTTTACTAATTATCAAAAATATGATATTATATTAAAATAATATTTAAATGATAGGTTGTGATATTTATGCCAATCAGAGTACAGGATAATCTGCCCGCAATCGAAACACTTGGGCATGAAAATATTTTTGTAATGACAGAAAAAAGGGCGCTCACTCAGGATATCCGCCCTCTTAAAATTCTTATACTTAATTTAATGCCTACAAAGATTGTAACCGAGACTCAGCTTCTTCGTATGCTGGGTAACTCTCCTCTTCAGGTGGATGTTTCTTTTATGCACACCAAGAGCCATACTTCAAAGAACACATCCCTCAGCCACTTGGAAACATTCTATGGCACTTTTGATGATTTTAAAAATCAAAAGTTTGATGGTCTTGTTATAACGGGGGCTCCCGTTGAAAATCTGGAATTTGAAGAGGTTGACTATTGGGAAGAGCTCTGCGAAATTATGGAGTGGTCAAAAACAAATGTAACCTCCACATTTCATATATGCTGGGGAGCTCAGGCAGCACTTTATTATCATTATGGCATTCCCAAAATACCCCTTGATAAAAAGATGTTCGGCGTTTTTGAGCACCATGTAAATCCTGACCAAAAACACAAGATGCTGCTCCGTGGCTTTGACGACACATTTTTCGTTCCTCACTCAAGGCACACAGAATTTCTGGAGGAGGATATTCTGAAAGTGCCCGAGCTTGATATTCTTGCAAAATCGGACGAGGCGGGCGTTTATATCGTTACTGCAAAAAGCGAAAGACAGTTCTTTATCACGGGACATTCTGAATACGATGCCGATACTTTAGCATCTGAATATTTCAGAGATATAGACAAGGGGCTTTCAATAGATATGCCAAAGAACTATTTCCCCGGCAATGACCCTGAAAACGAGCCGCAAATGAAATGGAGAGCGCACGCAAATCTTTTGTACTCAAACTGGCTCAACTACTATGTATATCAGACAACGCCATACAATATAGATGATATAAAGTAATTATAAAGGAGTTTTCATCTTGGAAATATTAAAATCAATAATCTTGGGTATAGTTGAAGGCATTACAGAATGGCTGCCTATAAGCTCAACAGGACATATGATACTTGTAAATGAGTTTATGGGAACAAATGAGGGATTTCTCAATTCACAGCTTTATCTCTATGTTATTCAGCTTGGAGCAATACTTGCAATTGCAACTCTTTACTTTAAAAAGTTAAATCCTTTTTCACCATCAAAGACTGACGCAGAAAAAAGAGAAACATGGGATATGTGGTTTAAGGTAATTGTTGCTTGTCTTCCCGCTGCGATTTTCGGGCTTTTGCTTAACGATTTTATGGACAGCATATCAACTCCGCTCATGGTAAGCGCTATGCTTATTATATACGGCATTGGTTTTTTGCTTGCAGAACGCAAAAACAAATCCCCAAAAATTACGCAGATGAACCAAATGACATATAAAACCGCTCTTTTAATCGGACTTTTTCAGGTTCTCTCGATAATCCCCGGCACATCACGCTCGGGCGCCACAATCCTTGGGGCAATCCTGATTGGAACATCAAGGGAACTTGCTGCAGAATTTTCTTTCTTCTTAGCTATCCCGATTATGGTAGGGGTAAGCCTTTTAAAGATTGTGACAAACCCCTACTTTATGACACCTACTCAGTGGAGTTTATTACTGATTGGTATGATTATTGCCTACATAGTTTCTATTCTCTCTGTAAAGTTTTTGGTAAGCTATGTAAGACGCCACGACTTTAAAGCGTTTGGAATATATAGAATTATCCTCGGTATTTTAGTTATTATTTATTTTGCACTGACAAAAAACATTTTTTAAAAGGAGCTTAATTATGATAAAGCAAGAACTTTTCGGAAAATTAAACAATCAGGATGTGTATCTCTTTACTCTTGATAGCGAGTGCGGACTGGTTGCAAAAATCACCAACTACGGCGGAATTATTACACATCTTATATATAAAGGCACAGATGTGGCTCTTGGCAAAGAAACCTTTGAGGACTACTTAGACAATAAGGAGCTTTTTGGTGCTATAGTCGGCAGAAATGCAAATCGAATTAAAAATGCTGAATTTGTTTTAAATAACAAAAAATATTTACTATACAAAAATGACAACGGAAACAACATCCATGGCGGCAAGGTTGGTTTTGACTCAAAACTATGGGACTTTGAAATTGAAGATACAGAAGAACCTTCTCTTATTCTTACTCTCAAAAGTCCTGACGGCGAAGAAGGCTTCCCGGGAAATGCTGATATAAAGGTTACATATACTGTCACAAAGGAAAATTCAATTCGCATCCACTATGAGGCAGTATCTGACAGCGACACAGTTATCAACCTTACAAATCATTCTTTCTTCAACTTAAATGGTCATGACAGCGGAACAACAGACGGTCACACCATCTCTTTAGACGCTGACTTCTACACCCCGCACAATGCTGAATCTATGCCATACGGCGAAATTTTGGCAGTTGACAACAGCATATTTGATTTAAGAAAGCCTGTTAAATTATCTGATGTATATGAATCAGACGAAGAGCAGATTAAAATGTTTAATGGCTTTGACCATAACTTCTGCTTAAAAGACAGAGGCTTTAAAAAAATCAGTGAGCTTGTGGGCGATAAAACAGGAATAACAATGGAGACATACACCGACCGCTATGGAGTTCAGATTTATTCCAGCAACTGTCTTAAAGAGGGAACAATCGGCAAAAATGGCGCAGTTTATGCCCCGCATCATGCAATTTGTCTTGAAACTCAGAGTTTTCCAAACGCCATAAATTTAGCACACTTCCCATCCCCCATCCTAAAAAAGGGAGATAAATACGATACTATTACAGAATATAAATTCAGATAAAAAAAGAGCGCAAAATGCGCTCTTTTTATATGCTTAAATTAGGTACTGCATTAAGGCTCATATCAGCAAAATTGTTTGAATCATATTCTGAAAATGCCGCACAGCCTATCATCGCCGCATTGTCTGTGCAATATTTAAGACTTGGGAAATAAAATTTCATTCCCTCTCTTTCTGCTTTTAAAGATACACGCTCTCTCAATGGTTCATTGGCAGCAACTCCGCCCGCCAATGCAATTTTATCTACCGAGCACTTTTTTGCACATTCTATAAGGTGCGAAGA
The DNA here is from genome assembly GCA_045589715.1 of Clostridia bacterium. Lineage (GTDB taxonomy): Bacteria > Bacillota > Clostridia > Monoglobales > Monoglobaceae > UMGS1820. The sequence continues at coordinate 23,730 of JAZNPN010000024.1, read as the reverse complement.
CAGAACATCTATCACCGCTTCCTGAAATGATGCCGCAACATCGAATTTGTTAATTTCCTCACCCTTTTGTTCAGCAATATTGATATAATTTAAGACCGCAGTTTTAACACCGCTGAAACTAAAATCAAAACCGCCATCGCCCATATTCACTCGCGGGAATTTGATAGCATCGGGATTTCCCGATTTTGCTGCCTTCTCAATTGCAGGACCGCCCGGATATCCAAAACCTAAAACTCTTGAAACCTTATCAAATGCCTCTCCTGCCGCATCATCACGGGTGCGCGCAAGAACTTCATAGCTTGAATAATCTTTCACATACACAATGTGGCTGTGCCCGCCCGATGCCACAAGGCAGATAAATGGCGGCTTTAAGTCCGGATGTTCAATATAATTAGCACATATATGCCCTTTTATATGATGCACGGGAATAAGCGGCTTATCAAGAGAGAGAGCAAGTCCCTTTGCATAAGAAACCCCTACCAAAAGTGCCCCCACAAGTCCGGGACCATATGTTACGGCTATTGCATCTAAATCTTCTTTGTTTACACCGCTGTCTTTTATAGCCTTATCCACAACGGCAGTAATATTTTCTATGTGCTTTCTTGATGCAATTTCAGGAACAACCCCGCCGTAGATTTTGTGAAGTTCTATCTGTGTGTTTATAACATTTGATAAAACTGTTGTTCTGTCCTCAATTACCGCCGCAGCTGTCTCGTCACAAGAGCTCTCTATCGCAAGTATTTTCATAACTATCACCTATAATTCTTTAGTCATAATGAGTGCATCTTCTTTTCCCTGATAATAACGCTTTCTAAGTCCCGCTTCAAAAAATCCGTGCTTTTTATAAAGTTCAATTGCGGGCACATTTGAAACTCTGACCTCTAAAGTTATATTATCCATTTTCTGTTCTTTGCTTATATCAATAAGTAATTCAATCATTTTACTGCCAAGTCCCGTTCTTCTGAATTCGGGATGAACAGCTATATTTGTAATATTTGCGCAGTCGTACATCATCCATACTCCCGCATAGCCTACTACCAAATCCGTCTCCTCATCTATTGCAACAAAGTAAACGGAAATTTTATTTTCAAGCTCTGCTAAAAAGGCGTTTAACTCCCATGGGTCATCTTTAAAACAAACTTTTTCAAGTTCCCATACCTTATTGACATTTTCGGAAGAAAGCATCTCAAATCTAATCATTTTCGCCCTCCGAAAGCTTTTTCAAAGTCTTTTTTACCATTTCCCCAATCTGCTCTCTGCATAGGCGATATTCTTCAATATCTCCTCCAAATGGGTCCGAAATCTCCTGATTTGTGCCTATAAACTCACCAAGAGTGTGCACCTTATCAGTAAACAAAAGCAGCGCCTCTTTATGCGATTGAGACATGGTAAGTATTAAGTCTGCATCATTTATAATATCAGCATTTATCTGTCTTGCCTTTCTGCCTTTGATATCAATGCCGATTTCTTTCATAACGGCAACTGCATTTTCGGATGCCTCGCCGCCTGCAAAGATACCCGCAGATTCTGCAACAAACTCTTCAGCAAGACTATTAAATATTCCCTCTGCCATAGGACTTCTGCAGGTGTTTCCCGTACATACAAACAATATCTTCTTTTTATTAAGATTTATAATCTTGTTTCCTGCCGCTCTGTAGAGTCTGTTACGGACAGCTCTCCACATTCCTTTTTCAGAAATTTCGGGGGCGAGAATTATATCTACATTTCTCTCATCCATCTCACGCAATGCCCAGAACAATCTGTTGGCTGCAGTTTCAGGGGATTTATTGCTCCCAAGAGAAATCGTCTCTGCTCCATCAAACTTTAAAAATTCATCAAAGGTAAGTACACCCACCTTTTTATCTAAGGTTTTTATGTATCTTTCAATCTGAGAAATATTGCCGGAAACTATATATACCTCTGCCTTTGGGGAATAATGCTTATACTTAAGTCCGGGAGATTTGGGTGCCTCTCCCTGAGTCAGAGAAGTTGCAACCAAAACTTTGCCAAGCACTTGCTCTAATTGCTCAAGCGTCACCCCGCCCGGTCTTAATAAAACAGGCGTATCTCCGCTCATATCAAGGACTGTAGATTCAAGTCCTACACGGCAATCCCCTCCCTTGATAATTGCATCAACTCTGCCATCCATATCATTTATACAATGCTCCGCCGTCGTGGGACTTGGACTTCCGGATAAATTGGCGCTCGGCGCAGCAATAGGAATACCCGCAAGCTCAATAAGCTCCCGCGCTGTCTTTGACTCGGGGAATCTTACGGCAACAGTTTCAAGTCCGCCTGTTGTTTCATATGGAACATTTTTACATTTTTTCATAATAATGGTAAGTGGTCCGGGCCAGAATTTATCCATCAACGCCTTTGCTTTTTCGGGAATTTCAGCGACAAGCTCTTTAAGCATATCCGTATTTGAGATATGAACAATCAAAGGGTTATCAGAAGGTCTGCCCTTTGCCGTAAATATTTGTTTTACAGCTTTTGGATTTTTTGCATCCGCTCCAAGTCCGTAAACAGTTTCGGTTGGAAAGATAACATTGCCGCCGCTTTTCAAAATATCAGCGGCAATGCTTAAATCCTTTAAATTTTCTGTAAGTATCAAGGTTTGCATTTTTATACCTCTTACTCTGCTTGCGCTTTCAATTTTTCACTCTGGTCAGTTGTAATAAGTGCATCAATTATCTCGTCAATGTCACCATTCATAATTTGTTCTAATTTATAAAGAGTAAGACCAATTCTATGGTCTGTCATTCTTCCCTGTGGGAAATTATATGTTCTTATTCTTTCGCTTCTGTCACCCGTTCCGACCTGACTCTTTCTGTCAGCTGCAATAGAAGCGTTTCTCTCCTGCTCCATCATATCATAAAGACGAGAACGCAGCATCTTCATAGCTGCCTCACGGTTCTTATGCTGAGAACGCTCATCCTGACACGCAACAACGATTCCTGTAGGGATATGTGTTATACGGATAGCCGATTCTGTCTTATTTACATGCTGACCGCCCGCTCCGCTTGAACGATATGTGTCTATCTGTAAATCCTCAGGGTTAATTTCAACCTCAACATCATCAACCTCAGGAAGCACTGCAACAGTTACAGTTGATGTGTGAATTCTGCCGCCTGACTCTGTTTCAGGAACACGCTGAACTCTGTGCACACCACTTTCGAACTTAAGTCTGCTATACGCCCCGTCACCCTCTATCATAAATGTAACTTCCTTAATACCGCCGATACCGATTTCGCTAAGGTTTAAAACCTCGGTCTTCCAGCGTTTTGAATCTGCGTACATAGAATACATACGGAACAAATCTCCCGCAAACAAAGCCGCCTCATCGCCGCCTGCGCCGCCGCGGATTTCCACAATAACATTCTTGTCATCGTTTGGGTCTTTAGGAAGCAGCAAAACCTTAAGTTCTTCTTCTATTCTTGCGATATTTTCTTTTGCATCTTTCATTTCTGACACAAGCATATCTTTAAACTCTTTATCTGTTTCAGGGTCATCCATCATCATAAGCGCATCGTCGATAGTCTCTTTATTCTGCTTATACTCACGATATTTTTCAACAATCGGAGTCATATCAGAATGTTCCTTACAGAGCTTGCGCCATGTCTCCTGATCCGCGATAACCTCAGGGTCGCTTATTCTTTTTGCAAGTTCTTCAAACTGTTCTTCTAAAAATGATAGCTTTTCAAACATATTTTAATTTCCTTTCTATAACTCGCCTCTGGATTTTGCAATAAGATACGCGTTTATAAAGCCGTCTAAATCTCCGTCCATAACCGCTCCTATATTTCCCACTTCAAAGCTTGTTCTGTGGTCTTTTACCATTGTATATGGGTGAAAAACATATGAACGAATCTGGCTTCCCCAGCCGATTTCAAGCTGAACACCCTTTAAATCCTCTATCTTCTCTTTTTGTTCACGCTCTGCAATTTCAATCAGCTTTGATTTAAGCATCTTCATTGCGGTCTCGCGGTTCTTGTGCTGAGAACGCTCGTTCTGGCAAGTAACCACAAGTCCTGTCGGTATATGAGTGATACGAATGGCAGATTCAGTCTTGTTAATATGCTGTCCGCCTGCCCCGCTTGCACGATATGTGTCAACCTTTAAATCCTCAGGGGATATCTCAACATCAATATCATCCTCTATCTCCGGCATAACTTCTGCTGATGCAAAAGATGTATGGCGTCTTGCTGCAGAGTCAAACGGCGAAATCCTCACAAGTCTGTGAACGCCTTTTTCTGCCTTTGCATAGCCATAGGCATTTAGACCTTCTACCAAAAATGTTATACTTTTAAGGCCGGCTTCTTCGCCGTCTAAAAAGTCAAGAGTTTCTACCTTAAAGCCGCGGCGTTCTGCCCAATGGGTATACATACGATATAGCATCTCGCACCAATCCTGAGCTTCGGTTCCTCCCGCTCCCGCGTGGAGTGTAATGATGGCATTATTCTTATCATACTTACCCGAGAGCATTGTCTCAAGCTTCATATTTTCAAGATTTTCGGTAAGAGTTTTACATCCGCCCTTTACCTCATCAAGCACGCTTTCGTCATTTTCTTCAAGCGCGAGTTCAATAAGGGTCTTTGTATCATCCCAAAGTGTCACAAGGTCTGCGTATCTTTGGAGCTTATCACGGAGCCCCTTTATTTTTTGCATAACTTTGCCCGCATTTTCCATATCATCATAGAAATCAGGCTCCATACTCTTTTTTTCAAGTTCACTTAGCTCGTTTTCTGTCTTTTCGATGCTAAAGTGAATCCCTCAAATCTGTTATATCCTTCTTCATTCCTTCAAGCTGAAGCTTATACTCGTCAAAAGCTATCACATAATCACATCCTTTTATTGTTCTTTGTCAATACAGCAATTTTTATATTTCTTGCCGCTTCCGCAAGGGCATGGGTCATTTCTGCCGATTTTAACCTCTCTGCGCACGGGCTTTTTAACAACAGTGCCGTCACCGCCGTGGCTGGCTGCAATTGGTTTTACAACCTGCACTCTCTCGATTTTACTTCTTGGTACGGCGTGGAATATGTTTTTAACTGTATCTTCTTTGATGCCATCAATCATTTCTTCAAACATATCCATAGCTTCAAATTTATATTCAACTACAGGGTCACGCTGAGCATATGCACGAAGATTTATGCCCTGTCTTAGCTGTTCCATATTGTCGATATGATCCATCCACTTTCTATCGACTACGCGAAGCATCAGCACACGCTCAACCTCACGCATAACTTCGCCAAACTCCGCCTCTTTTTCAGCATATTTTTGAGTTATATATTCAAAAATACGCTCCTTAAGACTTTCACGGCTTAAATGGTCCATCTCGTGAGCACTTATATCAAAGGTATCGTCAGAAAGCTCGCCGAACACTGAAAAAATATGCTCTTTTATGCCTGAAAAATCCCATTCTTCGGCATAATCAGAATTTGCTGAATACTTTGCAATTATATTTTCAAGTGTCTGTTCAGCCATAGACATAATGTTATTCTTCATATTCTCGCCATCTAAAACACGGTTTCTCTGGTCATAAATTATCTCACGCTGCTGATTGTTAACATCGTCATATTGAAGAACATGTTTTCTTATATCAAAGTTTCTGCCCTCAACTCTGCGCTGTGCAGTTTCGATGGTATTTGAGAGCATCTTGCTCTCAATAGCCTCACCCTCTGCAAAGCCAAAGGTATCCATAACACGGGCAACTCTCTCAGGCGCAAAGAGACGCATAAGGTCATCTTCAAGTGACAGATAAAATCTTGACGCACCTACATCGCCCTGTCTGCCGCTTCGGCCTCTTAACTGATTGTCAATACGGCGGCTCTCGTGACGCTCCGTACCCATTATATAAAGACCGCCCGCCTCTAAAACTTCTTGCTGCTCAGGCTCAATCTCTTTTTTAAATCTATCATACAATTCACGATATGTCTTTCTCGCATTTAAGATTTCTTCGTTATCAGTTTCCGCAAATCCCGTTGCCTGAATAATGAGCGCTTCAGAAAATCCCTGCTTTTCCATCTCAGCTTTTGCCATAAACTCAGCATTACCGCCAAGAACAATATCAGTACCACGGCCCGCCATATTGGTAGCAATTGTAACTGCACCCTTTTTGCCTGCCTGAGCTACAATTTCAGCCTCTTTATCGTGAAATTTTGCATTCAAGACATTGTGCTTAATTCCACGCTTTTTAAGCATTTTACTCAAAAGCTCTGACTTTTCGATTGAGACGGTACCAATCAAAACAGGCTGACCCTTTGCGTGTACTCTCTCAACTTCGTCAATTACCGCATTGAATTTTGCAACCTCTGTCTTATAGATACTATCCGGCATATCCTCACGGGCAAGAGGTTTGTTTGTAGGTATAACAATTACATCAAGTCTGTAAATTTCTTGAAATTCCTCTTCTTCTGTCTGTGCGGTACCGGTCATTCCCGATAACTTTTTATAAAGTCTGAAAAAGTTCTGGAATGTAATTGTTGCAAGAGTTTTACTCTCGTTCTCAACCTTTACACCCTCTTTTGCCTCTATCGCCTGATGAAGTCCGTCGCTGTAACGGCGTCCCAGCATCATTCTGCCCGTAAACTCATCAACGATAATAACTTCACCGTCTTTTACCACATAATCCTTATCTCTTTTCATAACACCTACGGCCTTTATAGCCTGATTTATGTGGTGAGAGATTGTCATATTTTCAGGGTCTGTCAAATTTTCAACATTAAAAGCAGCCTCTGCCTTTGAAACACCTTTTGGCGTAAGTGTCGCAGTATTAGCCTTTTCGTCTACAATATAATCGTAATCATCAAAGCCTGCGTCAGCATCATCAAGCTTTGAGTCTGTTTCAACCACTTTTTTGAATTTAAGTGTCTTTGCAAATCTGTCCGCCTGAACATAAAGTTCGGTAGATTTGTCGCCCACACCCGAAATAATAAGCGGAGTTCTCGCCTCGTCTATCAGGATGCTGTCCACCTCGTCAACAATTGCAAAGGCGTGTCCGCGCTGAACCTTATCATCCTTAAAAATAACCATATTATCACGAAGATAGTCAAATCCCATCTCGTTATTGGTACCATATGTTATATCTGCATTATATGCAGCTTTTCTCTCTTCCTTTTCCTTTTCGTGAATGATAAGTCCAACCGACAATCCTAAGAAATTATATAATTTACCCATCCATTCGCTGTCACGCTTTGCAAGGTAGTCATTTACAGTGACGATATGAACACCATTGCCCGTAAGTCCGTTTAAATACGCAGGAAGAGTTGCAACCAAGGTCTTGCCCTCACCCGTTTTCATCTCGGCTATTCTGCCTTGATGAAGAACTATACCCCCGACAATCTGTACAGGAAAGTGCTTCATACCAAGCACACGCCATGACGCTTCTCTGCAGACTGCAAATGCCTCTGGTAAAATATCGTCTGTAGTCTCGCCGTTTTTAAGACGAGCCTTGAATTCTTCGGTCATATCACGAAGCTCTGCATCAGATTTTTTCTCCATTGTTTCTTCAAGAGCTAAAACCTTATTCATAATGGGATAAATCTTTTTGAGTTCTCTGTCGCTGTATGTGCCTACAACTTTTTCTATTATATTTTTAAAACCCATAGTTTTACTCATTCCTCTCAAAAAATCAATTACATCTATTTTAACACTATTATTCAGCTTTTGCAAGGAAAATATTGAGCATTTTTGATAAATAAATTTCACCCAGGAATATTTGACAAAGACAAGTTATTATGTTAGAATTTAGGGGATTATAAATATACGCATCTTCAGTTTTGAGGAGGAGATAAAAATGCAGTTTATTATGGACTGTTTAAGTGTAAATAATAATGGAAATCTTGCAATGGGCGGGTGCGATTTAAAACAGGTTGCATCTGAATTTGGCACGCCCTCTTATGTTATGGACGAAGCTGTAATCAGAAACAACTGCCGCGCTTATGTAAATTCTATTCAGGAACATTACGATGGTAACGGACTGGCTCTTTATGCCAGCAAGGCGCTTTCTTGCAAATATATTTACAGAATTATAAACGAGGAAAATATGGGCATTGATGTAGTATCCGGCGGAGAGATGTATACTGCACTCAAGGCAGACTTTCCCGCAGAGAAAATATATTTCCACGGCAATAATAAAACCGATGACGAACTTCGTCTTGCTCTTTCAAATGACATTGGCTGTATTGTAGTTGACAACAAGTTTGAGCTTGTCCACTTAAACGATATTGCAAAGGAAATGGGCAAATGTCCGAAAATTATGTTCAGAATCAAGCCCGGTGTGGATGCCCATACCCACAGCTTTGTTATGACGGGACAGATTGATTCAAAGTTCGGTGTAGCACTTGAAACCGGCGAAGCAGAAGAAATTGTTGCTCTTTCGCTTTCTCTTGACTGTGTAACATTGGTTGGTTTTCATTGTCATATCGGTTCGCAGATTTTTGAGCTTGAGCCATTTGAGAAAACTGCTGAAGTTATGATGAATTTCATCGCAGACATTAAAGACAAATATGGATTTGAGGCAAAAATTCTTAACCTTGGCGGAGGCTTTGGCGTAAAATATACCCAAAATGATACTCCTGTAAACTATTGTGAATATATGAAAGCTGTTTCTAAAATCGTAAAGGAGACGGCTAAAAAGCGCAATCTTTCGCTGCCATTTATTATAGTTGAACCGGGACGCTCTATCGTTGCTGAAGCCGGTCTTACTTTATATACTGTCGGCACAGTTAAGGAAATTCCCGATATCCGCACATATGTTTCGGTTGACGGCGGTATGGCAGATAACCCCAGATATATTCTTTATCAATCAGAGTATACGGCGATGGCAGTTGAAAATCCTGCCGCAACCGATTTAAAACCCGTCACAATTGCGGGCAGATGCTGTGAATCAGGCGACTTAATCGGCGAAAATATGTTGCTTCCCGAGGTTAAATCAGGAGACATTCTGGCAATACTTTCTACAGGCGCTTACAACTACTCGATGGCAAGCAACTACAACAGACTTCCAAAACCGCCTGTTGTTATGATAAAAGACAGCAAGCCTGTTTTGGCTGTTAAGCGTGAAACCTACGACCATCTGATTAAAAACGACTTATAGGAGGGATATTTATGCTTGATATTCTTTTCAGCACAGGCATACCTTTTTCTCAAAAATTAGTATATATATTGATAATCGTATTCTGCGTACTTTTATCACTCTCTGTTCATGAATTATCACACGGACTTGCGGCATATTTTATGGGAGATAAGACGGCGAAATATTCGGGCAGATTGTCACTTAACCCACTCCACCACCTTGACCCTTTCGGGGCGCTCTGCTTACTTCTCTTTGGATTTGGTTGGGCAAAGCCCGTCCCCATAAACCCTATGTATTTTAAGCACAAAAAGGGCGGCATGGCAATTACAGCTCTTGCAGGCCCCATTTCGAATTTTATTGTAGCATTTTTTGCAGAAATAGGTGTAATTCTGCTTGGGGGACTTACCTTTAAGTCAGATACTTCAATCTTCTACAGCCTTGCAAATGTAAGCTATAACATATGCTATTATCTTACAATGTTTAATATCGGACTTGGATTATTTAATTTAATTCCTATTCCGCCGCTTGACGGCTCGAAAATTTTAAATGCAATTTTACCGCAGAGAGTTTATTTTAAGATAATGCAGTATGAGCAATACGGGTTTATAGTTCTGATAATTCTTATAAATCTGCCCATCTTCAATTATTTATTAAGTGCGGGCAGACTTGGGATTTTAAATTTCTTTGATATGATAATAAATTTGGTTTTATAAGGTGTTTTTATGGAGCAGTTAAATTTTAAACTGGATAGCTTTGAAGGACCTCTTGACCTTCTTCTTATGCTAATCCGCAAAAACAAGGTAAGTATATATGATATTCCCATTTCGCTGATTCTTGACCAATATCTTGAGGTTGTTAAAGAGATGCACGAAATGGATTTGGAGGTTTCCAGCGAATTTTTAGTACTTGCCGCAACTTTATTGCAAATTAAATCAAAACTGCTTCTTCCAAAATCCGAAGAAGAAACTGAGGATGATATTGACCCGAGGGAAGAATTAGTGCGGCGTCTTACAGAATATAAAAAGATTAAGGAATCAACCGCCTTTTTCAAAGAGCGCGAAAACATAGGAACATCAATGTTTTTTAAAGCTCCTGACCCGATTGAAAGACCGCCCGCAGAGCTTAACTTAACACTCTTGACCCCTGAAAATTTAATTCTTGCATACAAGAGGGCATATCAGAGACTTGAGCGCAAAATGCCGCCGCCAAAGACTTCGTTTTCGGGAATTGTAGGGCATGAAAAAGTTTCTGTGCGTTCAAAGGTTTCGGGAATATGGAAGTCTATAATCAAAAAGGGTAAAATGTTATTTAAAGACCTTTTTTCTGCTGCAAAGACAAAACCTGAGGCAGTTGCATCATTTTTGGCCGTACTTGAACTTATAAAGCTTAAGAAAATCAGGGTTGAATATGACAATAGCGGCGATATATCAAATCCAAATGTTTATTGCGATGACACATCCGACCTTGACATCGAGATGATAGAGGATTAAAATATTTACAAAGAGGAAATATTTATGGAAATAAGAGAAATTCAGGCGATAATTGAGGGAGTGCTTTTTGCCGCAGGTGATGCTGTAGAGCTTGAGCGGCTTGCAGATATCGTCGATGTAGACAAGAAGTCACTTCGTGAAATTCTTAAAAAAATGATGGACGACTACAACTACGAGCGCAGGGGAATACATATTATTCGTATGGATGACAGCTATCAATTAGCTACAAGGGGCGAATATTTTGAGTATATCTCCCGTCTTGCCGAGCCTCCCAGAAAACAGAATTTATCAAATGCCGCTTTAGAGGTTTTATCCATTGTGGCCTATAAACAACCCGTTACAAAAAGCTCGATTGAACATATCAGAGGCGTTAACTGCGACTACATAGTAAACCGCCTGATTGAGCGTAACTTCATCGAAGAAAAAGGGCGTTTAGACGCTCCCGGAAGGCCTATATTATTAGGCACTACACAGCATTTTTTGAGAACTTTCGGCATTGCATCTCTTGATGAACTTCCTGATTTTGAATCACTGGGTCAATCAGCTGAGGATGCAGAGCAAATTGAGATGGAAGGCGTTCTTGATTACAGACAGGAAAATATGGAAAATCTCTCCGAGGAAACCGATTTTTAATGAGGTAGACTTATGACTTATCTTTTGATAATTCTTTTTGCTATAATCTTAATATTTCTTTTAGCCGTGTTGTGGCATTTAACCGTTGACCTATCTTTAAAGGACAGTATTTTAAGCCTTGACATAAAACATATTTTTTACAGAAAAAAAATTGAGATTGACTTAAACAAACCAAAGTCTGAAAAAAAAGAATCTGAACCTGCTGAAAACAAAGGTAATTTTTCGGATATCAAAAAAAGAATATTTAAACCCGATTCAGGCATTGATTTTGATGAAATTAAAAAAATCAAGAACGAGTATAGCGCGGCGTATTCAGATATGCTTGATATAATTAAAAAATTCTTAGAAAAAACAAGGCAGAAAATTAAAATACCAACATTAAAAATTTCTATTGACTACGGCACGGGAAACCCTGCTGCGACAGGAATGATTTATGCTTCTTTCTGGAACTTGGTGGGTATTTTATATCCTCTGCTTACGCGATATTTTAAGGTTGTATATCCAACCCTTGATATTACGCCCGACTTTTATCAGGAGCGTTTTGATATCAAAGTTAAGAGTATAATTAAGGTAAGAGTGGCACATATTATAAGTGCTCCGATTTCAGCGCTCTTTACCTATTTAAAAAATAAAAAGAAAAAGGATGTGAAGAAGAATGGCAGATAAACACCCAATCGAGGGAATTATGTATACTGCTCTTCAGGGACTTAAGGAAATGATAGATGTAAACACCATCGTTGGCGACCCTATCACCTCTCCTGACGGCTCGGTTATTATACCTATTTCAAAGGTTGCCATAGGCTTTGGCGTCGGCGGCAGCGAGTTTGAAAAAAGCAATTCAAAAAAGGGCGAAACAGAACCTAAAAACCTGTTTGGCGGCGGCACGGGCGGCGGTATTTCACTTACACCCGAGGCGTTTTTAGTTGTGGGAGGCGGCAAAATCAGAATGATTTCAGTTACCCCTCAAAACAGCATTTATGATAGACTTTTAGATATCGCACCCGCTGCAATTGACAGAGTTGCGGAAATCTTTAAGCCAAAAGACAAAAAGGCTGAAGAAGTCACAGTTGAATACGCTGAATATTCAGAGCCAATTGAAGACTAACTAAAAAATCTGTTAAGCATTGCTTAACAGATTTTTTTATCTTATAAATATCATTGCCTCATACAGAACAAACAAAAATGCAAAATTTATAGCGGTAAAGAGTCCTACATAATTCCCCGTTTTGCCAACTCGTGTTTTTGTATACTCCCTAAGTGTAATCAAACTTGCAAGGGATGCTATAAGTGTTCCTACTCCTCCGATATTTACGCCAAGCAGTAAATCTGTATAATTCTGCGTAAACTGTGACAGCAAAATTGCTGACGGAACATTGCTTATAATCTGACACGAAAGTATGCTGAACAAAAGTGTATTCTTTGAAAGAAGCCACGAGAAAATATTTTGCACTGCATCTATTCTTGACATATTCCCTGCAAACACAAAGAAAAATGCAAATGTCAAAAGCAACGGATAATCCACCGCTTTAAGCGCTTCTTTATCCATAAAAAATAAGACTGCGGGTATAACTATAAGTCCCACATAATACGGAATACTTCTGAAAACTATCAAAATCGAGAGCGCAAAAAGCGCAAGATAAACCGCCGTCCTTTTAGGGTCAAGTTCAATCTTTTTCTGCTCCAGCTCAAGTGGCTCTGATTTTATAAACAAGCAACACAAAGTGATAATTAAAATAGCAATCACAAATGGGTATGCCATTATCTGCATAAATTCGCCCGTTGGAATGTTAAACTTTGTATAAAGATACAAATTCTGCGGATTTCCAAACGGCGTCAGCATACCGCCAAGATTTGCCGCAATATTTTGCATAATAAAAGTGAATGCCATGTACTTCTGCTTATTTGTAGTTGTTAGCACCAGATGCCCAAGGGGAAGAAAAGTTAAAAGCGCCATATCGTTTGCAATAAACATTGAACCGATAAATGTTATGTAGACAAGTGCCAATATACTCATTTTGGTTGTTTTAAAGCACTCTACTATTTTGTGAGCCAGACAATAAAAAAAGTTTATGTTTCTTAATGCACAAACGACTGCCAACACACAAAAAAGACAAGTCAGCGTTTTAAAATCAAAATATCCCAAATATTCTTTATCAAAAGGTATTATTACAGAGGTAATGGTTGCGGCACAAAGTGCCACAACCATTACAACATTTTTCTTTAGAAAACCTATCATTTTTACGCTTTGCCGATTGAACCGAAAAGTTCCATCTTTTCTTTAACAATTGTCTTAATTCCCTCAAAGCCGGGAGCCAAAAGTTTTCTTGGGTCAAATCCCTTACCTTCAAGGTCTTTGCCGGCTTCAATATACTTTCTTGTAGCTTCCTGGAAGTAAAGCTGACACTCTGTGTTTACATTGATTTTTGCAACGCCTAAAGAAATTGCTTTTTTAATCATATCAGCAGGAATACCCGTTCCGCCGTGAAGAACTAAAGGCATATCGCCTACCTGTTCTTTAATTTTTGCAAGGGCATCAAAGTCAAGGCCCTGCCAATTCTCAGGATATTTGCCGTGAATATTACCAATACCTGCAGCAAGGAAGTCAACGCCAAGGTCTGCAATTCTCTTACATTCAGCGGGATCAGCAATCTCACCTGCACCTACTACGCCATCTTCTTCACCGCCGATCGAACCAACCTCTGCCTCTATTGAGAGTCCTAAGTTATGAGCAACATGAACAAGCTCAGTTGTCTTTTCAACATTTTCATCAATCGGAAAATGTGAACCATCAAACATTATAGAAGAAAAACCTGCCTTTACACATTTATAGCAGCCTTCATAGCTGCCATGGTCTAAGTGAAGCGCAACAGGAACTGTGATATTAAGTTCTTCTATCATAGCAGAAACCATAGCTGAAACAGTCTTAAAACCTGTCATATACTTGCCCGCACCCTCAGATACACCGAGGATAACAGGTGAGTTATTTTCCTGAGCAGTTAAAAGAATAGCCTTAGTCCACTCAAGATTGTTGATGTTGAACTGTCCTACTGCATAGTGACCTTCAACTGCCTTTTTTAACATTTCTGTAGCTGGTACTAACATAATTAAATCCTCCAATTTATATAAATTTAATTTTATTCTTTTGTTGTTCTGAAGTAGTAATAAAGATACTGCTGGGCATATCCTGCAAAGCATCCATATTTCTCCCTTACAAATACATCGGCATCATTTGGATTAACATCATAAACCTCTGTTAAAATCCTGTTAATCCAGACATCTTTCGGAAACACTGAAAATCTGCCAAGCGAAAACAACATAATGCAGTCTGCGACCTTGCCGCCCACTCCCTTAATCTTCATAAGAGTATTTTTGGCATCTTTATCGTTCATATTTACGATTTTCTCAAGGTCTACCTCGCCGCTTACAATCTTAGTTGCAGCATCTAAGATATATTTATCACGATATCCTGCCCTAAGAGGTGCCAAATCCTCTCTTGTAAGACCTGAGATTTTTTGAGGAGTTGGAAACGAATAATATTTATTTCCCTCAAATTCAATCTCGTCGCCAAAATTCAAGCACATTGTCTCAATAATCTTTTTTATTCTGGGAATGTTATTATTTGCAGAAATTATAAAAGAAATTATCGTCTCCCATATATCCTGCTTTAAAATCCTTATTCCCGTCCCAAACTCAATACAAGGCTTAAGTTTGTCATCACGAATTAAAAGTTCATACTTAATTTTTTCGTAATCCGTATCAAGAGATAAAAACTTGCGCCAATACTCCAAATCAGAATCATCGCAGATTAAATTATTTTCAGTATCAATACGACATACTCTGCCGGCTGATATGCCGATATATTCACCTTTTTCGTTTGTGTTAAAGCGGAAGCATTGTCCACACTCAAAGGTATGGACAGGATTTAAATCAAGTTTCATACTGCCACCTATTTTCCACTTTCAACTATTTTATAAGAAAGACGCATAAGGCTGTCGCCCAGATGCACATTTTCAACCGAAATCCCATCTTTAGCCGATAATTCGGTATATGAAAAGTTTAAAAACGCGGTTATACCAAAATTAACAAGTTCCTCTGCCACATTTTGAGTAGCATCCTTTGGAACAGCCAAAATCGCCATTTTAGGATGATTTTCATTTATAAACTTTTTAATCTCTGAATATGGTTTAACCTTGTGCGCACCAACTAAAAGTCCGTCTTTTTTAGGGTCAGAATCAAATATTCCGATAAGCTTAAAGCCACGACTCTCAAACTTGGTGTTTACTGCAAAGGTTCTGCCCATATGTCCCGCGCCGACCAAAATTGCTGTATACCCTTGGTCAAGCCCTAAAATCTTCGCAATCTCGGATTTTAAAAATTTGACATTATAGCCATACCCCTGTTGTCCAAATCCCCCAAAGCAATTCAAATCCTGGCGTATCTGTGAGGCTGTAACGCCCATACGCTCACTTAAATCCTTTGAAGAAATACGCTCAACTCCGCCGTTTTCAAGTTCTAAAAGATATCGGTAATATCTCGGTAATCTGTTAACAACAGATGCAGATACTTTTTTCTCCATTTCGGAAACACTCCATTTTTAAAGATTAAAAAGAGGCCTTAAGTCTGTCATTTACCGCAACCAAGAATTCCTCTGTGTTTACTTTCTTTTTATTTTCAAGGCTTGACAGTGCATAAAGGTCACCAGTCATAATGCCGTCCTCGATTGTTTTAATGGTAGCTTTTTCAAGCTTATCTGCAAAATCACAAAGTTCTGAAAGTCCGTCAAGTTCGCCTCTCTTGCGAAGTGCACCTGTCCAGGCAAAGAGCGTTGCTACGCTGTTTGTAGAGGTTTCCTCACCCTTTAAGTGCTTGTAGTAATGTCTCTGAACAGTTCCGTGAGCTGCTTCATACTCATAAGTACCGTCAGGGGATACAAGAACTGATGTCATCATAGCAAGACTTCCGTAAGCTGTTGCAACCATATCAGACATTACATCTCCCTCATAGTTTTTGCACGCCCAGATGTAACCGCCCTCAGAGCGGATAACTCTTGCAACTGCATCATCAATCAGTGTGTAGAAATATTCAATTCCTGCCTTTTCGAACTTGTCCTTATATTCATTTTCAAAAACTTCCTGGAAGATATCCTTAAATCTGTGGTCATACTTTTTGGAAATGGTATCCTTTGATGCAAACCATATGTCCTGCTTTGTATCAAGTGCATAGTTAAAGCAACAACGGGCAAAACTTTCGATAGACTTGTCTATATTATGAAGTCCCTGAATAATACCGCCGCTGCCGTCAAAATTATGAATAAGCTCACGAACCTCGTTGCCGTTTTTGTCTGTGCAAACAAGTTCACACTTTGAGCCATCCTCTACCTTGATTTCAACATTTTTATAAACATCGCCGTAAGCATGACGGGCAATTGTTATAGGTTTTGTCCATGTAGGAATATATGGTGTAATCCCTTTTACAATAATCGGAGCACGGAAAACTGTTCCGTCAAGAATTGCACGGATCGTTCCGTTTGGAGATTTCCACATTTCCTTTAAATCATATTCATCCATTCTGGCAGCGTTTGGTGTGATTGTTGCACACTTAACCGCAACGCCATATTTCTTGGTAGCATAGGCTGAATCAAATGTAACTTTATCATCAGTTTCGTTTCTGTATTCAAGTCCTAAATCATAGTATTCTGTCTTTAAATCAACATAAGGCAGAATGAGAATATCCTTTATCATTTTCCAGATAATTCTGGTCATCTCGTCGCCGTCCATCTCGACAAGCGGCGTCGTCATCTTGATTTTTTCCATACATTTATCTCCTATGCGTTATTTTTTGTATAATTAAGCAATCCGCCCGCAATCAACATCTCGCGCTGACGCTGTGACAAATCAATACATACTTTAAAATCAAAGCCCTTTGTTACATTGGTAACAGTGATTTCAGAATCATTTTTAACGCTGTCTATAAGATTTGAAATCTTAAGTTCATCGCTCTGCTCTATCCTATCATAGTCAGCCTCATTCTTAAATGTCATAGGGATGATTCCTGCGTTTATAAGGTTTGCCATATGAATTCTTGCAAATGACTTAACAATTACAGCCTTAACTCCCAAGTAAAGCGGAGCAAGTGCCGCGTGCTCTCTTGAAGAACCTTGTCCATAATTAGAACCGCCAACTATTATGCTCTTTTTAAGTTCAAGCGCTCTGTCATGGAAAGTTTCATCGCAAACTGCGAAGCAGTATTCAGAAATCTTCGGAATATTAGAGCGAAGCGGCAAAATCTTTGCGCCTGCAGGCATAATATGGTCAGTTGTAATGTTATCGCCGACCTTTAAGCTGCACTGAGCCAAAATCTCGTCAGCCATTGCCTCAGATACAGGGAAAGGCTTAATATTTGGTCCTCTTAACACCTCAACGCTGTCCATTTCTTCTTCAGCAACGGGCGGTACTACCATATTATCATTGATTGTAAATATTTCGGGAAGTTCAAACTCCGGCATATCGCCTAATGTTCTTGGGTCAGTAAGCACACCGGTGAGTGCTGACGCTGCCGCAAGTTCAGGAGATACCAGATAAATCTGACCATCTTTTGTACCGGAGCGGCCCTCAAAGTTTCTATTAAAGGTACGAAGCGAAATACCGCCCGAATTTGGCGACTGACCCATACCGATACAAGGTCCGCAAGCACTTTCTAAAATTCTTGCACCCGCGTCTATCATATCAGAGAGCGCACCGCACTGAGCAAGCATATTCAAAACCTGCTTAGAACCCGGAGCAATTGATAAAGATACATCGGGATGAACAGTCTTGCCCTTTAAGATATGTGCAACTTTTAACATATCAAGAAGTGATGAATTTGTGCAAGAGCCGATACACACCTGATCAACCTTAAGGTTGCCGATTTCCTCGCATGACTTAACATTGTCAGGGGAGTGCGGGCACGCCGCAAGAGGCACAAGCTCGCTCAAGTTAATTTCGATAGACTCATCATATACAGCATCAGGGTCAGCACAAAGCGGTGTATAATCTTCTTCTCTCATCTGTGCCTTTAAAAATTCTCTTGTAGTTTCATCAGATGGGAATATTGAAGTAGTCGCACCAAGTTCTGCCCCCATATTGGTAATGGTTGCACGCTCAGGAACTGAGAGTGTTTTAACGCCCTCTCCGCAATATTCAATTATCTTGCCGACGCCACCTTTAACAGAGAGTCTTCTCAGCACTTCAAGGATAACATCCTTTGCAGCAACCCACGGTCTTAACTTGCCTGTAAGTTCCACCTTAACGATTTTTGGACAAGTAATATAATATGTACCGCCGCCCATAGCAACTGCAACATCCATTCCGCCTGCACCAATCGCTATCATACCGATACCGCCGCCGGTCGGCGTGTGACTGTCAGAACCTATGAGTGTTTTTCCGGGTATTCCAAATCTTTCAAGATGTACCTGATGGCAGATACCATTTCCGGGTCTTGAAAAATAAATTCCATGTTTTTTACATACGCTGCCGATGAATCTGTGGTCATCAGCATTTTCAAATCCGCTTTGCAGAGTATTATGATCAATATAAGCAACCGATTTTTCAGTCTTAACCCTCGGAACGCCCATAGCTTCAAATTCAAGATAAGCCATCGTTCCGGTAGCGTCCTGAGTAAGGGTCTGGTCAATCTTTATGCCGATTTCAGAACCTGCAACCATTTCACCGCTTACTAAGTGCGCTTTCAGGATTTTCTGAGCAAGTGTCATTCCCATTTTTGACATCCTTTCGTTCTTTAAAAATTCACCTATATATTTTATCTTATTGTTAAAGAAATGTCAAGTAAGAACACCCAATTTGCCCATATTTTTAGAACAATTCCTCAATGCTTAATCCCTCTTGTCTCGGAATATGTTCAACCAGCATATAAAACATTTTAAATTCACCTATAAAATCAGGTTTTGCCTCAAGTTCTGCATATCTTATGCTCTGCTCAAGAGATATCTCTATCTCATCAATCTGGGCTGTTGGCAAAGTAAGTGTTGACCAGAATCTATTTTTCTGCCATATATCTGATATTTCCCTTGTTTCGGTATAAATTTTATCCCAATCATCCGCATCATACGCTATAAATACCTCAGAAGATTTTATTATTATCTCATCACAAATTCTGTGTATCTTTATTAAATGAAAGGCTACAAGTGTTACAATCAGCAAAATTATTACAGATGCCAAAATCATTCGTCTCATACTTATCTCTCCCTGGGTATAAGCACTGTTTTGCCCGTGTCTGCTTCAAAGCTCAGATAAAAAATATCGTTGACACATTTAAGTCCGTTTTCCCTTACTTGTTTTTGAAGCCACTCATTATTAAGTCCAAGCTGTTTCATACTGCTTTTAATCGGCAGACCATTATCAACGATTATATAGCTAAGCCGCACGGGCTCCGTCTCTATTCCCATTTGTTTAGGGGTTACAGGACTTTCGCTTTGCTTTAAAATAACGCTTACCTTGCCATTGGTTTCCATAACTATATACTCTACCTCCGAGAGACTGCACACACCATTTCCCCTTATTTCTTCCATTATGTCCGCAACATTAAAGCGTTGTTTTAGCATTTCTTTCTGATTGAATTTTCCGTTTTTAAAAAATGTACTGGGTTTTCCGTACATAATACCTCGTATTCTGGGGCTTTTAAATGCACCAAATGATATAAAAATTTCAAGCAACATCAATGTAAGTATTGCAACAATATTGGTAATCAGGGGTACTCCCATATTGGTAATAGGCATCGCCGCAATGTCTGAAATTATGATAGTAACCACAAGCTCTGAAGCCTCCAGCTCGCCTATCTGACGCTTACCCATCATTCGAAGCGCTCCTACTACCACCGCGTACATAATAAGCGTTCTAAGCAGAGTCATTAACAATTTTTTCACTTCCTTTAAACCTATTATGTTCAAAGGCATAATTTATATACAATGGGGAAAAATGAAATATATTTAAATGAAAATGGTGATTTTTATGCTTAAAGTCGGCAACAACTTAATTGTAAACATTGATGACATATCCGATATAGAATCTGTAAATAACAACAATTATGTCATACTGACATGCGGGCTAAGGCTTAACTCTACCATTACCGCCTCAAGTATTGACGATGACGGATTTACCTTCTGTCTGCAAAGAACTATTTTTACACTCAGCGGAAAAAAAGTTTCCCCTCAGGAGTTTAATGTAAAATGGTTTAAAAAACCCGATGACATCTTCCAAAGCCTTGCTGCAGTTACTGCTATGCTGCTTTGCGATACAGATGCTGAGGTCTTTAAAGTAATCAGGTTCTAAATTGCTATCAAATGAATATAATTTAGAGTAACTAATTGACAGGAGTGAATTTTAAATTGGAAAATACTTATCTTGAAAACAATCGGGTTTCTTTACTTGGCACAGTTGACTCAGAGCTGACCTTTTCGCATATGATATACGGCGAAAAATTTTACTTATTCAAATTAAAAGTTCCGCGTCTTAGCGACAACTTTGACTTAATCAACATTACGATTTCAGAGCGTTTTTTCCCTCTGAAAAAACCTGAATACGGCGACTTTGTAAAAATTGCGGGACAATTTCGCTCCTACAATAATTTTTCAGGTGTAGGCAATCGTCTTGTCCTGACGGTCTTTGTAAAGGAAATTGACAACATTTCAAGCGACGACGATATGGAAAACCCAAACAAAATCTTTTTAAACGGCTATATCTGTAAAGAACCAATTTATCGAACCACGCCTTTTCAGCGTGAAATTGCGGATATTCTTCTTGCCGTAAATCGTTCTTATAATAAATCAGATTATATTCCCTGCATTGCATGGGGCAGAAACGCAAAATATGCAGAAAGTTTGCCCGTTGGTTCAAATCTTCACATATGGGGAAGAATTCAAAGCCGTGAATATCAGAAGCGAATAAGCGATGATGAATTTGAAACAAAGACCGCCTATGAAATTTCAGTCAGCAAATTAGAGGCAATTGAACCCGAAACAATTGCAGCCGAACTATAAAAAAACAGATGCGATTTTTCGCATCTGTTTTTTATTATCTTTCATCAATAGGAGTATATCCCATTCTTTTAACGGTGCTCTTATACGCAGGACGGATAATTTTATTACTTGTCATTATCTCTTCCATTCTGTGAGCACACCAACCAACTATTCTTGACATTGCAAATATTGGTGTATAAAGCTCCTGCGGGAGTTTTAACATCTGATATACAAATCCTGAATAAAAATCAACATTTGCACACATATCTTTCTCAACCCCTTTAACCTCACGGAAAGCAACCGGGGCAAGTCTTTGCACCAAGTCATAAAGTCTGAACTCTTTTTCGTGATTGGTAACACCGGCAAGCTCCTTAGCTCTTTCTTTAAGTATTGCAGTACGGGGGTCAGAAATCGTATAAACAGCGTGACCTATACCATAAATAAGTCCTTTTCCGTCACCTGCTTCTTTTCTCAAAATCTTTTTGAGATATTCCAAAACCTCAGTCTCATCTGTCCAATCCTTGACATTTGCCTTGATTTCCTCCATCTGAGAAAGCATCTTATCATTAGCACCGCCGTGCTTAGGGCCCTTTAAAGAGCCAACTGATGCTGATATTGCAGAATATGTATCAGTGCCTGTGGAAGATAAAACTCTGACTGTGAATGCAGAGTTATTGCCTCCTCCATGCTCTGCCTGAAGCATCATAGACAAATCAAGAGCCTCTGCTTCAAGCTTTGTAAACTTTTTATCAGGTCTTATCATATACAAAAAGTTTTCGGCAGTTGAAAGATCAGGATTCGGGTTATGAAGAACCAAACTCTCTCCATCAAAATAATGCCTTTTACAACTGTACGCATTTGCAACCAAAACAGGAAATCTTGCAATAAGGTCAAGACTCTGTCTCAAAAGATTGGGGACAGATATATCATCAGGATTATCATCATAAGAATAAAGTGCCAAAACTGAGCGTCCAAGTTTGTTCATAATGTTTTTGCTTGGCGCTTTGAATATCATATCCTCCGTAAATTCATCGGGAAGATTACGCTTTTTGGCAATAAATTCAGCAAACTCTGACAATGTTTTCTTGTCGGGCAGATAGCCGAACATAAGCAAAAACGCAGTTTCTTCAAAGCCAAATCTCTCCTCCTCCTGGCACGCTTTAACAACATCCTCAATGTCAATACCTCTGTATCTGAGCTTACCGGGAACGGGAGCCTTGTTACCTTCGTCAAGCACATATCCGTGAACCTCACCGATTGATGTAAAGCCCGCAAGCACGCCTGTGCCGTCGGCATTTCGAAGTCCCGATTTTACATTATAATCTGTATAATAATGCGACGGAATAGAATTCCACGCCGTAGTATGGTCGTGAATTAAGTTAATGTATTTATCAATACTTTCGTCCATATCATTCTGCATAGCCTTAAATTCATATTTATCCATACCTTCCACCCCTTTTCCGTAATTAAACAATTATTATACACCAAAATCCGTCTTAAGTCAAGCAAAACTCCTCTTTCCCTATAACTTTATTTTCTGTGAAATAATTTTTTCGTTGAGATTTCAACATAAAAATTAAATTGCTTATGCTTTAATCCTGTTATCTGTAATTATTCCATATACATATGACGGACCCCATATGCCCTTTGATTGGATTTTTGACGGAGAAGGATTTTCAATCAATAAAGCTCTTTCTATTTCTTCTTTTGTAATCAATCTCCTTCTGTCATTGTTTATTAGGATAAAATCATTCTTGACTACATAAGTGTAGGATATGCCTGTTACTGTTCTAAATATTTCATTTTCGTTTCTGAGAATGTTTGCCCATATAATATTGATATTTTTACACATAGTAATTACCCCTTAATACTTATTTTTAAAAAATATTCCTCTTATTAACCCATAAAGAACTCCACCAATAAACAAACCTGTTCTTCTTCCTCTTTTAGACATAACCTTTACCTCGCAAATTATAATTTGTATTCTATTTCAAGTGTTGAAGAATTGCCTTTTGGCGGCTGAAATATAATATTGTCATTTTCTTCCATACATTGTCGCATAGCATTACATACCATTGGAAATCTGCTTTTTAATTTAAGTTGTCTATGAATATCCCTTGATATTAAAATAACACTTCTTTTTCCTTCCTCTTTTGCAAGAACTTTTAAATCTTTTATGTATTTGCATATATCATTGGTTGTTATACTTGGCTTTTCTTCCTCTTTTTTTGTTAGAATGTCGACTTTTTCTTCTAACACTTGTATTCTTCCTAATAACTCAAGAATAATTTTTTCATAATCCATATAATTCCACCCTTTCTCTAATTTATTCTATTAGCATTCTAACATATATTTTATAGAATGTCAATAGTTTTTTAAAAATCAAAACAAAACCAACACTTTTATATATTTACCTATTAATTTTTCTAAAAAACCATATTTTTTAGCAAGTAAAATCAATAAAAAAGTGCGGTTGAAAAATATTCCGCATTTTTTCGACACTTATAAATGACACT